>NZ_JBJNLV010000010.1:0-207059 GCF_052168875.1 Serratia sp. CY38905 | reverse complement strand
ATATGTATCATTACAAGTGATATAGATAACGCATTTGGCTTTCCTCTCTATTATATAACTTTTTATCTCGTTACTTCCTATATAAAGGTCCAATTATAGTAGCCATTGAAATTCCTGGAGATAAAAATGAAAATAAAAAATAACATGAGATTCCCATTCCCAGTATTAGGACCACTAACGGAAGATTATACCGATAGTGATTTTTCATTTGAAAAATTTTCTGCTATAGAAGACAGAAACTCTTGGAACATTATTATATCTGGCTCAATAAATATAGGAAGTAACGAGATAAAAAGTTATATAATAGAGAGGAAAGCCAAATGCGTTATCTATATCACTTGTAATGATACATATTATTCATCATGCGAAGAGATCGATATCGATAGTTGGAAAATAATCATCCCCTCGGGTAAGGTCAAAGGAAAGGTACAAATAAGGCCAATAATTTACACATCAGAGGATAAATTAAATCTGCAAGATGAAAAAATAAATCCTGAATTTGGAAATGAGATCATCATTCCTGAATTTAGTCCAATAGCAATCGGTCTTCAAGCCGAATTTACTGCTGGCTATGAAAAGCTGGCACCAATGGAGTCAATATTTAAATTAATAAAAAGCAATGACATTCCAGATGGTTCGTTCGATATTCAATTAGACAATTCAACTATAGATATTTTGGTTTCTCCTTCAATCCATAAGATCATATGTAACTTAAGGGGAAATGTTCACACTAGAAACATGTTATTATCCAGTATTTACTTGCCAGCTGTAATGCAAATATTTAGTGCATTATCAAAAGGTTACCTAAGCGAACAAAGATGGGTCAAAGTATTTAAAGAACGTTGTGATTCATTTAATATAAACTACTCCAATGATGATGAGCATCTTAAAAACGCACAAAAAATCCTATCCAATCCATTGATGTTATTGGAAGACGCAATAAGAGGACTGGCTCATGTCGAATAAAAAGGTATTATATCTTGGCCAGTCGGCTGCTGATTATCTTTATGAGGGGATAGGCGTCAATATTGAAAAATATATGATTGATGGACCAGACTTCTCCCAAGAAATTGAAGATGGCAATTGGAACATTCCTTTATCCATCGATTATATTCCCGAACCATTACAAGATCTTAAATACAGTAATAATGAGCCAGAATCAGTTAAGCGTGATTTAGAGATAGAGAACTCAATATTAGTTTGGTCGTCCTTAAGGAACCTAACGCCAGTTTTAGCTTGTGAGAATAGAGTCTGGTCACGCTTCACACACACAGAGTGTCTTAAATTCACCAGAAACAGATGGGATATAACTAAAATATCTGAAGAAAAAAAGATTGAGCATATAAAAAAGCATTTCTTCGCCATTAACAGAACACATTGCCGAGATGACAATGCAATATCTAGATTATGGTGGAATGCATGGATTGCGAGCCAGTACTCCAATGACAACTTTGAAGTTGCATTAAGAATAATATTGCGTACCGCAGATATAAGAAGCAACCTAATAGAACGACCGTGGATGTTCAGACGTCGAGAAATTTCCAATGGTATAATTAGATTTATGAGTGAGCACTTTTTGGATGGTGAGGATAAAAGAGAGGCAAGATTTAGACAATTTTCTAAAACCTTAAATATGCAAGGGGCAGGAGTTATTTTTGAAGGGATGAATGATTCAAAAATAGATGCATTTATTAGACAATGCTATGATGTATCCGAGAGCTCAATTAACTCTTAAGCAATGTTGTCTCAAGAGTTTAATAAAGAAACCTATTATAGTATCACAACCATCTCTCAATAAAATGGGAGATGGGAAATTATATTCCAAAAAATTAATAGCTAACAAACCAAAACCACTTTATTTAATTTTGAGATATTAAAAAATAACATTTAACACTGAGGCGTGGTAGTTTAATTATAATATACATACTCTATGTCTGATCTGTGCTACCCATAGCGCCATGTGTAAGTATCCCGGTAAAACGGCCCATTCACTTTTAGAGCTCTTCCGACATACTGATTATGTTCCAGGAGGAGATCGTCATGCGCAAAACTCGATTCTCCGAACACCAGATCTTCGCTGTTCTGAAGTCCGTCGAAGCCGGACGCACAGTTAAGGATGTCTGCCGCGAGACCGAGATTTCTGAACAACTGGAAAGCGAAGTTCGGCGTTATCGAAGCCTCCGATATCAAAAAGATGAAAGACCTTGAGGATGAAAACCGCCAACTGAAACAGATGTTTGCGGACCAGAGTCTCGAGTGCCGCGGACTGAAAGACGTTATTGAAAAAAGCTTTAAAACCAGCGAAAAAGCGTGAGCTGGTCAGCTATCTGACCGCGCAGTTTGCCATGAGCTTACGTCAGGCATGCAAGACATTGTAGCTGAGCAGGACGGTAATTCGTTATCAGCCGGATACACGACGTGATCAGCCGGTCATTATGGCGCTGACCGTAGCGGCTGAACGCTATCCGCGATACGGATTTACCGCGTACTGAAACTGAATTTTCGCCGTAAGACGTCTGCCGGTGCGTAATCCGGTTCCACTGGGGAATCCTGAGGCGCTTAATCAAAGCTGGTCCATCAATTTTATACACGATGCACTATTCTGTAGCCGACACTTCCGTAGCTTCAATGTGGTGGGCGATTTTAACCACGAAGCACTGGCGATAGAAATCGGCCTGAATATCTCAGCTCAACGAGCGGATAGGATTGTCACAAACCGTGGATATCCGTTGAAGATGCGGATGGATAATGATCCAGAACTTGTTTCTCTGACGCTTGCGCAATGGGCTGAAGAGCATGGTGTGGCGCTGGAATTTATCAAGCGGCTGAGCCACACAGAATGCGTTTATCGAACGGTTTAACCGGACGTACCGGACAGAAATCCTGGATTTTTACCTGTTAAGGACACTGAATGAAACGCGGAAAATCACCGAGTGCTGGCGTAGGAGTATAACCAGCAACGACCTCATCCATCATTAAACAACCTGACACCGGAGGAATTTATCCGAAGTCTGCAAAAAGGCCCGGATCTCTGATTTAGCCTGACACCGATATTGGGAAGAGATCAACACCCGGAAATATCAAAAAGTGCGTGGAACTAAAACAGGCAGGCAGATCCGATTCCAGGCACAAAAAAACCACCTTTCGGTGGCTTCTTGTTCGCGCGGTACTTAATGGTGCCGAAGGCCGGACTCGAACCGGCACGTATCTCTACGGTTGATTTTGAATCAACTGCGTCTACCGATTTCGCCACTTCGGCACTGAAGTAGTATGCGGAAAACGGGTGCATTATACCTTCCCGCGATCGTCACGCAACACTTATCCGTTGTTCAATGAGTTAAGTGTCGAAAAAAGCGCCGCAGCGCACGTTTGCCGGCCCTTCCTCGCCGCTTTCCCGCCCCGCCCGCTTCACAAACCTTGTGGCGCGTCACATTAATTATCACAGCATGGTGTTGCACAACAAAACGCCGAGAAAAGCCAATAACAAACAATTAATCATAAAGTTAAATAACAAAAACGCCCCAACCCCCACGCCGGCATTTGTGATAACTGTCGCTTACTTGTTAATCGCGATGGTTGAAGATGTTCCTCCATAACAAAAAATAACAGCTTCGCGGCGCCCCTGCCGCCGCCGGGGCCACAGGAGCGAACATGATCCCGTCTGAACGCCGCGATTACATCTATCGCTATGTGCATGAATATCAGCTGGCGAGCATCAGCGCGCTGTCGGAGCTGATGAGCGTCTCCCACATGACGGTGCGGCGCGATATCCGCGTGCTGGAAGAGCAAGGCAAAGTGGTCAGCGTCAGCGGCGGCGTGCGCCTGAGCGAGGCGCTGCGCCAGGAGCTGGCCTATTGCGAGAAGGCGCAGCTGCACCATCGCCACAAGCGCGAGATCGGCAAATACGCCGCCGGCTTGGTGGAAGACGGCCAGGTGGTCTATCTGGACGCCGGCACCACCACCTTCGAGATCGCCCGCAGCCTGGCGGAGCGCTTCAATCTGACGGTCGTCACCAACGATTTCTCCATCATCCAGCACCTGATGAATCGCCCGCAGCTCAG
Organism: Serratia sp. CY38905; assembly: GCF_052168875.1. NCBI lineage: Bacteria > Pseudomonadati > Pseudomonadota > Gammaproteobacteria > Enterobacterales > Yersiniaceae > Serratia > Serratia sp. CY38905. The sequence goes on along the minus strand of NZ_JBJNLV010000010.1, from coordinate 202,998 downwards.
CCTGTTCCACACCGGTGGCCAGGTGGATCAGCGCAACTACTCCTGCGTCGGTAACAGCGCCGCCATGCTGTTGCGCACCCTGAATATCGACGTGGCCTTCATCAGCACCAGCTCGTGGGATCTGGAACACGGCCTCTCCACGCCGCACGAGGAGAAGGTGCTGGTCAAGCAGGCACTGCTGGAGGTCGCCCGCCGCCGGGTGCTGGTCTCCGACAGCAGCAAGTACGGCAAATACGGCATGTTCCGCGTCTGTCCGCTGGAGGCGCTGAGCGACATCATCTGCGACGCCGCGCTGCCGCCGGAGGCGCAGCAGCTGCTGCGCGAGCGCGGTCTGCAACTGCACAACGTCCAACTCTGATAACAACAACGCTAGGGAAAGGAGCACCATATGAATATCGTCATCACCGGCGGCGCCGGTTTTCTCGGCCAGCGGCTGGCGAAAGCGCTGCTGCACGGCAGTTGCCCGCTGGCCTTCGACACACTGATCCTGACGGACATCACCCCGCCGCCCGCCCCGCTGCCGGATGCGCGCCTGCAGTGTCTGGCGCTCGATCTGTCTCAGCCCGGCGCGGCGGAGCGGCTGATCGACGCCGACTGCGGCGTGCTGTTCCACCTGGCGGCCATCGTCAGCAGCCATGCGGAGAGCGATTTCGATCTCGGCATGCAGGTCAATTTCGATGCCACCCGCCAATTGCTGGAAGCGACGCGCCACCGGGCGCCGGGCATGAAATTTATCTTCACCAGTTCGCTGGCGGTGTTCGGCGGTGAGCTGCCGCCGGTGATCGACGATCGCTGCGCGGTCACCCCGCAATCCTCCTACGGCGCGCAGAAGGCGATGTGCGAACTGCTGATCAACGACTATGCGCGCAAAGGCTTCGTCGATGGCCGCGTGCTGCGCCTGCCCACCATCAGCGTGCGGCCGGGCAAGCCGAACAAGGCGGCCTCGTCGTTTGCCAGCGGCATCATCCGCGAGCCGCTGCACGGCGAGCAGGCGGTGTGCCCAGTAGACGCCGAGCTGGCGCTGTGGCTCTCCAGCCCGGCCGCGGTGGTGAGCAACTTCATCCACGCCGCCACGCTGCCCGCTTCGGCGTTCGGCGCCCTGCGCACGCTCAACCTGCCCGGCATCAGCGTGCGCGTGCGGGAGATGCTCGAAGCGCTGCGCGCGGTGGCCGGTGACGCCGTCGCCGCACGGGTGCGATTCGAGCCGGACGCCGCCATCAACCGCATCGTCGCCGGTTGGCCGGGCGAGTTCGACACCCGGCGGGCGCAGCAGTTGGGCTTCACCGCCGATGAAAGCTTCGAGCAGGCGATCCGCGCCTTTATCCGCGACGACATGCCGCAAGGCGGGGGCTGATCATGGCGATGTATACCCCAATCATCGGGCTGGCGGTGGCGGTGTTTGCGCTGATTTTCCTGGTGCTGCGCACCCGCATGCATGCGCTGATCGCCATGCTGATCGCCGCCTCCATCGCCGGCATTACCGGCGGCATGGGTGCCACGCAAACCGTCGACGCCATCACCAAGGGCTTCGGCTCCACGCTCGGCAGCATCGGCATCGTCATCGGGCTGGGGGTGATGATGGGCCGGGTGCTGGAGGTCTCCGGCGCCGCCGAGCAAATCGCCTACAGCTTTATCAAATGGCTGGGCAAAAGGCGCGAGGAGTGGGCGCTGGCCATCACCGGCTATATCGTCAGCATCCCGATCTTCGTCGATTCGGCGTTCGTCATCCTTTATCCGCTGGTCAAGGCGCTGGCGAAAAAGGGCAAGCGCAACCTGCTGACGCTCGGCGTCGCGCTGGCCGGCGGGCTGATCCTCACCCACCACGCGGTGCCGCCGACGCCGGGGCCGCTGGGCGTGGCGGGCATCTTCGGCGTGGATATCGGTGCCATGATGCTGGCCGGGCTGGTGCTGGCCATTCCCTGCGTGATCGGCATCGTGCTGTATGCGCGCTGGCTGGGCGCGCGCTACCCGGACTTTATGCCGCAGGAAGAGGAAGCGCCGCAGGATCTGCGCGCCGCGCATCAGCAGTATCTGGCGGAGAAAGAGGGCAAGGCGCTGCCGAGCCTGATGTTGTCGCTGCTGCCGATCCTGACGCCGATCGGGCTGATCTTCGTCAACGCGGTCAACAATATGCTGGCCAAGCGCGAGGGCATGGGCTGGCTGGCGGAGAGCCTGTGGGGCCAAAGCTTCGCGTTTCTCGGCTCGCCGATGATCGCGCTGGCGATCAGCGTGCTGCTGGCGGTGTACACCCTGATGCCGCACGCCAACAAGCACGACACGCTGGAGCGGCTGGAGGAAGGCCTGCAGACCGCCGGCATCATCCTGCTGGTTACCGGCGCCGGCGGCGCGTTGGGGGCGGTGCTGCGCGAGAGCGGCGCCGGCACGCAGCTGGCGGAACAGGTCGCCGGGCTGCCGATCTCGCCGGTGCTGATCCCGTTCGTCATCGCCACGCTGGTGCGGGTGATACAGGGCTCCGGCACGGTGGCGATGATCACCGCCGCCTCTATCTCGGCACCGATCGTCAGCCTGCTGCCCGGCGTCAATATGCTGGCGGCGGCGCAGGCGGCCACCCTGGGCGCGCTGTTCTTCAGCTACTTCAACGACAGCATGTTCTGGGTGGTCAACCGTATGATGGGCATCAAGGACGTGCGCCAACAGATGATGGTGTGGTCGGTGCCCACCACTATCGCCTGGGCTATCAGCCTGTGCGGCGTGGTGTTGCTGGACTGGCTGCTGTAACGCTTCCCCCCAACGTCAACCCCCAGGGCGCGATCTGTTAGATCGCGCCCCAAACGTATTCTTTCGCCACGCCAATCGGCTCTTCTCAACCAATGCAGCCAGCAAAAAAATAATCCCCAGCCGCAATGGCAATGCTGCAAATAATTGCATATCCATGTGTCAGCCAATAAAGAATGAGGTTGCGTAACATTCCGAGAACACTCTTTTTTCATTGGTAAAAATCAGGCGGGAAATAAATACGTGGAATAACGCCATTAAGAAAGAGACGTTATTTTTAGCTGGATGGGGTTCTATCGAAAATCACCACAAAATAGCGTACATACGTAACGAAATAGCCACTCAAGGCGTAAAAACCAGCAGAGAACACTTGCCTCCGCAGAGTTAATAGCTTTAAGATGATGTAAGAAAATTTTCCCTGGTGTTGGCCAATATTGGCAACCTGGCCCTACGCGGTCAGGTTTTTTTTTGTATTTTTTATCAAAACATTACCGGGGAAGTGTATCGCCTTGAGGGGTGAGAAACCAGTTAGACTAAAGTACAGTCCCTTACTAGACCTTTATCAGTTCATGCAGGTTATTATTTCATATCGCAGAGATCGGGGCAGGTACTCTATATTACGTCCTCAACGTGAACCGACACGCGACCAAATCAATACCGATTGACGCCCATCATTTCTTGAATCGAAAAACGCTGTTCGCCAGCCGATATTTTCTCCCTTCAGACGTATCCCGGCTGATGATTTATGCGCAGCCGTGCCTCCGTATTCCACGGGTACGCTAGCCTGTCACTCCACCGGTTTAATCAACCGAAGCTCCATCCCCAGGCGCACGGCATGTCGGGCATTCGTTACCCCCAACTTTTTGACGACGTTGGACATATGAAACTTGATGGTGCCGGTTTTTATGCCCAGGATCATCGCCGTTTCCTGGTAGGTTTTACCCACGCTGGCCCAATAAAGGATCTCGTTTTCCCTGTCGGTAAAGCGGGCATTTCTTTCCAGGGCTACGGCGTTTTTTTCTGAAAGTGGGGATAGTGCCAGATACGACTCATGGATTGAGGCCAGCAATACCGAGATTTCACCTTTACGATCGGTGAGCGCCTGGATGGCTTCCGCTCTCTGCTCAACGTTGAAGGCAAAGGAAAGCGTGACGAGATTGTCGTTGTAATCGTGCAGCACGAAGGTATAGCCGTGCGTTACGCCAAACTCGCGGGCCTGTTCGAACAACTCGGGAAAGTGCAGCCCTGCGTCAGCCATGATTTGCTCGTCCCAGGCGAACGGGGTCAGGCGGTTACGGGCGGTAAGCACCACCGGATCAATATACTGCAACCCCTGCTCTTGATACTTTTTTACCCATTCACTCGGGTAGTTGGTGACGCCAAAGATGCAGGCAATGTCTTTTTTGGATAACACCACATACGCCCACAGGAGATCGCCCAACTCTCCCAACGCCGCTTCCAGTCGCTTGCCGATGATATTGCTGAGATTGTATTCGTCTTCCATTGGCTGCGTGCTCCCTCTGCCTGCATTGCCGCTGAAGTGACTATAACACGACAAAAACCACAGGCGGGGGCATGCCCCACCAACAAAAAAGGCGCGGCCCCGCGGCCACGCCTTTCTTCACTACCGATCGCCCCGCTACTTGCGTTTGAGCAGCATATAAACGCTGATCAGCAGGAACAGCATGCTCGGCAGCAGCGCGCCCAGCACCGGCGGCATGCTGTACACCAGGCTCAGCGGGCCGAAGATCTGATCCAGCACGTAGAACAGGAAGCCGAAGCTGATGCCGGTCACCACGCGGATGCCCATCGGCACGCTGCGCAGCGGGCCGAAGATGAACGACAGCGCCATCAGCATCATCACCGCCACCGACAGCGGCGAGAAGATTTTGCTCCACATGTTGAGCTGGTAACGGCTGGCCTCCTGGCCGCTCTGCTTCAGGTACTTCACGTAGTTGTGCAGCCCGCTGATGGAGAGCGAATCCGGATCCAGCGCCACCACGCCCAGCTTGTCCGGGGTCAGGTTGGTTTTCCATTCGCCGGTCAGCGTCTGGGTGCCGGTCACCTGTTTCGGATCGGTCAGATCCGAGGTGTCCACCTGCGAAAGCTGCCACACCCCGTTCTCGAAGCTGGCGGTGGCGGCATAGCGCACCGTCTCCAGGCGACGCTGATCGTTGAAGTGGTAGATGTTCACGCCGGAGAGTTCTTTGTCGCCGGAGACGCGCTCGATGTAGATGAAGTCGTTGCCATCCTTCGCCCACAGCCCGCTCTTGGTGGAGAGCAGCGAGCCGCCGTACATCTGCTGGGCGCGGTAGTTGCGCGCCATCTGCTCGCCCTGCGGCGCCACCCACTCGCCGATCGCCATGGTCAGCAGCACCAGCGGAATGGCGGTTTTCATCACCGAGCCGGCGATCTGCAGGCGGGTGAAGCCGGAAGCCTGCATGACGACCAGTTCGCTGCGCGTCGCCAGTTGGCCCAGGCCGAGCAGCGCGCCGAGCAGCGCCGCCATCGGGAAGAAGATCTCGATGTCTTTCGGCACGCTCAGCAGGGTGTACATGCCGGCGCTCAACGCGGTGTATTCGCCCTGGCCGACCTTGCGCAGCTGATCGACGAACTTGATGATGCCGGACAGCGACACCAGCATGAACAGCGTCATGATGATGGTGTTGAAAATCGTTTTACCGATATACCGGTCTAATACGCCAAACATCAGGCCGCTCCTCTCAGGCGTGCGCGCAGCTTGCGCATCGGCACGGTATCCCACAGGTTCAGCGCCAGCGCGATCGCGAAGTAAACGCCGTTAACCAGCCACAGCCACAGCATCGGATCCAGCTTGCCCTTGCCGGCGTTGGAGCGCAGCGAGGTCTGCAGCAGGAAGAAGATCAGATACAGCAGGATGGCCGGCAGCATGCTCAGCACGCGGCCCTGGCGTGGGTTCACCACGCTGAGCGGCACCACCAGCAGCGCCATCAGCGCCACCGACACCACCAGCGTCAGGCGCCAGTGGAACTCGGCGCGCGCATCCGGATCGTCGGACTCCCACAGCGTCTGCATCGACATCTGTTCGGATTCGGTGTTGTCCGCCGCCACGGTGCGGTGGCCAATCACCGCCTTGTAGTCGTTGAAGTCGGTAATGCGGAAGTCGCGCAGCAGCGCGGTGCCTTCAAAGCGGGTGCCCTTGTCGAGCGTCACCACCTGCGAGCCGTCTTTCTGCTGCACGATGTTGCCGTGCTCGGCCACCACCACCGACGGGCGTTGGTTGCCGTTCGGCCGCAGCTGCGCCAGGAACACGTCGTTGAAGGTGCTGCCCTTCACGTTGCCGATAAACAGCACCGCGTTGCCGTCCTGCGAGGGTTTGAACTGCCCTTCCGCCAGCCCGGCGATGCTCGGGTTGGCCTTGGCTTCGTTCACCACCACGTCCTGATAGCGCGAAGCCCAGGGGCCGGCCCAAAACACGTTCACCGCCGCGATCGCAGAGGTGAACAGCGCCAGGATCATGGCGGCGATAATCAGGGTGCGTTTGCCCAGCCCGCAGGCGTGCATAACGGTGATTTCGCTCTCGGTATACAACCGCCCAAGCGTCATCAGCAAGCCGAGAAACAGGCTCAAAGGCAGGATGAGCTGCGCCATTTTCGGCACGCCCAGCGCCAGCAGGGAGAGGACTAAGTTTGTCGGGATATTGCCGTCCACCGCATCGCCCAACACCCTGACCAGGTTCTGACAAAAGAAGATCAGAAGCAGGATGAACAGGATGGCGATTTGGCTCTTGAGCGTTTCCCGTACCAGATATCTTATGATGATCACGCTTATTACGCCTGTGAAAACTTGTCTTTTTGCAGGAAAATCGATAATTTCATCGCTAATCCGCCATTTATTCTCATCATATGGCAACCTTCACAGCTAAAATAGTATTACAACATCAAGCCGTTTGGGTGTCCTATAGGAACTTGCTTATAGTCGCCAAAACAGAGCAATTTACGCCGTTCAGGTTAACATAATCCGTTAACTCAAATGGCGGGAGATCGTTACGGAGTCGGTTATTCTAGCCGTAGCGTCCGCCTTTGTCTTTAAGATTCAGGAGAGTGCATGGAGTTCAGTGTAAAAAGCGGTAGCCCGGAAAAACAGCGCAGTGCCTGTATTGTAGTCGGCGTTTTCGAACCGCGCCGCCTGTCCCCTATCGCAGAACAACTCGACAAAATCAGTGATGGTTATATCAGCGCATTGCTGCGCCGTGGCGAACTGGAAGGCAAGGTCGGGCAGACGCTGCTACTGCACCATGTGCCCAACATTCTCTCCGAGCGCATCCTGCTGATCGGCTGCGGCAAAGAGCGCGAGCTCGATGAGCGCCAATACAAGCAGGTGATCCAGAAAACCATCAATACCCTCAACGACACCGGCTCGATGGAAGCGGTCTGCTTCCTGACCGAGCTGCACGTGAAAGGCCGCAATACCTATTGGAAAGTGCGTCAGGCGGTGGAAACCGCCAAAGAGACGCTCTACACCTTCGATCAGCTGAAAAGCAACAAGGTGGAGCCGCGTCGTCCGCTGCGCAAAATGGTGTTCAACGTGCCGACCCGCCGTGAGCTCACCAGCGGCGAGCGCGCTATTCAGCACGGCCTGGCGGTGGCTTCCGGCATCAAGGCGGCCAAAGATCTCGGCAACATGCCGCCGAACATCTGTAACGCCGGCTACCTGGCCTCGCAGGCCCGCCAGCTGGCGGACGCCTTCAGCACCCACATCACCACCCGCGTCATCGGCGAACAGCAGATGAAAGAGCTGGGCATGAACGCCTATCTGGCGGTCGGCGCCGGTTCGCAAAACGAGTCGTTAATGTCGGTGATGGAATATAAGGGCAACCCAAATCCGGACGCTAAGCCGATCGTGCTGGTAGGCAAAGGGCTGACCTTCGACTCCGGCGGCATCTCGATCAAACCGGCCGACGGCATGGACGAGATGAAATACGACATGTGCGGCGCGGCGACCGTGTACGGCGTGATGCGCGTGGTGGCGGAGTTGAACCTGCCGCTGAACGTGATCGGCGTGCTGGCCGGCTGTGAAAACATGCCGGGCGGCCGGGCTTACCGTCCGGGCGACGTGCTGACCACCATGTCCGGCCAGACCGTCGAGGTGCTGAACACCGACGCCGAAGGCCGTCTGGTGCTGTGCGACACCCTGACCTACGTCGAGCGCTTCGAGCCGGAGCTGGTGATCGACATCGCCACCCTGACCGGCGCCTGCGTGATCGCCTTGGGCCACCACATCACCGGCCTGATGTCGAACCACAACCCGCTGGCGCACGAGCTGCTGGGCGCTTCCGAGCAGGCCGGCGACCGCGCCTGGCGCCTGCCGATGGCCGACGAGTACTACGAGCAGTTGGACTCCAACTTCGCCGACATGGCGAACATCGGTGGCCGCCCTGGCGGCGCCATCACCGCCGCCTGCTTCCTGTCGCGCTTCACCCGCAAGTACACCTGGGCGCACCTGGATATCGCCGGCACCGCCTGGCGCTCCGGTAAAGCCAAGGGCGCGACCGGCCGCCCGGTGGCGCTGCTGTCGCAGTTCCTATTGAACCGCGCGGGCCTGAACGGCGACGATTAAATCTGAGCGGTAATTCAGGTATAATCCCAAGGGGCACAGCATGCTGTGCCCCTACATTTTTTTATCGGCAGCGGTGGATCCTTAATGAAACAGGCGACGTTTTATTTGCTCGACAACGCGGAACCGTCTGGTGCGCTCAGCGCCCATGAGGCCGTGGCCTGCGCCGTTGCCGCCAACGGCTTCCGTTCCGGCAAACGGGTGCTGATCGCCTGCGAGAGCCAGGAGCAGGCCCAGCGGCTGGACGAAGCGCTGTGGCAGCGCGAGCCGCATGAGTTCGTGCCGCACAACCTGGCCGGCGAAGGGCCGCACTACGGCGCGCCGGTGGAACTGTGCTGGCCCGGCAAGCGCGGCAACGCCCCGCGCGATCTGCTGATCGCCCTGCTGCCGCAGTTTGCCGATTTTGCTACCGCTTTCCATGAAGTGGTAGACTTCGTTCCTTACGAAGACACTCTGAAACAGTTGGCGCGCGACCGTTACAAGGCCTATCGCAGCGTCGGCTTCCATTTGACCACGGCTACGCCGCCAACTCACTGAATACGATAAAGAATGGAAAAGACAAACAGTCAGCTCGACACCGCATACGACCCAAAGCAGATCGAACAGAAGCTGTACGATCACTGGGAGAATCAGGGTTACTTTAAGCCGAACGGCGACACCAGCCAGGAAAGCTTCTGCATCATGATCCCGCCGCCGAACGTCACCGGCAGCCTGCACATGGGCCACGCGTTCCAGCAGACCATCATGGACACCATGATTCGCTATCAGCGCATGCAGGGTAAAAACACCCTGTGGCAGGCGGGCACCGACCACGCCGGCATCGCCACCCAGATGGTGGTGGAGCGCAAGATCGCCGCGGAAGAAGGCAAAACCCGCCACGACTACGGCCGTGACGCGTTTATCGACAAGATCTGGCAGTGGAAGGCGGAGTCCGGCGGCACCATCACCCGCCAGATGCGCCGTCTGGGTAACTCCGTGGACTGGGAGCGCGAGCGCTTCACCATGGACGAAGGCCTGTCGAACGCGGTGCGCGAAGTGTTTGTCCGTCTGCACAAAGAAGACCTGATCTACCGCGGCAAGCGCCTGGTGAACTGGGATCCGAAGCTGCGCACCGCCATCTCCGATCTGGAAGTGGAAAACCGCGAATCCAAAGGTTCCATGTGGCACCTGCGCTACCCGCTGGCCGACGGAGCGAAAACCGCCGAGGGCAAAGACTACCTGGTGGTCGCCACCACCCGTCCGGAAACCGTGCTGGGCGATACCGGCGTGGCGGTCAACCCGGAAGATCCGCGCTATAAGGACCTGATCGGCAAAGAGATCATTCTGCCGCTGGTCGGCCGCCGCATCCGCATCGTCGGTGACGAACACGCCGATATGGAAAAAGGCACCGGCTGCGTGAAGATCACCCCGGCGCACGATTTCAACGACTACGAAGTCGGCAAACGCCACGGCCTGCCGATGATCAACATTCTGACCTTCGACGGCGACATCCGCCAGGAAGCGGAAGTGTTCAACACCCTGGGCGAAGTCTGCACCGACTACTGCAACGAGATCCCGGCTGAGTTCCGCGGCCTGGAGCGCTTCGCGGCGCGTAAAGCGGTGGTTGCCGCCTTCGATCAGTTAGGCCTGCTGGACGAGATCAAACCGCACGACCTGACGGTGCCTTACGGCGACCGCGGCGGCGTGGTGATCGAGCCGATGCTGACCGACCAATGGTACGTGCGCACCGCGCCGCTGGCCAAAGTGGCGGTGGAAGCGGTCGAACAGGGCGAAATCCAGTTCGTGCCGAAGCAGTACGAAAACATGTACTTCAGCTGGATGCGCGACATTCAGGACTGGTGCATCTCGCGTCAGCTGTGGTGGGGCCACCGTATCCCGGCCTGGTACGACGTGAACGGCAAAGTCTACGTGGGCCGCAGCGAAGAAGAAGTGCGCAGCGAGAACAACCTGGGTGCCGACGTGGTGCTGACCCAGGACGAAGACGTGCTGGACACCTGGTTCTCGTCCGGCCTGTGGACCTTCTCTACCCTGGGCTGGCCGGAGCAGACCGAGGCGCTGAAAACCTTCCACCCGACCAGCGTGATGGTCAGCGGCTTCGACATCATCTTCTTCTGGATCGCGCGCATGATCATGCTGACCATGCACTTCATCAAGGATGAAAACGGCAAGCCGCAGGTGCCGTTCAAGACCGTCTACATGACCGGCCTGATCCGCGACGACGAAGGCCAGAAGATGTCCAAGTCGAAAGGCAACGTGATCGATCCGCTGGACATGGTCGACGGCATCTCGCTGGAAGATCTGCTGGAAAAACGCACCGGCAACATGATGCAGCCGCAGCTGGCGGAGAAAATCCGCAAGCGCACCGAGAAGCAGTTCCCGAACGGCATCGAGCCGCACGGCACCGACGCCCTGCGCTTCACCCTGGCGGCGCTGGCCTCGACCGGCCGCGACATCAACTGGGACATGAAGCGCCTGGAAGGCTACCGCAACTTCTGTAACAAGCTGTGGAACGCCAGCCGCTTCGTGCTGATGAACACCGAAGCGCACGACTGCGGCTTCAACGGCGGCGAGAAAGTGCTATCGCTGGCGGATCGCTGGATCCTGGCCGAATTCAACCGCACGGTGAAAGCCTACCGCGAAGCGCTGGATACCTACCGCTTCGATCTGGCGGCCAACATCCTGTACGAATTCACCTGGAACCAGTTCTGCGACTGGTATCTGGAGCTGACCAAGCCGGTGGTGAGCAACGGCAGCGAAGCGGAACAGCGCGGCACCCGCCACACGCTGATCACCGTGCTGGAAGCGCTGCTGCGCCTGGCGCACCCGATCATTCCGTTCATCACCGAAACCATCTGGCAGCGCGTGAAGCCGCTGACCGGCACGACCGCAGACACCATCATGCTGCAGCCGTTCCCGGCCTACGACGCCGCGCTGGAAGACGAGCAGGCGCTGAACGATCTGGAGTGGATCAAGCAAACCATCATCGCCGTGCGCAACATCCGCGCCGAGATGAACATCGCGCCAAGCAAAGCGCTCGACGTGCTGCTGCGCAACTGCAGCGCCGACGCCCAGCGCCGCGTGCAGGAGAACCAAAGCTTTATCGCCCGTCTGGCGCGCCTGGAATCCATCGCGCTGCTGCCGGCCGGTGAGAAAGGCCCGGTCTCCGTCACGAAACTGGTGGACGGCGCCGAGCTGCTGATCCCGATGGCCGGTTTCATCGACAAAGACGCCGAGATCGCGCGTCTGGCGAAAGAGATGGGCAAACTGGATGCGGAAATCGCCACGATCGAAGGCAAGCTGGCGAACGAAGGCTTCGTGGCGCGCGCGCCGGAAGCGGTGGTCGCCAAAGAACGCGATCGTCTGGCGGCCTGCAAAGAAGGCAAAGTGAAGCTGCAGGAACAGCAGGCGACCATCGCCGCGCTGTAATCCACCGGCTCACGCCAACGCCTGAAAAACAGCGGGGTCTTCCCCGCTGTTTTTTTATCGCCGTTGCATCCGGGCCGGGTTAGGTGTTATTACAAGATATTACTGCTGCAGGGACGCCGCCGGGAAATAATCCCCGGCGCGTTTCGTGCTGCGATAAAAACGAAAAACGAACGTGGTCTCTTTCAATGGCGAGTGTAAACATGACAACAGCAACCCCGGCGCGCCTGCTGGTGCGCCCCATCACGGCGGAAGACAATGCCGCCATTGCTCACGTCATTCGCGAAGTCTCCGCCGAGCACGGCCTGACGGCGGATAAAGGCTATACCGTCTCCGATCCCAATCTGGACGCCCTGTATCAGCTCTACAGCCTGCCGCGCAGCGCTTACTGGGTGATCGAGGTAGACGGCCAGGTCGCCGGCGGCGGCGGCATCGCGCCGCTGCAGGGCGGCGCAGACGATATATGCGAATTGCAGAAGATGTATTTCCTGCCGGTGTTGCGCGGCAAGGGATTGGCGAAACGCCTGGCGCTGCAGGCGCTGGATTTCGCCCGCCGGCACGGCTTCCGCTGTTGTTACCTCGAGACCACCGCCAGTCTGACGCAGGCCGTTGCGCTGTACGAACATCTGGGCTTCGAACACATCGACCACGCGATGGGCGCTACCGGCCACGTCGATTGCGAAGTCACCATGCTGAAAACGCTGTAATCGCCCCCGCCTTCTCATCAGGGCGCAGCTTGCTGCGCCTTTTTTATTAATATCGCAATCAATCAGTAAAACTCGCTATAACGCCGTATTTCAAGCAGATAAACTGACGTTAAAAACCACGATGTAAATTTAATGTGAAGTTCGTTAATAAATTAACGATCGCAAATTGACCGCTTTTTCCCCCGCGTTACTCTGCCAGTATCCCAATCGCGCACGGAGAGCTGTCATGTCGGAAAATACCTTTGATTACATCATCGTCGGCGCCGGTTCCGCCGGCTGCGTGCTGGCGGCGCAGCTGATCCGCCGCACCCAGGCGCGGGTGCTGTTGCTGGAAGCCGGCGGCGACGACAATAACCTGTTCATCAAGATGCCGGCCGGCGTGGCCAAGATCATCGCCAAAAAGAGCTGGCCCTACGAGACGGAGCCGGAACCGCACGCCAACAACCGCCGCATGCAGATCGCGCAGGGCAAGGTGCTGGGCGGCAGCAGTTCGGTCAACGGCATGATCTACCTGCGCGGCCAGCCGCAGGACTACGACGACTGGGCCGAGCGCTATGGCTGCGCCGGCTGGAGCTACCGGGAGGTGCTGCCCTATTTCAAACGCGCCGAGGCCAACGAAAGCCTGTCGGACGACTACCACGGCGCCGACGGGCTGCTGCCGGTCAGCGAAAACCGCTACCGCCACCCGCTCAGCATGGCGTTTATCCGCGCCGGCCAGGAGCTGAACCTGCCCTACCGCAACGACTTCAACAGCGACAGCCAGCACGGCGTCGGTTTCTACCAAACCACCACCCACAACGGCGAACGCGCCAGCACCGCCCGCACCTACCTGAAGGCGGTGCGCGACGAACGGCGGCTGGTGGTGAAACTGAACGCGCTGGCGCACCGGCTGACCTTCGAGGGCAACGTCGCCACCGGCGTGGTCTACAGCCAGAACGGCGGCGCGGAAGTGACCGCGCGCGCCACCAAAGAGGTGATTGTCAGCGCCGGCGCGGTCGGTTCGCCGAAGCTGCTGATGCTGTCCGGCATCGGCCCGCGCGACCACCTGCAGCAGCTGGGCATCGAGGTGCGGGCGGATCTGCCGGTGGGCAAAAACTTCCACGACCATCTGCACATGTCGATCAACGTCAGCACCCGCGAGTCCATCAGCCTGTTCGGCGCCGATCGCGGCCTGCAGGCGCTGAGCCACGGCGCGCAGTGGCTGGCGTTTCGCAGCGGCGTGCTCTCGTCCAACGTGCTGGAAGGCGCCGCCTTCACCGACAGCCAGGGCGACGGCCGGCCGGACGTGCAGATCCACTTCCTGCCGCTGCTGGACAGCTGGGACGACGTGCCCGGCGAGCCGCTGCCGAACATTCACGGCTTCACGCTCAAGGTCGGCTACCTGCAGCCGAAGGCGCGCGGCGAAGTGCTGCTGCGCAGCAGCAACCCGCACGATCCGGTCAAGCTGCACGCCAACTACCTCGGCCACCCGGACGATCTGGCCGGCAGCGTGCGCGCGGTGAAGTTCGGCCTGGGCTTCCTGCAAACCGCGGCGCTGAAGCCGCTGATCAAGGATCTGCTGATGCCGCAGCCGGAGTGGACGCGCGACGAAGCGCAGCTGGAAGAGTTCGTGCGCAACTTCTGCAAGACGGTGTATCACCCGGTGGGCAGCTGCCGCATGGGGCCGTCGCCGCAGGACGCGGTGACCGATCCGCAGCTGCGGGTGCACGGATTTGAGCAGTTGCGGGTGATCGACTGCTCGGTGATGCCGCAGCTCACCAGCGGCAACACCAATGCGCCGACCATCATGCTGGCGGAAAAGGCGGTGGATCTGTTGCTGGGCGCGCCGCAGTAAGGGCGCGCCTCAACGTCAGGCGGCGGCGGGCACGCCGCTGTGGAAACGCAGCTCGCTGTCCGGCGACAGGATCAGTTCAGCTTCGAGACGGCCGAAATGCGCCACCCGTTCGCTGATGTCGCCGCCGGCGATCTGTTCCGCCAGCGTCAGGTAGTCCTGATAATGGCGCGCTTCGGAGCGCAGCAGCGAGACGTAAAAGCGGTTCAGCTCGTCGTCCAGGTGCGGCGCCAGTTTGGCGAAGCGTTCGCAGGATCGCGCTTCGATGTAAGCGCCGCAGATCAGTTTGTCGATCAGCGTCGCCGGATCGTGAGTGCGGATCTCGCGGATCATCCCCTTGGCGTAGCGGCTGGCGGTGATCTTGCGATACGGGATCCCGCGCGCCTGCATGATCTCCAGCACCTGCGAGAAGTGATGCAGCTCTTCCTTGATCAACAGCACCATGCGATCCGCCAGATCCTGGCCGTAGGCCGAGCCGTTTTTCGGCAGGATCTTGCGGGTGAACTGGCCCTGACGAAACAGCGTGTCCGGCGCGCCCTGCGCTTCGTGCAGAAACGCCTCGTAAGGGCGCAGCAGCGCCAACAGCGCGTCGCCGCTCTCTTTGTCCGCCACGTAGCGGCGGATCAGCCACATGCCGGTCTGCGCGGCTTTCAGCTCGCACACCAGGTGGTCGGTCAGCAACAGCTGCAGGTTTTCCGGACGGCGCGCGGCGTCGATCCAGGCGTCAGGAGTTTCACAGTGCAGGAAGCTTAAAATCGGGGCTAACAGGGATTGGTATGTCATCGGCTTAATTGCCCTATGTATTTCAAGTTGCAGCTAGGCGGCCAGCTCACTCATCCCCAGGAGCTTACTTAGGTAAGTGACTGGGGTGAGAGAGTGCAGCCAACAACGCTGCAGCTTGAAAGACGACGGGGATATCAGGGGCCGGCGAGAACCGGCCCACAGGTATTGATTGGAGAGGGATTAGTGGCGTTTACCGTCGTCGTCTTCGTCGATGTAGTCGCCGTCTTCGTCATCCTCACCGTCTTCACCGTTCGGATCTTCGAAGTAGGTGCCCCAGCCGTCGTAATTGACGCCGCAGCGTTCCGCCAGCGCCACCAGCTGTTCTACCTGAGCGTCGATCAGCTCTGCGTTCAGGCCGACTTCGCTGATCACGTCGCAGCACATCACCAGCGAGCCGTCTTCCACTTCCAGCTCTTCGGCGTCGGTCACTTCGTAGCCCAGCTTGAAGGCTTCAACGGCGGCCTGCTCCAGAACCTCAAATTTCTCGGCGGACAGATGGTGCTCGATGGTGTAGAGCGCGTCCGGATCGCTGCCGTCTTCCAGCAGTTCTTCGATGATCAGGCGGGTCTCTTCACGTTGTTCTTCCAGCAATTCGCGGTTTGCCATGCCTATATCCTCAAGTCAAATGGCCTTCATTCCTTCTATTTTCACACACCGCCGACATTGCTTCCACGATAAACGTGAAAGATTTCCTCGCTGGGGTTGAAATTGAATATTCATACATATAAAGTGAATTTTAATTCAATTAAGCAATCAGGGAATCGGACTATGAGCACCGGCAATGCGTTCTACCAACGTCACTTTCTGAGGTTAATGGATTTCACCCCCGCCGAGCTGCAGGCGCTGCTGAAACTGGCGGCCGATCTGAAGCAGGCCAAGAAGCAGGGGCAGGAACAGCGCCGGCTGCAGGGCAAAAACATTGCGCTCATCTTCGAAAAAGACTCGACCCGCACGCGATGCTCTTTCGAAGTTGCCGCATTCGATCAGGGCGCGCAGGTCACTTACCTCGGCCCGAGCGGCAGCCAGATAGGCCATAAGGAGTCGATGAAAGACACCGCCCGGGTGCTGGGCCGCCTGTACGACGGTATTCAGTATCGCGGCTACGGCCAGGCGCTGGTGGAAACCCTGGCGCAGCACGCCGGCGTGCCAGTGTGGAACGGCCTGACCGACGAGTTCCACCCCACCCAGCTGCTGGCGGACCTGCTCACCGTGCAGGAACACCTGCCGGGCAAGGCGCTGAGTGAAGTGAAGCTGGCGTACGTCGGCGACGCGCGCAACAACATGGGCAACACGCTGCTGGAAGCCGCCGCGCTGGCGGGCATGGATCTGCGGCTGGTGGCGCCGAAGGCCTGCTGGCCGCAGGCGGAGCTGGTGGCCGAGTGCCAGGCGCTGGCGCAACAAACCGGCGCGAAACTCACCCTGACCGAAGACATCGCCGAAGGGGTGCAAGACGCCGACTTCCTCTACACCGACGTGTGGGTGTCGATGGGCGAACCGAAAGAAACCTGGCGGGAGCGTATCGCGCTGCTGCGGCCGTATCAGGTCAACATGGCGATGCTGAAGCTGACCGGCAACCCGAACGTGAAGTTCCTGCACTGCCTGCCGGCGTTCCACGACGATCAAACCACGCTCGGCAAGCAGATGGCGCAGCAGTACGATCTGCACGGCGGCATGGAAGTGACCGACGAAGTGTTCGAGTCGGCGCACAGCGTGGTGTTCGATCAGGCGGAAAACCGGCTGCACACCATCAAGGCGGTGCTGGTCGCCACCCTGAGCGAAACCCTCTGACCGCCCTCCCCTCCGCCCTGGCGCCCCCGGCCAGGGCGGCTAATATATTCCAGGAATATCAAATAGCGGATTGACCTTTGCCCGCCGCCGGCAAAGGCTCTACCGTGACAGGCCGACGGCGCCCGCGCCGTAAAAACCAACGATAACAAACCGTTCTCAGCGCCGCCTGGCGGCGCCTTCAGGGGATACACACCGATGAAAGCCAAACTCTTGCCGCTGTTCCTGCTCGCCGCCCTGCCCGCCGCCGCGTTAGCCGCCACGCCGCCGAATACGCTGGTGGTGGTGCAATCGCTGGATGACATCGTCAGCCTCGATCCGGCGGAAGCCAACGAACTCTCCAGCATCCAGACGGTGCCCAGCCTGTATCAGCGGCTGGTGCAGGCGGATCGCGACGATCCGGCCAAGGTGGCGCCGGTGCTGGCGGAAAGCTGGCAGAGCGATGCGGCGGCCAAAACGCTGACGGTGAAACTGCGGCCGCAGGCGGCGTTCGCCTCCGGCAACCCGCTGACCGCCGACGACGTGATCTTTTCCTACAGCCGCGCGATCAAAATGAACAAGTCGCCGGCGTTCATCCTCAACGTGCTCGGCTGGCAGCCGGACAACATCGACGCGCAACTGAAGAAGATCGACGAACATACCGTGCAGCTGCGCTGGACGGCGGACGTCAGCCCGGCGGTGGCGCTGAATATCCTCTCGACGCCGATCGCCTCGATCGTCGACAGCAAGGCGGCGCTGGCCAACGTCAAAGACGGCGACTTCGGCAACGCCTGGCTGAAAATGCACTCCGCCGGCAGCGGCCCGTTCAAGATGCGCGTCTATCAGCCGCATCAGGCGATCGTGCTGGACGCCAACCCCACCACGCCGGGCGACAAGCCGCAGCTGAAAAACATCATCATTAAAAACGTGCCGGATCCGGCCACCCGCCGCCTGCTGATCCAGCAGGGCGACGCCGATATCGCTCGCGAACTGGGCGCCGATCAGACCGACACGCTGAAAAACCAGCCGGGCGTCAAGGTGTTGGAGATCCCCTCCGCCGAACAAAACTACCTGGTGTTCAACACCGGCAACGGCGCCAATCCGCTGCTGAACAACCCGGCCTTCTGGGAAGCGGCGCGCTATCTGGTGGATTATCAGGGCATCACGAAGGATCTGCTGAAGGGCCAATACTTCGTGCACCAGAGCTTCCTGCCGGTCGGGCTGCCGGGCGCGCTGGAGACCAACCCGTTCAGCTACGATCCGGCCAAGGCGAAAGCCATCCTGGCCAAGGCGGGCATCACCCACGCCACCTTTACGCTGGACGTGGAGAACAAGCCG
Source organism: Serratia sp. CY38905 (assembly GCF_052168875.1). Lineage (NCBI taxonomy): Bacteria > Pseudomonadati > Pseudomonadota > Gammaproteobacteria > Enterobacterales > Yersiniaceae > Serratia > Serratia sp. CY38905. Next base: position 184,821 of record NZ_JBJNLV010000010.1, on the reverse strand, counting down.
CCGTTCATCACCATCGCGCAGGCGCTGCAGGGCAGCTTCGCCGCCGCCGGCGTGAAAGTAGAGCTGCTGCCGGCGGCGGGCAGCCAGGTTTACTCCCGCGTGCGCGCCAGGCAGCATCAGGCGGCGATCCGCCTGTGGATCCCGGATTACTTCGACGCCCACTCCAACGCCAGCGCCTTCGCCTACAACGACGGCAAAAGCAGCACGGTGGCCGGGCTGAACGGCTGGCAGATCCCGCAGTTGAACCAGCAGACGCTGGCGGCGCTGGCCGAAGCCAATCCGGCCAAGCGCCGCGCGCTGTATACCGCCATGCAGCAGGAACTGCAGCGCAGTTCGCCGTACGTGTTTATCGATCAGGCCAAAACCGAAGTGGTGCTGCGCGACAACGTCAAAGGCTACCAGCAGGGGCTGAACGCCGACATGGTCTACTACGATCGCGTCAGCAAATAGCCGGCGGGCGCCCATCGCCGGCCAATCGATTGCGGGGCGGCAAAAAACGGCGTTTTAACGCTTGCAGTGGCGAAAAGCGCGAGTATAATGCGCCACAATTTGCCAGGAGAAAGCATGAAAAACGACGTTTGTTTTGTTAGCCGCAATCGACAAAACCGACTGCCTATCGGCGGCCAGCTGCCGTTGTTTCTCCTGTTGCTAAACCGATCGTTTCAAGCCCCTCATTGAGGGGCTTTTTTTTGCCTTGAGAATATCGAAAAGTCCCGCGCCACGGGCACGCGTCGAGGAGGAGTGAAAAATGGCCAACCCGCTGTATCACAAACACATCATCTCTATTAACGATCTCAGCCGTGAGGATCTGGAGCTGGTGCTGCGCACCGCCGCCGGTCTGAAAGCCAACCCGCAGCCGGAACTGTTGAAACACAAGGTGATCGCCAGCTGCTTCTTCGAAGCCTCGACCCGTACTCGCCTGTCGTTCGAAACCTCGATGCACCGCCTCGGCGCCTCGGTAGTCGGTTTCGCCGACGGCAGCAACACCTCGCTCGGCAAGAAAGGCGAAACCCTGGCCGACACCATCTCGGTGATCAGCACCTACGTGGACGCTATCGTGATGCGTCACCCGCAGGAAGGCGCGGCGCGCATGGCCGCTGAATTCTCCGGCAACGTGCCGGTGCTCAACGCCGGCGACGGCGCCAACCAGCACCCGACCCAGACCCTGCTGGATCTGTTCACCATCCAGGAAACCCAGGGCCGCCTGAGCAACCTCAGCATCGCCATGGTCGGCGACCTGAAGTACGGCCGCACCGTGCATTCGCTCACCCAGGCGCTGGCCAAGTTCGAAGGCAACCGTTTCTACTTCATCGCCCCGGACGCGCTGGCGATGCCGGCCTATATCCTGAAAATGCTGGAAGAGAAAGGCATCGAGTACAGCCTGCACAGCAGCATTGAAGAAGTGGTGCCGGAGCTGGATATTCTCTACATGACCCGGGTCCAGAAAGAGCGCCTCGATCCTTCCGAGTACGCCAACGTGAAAGCGCAGTTCGTGCTGCGCGCCGCGGATCTGGCCGGCGCGCGCGCCAACCTCAAGGTGCTGCACCCGCTGCCGCGCATCGACGAGATCGCCACCGACGTGGATAAAACGCCGCATGCCTACTACTTCCAACAGGCGGGCAACGGCATCTTCGCCCGCCAGGCGCTGCTGGCGCTGGTGCTCAACGCAGATTTGGCTCTTTAAGGGGGAACCGCCATGACTCACGACAACAAACTGCAGGTCGAAGCGATCAAATGCGGCACGGTGATCGACCACATTCCGGCGCAGATCGGTTTCAAACTGCTGACGCTGTTCAAACTGACCGCCACCGACCAGCGCATCACCATTGGCCTGAACTTGCCCTCCAACGCGCTGGGCCGCAAGGATCTGATCAAGATCGAGAACACCTTCCTAACCGAGCAGCAGGCCAACCAGCTGGCGATGTACGCGCCGAAGGCCACGGTAAACCGCATCGATAACTACGAAGTGGTGCGCAAGCTGACCCTCAGCCTGCCTGACCACATCGACGGGGTGCTGACCTGCCCGAACAGCAACTGCATCAGCCGCAGCGAGCCGGTGGCGTCGAGCTTCAGCGTGAAGCCGCGCGACGGCGAAGTGCACCTGAAGTGCCGCTATTGCGAGAAAGAGTTCGAGCATCAGGTGGTGTTGCAGGCCGACTGAATTCTGCCCTTTTAGCGGGAGCGGCGCTGTTAATCTGCGCGTCACTCCCTATAATGGGTGCCTGAAAATAACTCTACCCACGTTGCTACCCACCGAATTTCAAGCTGCGGCCGACCGCGCGGCGGCGTGAAAGACAACGGGTCTATCAGGAGAAAACATGTCACGTAATATCAGCACTGAACTCGCCCCGGCAGCCATTGGTCCTTACGTGCAGGGCGTTGATCTGGGCAGCATGATCATCACTTCCGGCCAGATCCCGGTCGATCCGAAAACCGGCGCCGTCGCCGACGACGTGGCCGCTCAGGCGCGCCAGTCGCTGGAAAACGTCAAAGCGATCGTCGAAGCCGCCGGCCTGATCGTTGCCGACATCGTGAAAACCACCGTGTTCGTGAAAGATCTGAACGACTTCGCCACCGTTAACGCCGCGTACGAAGCCTTCTTCACCGAGCACAGCGCGCCGTTCCCGGCCCGCTCCTGCGTGGAAGTGGCGCGTCTGCCGAAAGACGTGAAGATCGAAATCGAAGCCATCGCCGTGCGTCGTTAATCGACACGCACGCGAATGACGGTCAGCTTCGGCTGGCCGTTTTTATTGTAAGAATTTTATTAATCCAATTAATTTATAGCGATAGCGTAATACCGCTCACATTTACAATCCCACAATAAAAACACGCCTATAATTATTTCTCACCCGGCCGGGTCATTGCTGTTTCATTTCGTTCACTCCGTGAATAATGACAGGAGATAACCATGGCACCTAGCGTATTGGATTATTTTATCCAACAAGCTTCCCGTTATCCGGAAAAAACCGCCGTCGTCGGCGATAATAAACATCTGACCTACCGTCAATTGGATGAAGCCAGCAGCGCACTGTGCACCCGCCTGAAACAGGAAGGGGTTCGGCCCGGCGATGCCGTGCCGCTGGTCGCGCAGCGCACGGTGGAATTGCCGATCGGCATGATGGCGATCGCCAAGGCCGGAGCCTGCTATATTCCCATTGACGCCCGCTATCCCGAACGGCGCATTCGCAATATTATCGAACAAAGTGGCTCGCCGATAATCCTCTTCAGCAACCATGATGCTCGTGTAAATATCGACAACCTCCCGCGCAAAGTCCTTTCCATTGATAATACTTCCCTGCCTAAAGTTTCCATAACTGTATTTTCCCCTCCGCCCTCCGATGCGCTTGCCTATATTATTTTCACCTCCGGCACCACCGGCGCGCCCAAAGGCGTCATGATCGAACACCGTTCGCTGTTAAACCTGCTCCTCTGGCATAACCAACGTTTCGCGATGGATAAACACAGCCGTTCCACGCTGATTGCCGGCGTCGGTTTTGACGTGGCGCAATGGGAAATCTGGGCACCGCTGATCTGCGGCGGCACCCTGTATCTGCCGCACGAGGAGACCCGCCTGCAGCCGGACGCATTGCTGGCCTTCTTCGCCCGGCATCGCCTCACCCACGCCTTTGTCCCTACGGTATTGGTGCCGGAGGTCATCGGCGCGCCGCAGCCCGCCGGGCTGGCGCTGAAATACCTGTTCACCGCCGGTGAAAAGCTGAATCCGCTCGAGCTGCGCGGCATCGACTATGCAGTGGTGGATTACTACGGCCCGACGGAGGCCACCATCTTCGCCACCTGCAACCGCGTGCGCTGCGCGACGCAAAACCCGCCGTCCACGATTGGCCGGCCCATCGCCGATACGCAGGTATTCATCCTCGACGAGCGCCTGCGGCCGGTAACCGACGGCGAATCTGGCGAGCTCTGCATCAGCGGCCTCTGCCTGGCGCGCGGCTACCTGAACGCCCCGCAGCTGACCGCCGAGCGTTTTGTCACTTCGCCGCACGTCGGCGGCCAGCGCTTGTACCGCAGCGGCGATCGGGCGCGCCGCTTGCCTGACGGCCGCATTCAGTACCTGGGGCGCCTCGACGCCCAGGTCAAAATCCGCGGCAATCGCGTGGAACTCGGTGAAATCGGCAGCCTGATGACGCAGGTCTCCGGCGTAAAAACCGCCATCGCCCTCGTCAATCAAACGGACAATCCGAGCGACAAGCGGATCCTGGCGTTTTTGACCGGTGAAGATCCCGGCGGCGATCTCATTGCACGGGTTAAACGGCAGCTTCAGGATCAGCTGCCCGCCTACTCTCTGCCCGCCGAGTACCGGCATCTGGATCGGTTGCCGATCAACGCCAACGGTAAAATCGACCAGGCGGCGCTGTTGGCCCTGGCGCCCGAGGCTCAGCCGGCCCCTGCTGAACCGCTCGACGGCCACCAGCGGATCGTCGCCGATCTGTGGCGCAGGCTGCTGAAAATCGATCATATCCGCGCCGACGATGATTTCTTCGCGCTGGGCGGGCATTCGCTGCTGGCGGCAAACCTGGCAAACCAACTGGGTAAAGCGTTCGCGGTCAAAACCTATGTGCGTGATATCTATGCATACCCGAACCTGAAGACGCTGGCGCAGGCGATGGCGCAACGCCAGGGACAAGAACAAACGTCTGAACCTCAAGACGGCGAGCCGGCACGCGCCTTGCTGGATGACGTGTATTTGCCGTCGGATCTCGTCATCGATCCGACGTTCGATGCGCGGCAAATCAGCGCGCCGCGCGCCATTTTGCTGACCGGCGCCACCGGCTTCGTCGGCGCGCACCTGTTGGCCGATCTGCTGCGCACCACCGACGCCGAGCTGTACTGTCTGGTGCGCGACGGCGCCAAACTGCCGCCGAGACAGCGGCTGGAGGCGGTGCTGCAGCGCTACCGGATCGCGTTGAGCGCCGGGCAGCGCGCACGCCTCCATATCCTGCCCGGCGACGTGGCGGAACACCATTTCTCGCTGGCCCCGGCGGCTTACCGGGTGTTAAGTCAGGATATCGATCTGATTTACCATTCGGCCAGCGCGGTGAATTTTATCCAGCCTTACGCCTACATGAAGCGCGACAACGTACAGGGCCTGCGGGAAATCATTCGTTTCGCGGCGCATAGCCGCACCAAGCCGCTGATGCTGCTGTCGACCATCTCCGTTTACAGCTGGGGGCATCTGCACACCGGTAAGCGGGTGATGCGGGAAAGCGACGATATCGATCAAAACCTGCCGGCGGTCAGCCGCGATATCGGCTACGTGCGCAGCAAATGGGTGATGGAGAAGATCGCCGATCTGGCGGCGAAGCAAGGCCTGCCGCTGATGACCTTCCGCCTGGGCTACGCCACCTGCCATAGCCGCACCGGCGTCAACGCCGATTACCAATGGTGGGCGCGGCTGGTGAGAACCTGCATCAACAGCGGCACGGTGCCGGATTTACGGGATCTGCGCGAAGGGTTGACCACGGTGGATTACATGACCCGGGCCATCGCCCACGTCTCTCGCAACCCGCAGGCGCTGGGGCAGAAATTCAACCTGATCCATCAAGGTGACAATAATCTGACGCTGCGTGAGTTTTTCAGCCTGCTGGAGCGCGAGTTCGGTTATCACTTTCATCCTCTGCCCTTCGCACAGTGGCGGGCCCAATGGGAAAACGACAGCGACGCGCCGCTGTATCCGTTGCTCAGCCTGTTCAAGGATCCTATGGTGGACGAGCTATCGACGGTGGAGCTCTATCAAGACACCTATCGGTGGGACTGCAGCAACCTGCAACGCTTCCTGCAGGGCAGCGGCATCGATGAGCCGCGCTTCACCCGCCAGCTGCTGCTGAATTACCTGCAGCACGCCATCGGGTATGCGCCGCTGTCGCTTCGGGCGTAACGAGACCGGGGCTCAGCTGGCCGAGCCCCGTCACCCTCACTCCGTTTTAAGCCCCCGCAGCAGCGCCTCCAGCGGGTACACCGCCGCAATCACCACCTCGTCGCGCGTCTGCGCCGCCGCATCCAGCTGGCGCTGCGCTTGTTCGGCCTCGGCCCGGCTCAGCTGTTTGCCCTGCTGATGGCGATCCAGCAGCATTAAGCCCAGCGTGGCCAAGGCATCGACGTCCTGCGCCACCGGCGCCAGCTCTCGCAGCGTGCGGTTGCCCGCGATCGCCGTCTGCAGCGCCGCGCCGTTCGCCTGCCAGCGCTGCAGTCGTTCGCGCAGCGCCTGCGCCGCCGCCTTATCGCGCTTATCCTTCAACAAGGCTGCGACCTGTGCCTGCATCTCACGTACCGCGCCGCTCTCCGGCGGCAGCGCATCGGCAAAGCGGTTCAGCGGTTCGAACTGGTGATAGTTGCCGGCCTGGAACTTCAGGTGCTGGCGGGTGTAATACTGCGCCGGCTCCACCGCCTCGGCCAGGATCTGCAGCGGCACGATCTGCACGCTGTTGCTCAGCCGGGTGAATTCGCGCGCCGTTTCCGCGTGCTGCTGCAGGCCGACCGACACCACCGACCAGGCGTCGATCGCCGCCAGCCGCCGGTACATGTTGTTTTCGTCGGTGACGTCCTGCGCCGACCACAGCCGCTCCGCCACCGCGAAGGCGCGCGGCCACAGCTTGAGATCGAGAAGCGGCGCGCGCACGTTTTCCGCCCACAGCGCCGCTTCACCGCCGAGAATGTTGGCCTGCCCCTTCTCGTCCGGCACCACCGGCATCTTGCCCGCCGGCACCGCCGCCAGCTTGTCGCCGCGGGTGGGGTAACGCACGTTGCCGACCAACGTATAGCCGCTGAGCTTGTCCTGCTGCAGCGTGAACACCGGCCGCGTGTCACCCATCCAGGTATCGACGCGGAACGTCACCTGCTGCGGCGTGCGCCAGACAATGTCGTGCACCGCGCGGCGCGACTTGCCGTTGAAATCGATAAAGCCGCGCCAGCCCTGTTTGCCCTCGATCAGCGTGAAGCTGCCCTCCACCGCGCTGCCCTTCAAGCGCGGCATGCTGAAGCCCCAGCTTTGCGCCTGCTCGCCGGGCTGCACCGCCGTCTCGACCCCCAGCGGCTGCGGCAGAATTTCATTGCGGTAGTGATAGGCGGTGCTTTGCGGCTGATCGAGGTAGAAACCGGTGGAGAGGATGCCCTGATAGCCGTCCTGCGCGCTGGCGCCCAGCGAGTCTTGCCCCTGCCAGGACTGAATGACGATCGAGCGCGGCAGCGACGGATGATAGATCTCGTCCCAGCCGACCATCTGCCGCTGGTGTTTCTCGAGGATCTTTTCCAGCTTCTGGTTGAAGTAGGCCTGCAGCGCATGGGTATCCGCCAGCCCGTTCTTCTGCATAAACGCCTGAATCGACGGCGACGCCCGCCACTGGCTGGCGTCCACCTCGTCGCCGCCGATGTGCAGATAAGGATCGGGGAAGATCGCCGCCAGCTCGCCGACGATCGTGTCGACAAACTGATACACCTCGTCGCGGGTCGGATCGAGCGTCGGCTTATGCACGCCCCACTCGCGCTCCATCCGATACGGCCCCGGCGCGCTCATCAGGTCGGGATAGGCCACCGCAATGCTGGAGGCATGCCCCGGCATGTCGATCTCCGGCACCACGCGAATGCCGCGCGCCGTGGCGTAAGCCACCACCTGCCGCATCTGCTCGCGGGTGTAGAACTGGCCGTCGCTGGCCTGCTGTTGCAGCTTGGGATAATGCTCGGAGGCAAAGCGCCAGCCCTGATCGTCGGTCAGGTGCCAGTGGAACACGTTAAGCTTGGCCGCCGACATGCCGTCGAGCTGGCGCAGAATGTCCGGCAGCGGCAGGAAATGACGCGCCGAATCCAGCAGCACGCCGCGCCACGGAAAACGCGGCACGTCGCGGATATCCACCAGCGGCAGGAAGGTATTTTGCCCGTCGGTCTGCAGCAGCTGCAGTAGGGTCTCCATGCCGCGCAGCGCGCCGAAACGCGTGTTGGCGGTCAGCGTGGCGCCCTGCGGCGTGACCGCCAGCCGGTAACTCTCATCGCTGCCCGGCAGCGGCTGCGCCGCCACCCGGTCCTTGATCACCACCTTGATCGCCGCGCCGTTCGCTTCTTCCATCGGCGCCAGCGTCCAGCCGGTCTGCAGTCCGATGCGCTGGCGCCAGCGCGGCAGCGCGTCGCCCAGATCGTCGCCCTGCAGCGTCAGAGACAAACGGTGATCCAGCACCAGCTTGCCCGCCGGTTGCGTTACTTCCACCTGCTGCGGCCAGGGCATCAGCGGCAGATCGCCGGCCGGCTGCGCCAGCGCGCCGCAAGAAAACCATAACGATGAAGCCAGTAGCGTATAACGGAAAGGTCTGTGCATCGGAAATTCCTCAGAGGAAAAAAACAAAATATCCCCAATGAATTTCAAACCACCGCCAGGCGATAAACAACAACGCGGTGGCTTGAAAGGCGCAGGGGAAAACAGCCAACGCTGTAGATAAAGACTCAGCCCAGAACAGATGTCCAACCGTTGCGGTGAAAAAGCGGACGGGATCACAGTCGCCCCCTCCCGGCCGGAGGGGGCGAGCGGGTTATTGCCAGCCGTAGCGGCGCACGAACCAGCCTTTCACGCACTGGGTCAGCACCATGTAACCGACGAGGATCAGCACCAGCCACGGGAAGTAGCCGAGCGGCAGCGCCTGCAGCTGCAGGAAGCCGGCCAGCGGCGAGAACACCAGGCCGATGCCGGTGGCGATCACCGCCAGCGTCATGATGCACAGCGGCCAGGACGGGCGGCTCTGGATAAACGGAATTTTGCGCGTGCGGATCATGTGGACGATCAGCGTTTGCGACAGCAGCCCTTCCACGAACCAGCCGGACTGGAACAGCGTCTGCATTTCCGGCGTATTGGCCTTGAATACCCACCACATCAGGCTGAAGGTCAGCACGTCGAAGATCGAGCTGATCGGCCCGAAGAACACCATAAACCGCCCCAGATCGGCGGAGTTCCAGCGCTGCGGCTGGGTGATCTGATCGTCGTCGACGTTATCGAACGGGATGGCGATCTGCGAGATGTCGTACATCAGGTTCTGAATCAACAGGTGCAGCGGCAGCATCGGCAGAAACGGCAGGAAGGCGCTGGCGATCAGCACGCTGAACACGTTACCGAAGTTGGAGCTGGCGGTCATCTTGATGTATTTCAGCATGTTGGCGAAGGTACGGCGCCCTTCGATCACCCCCTGCTCCAGCACCATCAGGCTTTTTTCCAGCAGGATAATGTCCGCCGCTTCCTTGGCGATGTCCACCGCTGAATCGACGGAGATGCCGATATCGGCCGCGCGCAGCGCCGGCGCATCGTTGATGCCGTCGCCCATAAAGCCCACCACGTGCCCCTGGCGGCGCAGCAGTTTGACGATGCGCTCCTTGTGCAGCGGCGTCAGCTTGGCGAACACCGTGGTGCGCGCCGCCGCCTGCGCCAGCTGCTCGTCGTCCATCTGTTCGATCTCGCGGCCGCGCAGCAGACTATCGGCCTCCAGCCCGACGTCCCGGCACACTTTGGCGGCCACCAGCTCGTTGTCGCCGGTGAGGATCTTCACCGTGACGCCGTTCTGTTTCAGCGCCGCCAGCGCCGGCGCGGTGCTCTCTTTCGGCGGATCGAGGAAGGCGACGTAGCCTTCGAGGATCAGATCCGACTCATCCGCCACGCCGTATTCATGGGTTTGCGCCGGCAGGATCTTGTTGGCCACCGCCACCACCCGCAGCCCCTGCTGGTTGAGATCGTCGGTGATGCGGCGAATGCGCGCCAGCAGCGCCTCGCTCAGCGGGATCACCTCGTCTTCGTGGCGCACGTGGCTGCAAATCGCCAGCATCTCTTCCAGCGCGCCCTTGCACACCAGCTCGTGATACTCGTTGTCCTTGGCCACCACCACCGACATGCGGCGGCGCACGAAATCGAACGGGATCTCATCCACCTTGCGGTAGTTTTGCAACGCCGCCGGCTGCCGATTCTGCTCCGCGCAGCTCAGCACCGCCACGTCGAGCAGGTTTTTCAGCCCGGTCTGGTAGAAGCTGTTCAACCAGGCATAGCGCAGCACCCGCTCGCTGCCGGCGCCGAACGCATCGGTGTGGCGCTCCAGCACGATCTTGTCCTGAGTCAGGGTGCCGGTCTTGTCGGTGCACAGAATGTCCATGGCGCCGAAGTTCTGGATGGCGTCCAGGCGTTTGACGATCACCTTCTGGCGCGACAGCTTCACCGCCCCTTTGGCCAGCGTCGAGGTGACGATCATCGGCAGCATTTCCGGCGTCAGCCCGACCGCCACCGACAGCGCGAACAGCGCCGCTTCCCACCAGTCGCCCTTGGTGTAGCCGTTGATCAGCAGCACGATCGGCGTCATCACCAGCATAAAGCGGATCAGCAGCCAGCTGACCTTGCTGATGCCGCTCTGGAAGGCGTTCGGCTGCTGCTCCTGGCTGGTGACGCGCTGCGCCAGCTGGCCGAAATAGGTGCCGCCGCCGGTGCCGATCACCATCGCCAGCGCGGTGCCGCTGACCACGTTGGTGCCCATGAAGCACAGGTTCTGGCAGTCGAGCGGATCGGCCGCCAGCGCCTGCGGCGCCGCGGATTTTTCCACCGGCAGCGATTCGCCGGTCAGCGCCGCCTGGCTGATGAACAGATCCTTGGCCGACAGCAGGCGCAGATCCGCCGGGATCATGTCCCCGGCCGCCAGCTTGACGATATCGCCCGGCACCAATTGCGCGATCGGCAGCTCCACGTGTTCGCTCTTGCCGGTGAGCGCATCGCTGCGGATCACCGTGGCGGTGTTGCTCACCATCGCTTTCAGCGCATCGGCCGCCCGGTTGGAGCGCGCCTCCTGGATGAAGTTCAGCAGCGTGGAGATCAGCACCATCAGCGCGATCACCAGCGCGCCGGTGAGATCCTCTGTGGCGTACGAGATCATGCCGAGCGCGGTCAGCAGCAGGTTGAACGGGTTGCGGTAGCAGTGCCAGAGGTGTTGCCACCAGGCCTCTTTCTGCTGATCGTCGATGACGTTCTCGCCGCAGCGCCGGCGCACCTGCTCCGCCTCATGGGCGGTGATGCCTTCCGGGTGGCTGTGGAAACGCTCAAACAGCTGCATCGTCTCTGCGGCGGCGCATTCCAGCCGCTGTTGCGCCAGGCCGGCCGGAATATCGTGCGCAGCGCCGCCGACGCCGTCCAGCAGGCTGTCGCGGCGCACCAAACGGCGCGGAAGGCCGCGGGCGAACAGGCCCAGCAGCTGACGGGGGAGTTTTTTCAGTTTCATGGTTCGCACCTCGTCGCCCGGTGCCTCACGGCAGCGGGTAAACGGGGATCGTCATCGGCCGGGCGGATGGCGGGTGCGCCAAAAAGCCTCTGCCAACGCAGATCCTTATTCTTTTTTCAGCAGCAGGAGCGAACGACGAAGCGCGCGCCACCGGTTACCGTGATGTACTTCACCGGTAAAACAGCAGCGCCAGGCGGAAAGGTTTTACCGGTGAACCGAGTGAGTGTCTAAAGCGGTCGGGTCGGGGTCCATATGGGGAATCACCTCCGGTAAAGGGAAAAACAGAGCGGCAGGAGCGGCCGTTCAGCGCAGTGCAACAATCCCGTATTGCCTCAAGATCCGCGTGGGAAAATGAGCTATGCTGACGGGCATTGTTTTACAGGCCATTATGTTACGCCTGTCCACCTCAACGAAAAGTAAACCATGCAAAACCGGCTGACCATCAAGGACATCGCACGCCTGAGCGGCGTAGGCAAATCCACCGTCTCACGGGTGCTGAACAACGAAGGCAGCGTGAGCCCGCAGACCCGCGAACGGGTGGAAGCGGTGATCCGTCAGCAAGGGTTTACCCCCTCCAAGTCGGCGCGCGCCATGCGCGGCCAGAGCGACAAAGTGGTGGGCATCATCGTTTCCCGTCTCGATTCGCCGTCGGAAAACCAGGCGGTGCGCACCATGCTGCCGCTGCTGTATCAGCAGGGTTTCGATCCTATCGTGATGGAGAGCCAGTTCGAAACCCGCCTGGTGCAGGAGCACCTGCACGTGCTGCGCCAGCGCAACGTCGACGGCGTGATCCTGTTCGGCTTTACCGGGCTGACCGCGGCGATGCTCAAACCGTGGCAGGAAAAAATGGTGGTGATGGTGCGCGAATACGACGGCTTTTCGTCCGTCTGCTACGACGACGCCGGCGCGGTGAACCTGCTGATGGATCGCCTGTATCGGCAAGGGCACCGGCACATCAGCTATCTGGGGGTGCAGCTCAGCGACGCCACCACCGGCCAGCGCCGCTACCAGGCCTATCTCGACGCCTGCGAGCGCCTCAAGCTCACGCCGCGCGCCACGCTGGGCGAGCTGAGCTACCAGAGCGGTTTCCAACACGCCGCCGAGGTGATCGACCCGCACACCAGCGCGCTGATCTGCGCCTCCGACAGCATCGCCCTGGGGGCGATCAAATACCTGCAGCAGCAGCCGACGCACGCCATCCAGGTGTGCGCCATCGGCAACACCCCGCTGCTCAGCTTTCTGTTCCCCGACACCCTGTCGGTGGAGTTCGGCTACGGCAGCGCCGGCCTGCTGGCGGCGCAACAGCTGCTGGCGCAGCTCAACGGTGAACAGGGGATCCGCCGCCTGGTGGTGCCCAGCAAACTTTCCTGATTAAAAGACGACCATTTTTTGTCATTTTGTGATCCTCGCCCCAAACCGGGAACGTTCCCATTCCATAAAAAAATCCGAGTGACTAAGCTTTGATCATTACTCAGCCAACACCTCTGCAGGTATCCCATAATGAGCAAAGTAAAACAGCAGGATATTGATCGCCTGATTGTTTTGGTCGGCGGCCGCGAAAACATCGCCACCGTCAGCCATTGCATTACCCGGTTGCGTTTCGTCCTCAACGACCCCAGCAAGGCCAGCCCCAAGGAAATCGAAGAGCTGCCGATGGTCAAAGGCTGCTTCACCAACGCCGGGCAGTTCCAGGTGGTGATCGGCACCGACGTCGGCGACTACTATCAGGCGCTGATCGCCAGCACCGGCGTCAACGAGGCCGACAAGGAGCAGGCCAAGGTGGCCGCGCGCCAGAACATGACCTGGACCGAGCGCACCATCTCCCACTTCGCCGAGATCTTCTTCCCGCTGCTGCCGGCGCTGATCAGCGGCGGTCTGATCCTCGGCTTCCGCAACGTGATCGGCGATATCCCGATGTCCGGCGGCCAAACGCTGGCGCAGATGCACCCGGCGTGGAAAACCATTTACGACTTCCTGTGGTTGCTCGGTGAAGCGATCTTCATGTTCCTGCCGGTGGCCATCTGCTGGTCGACGGTGAAAAAGATGGGCGGCACCCCGGTACTCGGCATCGTGCTGGGCGTCACCCTGGTGTCGCCGCAGCTGATGAACTCCTACCTGCTCGGCCAGCAAACGCCGGAAGTGTGGAACTTCGGCTGGTTCGTGATCCAGAAAGTCGGCTATCAGGCGCAGGTGATCCCGTCGATCCTGGCGGGCATGGCGCTGGGCTGGATCGAAACCCGGCTGAAAAAGATCGTCCCCGACTACCTCTATCTGGTGGTGGTGCCGGTGGTTTCGCTGCTGCTAGCGGTGTTCCTGGCGCACGCGCTGATCGGGCCGTTCGGCCGCATGATCGGCGACGGCGTCGCCTGGGCGGTGAAAGCGGTGATGACCGGCAGCTTCGCCCCGGTGGGCGCCGCGCTGTTCGGCTTCCTGTATGCACCGCTGGTGATCACCGGCGTGCACCAGACCACGCTGGCCATCGACATGCAGATGATTCAGAGCATGGGCGGCACCCCGGTGTGGCCGCTGATTGCGCTGTCCAACATCGCGCAGGCCTCGGCGGTGCTCGGCATCATCATCATCAGCCGCAAGGCCAACGAGCGTGAAATCTCGGTGCCGGCGGCGATCTCCGCCTATCTCGGCGTGACCGAACCGGCGATGTACGGCATCAACCTCAAATACCGTTTCCCGATGCTGTGCGCGATGATCGGCTCCGCGATCGCGGGCCTGATCTGCGGCCTGGACGGCGTGATGGCCAACGGCATCGGCGTCGGCGGCCTGCCGGGCATCCTGTCTATCAAGCCGCAGTTCTGGCTGATTTACTCGCTGGCGATTCTGGTGGCGATCGTCATCCCGCTGGTGCTGACCATCATGGTCTACAAACGCAAGGCCGCCCGCGGCGAGCTGCCGGTTTAATTGACGCAAGATGAATGTAGGGGCCCGCTCACGCGGGCTCGTTGTCACGATTCAAAGGTATCCAGTTATGAGCAACCCAACCCCCTGGTGGCAGAACGGCGTCATCTACCAAATTTATCCGAAGAGTTTTCAGGACAGCACCGGCAACGGCTACGGCGATTTGGCCGGCGTGACCCGGCGGCTGGACTATCTGCAGGAGCTGGGCGTCGACGCCATCTGGCTGACGCCGGTCTATGTATCGCCGCAGGTGGACAACGGCTATGACGTGGCGGACTACTGCGCCATCGATCCGGCTTACGGAACCATGGCGGACTTCGAGCAGTTGGTCGCCGCCACCCACCGGCGCGGCATCCGCATCGTGATGGACATGGTGTTCAACCACACCTCGACCGAGCATCCGTGGTTCAAGGCCGCGCAGGATCGCCACAGCCCGTATCGCCAGTTCTACGTCTGGCGCGACGGCGAGGGGGATACGCCGCCGAACAACTGGCGATCCAAGTTCGGCGGCAACACCTGGCAGTGGCACGCCGACAGCGGCCAGTACTATCTGCACCTGTTCGCCACCGAGCAGGCGGATCTCAACTGGGAACACCCGCCGGTGCGCGAAGAGCTGAAGAAAGTGTGTCAGTTCTGGGCGGACAAAGGCGTCGACGGCCTGCGCCTCGACGTGATCAACCTGGTGTCCAAGCAGCAGGACTTCCCGTCCGACAGCCAGGGCGACGGCCGCCGCTTCTACACCGACGGCCCGCGCATTCACGAGTTCCTGCAGGAAATGAGCCGCGACGTGTTCCAGCCACGCGGCCTGATGACGGTGGGCGAGATGTCCTCCACCACGCTTGAGCATTGCCAGCAGTACGCGGCGCAGAGCGGCGAAGAGCTGTCGATGACCTTCAACTTCCACCACCTGAAGGTGGACTACGCCGGCGGTGAAAAATGGACGCGGGCGGCGCCGGATTATGTGGAGTTAAAGCAGATCTTCCGCCACTGGCAGCAGGGGATGCATAACCGCGCCTGGAACGCGCTGTTCTGGTGTAACCACGATCAGCCGCGCATCGTGTCGCGCTTCGGCGATGAAGGCGCACTGCGGGTACCGGCCGCCAAAATGCTGGCGATGGTGCTGCACGGCATGCAGGGCACGCCTTATATCTATCAGGGTGAAGAGATCGGCATGACCAACCCCGGCTTCCGCACCATCGAGCAGTACCGCGACGTGGAAAGCCTGAACATGTACGCCGAGCTGAGCGCCCAGGGCCGCGGCGACGCCGAACTGCTGGCGATCCTGGCGGACAAATCGCGCGACAACGGCCGCACGCCGATGCAGTGGAGCGCCGCGCCGCACGCCGGTTTCACCACCGGCACGCCGTGGATCGGCTGCGCCGAGAACTACCCGCACATCAACGCCGACGCGGCGCTGGCCGACCTCGATTCGGTGTTTTACGCCTACCGCCAGCTGATCACCCTGCGCAAGCAGTATCCGCTGCTGACCCACGGCGACTATCAGGATCTGGCGCCGGATCACCCGGCGCTATGGTGCTATCAGCGCAGCTGGAACGGCCAGCGCCTGCTGGTGGTAGCCAACCTGAGCCGCGAACCGCTGGCCTGGGCGGCGGAAGGCGTGGAAGCCTCCGCCCAATGGCGCCCGCTGATGAGCAACTACAGCGACTCGGAGGACCAGCCGCAGGCGCTGACGCTGCGGCCGTTCGAAGCGGTGTGGTGGTTGCTCGAAGACTGACCCCGCAGGGCGCAGCGATGAACTGCGCCCTACAATGTCCCCATCAGCACCACCACCCCGGCGGCCTCTTGCGCCAACTGCTCATCGCTCATGTCGCTCACGCCCTGCACCAGATGCGGCGGCAGATAATCCATGCCGGTCAGGTTAGCCAGCGCGTGGAACGGCAGCAGCAGATCCTGCACCGGATAGCGGTTGTAGCCTGCCGGCGTGTAGGCCTGCGCGTTGCCGCCGGTGCTCACCACCAGCTGCAGCGGCTTGCCGTGCAGTTTGGTGCCCTCGCTGCCGTAGGCGAAACCATAGGTTAATACCGCGTCCTGCCATTCGCGCAGGATCGCCGGCGAGCTGTACCAGAAAAACGGGAACATCATTACCACCGCATCGTGGCTTGCCAGCAGTGCCTGTTCGCGCGCTACGTCGATGCGGTAATCCGGGTAAGCGCGGATCAGCTCGTGCACGGTCACGTTAGGCAGCGGGCGCACGGCCTCGATCAGCGCCTGGTTGATGCGCGACTCGTCGGGGGTGCGGTGGGCGGTTAACACTAAAATGCGTGACATAAAGGATTCCTTGAACGTAAAGAAGAAGATGAGGCATTTTTCCATTTCTGCCGCTTCGGGTGTAGGCTGTTCAAGGTCACTTCAATTTCAACCGAAAGTATCAACCACTATGTCGCTGCCCTTTGACGTGCACCGCCTGCTGCCGGCCTTCCTCGCCGCCGCGCAGGCGCAAAATTTCTCCGCCGCCGCCCGCCAGCTGGGCGTCACGCCGGCGGCGGTCAGCAAAAATATCCGCGCGCTGGAAGAGAAGCTGGCGCTGCGGCTGTTTCAGCGCAACACCCACAACGTGCTGCTGACCGACGAGGGCAAAGCGCTGCTGGCGCAGGTGGCGCCGCTGTGGCAGGCGTTGGCGGCGACGCTGGAAAGCGCCGGCGGCGAACGGCAGGCGCCGGCCGGGGTGGTGCGCGTCACGATGATCCCCGGCTTTGGCCGCCAGATGCTGATGCCGTTGATCCCGCAATTTCTGGCGCGCTACCCGCAGATCGATCTCGATCTGTCGCTGGATGCCCGGGTGGTGAATCTGGTGGGCGAAGGTTTCGACGTCGGCATCGGCAGCCGGGTCGATCCCGACAGCCGGCTGGTGGCGCGCCCGCTCTACCCGATGCATATGGTGCTGGCAGCGTCGCCCGACTATCTGGCGCGGCGCGGTGAACCGCAAACGCCGCACGATCTGCTGCGGCACGACTGCCTGCTGCACCGCAACCCCAGCAACGGCCGCCACGTCAAATGGCAGCTGCGCCATCAGGGTGAAACGCTGGCGCTGGATCTGAACGGCCGATTGGTGGTGAGCCGCCCGGAGATGCTGCTGGATGCGGCGCTGGCCGGGCTCGGCATCGTCAACCTGGCGCGCTGGTACCTCGAAAAGCACTTTGAGCAGGGCACGCTGCGGCCGGTGCTGGCGGAGTGCTGGCCGCGCCCGGTGCAGCTGTGGCTCTATTACGCCTCGGCGGATCTGCCGCCGCGGGTGCGCGTCTGGGTTGATTTTCTGCTGGCGCATTTTCGCGATCGGCCGGTGAGCGATTGACGACTGTTCAGCTTGCGCACGCTCTTCCGATTTCCTTGTTCTACATCAAAAGAATCTCGCCAATATCTATATATAGTGCATTAAGAATTGCGAACACCTATATATAGTAGTTATCCACAAAATCATCCACACGCCGCCACAGCCCTTACGCGCTGCGGCTTTGCCCTGTGGATAAGCGAAATTTGACGGTTGCTCGCCACGCCAGGCGGGTATGAACGCTCCCTCGGGGAACAAGGAGTACAACGTGAAACCAGTAGTGATTAAGCGGGACGGTTGCCAGGTACCTTTTGACGAAGCGCGCATCGCGCAGGCCATCGAGCGCGCCGCGCTGGCGGTGGGCGTGGTCGACGCCGACTACTGCGCCACCGTCGCCCGCGTGGTCGCTCAGCGCATGGAGCAGCAGCCGCGCGTCGATATCCACGAGATCCAGCAGGCGGTGGAAAACCAGCTGATGGCCGGCGAATACAAACAGCTGGCGCGCGCCTATATCGAATACCGCCACGATCGCGACGTGGCGCGCGAGCTGCGCGGCCGCCTGAACCAGGAGATTCGCGGCCTGGTCGAGCAGAGCAACCGCGCGCTGCTGAACGAAAACGCCAACAAGGACAGCAAGGTGATCCCCACCCAGCGCGACCTGCTGGCGGGCATCGTCGCCAAACACTACGCCAAGCAGCATATCCTGCCGCGCGACGTGGTGCTGGCCCATGAACGCGGCGAAATTCACTACCACGATCTCGACTACTCGCCGTTCTTCCCGATGTTCAACTGCATGCTGATCGATCTGAAAGGCATGCTGACCAACGGCTTCAAGATGGGCAACGCCGAAATCGAGCCGCCGAAGTCGATCTCCACCGCCACCGCCGTGACCGCGCAGATCATCGCCCAGGTCGCCAGCCATATCTATGGCGGCACCACCATCAACCGCATCGATGAAATTCTGGCGCCGTTCGTCGACGAGAGCTTCCGCAAACACCTGCAGGTGGCGGAAGCGTGGCAGATCCCGGACGCCAAAGGCTATGCCATGGCGCGCACCGAGAAAGAGTGTTACGACGCCTTCCAGTCGCTGGAGTACGAGGTCAACACCCTGCACACCGCCAACGGCCAGACGCCGTTCGTCACCTTCGGCTTCGGCCTCGGCACCAGCTGGGAATCGCGCCTGATCCAGCGCTCGATCCTGAAAAACCGCATCGCCGGGCTGGGCAAAAACCGCAAGACCGCCGTGTTCCCCAAACTGGTGTTCGCCATCCGCGACGGCCTCAACCACCAGTACGGCGATCCGAACTACGACATCAAACAGCTGGCGCTGGAGTGCGCCAGCAAGCGCATGTATCCGGACATCCTCAACTACGATCAGGTGGTGAAGGTCACCGGCTCGTTCAAAACGCCGATGGGCTGCCGCAGCTTCCTCGGCACCTACGAGCAGGACGGCGAGCTGGTGCACGACGGCCGCAACAACATCGGCGTCATCAGCCTCAACCTGCCGCGCATCGCGCTGGAGGCGATGCGCGATGAATCGCGCTTCTGGGCGCTGCTGGATCAGCGCCTGCAGTTGGCGAAAAAGGCCCTGATGACGCGCATCGCCCGGCTGGAAGGCATCAAGGCGCGGGTGGCGCCAATCTTATACATGGAAGGCGCCTGCGGCGTGCGGCTCAAGGCCGACGACAACATCGCCGATATCTTCAAGAACGGCCGCGCTTCAATTTCGCTGGGCTATATCGGCCTGCACGAGACCATCAACGCGCTGTTCGGCGGCGAAAATCACGTGTATGACGACGAGGCGCTGCGCGCCAAAGCGGTGGCGATCGTCGCACGGCTGCGCGCCGCCGTCGACGCCTGGAAAGACGAGACCGGCTACGGCTTCAGCCTCTACAGCACGCCGAGCGAGAACCTGTGCGATCGCTTCTGCCGGCTGGACACCGCCGATTTCGGCGTGGTGCCGGGCGTCACCGACAAGGGCTATTACACCAACAGCTTCCACCTCGACGTGGAGAAGAAGGTCAATCCGTACGACAAGCTGGATTTCGAAGCGCCCTACCCGCCGTTGGCCAGCGGCGGCTTCATCTGCTACGGCGAATACCCGAACCTGCAGCACAACCTGAAGGCGCTGGAAGACGTGTGGGACTACAGCTACAGCCGGGTGCCTTACTACGGCACCAACACGCCGATCGACGAGTGCTACGAATGCGGCTTCACCGGTGAGTTCTCCTGCACCAGCAAAGGCTTCACCTGCCCGAAATGCGGCAACCACGACTCGGCCAAGGTCTCGGTCACCCGCCGGGTGTGCGGCTATCTCGGCAGCCCCGATGCCCGGCCGTTCAACGCCGGCAAGCAGGAAGAGGTGAAACGCCGGGTGAAACACCTCGGCAACGGGCAGCTCGGCTGAAAAGCGCCGTGCAGCCTATGCAGAAGCCTGTTCATCAGGCGTGATTGTCGCAGCCAGTTTGCCTTCGGCCAGCGCGCACAAACCGCAGCGTACACGCAGTACGTGAGGAGTGGGGGCACTGCCCGGAGGCAAAATGGCCAGTAAAATAGCCTGATGGGCAGGCCTCACATGAATTATCACCAGTACTACCCGATCGACGTCGTCAACGGCCCCGGCACCCGCTGCACGCTGTTTGTCGCAGGCTGCGTGCACCAGTGCCCCGGCTGCTACAACAAAAGCACCTGGCGGCTCAACTCCGGCCAGCCGTTTACCCCGGCGCTGGAAGACCGCATCATCGCCGATCTGAACGATACGCGCGTGCCGCGCCAGGGGCTGTCGCTCTCCGGCGGCGATCCGCTGCACCCGGCCAACGTGCCGAGCATCTTAACGCTAGTGAAACGGGTGCGCACCGAGTGCCCCGGCAAGGATATCTGGCTGTGGACCGGCTACCGGCTGGCGGAGCTGGACGCACAGCAAATGCAGGTGGTGGATAGGATCAACGTGCTGATCGACGGCAAGTTCGTGCAAGATTTAAAAGACCCGGCGCTGATTTGGCGCGGCAGCAGCAACCAGGTGGTGCATAGGTTGCGATGAGCTGATAGTGCTATGTGTTGGCCCAAGCTCGAACTGATACAGCTACGGCACAGAGCCAATCTGATAGGCTGCTTTGTGCCAGGAACAGACGTTACTTACCTCGCGATATATTAATTTATGGTGAGCTGGTCACATGTTTGGTAAACATGTGTCAAATATTTAGTGGTGTAAGTGAATATCGACATCAGATTGCTGAAATAATGATGCAGAACGCGGCCTAATTAATTAGGGCGCAACTGCGCCCTTTAATAACCCGTCATGTGATAAACCCAATCTTTTGTCTGCCGTCTAATTTCACGACTCAATGTTTGGGGCAGTATTTCATTTGGAGTTCGGTCGCCCTTAATCCAATTAAAAGCATGATTGAACATATAAAGCAATATCGCCTCGTTATTCTCAAAGTAATCGATAGCTTCTTCTATAAGGGGAGCTCTTAGCACCAGCCTTCTATCATGAGATACAGCATCTTTCAGCTTTTCATAATCGATGAAATGATGGTTGAATATGTCAATTTCGCTATTAAAAGTTATATAGTCCTTGTGTTTATCTTGGAGGTAATAGTCTTCCTCTACAAAATTATCTAAGTCATGTTGTTCTAAATCATCTAATAATGATTTGGCGAGCCTTATCAGATCTTTGTCGGATTCTGAAAGCATTGCCATCCTCCAGGAATTTTTGGATTCAACACATAATTTATCTGAATCTGTGAAGGTGACTTTTTTGGACTGGTGTCCTTTTGAGGTTATTTCTTGAACTATTTCATCCAGACATTGTTTTGAAAATGGCTTCCAGAACATCTCAGGATCATTATGGCTATCCGCCATTACGATGGAGACCAAAACAACTTGAGTTTCCAACTGTTGCCAGTACATAAAGTCAGATAGATCGATCTGTATATCAGGGGTGTTTCCAACCGTTGATTTAATTTGAACCGCAAAAAAGTCCCCAGTTGATATTTCATCTTCAAAAATTTCAACTTGAGCATCTATGCCAACATCAATATCAAGCAATCGGCAAGGCCAATTAAAATAGCGAACTATCCAATAAGCAAAATATAGCTCACCTGCTCTTCCTGTTACTCCGGTGCTTTTGTATTTTTTCATAGCTTAGCTCATAGCTCTTCCTTTTCTCTGAGTTAGACAGGTTACACCCTAGCTAATTGTCTGCCAACTGAATGGTTAATATGAATTGCAACTGTTCCTGTAGTCACTTTCGTGAGAGCAGACCACAAAAGTGACTACTTCCGCTCCTCGCTCAAAGCCGACCAACAGCGCCCCTAGACACTGTAAGTCCAGCTGTGAGCTAGCGCAGCTCAACATCATCCTCGATAGCGCCCCCGAATTTTCGCTTTGAATAAAGCCATTCGTTTTCCTGCTTCCGAATGGCTTAAATAAATCGCTGTGCCGGTGCTTAAACGTTCAAAGGCGGCATCTCCTCCATTGAGATAGCGTCAAGTCACGAATCAGTTACACCAACCCCATCCCCACCACGCCGGTCAGTGCGCCGCACAGCGCCACCAGCGCCGCCGTCAGGCACAGCGCCCGGGCGGAGAAGGCCTTGTTGAGCATCAGCAGCGAAGGCAGGCTGACCGCCGGCAGGGTCATCAGCAGCGCCAGCGCCGGGCCCGCGCCCATGCCCGCCAGCATCATGGTCTGTACGATCGGGATTTCCGCCGCGGTGGGGATAACGAACAGGCAGCCGACGATCGCCAGGCCGATGATCCACAGCAGGCTATTGTCGACGGCGCCGTCGGCGTGCGGGAACAGCCAGACCCGCGCCGCGCCCAGCGCCAGCACCGCCAGCACGTAGATCGGGATGGTCGACCAAAACAGCGCCCACAGCGCTTTGCCCCAGCGGGCGAGGAACGGCCGCTCGTCGTTCTGCGCCGTCATCAGCGGCGGCTGCGGCGCGGCGGGCTGCGGATCGTTGGCGGTCACGCGCTGCACCAGCCAGGCGATACCCAGCACCATCACCACGCCCGCCACCAGGCGGATGGCGGCGAACGGCCAACCGAGCACAAACCCCATGAACACCAGCGTCGCCGGGTTCAATACCGGGTTGGCGAGCCAAAAGGCCAGCGCGGCGCCGCTGGACACCGACTGGCGGCGCATGCCGGCGGCAACCGGTGCGGCGCAGCAGGTGCACATCATGCCCGGCAGCGCGATCAGCGCCCCCAGCACGGTGCCGGAAAAACGCCGGTGGCCAAGCGTGCGCACCAGCCAGTCTCGCGGGATCAGCACCTGCACCAGCGAGCCTAACAGCACCCCGAGCAGCGCCGCCTTCCATACCGCGGTGAAGTAGACCAGCGCGTACTGCCAGGCCGCCAGCCAGGGGCTCGCAGCGCCGTCGGCCAGGATCGATTTGCCGATCGAATGGCTGTCCGCCGCCACGAACGCTTTGCCGTAGTAAGGCTGCCATTTGACGTAGTAGAGGCCGACGGCCACCACCAGCAGAAACAGGATCGGTTTCCACAGCGGCCAGGCGCGTGGGGCGGGTTCAGGGGCGTTCAGAGATTGCGGCATGGTCGCGGCCAGAGTCAGTCAACAGTGGCGCCAGCATAGCGCGCCGCCGCCGCCCGTGCACGCCCGGGCTGTCCAAAATAGTTCATCTGTTCGCCACCGACGCGTAACGCGATTGTCATCTGCGCCCGGCACCATGATGCCAACTTGAAAACCACAGGGTAGACGCACGATGAAACGCACCGCTTTCGCCTTCA
The DNA here is from genome assembly GCF_052168875.1 of Serratia sp. CY38905. Classification (NCBI taxonomy): domain Bacteria; kingdom Pseudomonadati; phylum Pseudomonadota; class Gammaproteobacteria; order Enterobacterales; family Yersiniaceae; genus Serratia; species Serratia sp. CY38905. The sequence continues at coordinate 161,620 of NZ_JBJNLV010000010.1, read as the reverse complement.
TCGCACAGCCATCGGTATGACGAGGTTTTTATTATGATGGAGTTATCTAGACATCCGACCACTTACCCCACCCGCTATCAGCAGATCGCCGCGCAGCTGGAACAGGAGCTGCGCACGCAGTACCGCTGCGGCGACTACCTGCCTTCGGAACAGCAGCTGGCCGAACGTTACCAGGTCAATCGCCACACCCTGCGCCGCGCGGTGGATCAACTGGTAGAACGCGGCTGGCTGCAGCGCCGCCACGGCGTCGGCATTCTGGTGCTGATGCGGCCTTACGACTACCCGCTGCACGCCAATACCCGCTTCAGCCAGAACCTGTTCGAGCAGGGCAGCCACCCCACCAGTGAGCGCTTACTCGCCGTCTTGCGCCCGTGCAATGGGCATATCGCCAGCGCGCTCTCGCGTGAAGAAGGCGAAATGGTGATCCACCTGCGCACCCTGCGCCGGGTCAACGGCGTGCCGATGAGCGTGATCGACCACTATCTGCCCGATCTGGACTGGTGGCCGGCGCTGCAGCAGTTCCACAGCGGTTCGCTGCACCAGTTTATCGAACAGCACCTCCAGCAGGCGCTGACCCGCCGCCAGACGCGCATCAGCGCGCGCCGCGCGCAGGCCAAAGAGAGCCGGCTGCTGGAGATCGCCACCCACGCGCCGCTGCTGTGCGTGCGCACCCTTAACGTCCGCAGCGGCGGCGAAGACGTGGCGGAATACTCCGTCAGCCTGGCCCGCGCCGACATGATTGAACTGACGATGGAGCACTGAATGCAAGCCTTAGAGTCGAGACAACGCTGGATGTCGGTGCTGGCGCACAGCCGGCCCGAGCAGTTGCGCAGCCACTGGCAGGCGCTGAACCTCAGCCCGGGTTACCGCAGCATCCGCGCGCCGGAGATCGGCCTGGCCCAGCTGCAGGGGCGCATGGGCGCCACCGGCCGCCGCTTCGTGCTGGGGGACATGACGGTCACCCGCGCGGTGGTGCAGCTGGACAACGGCGGCTACGGCTACAGCTATATCGCCGGGCGCGACAAGGCGCACGCCGAGCTGTGCGCGCTGGCCGATGCGCTGCTGCAACAGCCGGAACACGGCGAACGCCTGCAACAACAGCTGATCGCGCCGCTGGCCGCGCTGCAGCACGAGCAGCGCCAGCTGCGCGCCCGGGCGATCGCCGCCAGCCGGGTGGACTTCTTTACGCTGGTGCGAGGGGATTAAGCCATGAGTTTATTGACCGGTTTTGAGCAACCGATAGACCAATCGCAGCACGCTTTCCGTTTGATTCTTAAAGCCTTGAGCGAACCGGGCCACCGGGTGATGCTGCCGAACGGCCCGGCCTGGGCGCCGCTGAACGCCGCCAGCACCGCCGCGCTGCTGACGCTGGCCGATCAGGAAACGCCGCTGCAGCTGTGCGCGGCGCTTAAAAGTGAGCAAGTGCTAACAAACATTCGTTTTCACAGCGGTGCGCCGCTGGCCGCCACGGCGCAGGAGGTCTGTTTTGCCCTGTTCGATGAGCACGTGCAGGCCGCCGATCTGCAGGCGTTGCCGCACGGCACTGAAATCTCGCCGGAGTTCGGCGCCACGGTCATCGTGCAGCTCGGCGAGCTGGAGAACGGCGCCGCGCTGCGCCTGACCGGCCCCGGCATCGAGAGCCAACGCCTGATTGCGCCGCGCCTGCCGCCGGCGCTGCTGGATTATTTGGTCAACCGCCCGCAGCGCTTCCCGCTGGGGCTGGATATTTTGCTGACCTGCGGCGATCGCCTGCTGGCGATCCCGCGGACCACCCGCGTGGAGGTGTGCTGATGTACGTAGCGGTAAAAGGGGGCGAAAAAGCCATTGAGGCGGCCCATCAGCTGCAGGAACAGCTGCGGCGCGGCGACGACGCGCTGCCGGCGATCGGCGCAGAACAAATCGAACAGCAGCTGGGGCTGGCGGTGGATCGGGTGATGACCGAAGGCGGCATCTACGATCGCGAGCTGGCGGCGCTGGCCATCAAACAAGCCAGCGGCGATCTGGTGGAGGCGATCTTCCTGCTGCGCGCCTACCGCACCACCCTGCCGCGCCTGGCGGTCAGCGAGCCGCTGGCCAGCCAAAACATGCGGCTGGAGCGGCGCATTTCGGCGGTTTACAAGGACTTGCCCGGCGGGCAGGTGCTGGGGCCAACCTACGACTACACCCACCGGCTGCTGGACTTCGCGCTGCTGGCGGAAGGCGAGGCGCCGCGTGCGCCGCAGGCCGACGAACCGCTGCCGGATAACTGCAGCCACGTGTTCGATCTATTGTGTCGCCAGCAGCTGGCGCGGGAGGAACAGGACGACGGCAGCGCGCCGGACGACATCACCCGCAATCCGCCGGTTTACCCCTGCTCGCGCTCGGCGCGCCTGCAGCAGCTGGTGCGCGGCGACGAAGGTTTTCTGCTGGCGCTCGGCTACGCCACCCAGCGCGGCTACGGCCGCAACCACCCGTTCGCCGGCGAGATCCGCACCGGCCACGTTTCGGTAGAGATCGTGCCTGAAGAGCTCGGTTTCGCCATCGACATCGGCGAAATCCTGCTGACCGAGTGCGAAATGGTCAACGGCTTCGTCGATCCAAAGGACCACCCACCGCACTTCACCCGCGGTTACGGGCTGGTGTTCGGCCGCGCCGAACGCAAGGCGATGGCGATGGCGCTGGTAGATCGCGCATTGCAAAGCCCTGACTACGGCGAAGGCGTCGCCGGCCCGGCGCAGGACGAAGAGTTCGTGCTGGCCCACGCCGACAACGTCGAGGCCGCCGGCTTCGTCTCCCATCTCAAGCTGCCGCACTACGTCGACTTCCAGGCCGAACTGGAGCTGCTCAAGCGGCTGCGACAGGAATACAGCGAGCGTCAGGAGGCCCGCGATGAGTGAAGTATTGACCGGCTATAACCTCGGCTATCTGGACGAGCAGACCAAGCGCATGATCCGCCGCGCCATCCTGAAGGCGGTGGCGATCCCCGGCTATCAGGTGCCGTTCGGCGGCCGCGAGATGCCGATGCCCTACGGCTGGGGCACCGGCGGCATTCAGCTCACCGCCAGCGTTATCGGCCGCGCCGACGTGCTGAAGGTGATAGACCAGGGCGCCGACGACACCACCAACGCGGTGTCGATCCGCCGCTTCTTCCAGCGCGTCGCCGGGGTGGCCACCACCGAACGCACGCCGGAGGCCACGCTGATCCAAACCCGTCACCGCATTCCGGAAACCGCGCTGCGCGAAGACCAGATCCTGATCTATCAGGTGCCGATCCCGGAGCCGCTGCGCTTTATCGAGCCACGCGAAACCGAGACCCGCAAGATGCACGCGCTGGAGGAGTACGGCGTGATGCAGGTGAAGCTGTATGAGGACATCGCGCGCTACGGCCACATCGCCACCACCTATGCCTACCCGGTGAAGGTCAACGATCGCTACGTGATGGATCCGTCGCCGATCCCGAAATTCGACAACCCGAAAATGCACATGATGCCGGCGCTGCAGCTGTTCGGCGCCGGGCGCGAGAAACGCATCTACGCCCTGCCGCCGTTCACCAAGGTGGAGAGCCTGGACTTCGACGACCACCCGTTCAGCGTGCAGCAGTGGGACGAACCCTGCGCGCTGTGCGGCTCGCGCCACAGCTACCTGGACGAGGTGGTGCTCGACGATCGGGGCAACCGCATGTTCGTCTGTTCGGACACCGACTACTGCCGGCAGCAGCTGGCGCAATCTTCGCAAGAGGCGCAGCACTGATGACTTCCACCCCTTTGAGCACCACCCCGCTGCTGTCGGTGAACCGGCTCACCCACCTGTACGCCCCCGGCAAGGGCTTCAGCGACGTGTCGTTCGACATCTACCCCGGTGAAGTGCTGGGCATCGTCGGCGAATCCGGCTCCGGCAAAACCACGCTGCTGAAGTCGATCTCGGCGCGGCTGGTGCCGCAGCGCGGGCAGATCCTGTACCGCCCGCAGGCGGGCCAGGAACAGGATCTGTACGCCATGGCGGAGAGCGATCGCCGCCGCCTGCTGCGCACCGACTGGGGCGTGGTGCACCAGCACCCGCTCGACGGCCTGCGGCCGCAGGTCTCCGCCGGCGGCAACATCGGCGAACGGCTGATGGCCATCGGCCAGCGCCACTATGGCGACATTCGCCGCCAGGCCGGTCAGTGGCTGGAAGACGTCGAAATCCCGCTGTCGCGCCTCGACGATCTGCCGACCACCTTCTCCGGCGGCATGCAGCAGCGGCTGCAGATCGCCCGCAACCTGGTCACCCACCCCAAGCTGGTGTTTATGGATGAGCCGACCGGCGGGCTGGACGTGTCGGTGCAGGCGCGCCTGCTCGATCTGCTGCGCAACCTGGTGGTGGAGATGCAGCTGGCGGCGGTGATCGTCACCCACGATCTCGGCGTGGCGCGGCTGCTGGCCCACCGCCTGCTGGTGATGAAACAGGGCGAAGTGGTGGAGAGCGGCCTGACCGACCGGGTGCTGGACGATCCGCACCATCCCTACACCCAGCTGCTGGTTTCTTCGGTGCTGTCGTAACCCAAGGCGATATACAGATGACTATGCAAATCCGAGTTGAACATCTCAGTAAAACCTTTGTGCTGCACCAGCAGTACGGCACCCGCCTGCCGGTGCTGCACGACGCCAACCTAACGGTTCACGGCGGCGAATGCGTGGTGCTGCACGGCCACTCCGGCAGCGGCAAATCCACCCTGCTGCGCTCGCTGTACGCCAACTACCTGCCGGACAGCGGCCATATCTGGATCAACCACCAGGGCGACTGGCTGGACATGGTCAGCGCCGATGCGCGCCAGATTCTGGCGGTGCGCCGCCATACGCTGGGCTGGGTCAGCCAGTTCCTGCGGGTGATCCCGCGCATCAGCGCGCTGGAGGTGGTGATGCAGCCGCTGCTGGAACAGGGCGTCGAGCGCGCCGAGTGCCGTGAACGCGCCGAAGCGCTGCTTGCTGCGCTCAACGTGCCGCAGCGCCTGTGGCCGCTGGCGCCGTCCACCTTCTCCGGCGGCGAGCAGCAGCGGGTGAACATCGCGCGCGGCTTTATCGTCGATTACCCCATTCTGCTGCTGGACGAACCGACCGCCTCGCTCGACAGCCGCAACAGCGCGGCGGTGGTGCAGCTTATCGAACGCGCCAAGGCGCGCGGCGCGGCGATCGTCGGCATTTTCCACGATGAAGGCGTCCGCCGACAGGTCGCCGACCGGCTTTATGACATGCAGGCGCCGCAGGCGCTGGAGGCCCTCTGATGATCGTCAATAACGTTAAGCTGGTGCTGGATGACCAGGTGGTGCAAGGCTCGCTGGAGATGCAGGACGGCGTGATCCGCAGCTTCGCCGACAGCCCGAGCCGGCTGCCGCAGGCGCTGGACGGCGACGGCGGCTGGCTGCTGCCGGGGCTGATCGAGCTGCATACCGACAACCTGGACAAGTTCTTCACCCCACGCCCGAACGTCGACTGGCCGGCCCATTCGGCGATGAGCAGCCACGACGCGCTGATGGTGGCCAACGGCATCACCACGGTGCTGGACGCGGTAGCGATCGGCGACGTGCGCGACGGCGGCCACCGGCTGGAAAACCTGCAGAAGATGATCGACGCGGTGATCCACAGCCAGCGCGCCGGGGTGAACCGCGCCGAGCACCGGCTGCACCTGCGCTGCGAGCTGCCGCACGAGAGCACGCTGCCGCTGTTCGAACAGCTGATGGACAAGCCGGGCGTGTCGCTGGTGTCACTGATGGATCACTCGCCGGGCCAGCGCCAGTTCGCCTCGCGCGAAAAATACCGCGAATACTATCAGGGCAAATACCACCTCAACGATCAACAGATGAGCGAGTACGAGGAGCAGCAGGTCGCCCTGTCCGCCCGCTGGGCCGCGCCGAACCGCGAGGCGATCGCCGCCCACTGCCGCGCGCGCCGCATCTCGTTGGCCAGCCATGACGATGCCACCGCCGCGCACGTGGCCGAATCCTGCGCGCTGGGCAGCGCCATTGCCGAGTTCCCCACCACCGAGGCGGCCGCCCGCGCCTCGCACCAGCAGGGCCTGCAGGTGCTGATGGGCGCGCCGAACATCGTGCGCGGCGGTTCCCACTCCGGCAACGTGGCGGCGCACCACCTGGCGGCACTGGGGGTGCTGGATATTCTCTCTTCCGATTATTACCCGGCCAGCCTGCTGGACGCGGCGTTTCGCCTCGCGGCGGACGAACGCAACGCCTACGACCTGCCCCAGGCGGTGCGCATGATCACCCGCAACCCGGCGCGGGCGCTGGATCTGCAGGATCGCGGCACCATTGCCGAAGGACTGCGGGCGGATCTGGTGCTGGCGCGTCCGCACGGCGAGCACGTTTACGTGCAGAACGTGTGGCGCCAGGGCAGGCAGGTGTTCTGATGGCGCGGCTCATCTACCTGATGGGGCCTTCCGGCGCAGGCAAGGACAGCCTGCTGACCGCGCTGCGGGCCGACGCCGATCGCGCGCCGCTGGTGGCGCACCGTTACATCACTCGGCCGGCGGACGCCGGCTGCGAGAATCATATCGCGCTGAGCGAACCGGAATTTCTGCACCGCCGCGCCAAGGGGCTGTTCGCGCTCGACTGGCAGGCGCACCAGCAGCGCTACGCGTTCGGGATCGAAGTGGATCTTTGGCTGCTGCAGGGGATCGACGTGGCTGTCAACGGTTCGCGCGCCCACCTGCCGCAGGCGCAGCAGCGCTATGGCGCGCAGCTGCTGCCGGTGTGCCTGCAGGTCAGCGCCGCGATCCTGCGCCGGCGCCTGCAGGATCGCGGGCGAGAAAGCGCCGAACAGATCGAGCAGCGGCTGGCGCGGGCGGCGGAATATCAGCAGAGTCTGCCCGCCGGCTGCCGGGTGCTGCACAACGACGGCCCACTCGACGACACCCTGGCGGCGCTGCTGGCGCTGCTGCCTACCGCCACCCGACAAGCTCAGGACGCGACGCCATGAACGACTTTGCCCAGCCGAAAATCGGCGACAACGTGACCCTTAACCGCACCCGGCTCGGCCAATATGTGCATCTGGCCGACGATGCGATCCTGGAAGAGGTGGAGATGGGGGACTACTCCTATACCGCCGGGCACAACCAGATCTTTTACGCCACTATCGGCAAGTTCGTCTCCATCGCCTCCTATGCGCGCATCAATCCCGGCAACCACCCGACCTACCAGCGTATCGCGCAGCACCACTTTACCTACCGCGCCTCCCAATACGGGCTGGGGGAAGACGACGCGGCGTTCTTCGACTGGCGGCGCGAGCACCACGTCACCGTCGGCCACGACGTGTGGATCGGCCATAACGCCATCCTGATGCCGGGCGTCAGCGTCGGCAACGGCGCGGTGATCGGCAGCGCGGCGGTGGTCACCAAGGACGTGGAGCCTTACAGCATCGTCGCCGGCGTGGCGGCCAAGAAGATCGGCATGCGCTTTGACGACGCGCTGATAGAACGCATCGAACGCAGTCAGTGGTGGCACTGGGATCACGCCACGCTGCAGGCGCGGCTGGCGGATTTTCGCGACATCAACCGCTTTGCCCAGAAGTACCTTTAACGGAGGGGAGCGATGCAACTGACCTTTCTCGGCACCGGAGGCGCGCAGCAGGTGCCGGTGTTCGGCTGCGACTGCCTGATCTGCCAACGGGCGCGGCGCGAGCCGGCATTTCGGCGGCGAGCATGCAGCGCCATGCTTAACTATCAGGGGGAAACGACCTTATTGGATGCGGGATTGCCAGCTTTGGAGCGGCGATTTTCGGCGGGGCAAATTCAACGTTTTTTACTGACACATTACCACATGGATCACGTTCAGGGGTTATTTCCTTTGCGTTGGGGGTGCGGAAATTCCATTCCGGTGTATGGCCCGCCGGATGAACAGGGCTGCGACGACCTGTTCAAACACCCCGGCATTCTGGCGTTTCAGCCGCCGCTGGCGCCCTTCGCCACCGTCGAACTGGGCGGCATGCGCATCACCCCGCTGCCGCTGCAACACTCCAAACTGACCCACGGCTATCTGATCCAGGCGGCAGGCGCTACGCTGGCCTACCTGACCGACACCGTCGGCCTGCCGCCGGCCACCGCCGACTATCTGCAGAACGTGGCGCTGGATCTGCTGGTGCTCGATTGCAGCCTGCCGCCACAACCGCAGGCGCCGCGCAACCACAACGACCTGACCCGCGCGCAGGAGACGCAGCGGTTGCTGCAGCCCAAACGCACGCTGCTGACGCACATCAGCCATCATCTCGATCTGTGGCTGCTGGACAACGAACTGCCCGCCGGGCTGGAGCTGGCGTTCGACCACCTCAGCGTCAGCCTCGGTAGCAGTGCAGCCGATCCGACTCCAGCACCCTGACCCCTTCGCCCGGCGTGAACGCCTGCTGCAGCAGCGTTTGCGCCACGTCTTTGGCGGAGACGGCGCGCCATTTGCCGGGCAGCAGCCTGAACAGCGGCAGCGTAAGGCGCTCCATCAGGCGCGGCGCGGGGCGATCCCCCACCAGCATGGAAGGCCGCACCAGCGTCAGGCGCGGCCAGTGCTGTTCGCGCAGCGCCTGCTCCATCTCGCCTTTGGTGCGGTTATACAGGAAGGTGGAATCCGCGTTGGCGCCCAACGCGCTCACCACCAAGCAGTGCTGCGCTCCCAAGCGGCGGCCGGTCAGCGCGCTCTCCACCACCAGTTGATAATCGACGTAGCGGAAGGCATCGGCGCTGCCCGCTGCCCGGCGGGTGGTGCCCAGGCAGCAGAACACCAGATCGACCGGCTGCTGCAGGCTACTCAGCAGTTCGAACAGCGCATCGCCGACCGGGTTGGTCAGCTTGCCGTGCGGCGGCAGCGGCGCGCGCGTCGGCGCCACGATGGCCGTTATCTGCGGATCGCTTTGCAACAGCTGCAACAACTCGCGCCCCACCAGCCCGGTTGCGCCGACTAACAGTGCTCGCGCCATGCAATCTCCCGTTGTAATCAATACGTCGACTTAAAGTATAGACCGCGCCCAATGCAGCTTTTTGCCGAAGCCGAGGGTGTTGTCGGTCATCTTCACCTCGTGCAGATCCAGCCGCCAAACCGAGGCTTTCATCGCCCTGGCGATCGGGAAGCGCTTGCAGTAACGCGCGCGCGCCGCCTCGGCTTCTTCGCCGCTCAGCAGCACCGCCTCGGCGCGATACTGCACGCCGCGGATCAGCGCGATGCTTTTCGGCTTCGGCGCGATGGTGCCGACCACCCGGCCGTTGTTCAGCATCAGCCCGCCGTGGCGGGTGTGCGGTTCGGTCATCAGCCACAGCGCCATCGCCGCGGCGTCGAACACGTAAAAACAGTTGGCGCACCACATGTCGAGGCCGTCGCCAGCGCACAGCGTCAAGACGTGTTGTTTGCCGATGAAATCCGCAATCTGCTGCCGTTGTTCTGGGGTATTCAAGGTTACTCGCCTCCCTGTTCACTCGCCTCATCTTACCCTGCGTTGTTGAGGCGAGTCACAAATAACGATAATCATCAAAAACCCAAATTGAATATAAAAACACAATAAATGCATTTTTATTAACTTAGGCCAGAAAAAGATTTATAACATAAAAAATACAAGACGGATTTATTTGATCGTTATGCAACCACTTATTCGACCGGTTCTTTTATTCCCATCCTGACGACACGCAAATTTAGCGCACCCGCCCGGAGTCGATTAGCAATTTATTTACATGCTCGTTTGCCTATCTGGGGGCGGTTTATGCAATTCACTGCATAACCAATGAATAGTTATTTATAAACACCGGCATTTATGTGACTTTCATCACGATTTTTAGCCAACCTTGCGTTAAAATAGCGCCATCTTTTCACTCAGCAAGGTGGATTAGAAAATGGAAAACAATAACCGCAAAATGGCGCATATCAGGCGCACAACCCATATTATGATGATGGCTCATCGCAGCTGCTTTAGCTTCGCATTCTTCAACTACAGATAACCCTCTCCCTTCGCTCTTACGCTGTTGATAAGAGTGTCATTGCGTTTTTATTTATTCTCCGCACGCCGGTGATAATATCGCTTTCTCGCTAACCGGGAAGGACACGCAATTCATTCTTAATTTCGGCCAAGCGCATCCAAGCTAAATAAAACAACGAACACAGTTAATGCCTTTCGGCATCGCTGGGTTCTCGCACACCTTTATTTTCGTGAAGGCGTTAGCGGCAAATGGAATTATTTGCCGACGGACTGCCTTTGCCTGAAGAATGAGAAAAATGAAAAAATTAAAAATTGCCGCCAACACCCAAACCCTCGGCTGCTTTGAAACTGAACGCGACATCGTCGATGTGCATCACAGCGATTTCAATGACGTCGCCGCCATCGTGCTGTCGGTAGACGACGTCACGCACGGCATGGTGGCGCGCATTGAAGAGCACGGCCTCAACATTCCGCTGTTCGTCGCCGTCTGCTGCGAAGAAGAGCTGGATAACGCCGTATTGCCGGCGCTGCATGGCGTGTTTGAGCTGTGCGGCAAGAATACCCAGTTCTACGGCAAACAGTTGGAGGCCGCCGCCGCCAAATATGAGAGCGAGCTGCTGCCGCCGTTCTTCAACACGCTGACGCAGTACGTGGAAATGGGCAACGCCACCTTCGCCTGCCCCGGCCACCAGGGCGGCGAGTTCTTCCGTAAACATCCGGCGGGCCGCCAGTTCTTCGACTTCTACGGCGAAACGCTTTTCCGCTCCGATATGTGCAATGCCGACGTCAAACTGGGCGACCTGTTGATCCACGAAGGCGCGCCTTGCGCTGCGCAGCAGCACGCCGCCAAGGTGTTCAACGCCGACAAGACCTACTTCGTGCTCAACGGCACCTCGGCCTCGAACAAGGTGGCGACCAACGCCCTGCTGACGCGCGGCGACCTGGTGCTGTTCGACCGCAACAACCATAAATCCAACCACCACGGCGCGTTGATCCAGGCCGGCGCCACGCCGGTCTATCTGGAAACCGCCCGCAACCCGTTCGGCTTTATCGGCGGCATCGACGCGCACTGCTTCGACGAACGCTACCTGCGCCAACAGATCCGCGAAGTGGCGCCGGAACGCGCCAACGAAGCCCGCCCGTTCCGCCTGGCGATCATCCAGCTCGGCACCTACGACGGCACCATCTACAACGCCCGCCAGGTGGTCGACAAGATTGGCCACCTGTGCGACTACATCCTGTTCGACTCCGCCTGGGTGGGCTATGAGCAGTTCATTCCGATGATGAAAGACTGCTCGCCGCTGCTGCTGGAGCTGAACGAGAACGATCCCGGCATCATCGTCACCCAGTCGGTGCACAAACAGCAGGCCGGCTTCTCACAAACCTCGCAGATCCACAAAAAAGACAAGCACATCAAGGGGCAGAGCCGCTACTGCAACCACAAGCGCTTCAACAACGCCTTCATGCTGCACGCCTCCACCAGCCCGTTCTACCCGCTGTTCGCCGCGCTGGACGTCAACGCCAAGATGCACGAGGGCAAGAGCGGCCAGCGTCTGTGGCAGGAGTGCGTGCGCGTGGGGATCGAAGCGCGCAAAATGCTGCTGGACACCTGTACGATGATCAAACCGTTCGTGCCGGATCAGATCGACGGCAAGCCGTGGCAGGCCTATGACACCGCGGCGATGGCCAACGATCTGCGCTTCTTCAACTTCGTGCCCGGCGAGAAATGGCACGCCTTTGAGGGCTATGCCGAATCACAGTACTTCGTCGATCCGTGCAAACTGCTGCTCACCACGCCGGGCATCGATACCGCCACCGGCAGCTACAGCGAGTTCGGCATCCCGGCGACCATTCTGGCCAACTACCTGCGTGAAAACGGCATCGTGCCGGAAAAATGCGATCTCAACTCGATCCTGTTCCTGCTGACGCCGGCGGAAGACATCGCCAAGATGCAGCATCTGGTGGCCCTGATCGCCCGCTTCGAGCAGCACATCGAGCAAAACTCCCTGCTCAGCGAGGTGCTGCCTGCGGTCTATAAAAACCACCAGCAGCGCTACAAAAACTACACCATCCGCCAGCTGTGCCAGGAAATGCACGATCTTTACGTCAGCTACGACGTTAAAGAACTGCAAAAAGAGATGTTCCGCAAAAGTTATTTCCCGCGCGTGGTGATGAATCCGCAGGACGCCAATACCGAGTTCGTGCGCGGCAATGTGGAATTGGTCTCGCTGGCTAAAGCCGAGGGCCGCATCGCCGCCGAAGGCGCCCTGCCTTACCCGCCGGGCGTGCTGTGCGTGGTGCCCGGTGAAATTTGGGGCGGTGCCGCGCAGCGTTATTTCCTGGCATTGGAAGAAGGCATCAACTTATTGCCGGGATTCGCGCCGGAATTGCAGGGCGTTTATATCCAACAGGATGAGGATGGCTGGAACCGCGCTTACGGCTACGTCATGAAAAATTAATCACCTTACGGGGCGGCGATGATTCTCGCCGCCCGGATCGCATCCTAAAAGAGAAAATGATCATGAGTAAGTCCAATAATAAAATGGGGGTCGTGCAATTAACGATCCTGACCGCCGTGAATATGATGGGTTCCGGCATAATTATGCTGCCAACCAAGCTGGCCGAAGTGGGCACGATTTCGATCGTTTCCTGGCTGGTGACCGCCGTCGGCTCGATGGCGCTGGCCTACGCCTTCGCCAAATGCGGCATGTTCAGCCGTAAATCCGGCGGCATGGGCGGCTACGCCGAATACGCCTTCGGCAAATCGGGCAACTTTATGGCGAACTACACCTACGGCGTTTCGCTGCTGATCGCCAACATCGCCATCGCCATTTCCGCCGTCGGCTACGGCACCGAGCTGTTCGATACCACCCTCAGCCCGCTCGGGATCTGTATCGCCACCATCGGCGTGCTGTGGCTGGCGACCGTCGCCAACTTCGGCGGCGCGCGCATCACCGGCAAAATCAGCGGCATCACCGTCTGGGGCGTGATCATTCCGGTGGTGGGCATCTCGGTCATCGGCTGGTACTGGTTCAGCGGCAGCGCCTACGTCGCCGCCTGGAACCCGCATCAGGTGCCGACCTTCGAAGCCATCGGCGCCTCCATCTCAATGACCCTGTGGGCGTTCCTGGGGCTGGAATCCGCCTGCGCCAACACCGACGTGGTGGAAAACCCGGAGCGCAACGTGCCGATCGCCGTACTGGGCGGCACCCTCAGCGCGGCGGTGATCTATATCATTTCAACCAACGTGATCGCCGGCATCGTGCCGAACATGGATCTGGCCAACTCTACCGCCCCGTTCGGGCTGGCGTTCTCCCACATGTTCAACCCGACGGTCGGCAAGATCATCATGGCGTTGATGGTCATGTCCTGCGTCGGCTCGCTGCTCGGCTGGCAGTTCACCATCGCTCAGGTGTTCAAATCCTCCGCCGACAGCGGCTTCTTCCCGAAAATCTTCTCCAAGCTGAGCAAGGCCGACGCGCCGGTTAAAGGCATGCTGACCATCGTCGTCATCCAGAGCGGCCTGTCGCTGATGACCATCAGCCCGTCGCTGAACAAGCAGTTCAACGTGCTGGTGAACCTGGCGGTGGTGACCAACATCATCCCTTACATCCTGTCGATGGCGGCGCTGGTCATTATTCAGAAAGTGGCGAAGGTGCCGGACAACAAGGCGCGCATCGCCAATATCATCGCCGGCATCGGCGCGCTGTACAGCTTCTACGCGCTCTACAGCTCCGGTGAGGAAGCGATGATGTGGGGCGCCATCGCCACCTTCCTCGGCTGGACGCTGTACGGCATCGTCTCGCCGCGCTTCGAGCTGGCGGGAAAAAAGGGGTAAAGCGGTAGGGCACCGGCGGCCGGGGATGGGATTGTGATGGCGAACATGCCATCATACGCCGACCCTGGCCACCAAAGCGGCGTACGATGACCGACACCTCCCCCACTCCCTGGCACCTCTACATGCTGCGTTTACCGAGCGGCATGCTGTATACCGGCATCACCACCGACGTGGCGCGCCGCCTGGCGCAGCATCAAGCCGGCAAAGGCGCCAAGGCGCTGCGCGGAAAAGGGGAGCTGACGCTGGCATTTCACTGCCAGGTGGGGGATCGCTCAACGGCGCTGAAGCTGGAATACCGCGTCAAACAGCTGAGCAAAATACAAAAAGAGCGGCTGGTGAATCACCCGCCGCTGTCGTTGGAGTATCTATTGCCGGTCGTTAAAAGCGATTAAACGGCGCCGAAAAAGCCACTTCGCCGCTGACGCCATTCAGGGCGTCTTCCGCCAGCGGATACACCTGGAACGCACTTTCCGTGTCCGGCCAGCGGCAGTTCAGGCCATAGGCGGCGGCCGGTTTAAAACCGAAGCGGCCGTAGTAGGCCGGATCGCCCAGCACCACCACCGCGGCGTAGCTGAATTCGTTCAACGAATCCAAACCTTCGTACACCAGCTTTTCAGCCAGCCCCTGGCGGCGCAGGCTTTCATCTACCGCCAGCGGCGCCAGCGCCACCCATTGGCGATCTTCGCCGGCCACGTCCACCGGGCTGAACGCGGCGTAACCCACCACCCCGCCCTCGTCGTCAGTAGCGACCACGCCCAGCGTCAGCAGGCCGTCTTCGCGCAGCTGCTGCACCAGATCGGCTTCGTCGTCGCGGCCAAAGGCGCGGCGCAGCAAGGCGTCTATGCCCGCCGCGTCTACCGGGATCTCTACGCGGATCAGCATGATACCGCCACACGGGAAGCCGACGCCGTGCCCTCCTGCAACCCTGCTTCGACAAAATCAGCCAACTGCAACAGCCCCATGCGCAGCGGCGCAGGCATGCTTTCCAGCTCGATGGCGTCCATCAAATTTTTCACATACAGGCCCAATTCGGTATCCCCTTCAATCTGCAGCCGACGCTGAAAGAACAGCGTATCCGGATCTTGCTTGCGCGCCGCGATCAGGATCAGATCGTTGGCGTCGCCGCTGAAACTGACGTCCGCTTCGGCGTGCTGGCTGACCACCAGTTTGTCGTTTTCTACCGTCATAAACCATTGTAGCGCCAGATCGCGAACTTCGATCTTCAGCCAGCGCGATTCGAGAAATTCCAGATCGCCATCCGCCAACGCCTGGCGGAACTGCCAGCTCAGCACCTGTTGCAGCAGCTGGCGCTGCAGGGCGAACGACGTGAATTTCAGCGGGATGCGCAGCAGCGACGGCCCCTGGCGCACAAGGCGTGCTCGTAGTTGTTCCAACACGGTCATCCACTCCTTTCAATACGGACTACCGCTATTTTGCCACACTGGCGCGCGGCTTCAGCGGTCTATATCAACAAATAGTGCATTTCACCGCCATGTTTATCAATACGCCATAAGCTGCCCCAAATCAAAACCTGTGTACGCCCCTTTGCCTAAAATGGCCTCCCCGATTCGCGTTTGCCGGCGGAACACCGCCGTCGGCAACCTTTAAAGACAGCGTGCGCCCGGCCGGGTGCACGGCTAAGCCAGGATAAATCTATGGAGCTGCTTTGTCCCGCCGGCAACCTGCCGGCCCTGAAGGCCGCGGTGGATAACGGCGCCGACGCCGTTTACATCGGCCTGAAAGACGATACCAACGCGCGCCACTTCGCCGGCCTCAACTTCACCGAGAAAAAGCTGCAGGAAGCGGTCGATTACGTGCATCGCCACGGCCGCAAGCTGCATATCGCCATCAACACCTTCGCCCATCCCGACGGCTACGCCCGCTGGCAGCGCGCGGTGGATATGGCGGCCCAGCTGGGCGCCGACGCGCTGATTCTGGCGGATCTGGCGATGCTGGAATACGCCGCCCAGCGCTACCCGCAGCTGGAGCGCCACGTTTCGGTGCAGGCCTCCGCCACCAACGAGGAGGCGATCCGTTTCTACCAGCGCAACTTCGAGGTGGGCCGGGTGGTGCTGCCGCGCGTGCTGTCGATGCATCAGGTGAAACAGCTGGCGCGCACCAGCCCGGTGCCGCTGGAAGTGTTCGCCTTCGGCAGCCTGTGCATCATGGCCGAGGGGCGCTGCTATCTCTCTTCCTACCTGACCGGCGAGTCGCCGAACACCGTCGGCGCCTGTTCGCCGGCCCGTTTCGTGCGCTGGCAGCAAACCCCGCAGGGTATGGAGTCGCGCCTGAACGACGTGCTGATCGACCGCTACCAGGATCATGAAAACGCCGGTTACCCGACGCTGTGCAAGGGCCGCTATCTGGTGGACGACGTGCGCTACCACGCGCTGGAAGAGCCCACCAGCCTCAATACGCTGGAGCTGCTGCCGGAGCTGCTGGCCGCCAACATCGCCTCGGTGAAGATCGAAGGCCGCCAGCGCAGCCCGGCTTACGTCAGCCAGGTGGCACGCGTCTGGCGCCAGGCGATCGACCGCTGCCAGGCCGATCCGGCCGCCTACCGTGCCGACGCCGCCTGGATGGAGACGCTGGGCGCGATGTCCGAGGGCACCCAAACCACGCTGGGCGCCTATCACCGCAAATGGCAGTAGCCGGAGGAAACATGAAATACGCACTGGGGCCGGTGCTCTACTACTGGCCGAAAAACGACATCGCGGCGTTCTATCAACAGGCGACGGAGAGCAGCGCCGACATCATTTACCTCGGCGAGAGCGTCTGCACCAAGCGGCGCGAGATGAAGGTCGGCGATTGGCTGGCGCTGGCGCGCGAAATCGCCCGCAGCGGCAAGCAGGTGGTGATCTCCACGTTGGCGCTGCTGCAGGCGCCGTCCGAGCTGAATGAGCTGAAACGCTATGTGGAGAACGGCGAGTTCCTGTTTGAAGCCAACGATCTGGGCGCGGTGAACATGGCGGCGGAGCGCGGTCTGCCGTTCGTCGCCGGCCATGCGCTGAACTGCTACAACGCCTATACCCTGCGCCTGCTGCGCCGCCAGGGCATGATGCGCTGGTGCATGCCGGTCGAGCTGTCGCGCGACTGGCTGACCAACCTGCTGGCACAGTGCGACGAGCTGGGCTTTCGCCACGATTTCGAGGTGGAGGTGCTGAGCTACGGCCACCTGCCGCTGGCCTATTCGGCGCGCTGCTTCACCGCCCGCTCGGAGAACCGCGGCAAGGACGAGTGCGAAACCTGCTGCATCAAGTATCCGCAGGGCCGCATGATGCGCTCGCAGGAACAGCAGCAGGTGTTCGTGCTCAACGGCATTCAGACCATGAGCGGCTACTGCTACAACCTCGGCAACGAGCTGCCGAGCATGCAGGGGCTGGTGGACATCGTGCGGCTGTCGCCGCAGGGCGCAGAGACGCTGGCGCAAATCGATGCCTTCCGCGCCAACGAACGCGGCGAAAAGCCCTTGGCCTTGACCGATCACGCCGACTGCAACGGCTACTGGCGCCGCGTGGCGGGATTGGAGTTGGTGTCTTAGCGAGGACAGTGCCGGCGGCGCTCTGTCGCCGGCATTGTTTATTTATCAAGATGAATACGGTTATTTCCGCCGTGGAACCAATGGAATAAACTTACACACATCTGGCAGCAGCTTCTGATACCAAAATAAGTAAAAACCGCGATGACCGCATCTACCAAATGTTCTCCGTATGAAATAATACTTAGCGAGGAGAGCGAGACAAGTAACATGCTCAACGTTAGCGCCATCATATTACAAAGCGGGTCTAAAAGACGTCTATTGGCCATAACCCACCCTCTATTGTTGAAACGGTAAAAGCGATATTCTCATCACCATCGACACTGCCCATTAACGCTATTGGCGTTTTTATTGCCACCCAAGGCACCACCGTTATTCTTATTATTCCCTGCGGGGCTGTTATCGGCGCAAGAGACCGCCCCCATCAAGCCACCGGCAACCGCCAATCAGTTTCATCTCATCAGAAGTAAGCTCTCTTATTGTTGACATATTTATATCATCCTTTAAATAACACGTTATAGATAAAAATAACGTCAACCATTATTTCCCTAAACAGGTCGACAATGACAATTACCAAAGTCAATATAAGAAATTAAATCAAAATAACAATAGACATCCCGCTAAATAAACAACCTTAAACATATCGATAATACGAAATAATAAAGGCGCCGAATATGGCGCCTTTATTGGTTCCCTACACTCGCCGTTTCCTGAACATCCCGCGCAGCGCCACGCTGTTGCGCAAGAAGCCGACGCCGAAGCCCAGCAGGGTGTAGACCACGCCGAGCACCAGCATCATCATCACGTCGCCCCACACTTCGTTCAGCGACAGCCCCATCTGGTTGACACCGGCGATCGCCTTGGTGCCCCAGGTGGAGGGAATACTGTAGGAGATGGCGCGCACCCAGGCCGGCATCGACTGCAGCGGCCAGATGGTGCCGGACAGGTAGAAGATCGGCGTGGTGATGAACGCCAGCGTCAGGTAGATCATTTCGACGCTGCGCAGGCACTCGGTCACCAGCTTGCCAAGCCCCAGCACCGCCAGCAGGAACGGGAAGGTCAGCAGCAGCAGTTCGGCGATGTTCGCCGTCTGCCGATAGCCCAATACCCACGGCCACAGCACGAACAGCACGATCGACAGGAACAGCCAGATCGGCAGCAGCGCCGTCAGCCCGCCGAGGTGCGCCGCCAGCGGCGCCTTGCCGCCGGGCATGCTCTTCATGGCGATATTGACGCGGATACAGGCGATCAGCAGCGAGTGCTGCAACAGCATCACCAGCAGGCCGGGAAAGATGATCGCCGCGAAGCTGATGCCGGGGTTAAACACGTCCAGCGTTTGCCCCAGTATCGGCGTCAGCAGTATCTGCGCCTGCCGTTCGCTGAAGCCGCTGCGCAGCAGCAGCCCGTTGTTGTACTCCGTCAGCAGCTGCTGGTAGGCCGCCACCACGTCCTGTTGGATCTGGCCGTTGGCCAGGCGGTTGGTGGCGTCGCCGTACACCGGCACCACGATGTTCTGCCCGCTGAGGATCTTCTTCTCCAGATCCACCGGCATGATGATCACCGCAAACAGCTTGCGCCAGCTGAGATCGCGCTGCGCCTGCTCCAGGCTGTCGTAGGTTTCGATCGCTATCTTGGAGGTGGCGTCCAGTTGGCGGATCAGCTGCCGGCTGGCGGTGCTGTGATCCTGATCGACCACCCCCACCGGCAGATCCCACACCGTGCGGTTGGCGTACACCATGCTCATGATGCACAGCGACAGGATCAGCATCAGCCATACCGGCCGCTCCAGCATGCCGAGCAGCACCTTAACGAAGGTTTGCCAATAGAGCTTCATCCGGCGTTCCCCTCTTTTGCCAGCCGCGCCGGCAGGCGATTGCGCACCAGCAGCGCGGCCACCAGCGGGTAGACCGCCAGCAGCGCACACACGCTGAAAATGGCGCTGGCGTGCACCTGCCGCAGGAACACGTCGAACATCGCGTACAGCGCGTGGGTCAGCGGCTCGATGTTGGAAATGATGCGCGCCGGCAGCGGCATCGACAGCTCAGGCACCGCCATGCCGGAGAAAGTCATCGCGATACTGACCAAAATACCGATCAGGCTGTAGGCGGTGATGGTGCTGCCGGTAAAGGTGTACAGCAGCAGGCCGATGCTCTGCGCCGCCATCACGTAAAACAGGCCGATCATCAGCATAAACAGCGGGTTGCCGCTGACGCGGGCGTCAAAGATGCCCACCAGCGCCGCGATCTCCACCATCAGCAGGGTGGTGAAACACAGCGTGTACGGCGCCAGCTTGCCGAGCAGCGCCAGGCTGAACGGCTTGGTCTGCAGCAGCGATTTGCTGCGCGCCAGCACGTAGATCATGCAGGTCACCGCGAACAGCTGCAGCAGGTGAATGGTGGCGGCGAACTGCTGGTAATAGATATAGCTGCCGCTGGCGTTGAACAGGCTGCCGTAGGAGAGCGTCACGTCCGCCAAGGGCGGCAGCGTTTTGCCCATCTCGGTGGCGATGATGCTGCGGGTGCTGGCGTTGATTTCGTTCATCAGGCCGCCAAAGTCCTGGGTGGAGTACAGCCCGGCGCCGTAGAACAGCGCGTTGTAGTACATCACCACGCTAGGCTGTTTGCCCGACAGCGCGTTGGCCTCGAAGTCCGGCGGAATGTACAGCAACGCGTAATCCTGCGCGCTGCGCAGGCGACTCAGCGACTCCGGCAGCCCGCCGCCGTAGGCCTCGACGTGGGCGTGCGACCCGGCGTCCAGCCGCCGGGTCAGCGACTTGGACAGCGGGCTGTGATCGCTGTCCACCACCGAGACCGGCAGATCGAGCAGCGTGCCTTCGGAGAAGTTGCTGCTGATCAGCCCAAACAGGATCAGCGGAAAGATCCAGCTCAGCCAGTGCACCACCGGGCTGCGAAAGGCGACGCGACACTCTTTGTCGAACGCGTGACTGAAGCAGCGCCAGCCGGCCCTTACTCTTTCCATTGCCATAAGGTGCTCATCCCCGGACGCAGGCCGTCCACCGGCTGTGACGGATACAGGCGCACTTCGAAGGTTTTCAGGTCGAAGTCGCCGGTGGCGCGGGTGGCGCGTTTGGTGGCGTAATCCCCCAGCGGCGCGATGTAACGCACCTCGGTGTCGATCATTTTGTCCTTCAGCGCCGGCACCCGCAGCTTGACCTTGTCGCCTTTGCGCACGTGGGCCAGGATGTCTTCGCGCAGGTTAAACACGAAGTAGGCGTCCGGCACCCGGATCAGCGTCACCAGCGGGCTGCCGGCGTTCAGCAGCTCGCCCACTTCGGCCGGGATCGGCCCCACTTCGCCGTCCACCGGCGCTTTCACCTGCAGATCGTCGCTCTGCGCCTGGATCTGCAGCAGGTTCTCTTCCGCCGCCCGCAGCGCCGCCGCGTATTGTTGCCGCAGCTCGACGCGGTCGCCGTTGATGCCTTCGTCCAGGTTGGCCTTGGCCGCCTGCACCTGCTGGAAGGCGGTGTCGCGCGCCCGGCGCGAAGCGTCCAGCTCGGACTTCGAGATGTAGCCCTTGCCGGCCACGCTCAGGTTGCGGTTGTAGTCGTTTTGCGCATTGCGGTACTGCGCTTCGGCCTGCGCCAGATTGGCGCGCAGGTTGCGGATGCTCTCTTCACGGGTGCCGTGCAGCGACTGATCGAGCTGCGCCTTGGCCTCGTCGCGCGTGGCCTGCGCGGAACGCAGCTGCGCCATCAGTTCGGGGCTGTCGAGCTGGATAATCAGCTGGCCGCTTTTCACGTCGTCACCGCGTTCGATCAGGCGTTCAACCACCCGGCCTTTCGCCTTGGAAGCGACGATCACTTCGGGAGCGTCCACTTCACCCTGCAGTAACAGATCCTGATTGTGCGCGCGGAACAGGACCGCCAATGCGATCGCCACCATCATCAGCAACAGGGTAAACAGCGTCTTTTTTTTCATTATGTCGGCTCCCGGAACGGTAAGCGGCGGGCGGGGATCATCATTTCCATATCTCAAATTGCTCCAAAAAACACCATTGCTCTCATGAGGATATCACAAGCACATATCTCCTCTTTTATAACTATAAATTGGATTATGCTTTTAACACTAAAAAGCATCATTTTCGGCTTTTTGGTATGCAGATTCCTGCAATCGCCCTTTAAGCGATCCACTCTCTGATGGACGATGTTATGACTGAAAACATTGCGGTACCGCTGTCGGTACTGGATTTATCGCCAATCCCGCAAGGGGCCAAAGCGCGCGACGCTTTCCACTGTTCGCTGGATTTGGCACAGCACGCCGAACGCTGGGGCTACCGGCGCTACTGGCTGGCCGAGCACCACAACATGACCGGCATCGGCAGCGCCGCCACTTCGGTGCTGCTGGGCTATCTGGCCGCCGGCACCCAGAGCATTCGCCTCGGCTCCGGCGGCGTGATGCTGCCGAACCATGCGCCGCTGGTGATCGCCGAGCAGTTCGGCACGCTGGAGTCGCTCTATCCCGGCCGCATCGATCTGGGGCTGGGCCGCGCGCCCGGCACCGATCAGCGCACCATGATGGCGCTGCGCCGCCACCTGTCCGGCGATGTGGATACCTTCCCGCGCGACGTGCAGGAGCTGCAAAACTACTTCTGCGACGCGCAGCCCGGCCAACCGGTGCAGGCAGTGCCGGGCCAGGGGCTGCACGTGCCGCTCTGGCTGCTCGGCTCCAGCCTCTACAGCGCGCAGTTGGCGGCGCAGCTTGGCCTGCCGTTCGCCTTCGCCTCGCACTTCGCCCCGGATATGCTGTTCCAGGCGCTGCAGCTGTACCGCGAAAACTTCAAACCGTCCAAACAGCTGGCGCAACCGCACGCCATGGTGTGCGTCAACGTGATCGCCGCCGACAGCGATAGCGATGCGCGCTTCCTGTTCAGCTCGATGCAGCAACAATTCATCAACCTGCGCCGCGGGTCGCCCGGCCCGCTGCCGCCGCCGGTGGATAACATCCACGCGCTGTGGACCGCCGGTGAGCAATACGGCGTCGAGCAGGCGCTGCGGATGTCGATCGTCGGCGATGAAAAAACCGTGCGCCACGGGCTGCAAACGCTGCTGCGTGAAACCGATGCCGACGAGATCATGGTCAACGGCCAGATCTTCGATCACCAGGCGCGGCTGCGTTCGTTCGAGATTGTTGCCGAAGTGAAAGGCGATGTCGTGAAGGGATAAAACGCGAAAAGGCGGTGGGGAACCCCACCGCCTCGGCGTTAACGCTGGATCAGATAGCGGATGGTCGGCCCGTCCTGCTGGATATCCAGCACCTTGTAGCCGTGGTTGCGCGCATCGAGCGGAATGTTGTTGATCGACTGCGGGCAATCGCTGATCACCTCCAGGATTTCCCCCGGCTTCAGCTGCGGCATCGCCTCCAGCGTCGCCACCGCCGGGTACGGGCAAGGCTCGCCCAGCATGTCCAGCCGGTAGTCCGGCACTATCGTCGTCTCTTTCATGGCATGCTCCTCAAATTCACCACCTGCGCCTCAGGCCGGGCGCGGAAAAAGCGTTTCTCCCACCACAGCATGGCGGCGAAGGCCAGCGCCAGCAGCAGGTAGGTCACCAGCAGGCCGCCGATCGGGCCGAAGGTGTCGAGCAGGTTGATCTTGTCGTAGTCGGTCGCCAGCGCCGGCGCCAGATCGTCCCAGTAATAGGCCAGCAGCGTGGCGCCGATGATGTTGCCCAGCCCCACCCACCAGTAGTGCACCTGCCCTTCCACCGCGCGGTACATCCAGCCGGTCTCGCAACCGCCGGCCAGCACGATGCCGAAGCCGAACAGCAAGCCGCCCAGCACCGCATTCGGGCCGGCCCACATGATTTTCGGCGCCACGCCGAGCTGCACGTAGCTGAAGATGCCGATGGCGCTCACCGCCATGCCGATGATGATGGCTTTCGCCATGTGGGTGCGGCCGGTGATCCACAGATCGCGGAACGCCGAGGTAAAGCAGATCTGCGCGCGTTCGATCAGCAGACCGAAGCCGATGCCGAACAGCATGGCGATACCGAGCTTCGGCGCATCGAACAGCGTCCACAGCGACCAAGCCACCGCCAGGCCGAAGACCGCCATGCCCAGCCGGAAGCGGCGGCGCGCCTGCTCAGGCTTCTGCGTCAGCGGCGCGGCGGCCTTCACCTTTTGCAATTTGACCGGGATGCGGAACATCGGCAGCAGCGTGAATTTGGCGCCGAAGTACGAACCTGCGGCGGTCGCCAGCGCGAAGAACCAGGCGTGCAGCGAAAACTGAGGAATGCCGGTGAAGAATGCCGCCAGGTTGCAACCCATCGCCAGGCGCGCGCCGAAGCCGGCGATAATGCCGCCCAGCAGCGCCTGCACGATGCGAATGCGGTGCTGCGGCTGGCGCAGCTTGATGTTGTTGGCCCACAGCGCGGCGGCGATGCAGCCGGCGAACATGCCGATGATCATGCGCCCGTCGATGCGCTCCAGCGGCGTGCCCTGCAGGCCGATAACCTTGAAATAGCCCCACTGCTCGGGGTGCAGGCCGAACCACTGCAGCACATGGCCGCCCCAGCGAGTGAATTCGCCGGTCACCGCCCAGAAGGTGCCGGTCATGCCGAAGTAGTAGGTAGAAAGGATCCCGGCGGCGATCACCGCCGGCAGCGGCGCCCAAAAGCGCACCAGGTATTGAGATTTGAACTGCTGCCAACTCATGGCATCTCCCGTGCATATCATCCGTAAGAAAAAACCTTATGAATGATACGCCATTCAGGGACGTTTGACGGCAACTTTCAGGCATAAAAAAACCAGCCCGCAGGCTGGTTTTTCAGAGCATTTCACCGCGAGCGATGAATCAGCGATTACGCGTCGCCGAAACGACGACGTGGTGCTGCCGGTGCGCCGTCATCACGGCGTGGGGCCGGTTTGCCGTCACGGTTGAAGTTACCGCCACGACGCTCGCCGCCGTTGCCGCCTTCACGACGTTCACCGAAGGAACGACGTGGGCCGCCTTCGCGACGTTCGCCGTTGAACGGACGACCGTTGCCACGACGCTCGCCACCGTTGCCACCGTCACGACGCTCGCGACGTTCGAACGGCTGTGCATCGCCCAGCAGCTGCATGTTCATCGGCTTGTTCAGGATGCGGGTGCGAGTGAAGTGATTCAGGATCTCGCCCGGCATGCCTTTTGGCAGCTCGATGGTGGAGTGGGACGCGAACAGCTTGATGTTACCGATGTAACGGCTGCTGATGTCGCCTTCGTTAGCGATAGCGCCAACGATGTGACGGACTTCTACGCCATCGTCACGGCCCACTTCGATGCGGTACAGCTGCATTTCGCCAACGTCACGACGTTCGCGACGCGGACGATCGCCGTCACGGCTGTCGCGGCGATCGCCACGGTCACCGCGACGATCGTCACGGTCGTTGAACTCGCGGCGCTGACGCGGCTTGAAGACCGGATCCGGCGGCAGGATCAGCGGACGTTCGCCCTGTGCCATTTTCAGCAGCGCTGCGGCCAGGGTTTCCATATCCAGCTCTTCTTCCGGCTGCAGTTTGGTCAGCAGTGCGCGGTACAGATCCAGATCGCTGCTTTCCAGCTGCTGCTGAACTTTTGCGGCGAACTTGGCCAGACGACGCTCGCCCAGCAGTTCCGCGTTCGGCAGTTCCACTTCCGGGATGGTCAGCTTCATGGTGCGTTCGATGTTGCGCAGCAGGCGGCGTTCGCGGTTTTCCACGAACAGCAGCGCGCGGCCGGCGCGGCCCGCACGACCGGTACGGCCGATACGGTGAACGTAAGACTCGGAGTCCATCGGGATGTCGTAGTTGACAACCAGGCTGATGCGCTCAACGTCCAGGCCGCGGGCCGCAACGTCGGTCGCGATCAGGATATCCAGACGACCGTCTTTCAGGCGCTCCAGGGTCTGCTCACGCAGCGCCTGGTTCATGTCGCCGTTCAGCGCGGCGCTGCTGTAACCGCTGCGCTCCAGCGCTTCGGCCACTTCCAGGGTCGCGTTCTTGGTGCGCACGAAGATGATCGCCGCGTCAAAGTCTTCGGCTTCCAAGAAACGCACCAGCGCTTCGTTTTTACGCATGCCGTACACCGACCAGTAGCTCTGGCTGATGTCCGGACGGGTGGTCACGCTGGACTGGATGCGCACTTCCTGCGGCTCTTTCATAAAGCGGCGGGTGATGCGACGGATCGCTTCCGGCATGGTGGCGGAGAACAGCGCGGTCTGATGTTCAGCCGGGATCTCAGCCATGATGGTTTCTACGTCTTCGATAAAGCCCATGCGCAGCATTTCGTCGGCTTCATCCAGCACCAGACCGCTCAGGTTAGAGAGGTTCAGGGTGCCGCGTTTCAGGTGGTCCAGCAGGCGGCCTGGGGTACCCACAACGATTTGCGGGCCCTGGCGCAGAGCGCGCAGCTGCACGTCGTAACGCTGGCCGCCGTACAGGGCTACCACGTTGACGCCGTTCATGTGTTTGGAGAAATCGGTCATCGCTTCGGCAACCTGAACCGCCAGTTCGCGGGTCGGTGCCAGCACCAGGATCTGAGGTGCTTTCAGGTCTGCCTGCAGGTTGTGCAGCAGCGGCAGCGAGAACGCTGCAGTTTTACCACTACCGGTCTGTGCCATGCCCAGCACGTCGCGGCCGTTCAACAGGTGAGGAATACACTCAGCCTGGATCGGAGATGGTTTTTCATAGCCCAGATCGTTCAGGGCGGAAATGATTGGAGCAGACAGCCCCAGATCAGCAAAAGAGGTTTCAAACTCAGTCGTCATGTACACGTGCCTCATTAATAATGGCAGCCAGTCTACATAACTCGTCGAGAAAATTTTCAGTCATTTTCATTGAAAAGTGTGAACCGGCTCAAATTAGATTATAAAACGAACAAAAAAGCCCTCGCCCGTGAAGGCGATAACTTTGGTTAAAAACCAATGTTCATCAGGCTGATAGGTGTTCGTCAGCTATTGCTGGTCCGATTCCGATAGGTCGTCTTGCTCTTGGCCCAAAAGCGCCAATTCCAACAATGCATAGCGGTGCTCAACGAAGTTGTGAACGTTGTTAGCCACCGTCAGTTTGAACAGCGCCGAAGCGGTGTCCTTGTCCCCCAGACTCAGGTAGTGTTTACCCAAATAGAAGTCAGTTTCACTGAGATGCTCAGCGAGCGAAGTGTTATCCGTTGCATCTGCCTTGAGGCGTTCCATCAGCGTTTTTTCGCTGATCTTGCCCAGGTAGAATTCGACAATATTCCATCCCCATTGCCCTCTGTCCGCTTTGTCATAGCGCTGCTGAAGCGCTACCTCGGCCTTCTTGGGATCGATTTCTCGCTCCACCAGATACAGCCATAACGAACGGAAGGGATCGTTTGGGTCGTCTTGATAAAACGCCTGCAGATCATCCTGCGCCAACGGGAAGCGGCCGCCATAATACAGTGCGATGCCCCGGTTTAAACGCGCGTAATTGTAAGTTGGATCAAGCTCTAGTACAGAATCAAACGCTTCATAGGCAGCATCAAAATTGCCTGCCTGCGTTAAGTAAATGCCCAGGTAGTTGAAAACTTCCGGCATGTCGGGACGTATCGCCAGCGCCTGCGAGAAATCATTGCGCGCTAATGCACGTAACCCGAGGCTATCATACAGCACACCGCGCTCATATAAAAGCTGTGCGCGTTCGTCATCCGTCAGTGCCCGGCTGGCAAGAATTTGTTCCATGCGCGCCAGGATCACTTCCTGCTGCAACGTTGGCTGCAACGGGATTGCCAAAACTTCGTCTTTACGCCAATCATGGTTGCTGCATCCTGCCAGCATGAGTGCTGTCGCAACGTAACACCAGCGCAAGAAAGGCTTCATTTCCCACTCCCGAAGACAAACATTGGATGAACGTCCTGTCCTCCGTTTGCTAAAACGCGGGCATCCTACCCGCGCGATACGAACAGCTCCCAACCCCGTGGCGGGGAGCTGTAAAACTATCTATACAGTTATTCTGCTTCAGGCGCAGGTGAACCCGCTTCCGGCGCCGTCGCTTCTTTGATGCTCAGACGCACGCGGCCCTGACGGTCAACTTCCAGTACCTTAACCGGCACTTCCTGACCCATCTGCAGATAGTCGGTCACTTTCTCGACGCGCTTGTCGGCGATCTGAGAAATGTGTACCAGACCTTCTTTACCACCGCCGATAGCGACGAATGCGCCGAAATCAACGATACGGGTCACTTTACCCTGGTAGATACGGCCCACTTCGATCTCTGCCGTGATCTCTTCGATACGACGGATAGCGAATTTCGCCTTCTCCCCGTCGGTCGCAGCGATTTTAACTGTACCATCATCTTCGATTTCGATGGTAGTGCCAGTCTCTTCGGTCAGCGCGCGGATAACGGAACCGCCCTTACCGATCACGTCTTTAATCTTATCCGGGTTGATGCGGATAGTATGAATACGCGGTGCGAATTCGGAGATATCGCCGCGTGGGGTGCTGATAGCCTGTTCCATCACGCCCAAGATGTGCAGACGCGCGCCCTTGGCCTGGTTCAGAGCCACCTGCATG
The DNA here is from genome assembly GCF_052168875.1 of Serratia sp. CY38905. Classification (NCBI taxonomy): domain Bacteria; kingdom Pseudomonadati; phylum Pseudomonadota; class Gammaproteobacteria; order Enterobacterales; family Yersiniaceae; genus Serratia; species Serratia sp. CY38905. The sequence goes on along the minus strand of NZ_JBJNLV010000010.1, from coordinate 133,826 downwards.
ATTTCGCGGGTGATACCTTCGATTTTGATGTCCATCTGCAGCGCGGTGATACCGTCGCGGCTACCGGCCACTTTGAAGTCCATGTCGCCCAGGTGATCTTCGTCACCCAGAATGTCGGACAGAACCACAAAGTTATCGGCTTCTTTCACCAGGCCCATCGCGATACCCGCAACGGCAGCCTTGATTGGCACACCGGCGTCCATCAGCGCCAGAGACGCGCCGCACACGGAAGCCATGGAAGAAGAACCGTTGGATTCGGTGATTTCAGACACCACGCGAACGGTGTACGGGAAATCTTCCGGTTTAGGCATCATAGCCAATACGCCGCGTTTCGCCAGGCGACCGTGACCGATTTCACGACGCTTAGGAGAACCGACCATGCCGGTTTCGCCCACGGAGTACGGAGGGAAGTTGTAGTGGAACAGGAAGCTGTCGGTCTTCTCGCCCATCAGCTCGTCCAGGTTCTGTGCGTCGCGCGCGGTGCCCAGGGTCGCGGTAACCAGCGCCTGAGTTTCGCCACGGGTGAACAGCGCGGAACCGTGGGTGCGCGGCAATACGCCGGTGCGCACGTCCAGGCCACGGATCATGTCTTTTTCACGGCCGTCGATACGCGGCTCGCCACGCAGTACGCGGCTACGCACCACGTTTTTCTCCAGGTTGCCCAGGATGTCCTGGATTTCGCCGGCGTCCAGCGTTTCGTCCTGCGCCAGCAGGGTTTCAACAACGCTGTCTTTGATCGCGTCAACCTGAGCGTAGCGCTCTTGTTTTTCGGTGATGTGGTAAGCATCGCCCAGGCGAGCTTCGGCCAGTTCAGCCACGCGCGCTTGCAGCGCTTCGTTGACCGCAGGCGCCTGCCAATCCCACTTCGGTTTGCCGGCTTCGGCAACCAGCGCGTTGATGTTTTCGATAACCACTTGCTGCTGGTCGTGGCCGAACACCACGGCGCCCAGCATCTGATCTTCGCTCAGCACGTCCGCTTCGGATTCCACCATCAGCACCGCGCCGGCGGTACCGGCAACCACCAGATCCAGACGGCTTTCTTTCAGCTCATCGGTCGTCGGGTTCAGTACGTACTGATCGTTGATGTAACCCACGCGCGCGGCGCCGATTGGGCCGTTGAACGGAATACCGGACAGGCTCAGGGCTGCGGAAGCACCGATCATCGCAACGATGTCCGGGTTCACCTGCGGGTTAACGGAAACCACGGTCGCGATCACCTGAACTTCGTTCAGGAAGTTGTCCGGGAACAGTGGACGGATCGGACGGTCGATCAGACGAGAAGTCAGGGTCTCGCCTTCGCTCGGACGGCCTTCGCGACGGAAGAAGCTGCCCGGGATGCGGCCGGCGGCGTAGGTACGCTCTTGGTAGTTAACGGTCAGCGGGAAGAAGCTCTGGCCCGGCTTGGCTTTTTTCTGGCCAACGACGGTAACGAATACGGCGGTGTCATCCATGCTCACCATAACGGCGGCGGTGGCCTGACGCGCCATCATACCGGTTTCGATGGTGACGGTATGCTGGCCATACTGGAATTTGCGAATGATCGGTGTCAGCAAAATTATATCCTTGATTAGCGGCGCGCAATCGCATTGACGACTCGACACGCCTGTGACTCGATTTGCCTTCTCACTACATCCTCGCGACTAATGACAATCCTTATCTCAGGCGGGAGATAAAGCCTCTCATTAGCCGCGCGAACCTCTGTAACGGAAGAACCTGTTTGGAAACATCAGTAATACATTAACCTGATTTGCTTATGCTTCCTAGAAGAAAGGGGCCAAAATAGGCCCCTTTCCACTGAAACTTGCTAGATTAGCGACGCAGACCCAGACGCTCGATCAGGCTGGTGTAACGTGCTACATCTTTACGCTTCAGGTAGTCCAGCAGCTTACGACGCTGAGAAACCATACGCAGCAGACCACGACGGCTGTGGTGATCTTTTTTGTGCTCGGAGAAGTGGCCTTGCAGATGGTTGATCTGCGCAGTCAGCAGGGCAACCTGAACTTCGGTAGAACCGCTGTCGTTAGTACCACGACCGAAATCAGCTACGATTTGAGCTTTAGCTTCAACACTTAGAGACATTGTAATACTCCAGATTATAGATAATAAAAACAGGCGCCGATCTCTAATTCAGCAACCCAATGCATAAGCTGCGCCATTCTACTCTTAGCGCAGTGCGATCGCAAGGCGACGCAGAGCCCCGCCGTCAGTCGAAATGCTCGACCACCAGGCGGCGCGGCGCCACGCGACCGTCCTCGGCGATGTCACCAACGCCGATGAATTTTCGCTCTTCACCCTCGGTGATGCGCACCAGGCCAGAAGCCGGCGCGCCGGCCACTTGCACCGGTTGCCCCTGCTTGACGTAGCCCGCCACCACCGGCAGCAAATTCACTTCCGGATAGTTCTCAACCGGGCTGTCCATCGGCATCAGCAGCGGATCGAGCAGCTCGCCGGGCGCGATCGCTTGTTCCTGCGCTTGCTCCAGTAGGGCGTTCAGCTGTTCCAGCGTCACCATGCGCGCGATCGGGTAAGTCGCCACCTGCAGGCGGCGCAGATAGATCACGTGCGCGCCGCAGCCCAGCAGCTCGCCGAGATCGTCGGTGATGGTGCGGATGTAGGTGCCTTTCGAGCAGTGGATCTCCAGCTCCAGCTCATCCCCTTCCCAACGGATAAACTGCAGCTCGTACACCGTGATGCTGCGCGCTTCGCGCGGCACTTCAATGCCCTGGCGCGCATACTCGTAGAGTTTCTTGCCCTGGTATTTCAGCGCCGAATACATCGACGGCACCTGCTGGATATCGCCGCGGAAGGTGTCCAGCGCCGCGTCGAGCTGCGCCTGGGTGAAGTTCACCGGGCGCTCCTGCACGATCTGGCCGTCGGCGTCGGAGGTATCGGTACGCTGCCCCAGCTTGGCGATCACCCGATAGCGCTTGTCGGAATCGAGCAGATATTGCGAAAACTTGGTCGCTTCGCCCAAGCAGATAGGCAGCATGCCGGTCGCCAGCGGATCGAGCGCGCCGGTATGGCCCGCCCGGTTGGCGTTGTACAGGCGTTTTACTTTTTGCAGCGCATCGTTGGACGACAACCCCTGCGGCTTGTCCAGCAACAGCACGCCGTGGATATCACGGCCGCGGCGACGAGGGCGACTCATTAATCCTCCTTGTCATCGCCTGAGGCGGAACGGCGCTCGGCGTCGTTCTTCACCACGTTGGTCACCAGGTTGGACATGCGCATGCCTTCCACCAGGGAGTTGTCGTAAGCGAAGGTCAGCTCCGGCACCACGCGCAGGCGCATCGCTTTGCCCAGCAGGGTGCGGATATAACCGGAAGCGTCCTGCAACGCTTTAATGCCGTTGGTGACCAGATCCGGATCGTGGTTCTCGGTCAGTACGTTCAGAAAGGTGACGTAAACCTTGGCATACGCCAGGTCACGGGACACTTCTACGCCGGAAACGGTCGCCATGCCGACGCGCGGATCTTTCACTTCACGCTGCAGAATGATCGCAATCTCTTTCTGCATCTCTTGCGCCACGCGTTGGCCGCGGCTGAATTCTTTTGCCATTTTGGATTCTCCAGACAAATCGGGGGGCACAAAGGCCCCCCGTAAACAGATATAAGCAGATGTGCAATCGTTAAGCGATGGTGCGTTGAATCTCAATGATTTCGAACACTTCGATCATGTCGCCGACGCGCACGTCGTTATAGTTCTTAACGCCGATACCACATTCCATGCCGTTACGGACTTCGTTAACGTCATCCTTGAAGCGGCGCAGGGATTCCAGCTCGCCTTCATAGATAACCACGTTGTCGCGCAGTACGCGGATTGGGTTGTGACGCTTGATGGTCCCTTCGGTAACCATACAGCCAGCGATAGCGCCGAACTTAGGCGATTTGAACACGTCGCGCACTTCGGCCAGGCCGATGATCTGCTGCTTGTATTCCGGCGCCAGCATACCGCTCATCGCCTGCTTCACTTCGTCGATCAGGTTATAGATCACGGAGTAGTAACGCAGATCCAGGCTTTCCGCTTCGATCACGCGGCGCGCAGAAGCGTCGGCACGCACGTTGAAGCCCAGGATGATGGCGTTGGAAGCCGCAGCCAGCGTCGCGTCGGTTTCGGTGATGCCACCTACGCCGGAGCCGACAATCTTCACCTTCACTTCGTCGGTGGAGAGTTTCAGCAGCGAGTCGCTGATCGCTTCACAAGAACCCTGTACGTCGGACTTCAGTACGATGTTCAGCTCGGACACTTCGCCGTCGGTCATGTTGGCGAACATGTTTTCCAGCTTGGACTTCTGCTGACGCGCCAGTTTGACTTCGCGGAACTTGCCCTGACGGTACAGCGCCACTTCACGCGCTTTCTTCTCGTCACGCACCACGGTCGCTTCGTCACCCGCTGCAGGCACGCTGGACAGACCCAGGATTTCCACAGGAATAGACGGACCGGCAGAGGTCACGTCACGGCCCAATTCGTCGCGCATCGCACGCACACGGCCGTATTCGAAGCCGCACAGAACGATGTCGCCCTTGTTCAGCGTACCTTCCTGAACCAGCACGGTAGCCACAGGGCCACGGCCTTTATCCAGGAAGGACTCGATCACCACGCCGCTCGCCATGCCGCTGCGAACCGCTTTCAGTTCCAGTACTTCGGCCTGCAGCAGGATAGCCTGCAGCAGTTCGTCGATACCGGTACCGGCTTTCGCGGACACGTGGACGAACTGCGCTTCGCCGCCCCACTCTTCCGGCATAACGCCGTACTGAGACAGTTCCTGCTTAACGCGGTCCGGATCGGCTTCCGGCTTGTCGATTTTGTTCACCGCAACCACCAATGGCACCTGCGCCGCTTTCGCGTGCTGGATAGCTTCGATGGTCTGTGGCATCACGCCGTCGTCGGCCGCCACCACCAGAACCACGATGTCAGTCGCCTGAGCACCGCGAGCACGCATCGAGGTAAACGCGGCGTGGCCCGGGGTATCCAGGAAGGTGATCATGCCGTTCTCGGTTTCTACGTGGTAGGCACCGATGTGCTGGGTAATGCCGCCGGCTTCGCCCGCCGCCACTTTGGTGGAGCGGATGTAGTCCAGCAGAGAGGTTTTACCGTGGTCAACGTGGCCCATGATGGTCACGACCGGCGCGCGCGGCTCGGCCGCAGCGCCCGTATCACGGTCGCTCATCAGCGCTTCTTCCAGCTCGTTTTCACGACGCAGGATAACTTTGTGGCCCATCTCTTCGGCAACCAGCTGTGCGGTTTCCTGGTCGATAACCTGGTTGATGGTGGCCATGGCGCCCAGCTTCATCATCACTTTGATGACCTGAGAACCTTTTACCGCCATCTTGTTGGCCAGCTCGGCCACGGTGATGGTTTCGCCGATCACCACGTCACGGTTAACCACCTGCGCCGGCTTGTTGAAGCCCTGCTGCAGAGCGCTAGGCTTGCGTTTGCCTTTACCGCCACGGGTAACGGCACGCGCTTCTTCGCGATCCGCTTTGGATTCGGACAGCTTGTTGCCTTTCTTCTGCTTGGTGGCTTTGCCGCCGCGGGTGCGGCTGCGACGATCGCCTTCAACTTTGGCGTCGTTTTCGTCTTCCGCGGCACGGGCGTGCTGAGAGGTGGTCACGTGATAGTCGGCGCTTTCAACCGCGGCGCTTGCCGCGTCTGCCTGGGCCCACTTCTCGCCGTTCTCTTCGGCCATGCGACGGGCTTCTTCCGCCACGCGCTTGGCTTCCTCTTCAACCTTGCGGCGCACTTCCTCTTCCGCTTTGCGTTTCAGTTCAGCGGCTTCGGCTTCACGGCGTGCTTTTTCCGCCTGAGCTGGCTTGGTCATTTCGTCGGTATGTTGATTGGTCACTTTTTCTTTTTCCGCTGAATTACGCTTAGCAATCTCCGCGGCCTCACGTTTGGCTTGCTCTTCGGCTGCGCGCTTCGCTTCCGCTTCGCGTTTTGCGAGCTCTTCCGCTTCGCGCCGTGCCTGCTCTTCCGCTTCACGCTGTGCCTGCTCTGCCGCTTCAGCCAACTGGGCTTCCTGCGTATCGCGATTTACATAAGTGCGTTTCTTGCGGACCTCAATTTGCACCGATTTACTTTTACCGCCGGTGCTCGGGATATTCAAGGTGCTGCGCGTTTTGCGCTGCAAAGTGAGTTTACCCGGCGCGCTGCCGTGTTCACGGTTCAGGTGCGCCAGCAATGTTTCTTTTTCTTGCTGGGTAACAGAGTCCGACTCGGACTTGTTGATCCCTGCATCAGCAAACTGCTGTACCAGGCGATCAACCGGAGTCTGAATCTCTGCTGCCAGCGATTTTACGGTTACATCTGTCGTCATGCTGTTCCTTCCTGCTACAGTTATTACGCGTTGTCGCCAAACCAACAGATATTGCGTGCAGCCATGATCAGCTCACCGGCTTGCTCATCGCTAAGCCCTTCAATATCAGCCAGATCGTCAACACCCTGCTCGGCAAGATCTTCCAGCGTACAAACCCCACGCGCGGCCAGTTTAAAGGCCATGCTGCGCTCAAGACCCGGCAGGTTGAGCAAATCGTCGGCCGGTTTGTTGTCGCCCAGGCTTTCTTCTTGTGCCAGGGCCAGCGTGGTCAATGCAGCTTTGGCGCGTTCGCGCAATGCTTCAACCGTATCTTCATCCAGACCGTCGATTTCCAACAGCTCTTTGATCGGCACGTAGGCCAGCTCTTCCAGCGTGGAGAAGCCTTCTTCAACCAGTACGGTGGCGAAATCTTCGTCGATATCAAGATACTTGGTGAAGGTATCAATAGCGGCATGAGCCTCGGCCTGGTGCTTGGCCTGCAGGTCGTCCGCCGTCATCACGTTCAGTTCCCAACGATCGTCGCCGCGGTGTTGTTTCAGCAGCTGGGAAGCCAAACGCACGTTTTGGCCGTTACGGCCGATCGCCTGCGCCAGGTTGCTGGCTTCAACGGCGATATCCATGGTGCAGTTATCTTCGTCTACCACGATCGACGCGACGTCGGCCGGCGCCATGGCGTTGATGACGAATTGCGCTGGGTTATCATCCCACAGGATGATGTCGATGCGTTCGCCGCCGAGCTCGCTCGACACGGCCTGAACGCGCGCACCGCGCATACCTACGCAGGCGCCGACCGGGTCGATGCGCTTGTCGTTGGTTTTCACTGCAATTTTCGCGCGGGAGCCTGGATCGCGGGCTGCCGCTTTAATTTCGATCACTTCTTCGCCGATTTCCGGCACTTCGATGCGGAACAGTTCTTTCAGCATTTCCGAGCTGGAACGGCTGACGAACAGCTGCGCGCCGCGTGCTTCAGGACGCACGGCGTACAGTACGCCGCGAATGCGGTCGCCCGGACGGAAGTTTTCGCGCGGCAGCATGTCTTCACGGCCAATCACCGCTTCGGCGTTGTTGCCCAGATCCAGTGCGATGCTGTCACGGTTCACTTTCTTCACCACGCCGGTGACGATCTCACCTTCGTGTTCACGGAAAGCGTCAACCACCATCGCACGCTCGGCTTCGCGCACTTTCTGCACGATAACCTGCTTGGCGGTTTGGGTGGTGATGCGGTCGAAGGTCACGGATTCGATCTGATCTTCGACGTAGCCGCCGAGCTCGATGCTCGGATCCTCAAACTGAGCAGCTTCCAGCGTGATTTCACGCGTTGGCTGCGTCACTTCGTCTACGGCGACCCAACGGCGGAAGGTATCGAAATCGCCGGTTCTGCGGTCAATGCTGACGCGCACGTCGATTTCCTGCTCGTATTTTTTCTTGGTTGCGGTGGCTAATGCAGTTTCCAGCGCTTCGAAAATCTTCTCGCGCGGAAGGGATTTTTCATTGGAAACTGCTTCAACAACAGCCAGAATCTCTTTGTTCATCCTAGTTGCCTCTTCCAAACTTTAAAAGTGGGGTACCAGGTTCGCTTTCTGGATGTTGCTCAGCGCGAACACTTCATCTTTCCCTTCCACAGTAACCGTGATCATCTCGCCTTCGACAGACTTGATAATACCCTGCCACTTGCGACGGTTCTGTACCGCCATGCGCAGGACCAGGCTGACTTCTTCACCGAGGAAACGCGTATAGTGCTCTGCGGTGAACATCGGGCGATCAAGGCCAGGAGAGGAGACTTCCAAGTTGTAAGCGACCGTGATTGGATCTTCGACGTCCAATACAGCGCTGACCTGGTGGCTGACATCAGCGCAATCATCAACATTGATGCCGTTATCACTATCAATATAGATGCGGAGCGTCGATTGGCGCGCACGAATGAATTCGATGCCTACAAGCTCAAAGCCCAACGCTTCTACGGGTGCCGAAAGCATCTCTGTTAACTGTTGCTCTAATGTGGACAAGCCCACCCCCAAGACATAAAAAAAGGGCTAAATAGCCCAGTGATTCTGTTGCCAAATAACAAAAAACCCCGAAAAATCGGGGCTTTATGCAACTGGACCCTGTTTGCCGCTAGGCGGCCTCGGTACAACTTTCGAGCAAGTGTCATTTTCAAATGTTGATCGAGAAAAGCGGATTTCAATCGAAAAGTGTATTTGAAAATAAACACTTAAAGGAAAGTGGTTGCGGGGGCCGGATTTGAACCGACGACCTTCGGGTTATGAGCCCGACGAGCTACCAGGCTGCTCCACCCCGCGTCCGAAAACGTGGCAAATACTACGCCGATAATCGCAAAATTGCAAGTTATCTCTGGGATTTGGTACCGAGGATGGGACTCGAACCCACAAGCCCGTTAGGGCACTACCACCTCAAGGTAGCGTGTCTACCAATTCCACCACCTCGGTACTGATTCTTACTGCTAACGGCCGTTGTTCTTTCGAGTTCACAACCACCGTTTACAAACTTTTTCGGCTTACTGCGGGATATCGCTGCTCGGCTTGGCAGGTGCTGCCGGCGCGGTTGTCTGCTCAGTTTTCACTGGCTGACCCAGGTTTTCCCACTCGCTGCCTTTCTTGCTTTGGTTGCTGCTGAGGTTGCCCAGAATCAGGCTGATGACGAAGAACAGCGTCGCCAGCACAGCAGTCATGCGGGTCATAAAGTTACCGGAACCACTCGAACCGAACAATGTGCCTGATGCACCTGCTCCGAAAGAGGCTCCCATATCAGCGCCTTTACCTTGCTGCAACATAATCAGAGCAACCAGCCCGATTGAAATCAGCAGGAAAATTACCAGAAGAGCTTCGTACATAGTAGTACCCGTATCCTTGCGGCCTCACCGCATGCCAAATGCTTCACACTCATCAAGCAGGCGTTTTTATAAACTGCCTACTGAAGCGGGTGTGAATACTAACCAAAGCCGCCAACCCGCGCAAGGGCAATTTGCAGCCGCCGGCGCGTTTGCGGAAAAAAACGCCAACAATCGCCTATTCGGGCTCAGCTGTGCCGAGCCCGATGGCTAACTGTCTGTTTTAACCGGCGGATTTCACCGCGTCGGCGATGCGATGCGCCAGCGCGGTCACCTGCTGCTCGTCCTCGCCTTCCACCATTACGCGGATCAGCGGCTCGGTGCCCGATTTGCGCAGCAGCACCCGGCCGCGGCCGGCCAACTCGGCCTCTACCTGCTCGGTGACCTTGCGCACTGCTTCAGACTCCAGCGGATTGTGATCGCCGGCGAAGCGCACGTTGACCAGGATCTGCGGCAGCAGCTTCATGCCGCTGCACAGGTCGTGCAGGCTCATGTGGTTGCGCACCATGGCAGTCAGCACCTGCAGCCCGGCCACGATGCCGTCACCGGTGGTGGTTTTGTCCAGCAGGATCACATGGCCGGAGTTTTCCGCACCGATACGCCAGCCCAGCTCCTGCAGCTTCTCCAACACATAGCGGTCGCCCACTTTGGCGCGAGCGAACGGAATACCCAGCTGTTTCAGCGCCAGCTCCAGCCCCATATTGCTCATCAGGGTGCCGACCGCGCCGCCGCGCAGCTGGCCCTGACGCAGGCCTTCGCGGGCGATGATGTACAGGATCTGATCGCCGTCCACCTTGTTGCCCAGGTGATCCACCATCATCACGCGGTCGCCGTCGCCGTCAAACGCCAGGCCCACGTGCGCTTTTTCCTGCAGCACGCGCTCCTGCAGCTGACGCACGTCGGTAGCGCCGCACTTCTCGTTGATGTTCATGCCGTCCGGCTCAACGCCGATGGCGATCACCGTGGCGCCCAGCTCGCGCAGCACGCTCGGCGCGATGTGGTAGGTCGCCCCGTTGGCGCAGTCGACCACGATTTTCAGCCCCTTCAGGCTCAGCTCGCTCGGGAAGGTGCCTTTGCAGAATTCGATATAGCGGCCGGCGGCGTCGATGATGCGGCTGGCTTTACCCAGCTCGGCGGACTCCACGCAGGTCAGCGGCTTTTCCATCTCGGCTTCGATAGCTTCTTCGACGTTGTCCGGCAGCTTGGCGCCGTCGATCGAGAAGAACTTGATGCCGTTGTCATAGAACGGGTTATGAGAAGCGGAAATGACGATGCCCGCTTCAGCGCGGAAGGTGCGCGTCAGATAAGCCACCGCCGGGGTCGGCATCGGCCCGGTGAAGGAGGCGGACAGCCCTGCGGCCGCCAGGCCGGCTTCCAGCGCGGACTCCAGCATATAGCCGGAGATGCGCGTATCCTTACCGATGATGATCTTGCGGGAACCGTGACGCGCCAGCACTTTACCGGCCGCCCAGCCCAGCTTCAGCACGAAGTCCGGCGTGATGGGGCTGTCCCCGACCTTGCCACGGATGCCGTCGGTGCCAAAATATTTGCGCTCGCTCATGTCTCTACTGTCCCTTAGCTGAAAGTGTTGCCTCGACGACACGCATCGCCTCGACGGTTTCTTTAACGTCATGCACTCTGACAATCTGCGCGCCCTGCATCGCCGCGATCACCGCGCAGGCCACGCTGCCGATCACCCGTTGATCCGGCGGCACGTTCAGCAGTTGCCCAATCATCGATTTACGCGACATGCCGACCAATAGCGGCAAACCGAAACGATGAAACTCCGACAACCGCGCCAGAAGCTGATAGTTGTGCGCCAAATTTTTACCGAAACCGAAGCCTGGGTCGAGCAGCAATTTCTGATTTGTTATCCCCGCCTCGTTACAGCGCCGGATATGGTGCTCGAAAAACGCCTGAACGTCGGCGATGAGATCGTCGTAGTGCGGCGCCTGCTGCATGGTGCGCGGCTGCCCTTGCATATGCATCAGACAGACCGGCAGCCCGCTTTCCGCCGCCGCCGCCAGGGCACCCGGCTCCTGCAGCGAACGGATGTCGTTGATCAGGTGTGCGCCGGCGTGCGCCGATTCGCGGATCACGCCCGCTTTCGAGGTATCGACAGAGATAAAGACTTCAAAACGCTGCGCCAGCGCTTCCACCACCGGCACGACCCGTTCCAATTCTTCCTCTTCACTCACCTCTGCTGCCCCCGGCCTTGTCGACTCGCCGCCGATATCGATCATCGTGGCGCCGGCCGAAATCAGCGCATGCGCGTGCAGCAATGCCTGGTTCAGGGTGTTGTGGCGGCCGCCGTCGGAAAACGAATCCGGCGTCACGTTGAGGATGCCCATCACCTGCGGATGGGAGAGATTGAGCGTCATGTCGCGCACGGTTAACTGCATGGTTGGTCCACCTTACTGTTGCCTGGTTCACTGCCCGCCGGGCAAAAAAAAACCCCGGCATGCCGGGGTTTGATGTTATTACACAGCCGCAGTTACTTGTCGAGCTGTTCGGACATGGTGTTGCCCGGCGTTGGGGTGCGAGGCTCATCTACCGGCGTCGGGGCTTTCGGGGTGCCGCCGTTGTCGGAGCTGTTGCCTTTGTTCGCATCGTCCCAGCCTGCAGGCGGACGCACGTCTTTGCGGTTCATCAGATCGTCGATCTGCGGCGCATCGATGGTTTCGTACTTCATCAGCGCATCCTTCATCGAGTGCAGGATGTCCATGTTTTCCATCAGCAGCGAGCGAGCACGCGTGTAGTTACGCTCGATCAGCGACTTCACTTCCTGGTCGATGATGCGCGCGGTTTCATCCGACATGTGCTTCGCCTTGGCCACGGAACGGCCCAGGAACACTTCGCCCTCTTCTTCCGCATACAGCAGCGGCCCCAGCTTCTCGGAGAAGCCCCACTGGGTCACCATGTTGCGGGCGATGGAGGTCGCCACTTTGATGTCGTTCGACGCACCGGTAGAGACTTTTTCCGGCCCGTAGATGATCTCTTCCGCCAGACGGCCGCCGTACAGGGTGGAGATTTGGCTCTCCAGCTTCTGACGGCTGGCGCTGATCGCATCCCCTTCCGGCAGGAAGAAAGTCACGCCGAGCGCACGGCCGCGAGGAATGATCGTCACCTTGTGTACCGGATCGTGTTCAGGAACCAGGCGGCCAATGATGGCATGGCCCGCTTCGTGATACGCGGTCGACTCTTTCTGCGCTTCGGTCATCACCATGGAGCGGCGTTCCGCACCCATCATGATCTTGTCTTTGGCTTTCTCGAACTCCACCATCGACACCACGCGCTTGTTGCCGCGGGCGGCGAACAGCGCCGCTTCGTTGACCAGGTTAGCCAGATCGGCACCGGAGAAGCCCGGCGTACCGCGCGCAATGACGGAGGCGTCGATGTCGGCCGCCAACGGCACGCGGCGCATGTGCACCTTCAGGATCTGCTCACGGCCACGCACATCCGGCAGCCCGACCACGACCTGACGGTCGAAGCGGCCCGGACGCAGCAGCGCAGGGTCAAGCACGTCCGGACGGTTGGTGGCCGCGATGACGATGATGCCTTCGTTGCCTTCGAAACCGTCCATCTCAACCAGCATCTGGTTCAGGGTCTGTTCGCGCTCATCGTGACCGCCACCCAGGCCGGCGCCACGCTGGCGACCGACGGCGTCGATTTCATCGATGAAGATGATGCACGGCGCGGCTTTCTTCGCTTGCTCGAACATGTCGCGCACGCGGGATGCACCCACACCGACGAACATTTCGACGAAGTCGGAACCGGAAATGGTGAAGAACGGCACCTTCGCTTCGCCGGCGATCGCTTTCGCCAGCAGCGTTTTACCGGTCCCCGGCGGGCCAACCATCAGCACGCCTTTCGGGATCTTGCCGCCCAATTTCTGGAAACGGCTCGGCTCGCGCAGGTATTCCACCAGTTCGCTCACCTCTTCTTTCGCTTCGTCACAACCGGCGACATCGGCGAAAGTGGTCTTGATCTGGTCTTCCGTGAGCATGCGGGCCTTGCTCTTGCCGAAGGACATCGCGCCCTTGCCGCCGCCGCCCTGCATTTGCCGCATAAAGAAGATCCAGACCCCGATCAGCAACAGCATCGGGAACCAGGAGATAAAGATAGAAGCCAGCAGGCTCGGCTCTTCAGGCGGCTCGCCGACAACTTTCACATTCTTCGTTAACAACGTATCCAGCAACTTAGGATCGTTGACAGGGATGTAGGTCGTGTATTTGTTACTGTCTTTCTTGGTAACGTTAATTTCACGTCCGTTGATTCGCGCTTCGCGAACCTGGTCCTGGGTCAGTTCGGACATGAAGGTAGAGTAATCCACCCTACGGCCATTCGACTCGCTGGGCCCAAAGCTCTGGAATACAGACATCAACACTACCGCGATGACTAACCAGAGAATTAGGTTTTTCGCCATGTCACTCAAGGGATTAACCTCATCTTACAACTGTGTTAACAAACAGCGTTAGGGTACTACAGTTTGCGCCCTGTCGCTACAATGTACACTTCGCGCGAACGGGCGCGGGAAGCGTCTGGCTTACGAATCTTAACCTTCGTAAACAGGGAGCGAATTTCCCGTAGGTACTCGTCAAAGCCATCTCCCTGGAACACCTTCACCAGGAAACTTCCGCCTGGTGCGAGGACATCCCGACACATATCCAGCGCCAACTCCACCAGATACATCGACCTTGGAATATCGACCGCCGGGGTGCCACTCATATTCGGGGCCATATCGGACATGACCACCTGAACCTTACTCTCGCCTACTCGTTCCAACAGCGCCTTCAGCACCAGTTCATCACGAAAATCGCCCTGAAGGAAATCGACGCCAACGATAGGATCCATTGGCAAAATATCACAGGCGATGATGCGCCCGGTACCGCCGATTTGGGTGACCACATACTGCGACCAGCCGCCCGGCGCGGCGCCGAGATCCACCACGGTCATGCCCGGTTTGAACAGTTTGTCGCTCTGCTGTATTTCATCAAGTTTAAACCAGGCGCGGGAACGCAGTCCCTTTTTCTGCGCCTGCTGTACATATTTATCGCTAAAGTGTTCTTGTAACCAGCGACTGGAGCTAGCCGAACGCTTTTTATTAGCCATCTCGTTTTCCAACTATCATAAAAAGAGTCTTATGTCAGGGTCGCTGCTCACGTAGACTCACACCGGTGAAGACCGATTTGGTGATATACATGAGATGGCGGTAGAATGTACCGTTTTCAATCCCAACTTAAGCAAAAAAGACAATGAATCTGAATAATAAACAAAAACAGCACCTGAAAGGCCTGGCGCATCCGTTAAAACCGGTGGTGATGCTGGGCAATAACGGTCTTACCGAAGGGGTGCTGGCTGAAATTGAACAGGCTCTGGAGCATCACGAGCTGATCAAGGTAAAAATCGCCGCTGAAGATCGCGAAACCAAAACCCTGATCGCCGATGCTATCGTGCGTGAAACGGGCGCCTGCAATGTGCAAGTTATCGGCAGTACGCTTATTCTTTACCGCCCGTCGAAAGAGCGCAAGATCAGTCTACCGCGTTAATAACCATCAGGTTAACGAAAAGGTGCCATGCGCCTGACCAAGATAAAAGGCCGCTTGCGGCCTTTTTCCTATCTTTACAAAACGTTGGCGCATTAATGACCAACGGCCTCGATCAGAGATACTCAACCTTCAGGATCTCATACTCGACGTCGCCGCCAGGGGTTTTGATCACCACCACATCGTCTTGCTCTTTGCCGATCAGGCCGCGCGCCATCGGCGAGTTTACCGAAATCAGATTTTTCTTGAAATCGGCCTCATCGTCGCCAACGATGCGGTAAGTCACTTCTTCTTCACTGTCCAGATTCATCACCGATACGGTGGCGCCGAAGATCACTCGGCCGGTGTTCGGCATCTTGGTGATATCGATCACCTGAGCATTGGACAGCTTGGCTTCGATTTCCTGAATGCGGCCTTCGCAGAAACCCTGCTGTTCGCGGGCGGCGTGGTACTCGGCATTCTCTTTCAAATCGCCGTGCTCGCGCGCCTCAGCGATGTCCGCAATGATTTTCGGGCGGCGCACGCTTTTCAGATATTCGAGCTCTTCGCGCAGTTTTTCAGCGCCAAACAAGGTCATCGGAATTTGGTTCATCGTATAAATACCTCTAAATCTTTCCTGTTCAAATAACCGTCATCCTGACGTATTCGTATGAAAACACGGTTGGCATACCGCCACCCGCCTCCAGGCGACAAACAAAAGAAACCTGACTCGGAACGGAGCCCAAGCCAAGATCGGTTTTGCATTTTGATACGCATTTTAGCCTAGAGTTCCTTGAGGGTCATCGTTTACTTTTTCCCTGATTGCACCGTAGTATGACGGCACGTTATCCAGCTGTTATCCCGAGATTATGCGTTTTTCACGAATTGTCAGTGCATTGGCTTGCGCATTTGTTCTGAATGCGAATGCGGCCCCGGTTGAAGAGTACACACAATATCTGCCTGATGGGGCCAACCTTGCCCTGGTCGTTCAGAAAATCGGTGCCGGCGCGCCGACGATCGATTATCACTCTCAGCAGATGGCGCTGCCGGCCAGTACCCAAAAAGTGCTGACGGCGCTGGCGGCATTGCTGCAACTCGGGCCCGATTACCGTTTCACCACCACGCTGGAGAGCCAGGGCGATATCCGCGACGGCGTGCTGCGCGGCAACCTGATCGCCCGCTTCAGCGGCGATCCGACCTTCAAACGCCAGAGCCTGCGCAATATGGTGGCCGTCCTGAAGAAACAGGGCGTGCGCCAAATCAGCGGCGACGTGCTGGTCGATACCTCGGTCTTCGCCAGCCATGACAAGGCGCCCGGCTGGCCGTGGAACGATCTGACGCAGTGCTTCAGCGCGCCGCCGGCCGCCGCCATCGTCGATCGCAACTGTTTCTCGGTCTCGCTGTACAGCGCGCCTAATCCGGGCGACATGGCGTTTATCCGCGTCGCCTCCTATTATCCGGTCAATATGTTTAGCCAGGTGCGTACCCTGGCGCGCGGCTCTGCAGACGCGCAGTACTGCGAACTGGACGTGGTGCCGGGCGAGCTGAACCGCTTTACCCTGACCGGCTGCCTGACGCAGCGCAGCGAACCGCTGCCGCTGGCCTTCGCCATCCAGGACGGTGCCAGCTATGCGGGCGCCATCCTGAAAGACGAACTGATCCAGGCCGGCATCCAGATCGACGGGCACTTGAAACGCCAGACGCGTCCCGGCATCACCGGCACGGTGATCGCGCAAACCCAGTCGGCGCCGCTGCACGATCTGTTGAAGATCATGCTGAAAAAATCGGACAACATGATCGCCGATACCGTCTTCCGCACCATCGGCCACGAACGCTTCGGCGTGCCGGGCACCTGGCGAGCGGGTGCCGATGCGGTACGCCAGGTGCTGCGCCAGAAGGCCGGCATCGATCTGGGCAACACCATCATCGCCGACGGCTCCGGCCTGTCGCGCCACAACCTGCTGGCGCCGGCGACCATGATGCAGGCGCTGCAGTACATCGCGCAGCACGACAACGAGCTGAACTTCATCTCGATGCTGCCGCTGTCCGGCTATGACGGCACCCTGCGCTACCGCGGCGGCCTGCACGAAGCCGGCGTCGACGGCAAAGTGTCGGCCAAGACCGGCGCGCTGCAGGGCGTGTACAACCTGGCGGGCTTCATCACCACCGCCAGCGGCCAGCGCATGGCCTTCGTGCAGTATCTCTCCGGCTACGCCGTGCCGCCGGAGGATCAGAAACAGCGCCGCGCGCCGCTGGTGCGTTTCGAAAGCCGCCTGTATCGGGATATTTACCAAAACAACTGAGGATCGTCATGAAGCTGCTGGTCGTTGAGGATGATGAACTGTTGCAACAGGGGCTGGCGCTGGCGCTGACCGGCGAAGGTTACGTCTGCGACTGCGCCGCCACGGCGGCGGAGGCCAACAGCCTGCTCATCACCAGCCAATACAGCATGGTGATCCTGGATCTCGGCCTGCCGGACACCGACGGCGCCGCGCTGCTGCGGCAGTGGCGCCGCCAACAGATCGATCTGCCGGTGCTGATCCTGACCGCCCGCGACGCGCTGGAAGACCGCGTCGACGGGCTGGACGCCGGCGCCGACGACTACCTGGTCAAACCCTTCGCGCTGGTCGAGCTGCAGGCGCGCGTGCGCGCCCTCCTGCGGCGCTACCAGGGGCACAGCGACAATCTGATGCAGGTGGACGATCTGCAGCTGAACCTCTCCAGCCAGCAGGTTTACCTGCAGCAGCAGCCGGTGGAGGTCACGCCGAAAGAGTTCGCCATTCTGGCGCGTCTTATCATGCGTGCCGGGCAGACGGTCAACCGTGAACTCCTGCAGCAGGATCTCTATACCTGGCAAGACGATTTAGGTTCCAACACGCTGGAAGTGCACATTCACAACCTGCGCCGCAAACTGGGCAAGGATCGCATCCGCACCGTGCGCGGCATCGGCTACCGCCTGGAACCCTCCTCATGATCAGCATGCGCCGCCGCCTGCTGCTGATGCTGGCGCTGATCCTGCTGGTCACGCAACTCATCAGCGCCTTCTGGCTGTGGCACGAAAGCCAGGAACAGATCGGCTTCCTGGTGGACGAAACCCTGTCCGCCAAAGTGCGTACCGAACGCGTCGATAGCGAGATCGCCGAGGCCATCGCGTCGCTGTTGGCGCCTTCGCTGATCATGATGATCGTCACGCTGCTGGCGTCGTTTTGGGCCATCAGCTGGATCATCCGCCCGCTCAACCAATTGCAGAAACGGCTGGAAAAGCGCTCTGCCGATAACCTGACGCCGCTGCCGATCGCCAGCGACAGCCAGGAAATGGTGGCGGTCACCAATGCACTCAATCAGCTGTTCTCACGATTGGACAACACCATTCAACAGGAACGCCTGTTCACCGCCGACGCCGCCCACGAGCTGCGCACGCCGCTGGCCGGCATCCGCCTGCATCTGGAACTGATGGAGAAACAGGGCGTCAAGGGCAGCCAGGCGCTGATCGCCCGCATCGATCAGTTGATGCACACCGTCGAGCAGTTGCTGATGCTGTCGCGCGCCGGGCAAGACTTCGCCCGCGGCCATTATCAGCATGTCGATTGGGTGGCCGATGTGATCCAGCCGCTGCGTGAAGAGCTCGACGAAATGGCCACCCAACGCGCGCAGACGCTGGACTGGCACTTGCCGGCTACTGCCACAGTAAACGGCGATCCTGTGCTGCTGCGGCTGCTGCTGCGCAACCTGGTCGAAAACGCCCACCGTTACGGCCCTGAAGGCGGCGCGATACAGGTGAGATTAACGCCGCAAGACAACGGCTATCTGCTGCAAGTCATCGACGATGGCCCGGGTATCAAGGAAGAGATGGTCGGGGAGCTGACGCAGGCGTTTCGCCGCATGGATCAACGCTACGGCGGCAGTGGGCTGGGCCTGAATATCGTGATCCGCATCGTGCAGTTGCACCAGGGGCGTTTGACGCTGGAAAACCGCCGCGATGCGCGCGGCCTGAACGCCCAGTGCTGGCTGCCGGAAAAGGCGCTTAAATAACAAGGGCCCAGCGTTGCTGAGCCCCTTATCACCGAATTACTTCTGGTAAATGATTTCGACGCCTTCGTCGTCGTCTTCGTCCCAGTCGTCATCCCAGTCATCTTCCGCTTCGGCTTCCACTTCCGCGATTTGCTCGCGGTGGTAGTCATCCCACATGAATTCGACTTTTTCCGGTGCGCTTTCTTCGATCGCCATCGCTTTCGGCTGGGTGTTGATGAAGTTCATCACGTCCCAGCACAGCGCGTTGACGCCTTCGCGGTTGGCGGCGGAGATCATGTAGTACTTCCCTTCCCAGCCCATGCCTTCCACAATCGCCTTGGCGCGTTCGGCGGCTTCTTCCTCACCAATCACATCAATTTTGTTGAACACCAGCCAGCGAGGCTTCTGCGCCAGATTTTCGCTGTATTGGTTCAACTCGTTGATGATGACTTTGGCGTTCTCCACCGGATCGGATTCGTCGATCGGCGCGATGTCCACCAGGTGCAGCAGCACGCGGCAACGCTCCAGGTGTTTCAGGAAGCGAATGCCCAGGCCCGCACCTTCGGAGGCGCCCTCGATCAGCCCCGGAATGTCGGCGACCACAAAGCTCTGCTCGTGATCCATACGCACCACGCCCAGGCTCGGCACCAGCGTAGTGAACGGATAATCGGCCACCTTCGGCTTGGCGGCGGACACCGCGCGGATGAAGGTCGATTTGCCGGCGTTTGGCAGGCCCAGCATGCCCACATCGGCCAGCAGCAACAGCTCCAACAACAGGTCGCGCGCTTCGCCGGCGGTACCCAGCGTCTTCTGACGCGGTGCACGGTTGACCGAAGATTTGAAACGGGTGTTGCCCAGGCCGTGCCAGCCGCCTTTGGCGACCATCAGCTTCTGCTCGTGGCGGGTCATGTCGCCGAGGATCTCGCCGGTGCCCTGATCCTTCACGCGCGTGCCGACCGGCACCTTGATGATGACGTCTTTACCGCGTTTACCGGTACAGTCGCGGCTCTGGCCATTCTGGCCGCGCTCGGCGCGGAAAGACTTCTCAAAGCGATAGTCGATAAGAGTGTTGAGGTTCTCGTCCGCCAGCAGGTAGACGTCGCCGCCGTCGCCGCCGTCGCCGCCGTCAGGCCCACCGTTGGGGATATATTTTTCGCGGCGGAAGCTGACGCATCCGTTGCCGCCGTCGCCTGCAACGACCAGAATCGCTGCTTCATCTACAAACTTCATTTACCGTCTCCGTAAATCATTCACCGGGCTGCTTCAAAGGAGCAACCAGGGGGGGTTCTGCCCGTCGCGGCCACCACCGGTGACCAATTGCGGAAAACATGGCGCCCGCCACAACCACAAACGCACCGACATAGCCGACAATGTTCAGCGTCGGCGCGGCGAATGCCTGGGGCCAGGCCAACGCCAATAAATCTGAAAACAGCAGGGTAAACAGCGGGGTCAGCGTCACCAACGCGCTTACCTGCGCCGCCTGCCAACGCGCCATCGCCTCTGCCAGCGCGCCGTAGCCGATCAGCGTATTGGCGCCGCAAAACAGCAAACACGCCAATTGCCAGCCGCTCAGCTGGAAAATCACCTCGGGTTTGGCCAGAGGGAACAACGCCATCGCACATAAAGTGTACAACATAACCAGGATCTGCGGCGAAGCCAGCCGGCGCAGCAACACCTTCTGCGCCACGCCGTAGCTCACCCAGACCATCGCCGCGCACACGCCCAGCATGACGCCCAGCGTGTAGTCCGTCAGCCGGGTGAAGATCTCTATCAGACTGACGTTGAAAAACAGCATCAGTCCGCAAATCAGCATCAGGGCGCCAATGACCTGGGTGACGCGCATGCGTTCTTTTAAAATCAGCACGCTGGCGAACATCATGCCCACCGGCGACAGCTGGCCAATCACCTGCGACGCCGTCGGGCTCAGGTATTGCAGCGAGGAGCTGAAGAACACAAAGTTGCCCAGCAGCCCCGCCGTCGCGATCGCCAACAGCAGCAGCCAACGCGGCTGGCGGAACATCGTCAGCGGCGGCAGCTTGCCGCGCACCGCGAGGATCGCGCCCAAACCGATGGCGGCCATGGTAAAGCGATACCAGACAACGGTAAACGGCTCCATCACCACCAACACTTCTTTCATCGCAATCGGCAACGCGCCCCAGCAAACCGCCGTGGTTAACGCCAGAGAAATGCCAACGCCGACCTGCTGCTTCGTATCCATATCACCTTCGCCAACGCTGACGGGCCTGCCCTCAGGCAACCCATAAATGTAAAAAGCCCCGCAACGAATTGCGGGGCTTACATCTATTTCGTAAGGCTCGAAAAATTATTCAGCTTCGATGCTGATGAATTTACGATTGCTCGGGCCTTTAACTTCGAATTTGACTTTACCGTCTTTCAAAGCAAACAGAGTGTGGTCTTTGCCGCAACCCACGTTGGTACCAGCGTGGAATTTGGTGCCGCGCTGACGAACGATGATGCTGCCTGCCAGTACTGCTTCGCCGCCAAAGCGTTTTACGCCCAGACGTTTAGCTTCTGAATCGCGACCGTTACGAGTCGAGCCGCCAGCCTTTTTGTGTGCCATTAATCCGCTCTCCTAACTTAAGCGCTGATGCCGGTGATTTTAACGTCAGTGAACCACTGACGGTGGCCCTGCTGCTTACGGTGGTGTTTACGACGACGAAACTTAACGATTTTAATTTTCTCGCCACGACCGTGAGCAACGACTTCAGCTTTGATCTTGCCGCCATCGACGAAAGGAACGCCGATTTTGATATCTTCGCCATTAGCGATCATCAGAATCTGGTCAAACTCAACCGCTTCACCAGTTGCGATGTCCAGCTTTTCCAAGCGAACGGTCTGACCTTCGCTTACTCGGTGTTGTTTACCACCACTTTGGAAAACCGCGTACATATAAAACTCCGCTTTCCGCGTGCCCGACTGTGTTAGTTCAGAGCGCGCTATAAATATTCACAATAGGGCGCGAATTCTACGCAAAAAAGCAGCGCATGACAAGAGCAGAATAAGACCAGAACAAGAAAAAAGAAGAAAAAAAGCGCAGTTTCTTTCGTGGCGTTTATCTGAACCGTTTTTCAAGTACAATCATAGGGACAGTTACCGCCATGTACCGATGTGAGCAGCGATCTCAACGCGGTGAAGAGAAACACAGCTGAAAAAAATACAATGAACCTAGAGCAAATTACCGAGTTAACCGCGCAAGATATGGCGGCCGTGAACGCAACAATTCTCGAACAGCTGAATTCCGATGTCACGCTCATCAATCAGCTTGGCTATTACATTATCAGCGGTGGCGGTAAGCGCATCCGGCCGATGATCGCCGTCCTGGCGGCGCGGGCATTGGGCTATGAAGGCAGCAAGCACGTCACCGTGGCCGCCCTGATCGAATTCATCCATACCGCCACGCTGCTGCATGACGACGTCGTTGACGAATCGGACATGCGCCGCGGCAAAGCCACCGCCAACGCGGCGTTCGGCAACGCCGCCAGCGTGCTGGTCGGCGACTTTATCTACACCCGCGCCTTCCAGATGATGACCAGCCTGGAATCCCTGCGCGTGCTGGCGCTGATGTCGGAAGCGGTCAACGTCATCGCCGAAGGTGAAGTGCTGCAGTTGATGAACGTGCACGATCCCGACATCAGCGAAGAAAGCTATATGCGGGTGATCTACAGCAAAACCGCCCGTCTGTTTGAGGCGGCGGCGCAATCGTCGGCGATCCTGTCCGGCGCCAGCGCTGAGCAAGAACGGGCGCTGCAAGACTATGGCCGCTACCTCGGCACCGCTTTCCAGCTGATCGACGATTTGCTCGACTACAGCGCCGACGGCAGCACCCTGGGCAAAAACACCGGCGACGATCTGAACGAAGGGAAACCGACCCTGCCGCTGCTGCACGCGATGCACAACGGCGACGACGCCCAGCGTGACATGATCCGCGGCGCGATTGAGCAAGGCAACGGCCGTCACCTGTTGGAGCCGGTGCTGCAGGCGATGCAGCAATGCGGTTCGCTGGAATACACCCGCAAACGCGCCGAGGAAGAGGCCGACAAGGCGATCGCCGCGCTGCAGGCATTGCCGGCATCGGAGCACCGCACGGCGCTGGAGGGCCTGGCCCATCTGGCGGTGCAACGCGACTTTTAAGAAATTAATGTTTCTTAAAAACCATCAGGCCCGCATACGCGGGCCTGCCTAGGTATTGCTCTCTTCGTCGATACGCGCCAGCAGGCCGCCGATCCCTTCCCGCATCAGGAAAGCCACCATTTTCTCGCGCTCGCTTTCCGTCAAATGGTAGTAATACTCGATCCAGACCGCCAACGGATCCTGACGCTCTACGTCATATGCCGCCCCGTCTTCCTTCAGCACCAGCAGGTTACGCACGTCTGAAGGCAGGCTGTCGATATGGTACTCCAACGCTTTTCCCTGCACGCCTTTACGCCTGCGGCTGATCCAGCCTTCGCGCCGGGCCATCAGATTGATTCCCTGTGGTGAGGAAGGTAATCCTGCGATGCCTGTCAGTTCCTTGGCGGCAAACCACTCTTTTTTCATAGCCATCATCTCTGGGCAATAGTGGGCAACGTCATTTTTTGGAAATTACTTGGGTATTTTTTAGGAAATTTAATGGTATTCTGGTTTCCGAATAAGCGTTTCACGTTGTTCATGCGCTTAACCTTGACCCGTTAGTTATACCACTAACGCAACTTTGGCTAATCAGAAAAGGAATGTAAACATGAATTCAAGGAACCCAGATTGGCATCCGGCAGATATCATCGCGGCGCTACGCAAGCAGGGCACCACGCTGGCGGCAGTGTCGCGCAAGGCCGGATTAAGCTCATCGACGCTGGCCAACGCGCTGTCGCGCCCGTGGCCGAAGGGGGAATGGCTGATCGCCGAAGCGATAGGCGTCCACCCCTCGGAGATCTGGCCAAGCCGCTATTACGATCCGCACAGCGATTGCCTGCTGGATCGCAAGGCGCGCATCAAATCGTGAACGCGGAGCAAAAAAAACCGCCGGAACAGCGTCCGGCGGCGTTTATCGGCTGACTATCGGCGTCGATCAGTTATTGATGAACTTCTCGCCCAGTTCGATATCTTTGTGCAGCACGTCCAGCATCTCGTTCAGCGCTTTCTGCTCGAAGGCGCTCAGGGTGCCGATATCCTTGCGCTCTTCAACGCCGTTCTTGCCCAGCACCAGCGGCTGTGCGAAGAAGCGAGCGTATTTGCCGTCGCCTTCAACGTAAGCGCATTCCACAACGCCTTTTTCGCCCTGCAGCGCACGCACCAGAGACAGACCGAAACGGGCGGCCGCCTGGCCCATGGACAGCGTTGCAGACCCGCCGCCGGCTTTGGCTTCCACCACTTCGGTGCCGGCGTTCTGAATGCGCTTGGTCAGATCCGCCACTTCCTGATCGGTGAAGCTCACGCCTGGGATCTGCGACAGCAGAGGCAGGATGGTCACGCCAGAGTGGCCGCCGATGACCGGCACGTTCAGCTCTTCCGGCTGCTTGCCTTTCAGCTCGGCCACGAAGGTGTTGGAACGGATGATATCCAGCGAAGTCACGCCGAACAGTTTGTTCTTGTCGTAAACGCCGGCTTTTTTCAGCACTTCCGCCGCGATGGCGACCGTAGTGTTAACCGGGTTGGTGATGATGCCGATGCAGGCTTTCGGGCAGGTTTTCGCCACTTGTTCAATCAGGTTACGCACGATGCCGGCGTTAACGTTGAACAGGTCAGAGCGATCCATGCCTGGCTTACGGGCCACGCCGGCGGAAATCAGCACCACGTCCGCACCTTGCAGAGCCGGGGTCGCGTCTTCGCCGCTGAAGCCTTTGATTTTAACTGCGGTTGGGATGTGGCTTAAGTCGACGGCAACGCCTGGGGTAACGGGGGCAATGTCGTAGAGAGAGAGTTCAGAACCTGAAGGAAGCTGGGTTTTGAGTAGAAGGGCGAGGGCCTGGCCGATACCGCCAGCAGCACCGAGAACTGCAACTTTCATCCTATACTCCTTTATTATCTTAAATATATAAAGCGCCGTGAATGTGTTGGTTACGGACCTTAAGTCATTACACCTTTCAAAACAATAAATTAGCCAATTTTTGCCTGCAGGTGTAATAAAACGGCCGCTGTCGCGCCCATTTTAGATTAAATCGCTTACGCATGAAGGGCATAGCGCACACTAATCAAAAATAGTGCGAGGTTATTCACGAGCAAGTTAACCGGCCGTTACATTACACCCTTACGCAACATCAGAACAACATCATTTTAATAACATTTTATTTACCACTGCGGGCCGATTTTCCGTCGCCAAAAGGGCATATTCATCGCGGCCGGATTTTGTTAAAATGCCGCCCTTTCCTCGCCGCCCGGTCATGCTTATTTTCTTTGGGTCGGCCTTTGTTGCATAAAAATTCATCTATATGCATAATCATGACTTCCACTATCAACATTCCACGGTGCAAAATGCGTAATCCCGCAAAACAGGAAGATCTGATCAAGACGTTCAAAGCGTTATTGAAAGAAGAAAAATTCAGTTCTCAAGGCGAGATCGTTTTGGCGCTGCAAGAAGAAGGCTTCGAAAACATTAACCAATCCAAAGTATCGCGCATGCTGACCAAGTTCGGCGCGGTACGTACGCGCAATGCCAAAATGGAAATGGTGTATTGCCTTCCTGCCGAACTCGGCGTGCCGACCACCACCAGCCCATTGAAGAATCTGGTGCTGGACGTCGACCATAACGACGCCGTCGTGGTGATCCACACCAGCCCGGGCGCCGCGCAGCTGATCGCCCGCCTGCTCGACTCATTGGGGAAATCCCAGGGCATCCTCGGCACGATTGCCGGCGACGACACGATTTTCGTCACCCCGTCCAACGGCTTTACCGCTCAGAAACTGCATGAGGCTATTCTGGGCGTGTTCGAGCAAGAGCTGTGAAACCTGGCGCTAACAAAGTGCGGCTTTAGCCCGCACTTTGTTAGCGCTTCTTTAACTCTCACGTTACCTTTCCCGTCTTCAACCGCGTTTAACACTGCTTTTTTATCCCTCAGCAACACATTTCCATGACATCTACATGTAACCAGCAGTACCCACTGTGATCTTCCGCACTTTTGGTCAAAAGCACTTACCTTATTGAAATTACATAAATTTAACATCAAAAGATCGTTTTGTGAGCGTTTTTTATTCCTTACAGTTATAAAAAATAAGGATCATAAGGTTAAAGTTTCACTAGCAACTGTTAGCTAACTATTAATTTTTCGCGTTACTAGCTGTATACTCATTTTCGTGAACTGAATCACAGTTCGTTGGAACTGATAAAAGAATACGATGAGGTGAGATGATGAAAATTAAAGCTACCGTTGCAACCCTGAGCGTTCTGTCCATGCTTTCCTTTGGTGCATTCGCAGCACAATCTATTGATGCAACTCAGGCCGCAAAACTGCAGCCGGCCGGTGTAATCACCGTGAGCGGCGTCGCCGCTGCGCCTTCCGACATCCGCCAGGCGCTGTCCGACAAAGCCGACGCCAAAGGGGCGACCGCTTACCGCGTAATCGAAGCCCGCAATGACGGCAGCTTCCACGCAACCGCTGAAATCTACAAATAAGTACCGGCATTACCCGGCAACGGGCAATACATCTCTGGAATCAAACGCTGTCATAACGGCCTTCAAGAATAAAAATCGCTGCCAAGCCCTTCCAGGCTGTTATGACCAAGGATCGCTATCATGAACATGAAAACTACTCTCGCTGCATTCGGCCTGCTGTCTGTCATCTCCTTCGGCGCCTCCGCCGCCCAACTGGTGACTAACGATCAGACCGCCAATCTGCAATCTATCGGCACCATCACCGTCAGCGGCATCGACGGCGCGCCGACCGACATTCGCCAAGCGTTGTCGGAGAAAGCCGACGCGAAAGGCGCGACCGCCTACCGCGTGATCGAAGCGCGTAACGAAGGCAACTACCACGCCACCGCCGAGATTTACAAATAACAACTCTGGGAACGGCTTTGCAGAGCTGATTACCCTCGTCACTGCCACTGCCGAGTTCTGACGCAAACGCCGATTTCCCAGAGACCCTCTCGTCGTCCTATCCGACGAACCCCGTTGCCCTCGCTCGCGAGGGCTTTTTTATGGGCGTAAAAAAGGCCGCGAATGCGGCCCTTGATGTGGCTGATGCGGCTGAGCGATCAGTAGGTGACTTTCGGTTCCTGCTTTTTCGCCAGCGCGTCCAGCAGGCGATCGTGAATGCCGCCGAAGCCGCCGTTGCTCATCACCAGAATGTGATCGCCCGGCTGTGCGGTTTTCACCACCATGTCCACCAGCGTGTCGAGATCCGCGCTCCAGTGCGCCGGCTGCACGCAGGCATCCGCCACTTCCGCCACCTGCCACGGAATGTGGTGCGGCTGGAACAGGAACACCTCGTCGGCGCGGCCGAGCGAAGGCGCCAGATCGTTTTTGCTGATACCCATTTTCATGGTGTTGGATCGCGGCTCCAGCACCGCCAGAATGCGCGCCGTGCCGCCGACCTTGCCGCGCAGCGCGGCCAGAGTGGCCAGGATCGCCGTCGGGTGGTGCGCGAAGTCGTCGTAGACCGTGACGCCGTTGGCTTCGCCACGCAGCTCCAGGCGGCGGCGGGCGTTGATGAAATCGCCCAACGCGCGGCAGGCGTCCGCCGGCTGCACGCCGACGTGGCGGGTGGCGGCGATGGCCATCAGGCCGTTATGCATGTTGTGCTCGCCCACCAGCGCCCAGTTCACTTCGCCGACCTGTTCGCCGTCGAGGAACACAGCGTAATGGCTGGCGTCCGGCGTCAGCTTCTGTGCGCGCCAGGTGCCCTCTTCCCCCACCAGCTCCTGCTCGCTCCAGCAGCCCATCGCCATCACCTGCTTCAGGTGGCTGTCGTTGTCCGGCAGGATGATCTTGCCTTTGCCCGGCACCAGACGCACCAGGTGGTGGAACTGTTTCTGGATGGCTTTCAGATCGTCGAAGATATCGGCGTGGTCGAACTCCAGGTTGTTCATGATCAGCGTGCGCGGGCTGTAGTGCACGAACTTGGAGCGCTTGTCGAAGAACGCGCAGTCATATTCGTCGGCCTCGATCACGAAGAACGGGCTGCCGCCAAGGCGCGCCGATACGTCGAAGTTGCCCGGCACGCCGCCGATGACGAAGCCGGGCTGGTAGCCGCAGGCCTCGAGGATCCAGGTCGCCATGCCGGCGGTGGTGGTTTTGCCGTGGGTGCCGGCGACCGCCAGTACCCAGCGATCGCGCAACACGGCATCGTGCAGCCACTGCGGGCCGGAAACGTAAGGGATGCCACGTTCCAGCACCGCCTCCACGCACGGGTTGCCGCGCGTCATGGCGTTGCCGATGATCACCAGATCCGGCGCCGGATCCAGCTGGGCCGGATCATAACCCTGAATAAGATCGATCCCCTGGTTCTCCAGCAGCGTGCTCATCGGCGGAGTTGGCGTCCGAACCGGTGACGTCATGCCCCAGTGAGCGCGCCAGCATCGCCAACCCGCCCATAAAGGTGCCACAGATCCCAAGAATGTGAATGCGCATAGGTTTCTCATGTGAGTGCATCGAATGTCGGCATATTCTAACGCTCAGAATCGTCCAGAAGAAATGGATTTGCCTATGAATAGCGCGCATCTTTGGGCTACACTGCACGCGAAAACGTTGGCGGTTTGTTAACAGGCCGCTATCCATCCGTAGATTCAGGGATTGTGTCATGAAAACGTTAGGCGAATTTATCGTCGAGAAACAGCACGACTTCTCTCACGCCACCGGCGAGCTGACCGCGTTACTTTCTGCAATTAAACTGGGCGCCAAAATCATCCACCGCGACATCAACAAGGCCGGCCTGGTTGATATTCTGGGCACCAGCGGGGTGTCCAACGTACAGGGCGAAGTTCAGATGAAACTGGACCTGTACGCGAACGAAAAACTGAAAGCGGCGTTGAAAGCGCGTGGTGAAGTTGCGGGTATCGCTTCCGAAGAAGAAGATGAAATCGTGATATTCGACGGCGAGCGAGCTGAAAATGCCAAGTATGTCGTTTTGATGGATCCGTTGGACGGTTCGTCCAACATCGATGTCAACGTCTCGGTCGGTACGATTTTCTCTATCTACCGTCGCATCACGCCGGTCGGCACGCCGGTGACCGAAGAAGACTTCCTGCAGCCGGGCAGCGCCCAGGTCGCAGCGGGTTATGTGGTTTACGGTTCGTCCACCATGCTGGTGTACACCACCGGTTACGGCGTCCACGCCTTCACCTACGACCCGTCTCTGGGCGTATTCTGCCTCTCCCACGAGAAAGTGCGCTTCCCGGCGAGCGGCAACATGTATTCCATCAACGAAGGCAACTACATCAAGTTCCCTCTCGGCGTGAAGAAATACATCAAATACTGCCAGGAGCAGGATGAAGCGACGCAGCGCCCTTACACCTCGCGCTACATCGGTTCTCTGGTGGCGGACTTCCACCGCAACCTGCTGAAAGGCGGCATCTACATCTACCCAAGCACCGCCAGCCATCCGCAAGGCAAGCTGCGCCTGCTGTACGAATGCAACCCGATGGCGTTCCTGGCCGAACAGGCCGGCGGTAAGGCCAGCGACGGCAAAAACCGCATTCTGGACATCACGCCGGTGAAACTGCACCAGCGTGCGCCATTCTTCGTCGGCACCAAGTCGATGGTAGAAGACGCGGAACGCTTCATCGCCGAAAACCCGGACGAGTAACGCGTTCTTTGCAAGGGTTCGGCGCCGCGCCGAACCCTTATCGCCTTACAGCTTGAACGCAGCCATGCTCTGCGCCAGCAGCTGAGCCTGATCTTCCAGCGAGCGCGTCGCCGCCGCCGACTCTTCCACCAGTGCCGCATTCTGCTGCGCCACCTGATCCATCTGCGCCACCGCCAGGTTCACCTGTTCGATACCGCTGCTTTGTTCGCGTGTCGCCGCCGAGATCTCACGCATCAACGCCGTCACCCGGCCCACTTCGCCGGTAATGCCGCTCATGGTCTGCGCCGCCGACTCCACCATCTGCTCGCCTTCCTGCACCCGGTTCTGCGACGCTTCGATCAACCCTTTGATCTCTTTCGCCGACTGGGCGCTGCGCTGCGCCAGATTGCGCACTTCACCGGCCACCACCGCAAAACCGCGGCCCTGTTCGCCGGCGCGCGCCGCTTCCACCGCCGCGTTCAGCGCCAGGATATTGGTTTGGAAGGCGATGCCGTCCATCACGCTGATGATGTCGGCGATGCGGCGCGAACTGTCGGTGATCGCCTGCATCTTGCTCATCACCTGGCTGACCACCTCGCTGCCCTGGTTGGCGATATCGGACACGCTCAGCGCCAGCTGATTGGCCTGCTCGCAGTTCTCGGCGTTCATTTTCACCGTCGAAGTCAGCTGTTCCATGCTGGCGGCGGTTTCTTCCAGCGAAGCGGCCGATTCTTCGGTGCGCTGCGCCAGATGCAGGTTGCCGGCCGCCAGTTCGCGTGAACCGGTGTCGATCTGGCTGCTGGCGTCGCGCACTTTGCTGACCGAACTGGCCAGCGCCTGCTGCATGCGCTGCATCGCTCGCACCAGGCGGCCCATCTCGGTATCGCCCTCGCCGCGGATCTCATGGGTCAGATCGCCGCCAGCGATGTGTTCCAGCTGCGCGATGGACTCGTCCAGCGGACGCAGAATGATCACCCGCAGCGCGAACCAGGCCAGCACCGCCAGCAGCACGCTGAGCAGGCCCGCCACCACGATCAGCGTGATCTTGGTACTGGCATTGCTTTCCGCGTCATACACCTGCTGCGCGCCGAGCTTCATGGCGAAGCTGCGGAAATCGCTGAGATCCTTTTCAAACGCGATGCTCAACGCGGAGATTCGCGTTTCCTGAATATGATAATACTCATCGATTTTGCCGGCCTTGATGGCGGCAGCCATCGGCTTCACGCCCTGATCCAGATAGGCGCGGTAGCTGTTTTGCAGGCGGTTGGAGAGTTCGCGGCCGCGCTCGGTCACGGTGCCGACGCCGACAAAGCGCGCCATTTCCTTGTTCGACTGCTCGAGGTAACCGTAGATGCGGCCCACGGTGGCGTCGGAGACATCAGTCTGGCCGATCTCCCGTTGGCGCACCGCCAGCGAGGCGGCGGTTCTGGCGCGCAGCGTCAGGTTGGAGCTGTTGGCCAGCGAGCCCAGCTCTTCGCCGAGGATCTGGTTTAAGGTATGGATCGAGCGCGATCCTTCGTTAATCGCGTTGACGCCAATAACGCTGACCATGATCAGCAGCATGGTCATCAGGCTCAGCAGGGCGATCAGCCCAGCCTTCACCGTAATCTTTTTTAGCATGAGTTCTTCCCGGCTTCAGAATAGTGAGATCAGACGTAGTAGGGGTGGCAAAACGCGGAGCCAGCTTTGCTGGCTCATTATTGTTTGTTGAAGTTATCGGCAGGCGGAGGCAAAACTTCATGCCGCGGCGGGATTAATCTGGAAATTCTCCGTGCGCCGGCGCACTGGGTTTTCGACGATGAAAAGGGCAGGAAATCGCAAAAGAGTCCGCTATAATAGCCGCCACTCCATTTCTGGTTTGATGATTAAAGGAAACCGACATGAGCTTGAATCTGGTCCCTGCTGGCAAAGACCTGCCGGAAGACATCTACGTAGTAATCGAAATCCCGGCCAACGCCGATCCAATCAAATACGAAATCGACAAAGAAACCGGCGCGCTGTTCGTTGACCGTTTCATGTCCACCGCGATGTTCTACCCGTGCAACTACGGCTACATCAACCACACCCTGTCTCTGGACGGCGACCCGGTTGACGTGCTGGTCCCAACCCCATACCCGCTGCAGCCGGGCTCCGTGATCCGCTGCCGTCCGGTTGGCGTGCTGAAGATGACCGACGAAGCCGGTGAAGACGCCAAGCTGGTTGCGGTACCGCACAGCAAGCTGACCAAAGAGTACGATCACGTGAAAGACGTGAACGACCTGCCGGAACTGCTGAAAGCCCAGATCGCTCACTTCTTCGAGCACTACAAAGATCTGGAAAAAGGCAAATGGGTGAAAGTGGAAGGCTGGGCAGACGCTGCCGCAGCTAAAGCGGAAATCATCGCCTCCTTCGAACGCGCTGCCAAGAAGTAATTCTCGCCGCCGTCCGATGAAAAAACACCGCTCATTGAGCGGTGTTTTTTTTTCTTACTGTTCGTCGAGACGCTTCAGCCAGTCACCGCTGGTAATTCGCGGGTAACCGTCCACGCTGTGTTTGTACAGGTAGATCCACGCACTCCCATAAGGCGTCTGAATCAGCTCGCGCTTATAGTCCTTGGTGTTGCTTTTCAGTTCGTCCAGCTCTGCCAGAATCGATGAGTTAATACGATACACCTCGCAATGTATCGTGCCCTCTCCAGGGATCGCCGCCGGGTAATGGCCCAGATTATAAATCTGATAGCCTTCGAGCTCGTGCTCGCCGAGCCATTGGGCGTTGGTCATCCAATGGCTGTTTCCCTGTTTGCGCCGTAAACTGCCGTAGACAATTATTCGCATCGCTAAAACTCAAACTGATAGAGCAAATCTAATGCCTGGTCGAGACCAGACACCGCTTCAAGATACAACTTAGGCATCAGGCGATAACGCAACGTCAGCGTGGCCAAGGAGTCGAAGATGCCCACCCCATATTTTACTTGTAAGCCTGGGAGAACATAGCCGCTCACGACAACCTGGGAACTGTCGCCAACCCCCTGAGTGTCCAGAGCCAAATTACTTACGCCGAATGCCTCGCCGATTTTACCCACAAGTTGACCACTTTGTGCAACCCCCATGCCGATTAACATCGAGGTCATGGCGTTGCCGTCGGCGCCGGAGCTGCTCAAGCCCTGGCCGCGCAGCAGATAAGACAGGGCTTCCTGTTGCGATTTGGCCGGATCGGAGAACACTTCCAGCTTCGGCGCATCCGCCAGGCCGGTCACGCGCACGCCGGCGGTCACATCGTCCTCGGTGGATTCCGGGTTGCGGATCGCCTCGATATTCAGCAGCGGCTGATCCGGCGGGCCGGAGAACATCAGCTGCCCTTTACGCACGATCAAATCCTGACCATAAGCATGGAAGCGGCCGGAAGGGATGTCAATCTGGCCGTTGAGGCCCAGCCCTTTCTTGTCCTGCACCACCTTCAGGTCGCCCTTCAGACGGGCTTTCAGACCAAAAGCGTCCAGCCGCACGTCATTGCCGACGTGGATCATCAGATTGCTGTTGATCGGGATCGAGGCGGTCTTCGGTTGAATCGGCTTCAGCTGGTCGTCCAGCATCACCTCGTCGGAAGAGACGCCCACCGCGCTTTCCGGCAGCTCCTGCACCGTGATGCGCGCCCAGGGAATGTCGACCTTGCCGTTGAGCGAGAACAGCTGCGGCGTGGCTTCGAACACCAGATCCGGCGACACGTCGATGCGGATCATCGGCGGCACCGTCACCCGTAGCTTATCGCCCTTGGCGGCAATGCGCGCACGCCAGGCGTTGATGTCACGCCAGTCGGCGTCGCCCGCCAGATTCAGCTGGCCGCGCGTGGTGCTGAGCAGCCCTTCCAGCGTCGAGGTCATGCCGTTGAAATTCACCGCCAGCCGCGCGTCGGTCATATCGAACGGCATCCAGTGCCCCTGCACCTTCGCCCGATCCAACGCCAGGCGCCCGAACACCAGCGGCTTCTGCGCGCTGCCGCCCAGGCGCAGGTTGGCGTTCAGCATGCCCGCCGCGCTTTCGCCCTTCATCAGCGCCGGGTTGATCAGCGCCAGTGAGATGTTGGTGATATTGACGTTGCCGCTGATGGTGCGCCGCACCTGCGGATCCGCCACCTGGATATTGCCGTCGAACTGGCCGTTGTTGGTCAGCTTGATCCGCCAGTCGGCCAGCGCGCGACCGTTGTTCAGGCCGGCGTTGAGGGTCAGCGTGTCGAAGGCGATCGGCAGCGCGTTGCCCTGCACCTGCTGCACCACCTTGACGCCGTTGCCGGC
The DNA here is from genome assembly GCF_052168875.1 of Serratia sp. CY38905. Lineage (NCBI taxonomy): Bacteria > Pseudomonadati > Pseudomonadota > Gammaproteobacteria > Enterobacterales > Yersiniaceae > Serratia > Serratia sp. CY38905. Next base: position 100,141 of record NZ_JBJNLV010000010.1, on the reverse strand, counting down.
CAGCGTGACTTTCGCCTCCGGCAGCGCGCCGCCCGGTTTCCAGCTGACGTCGGCCCGGCCGGTGAACACCCCGCTCAGGGCGGTTTCCGGGCCAAGGAACGGCTTGATCATCGCCAGATCGAACCGGTTGAGCACCACGCTGGCCTGGCCGCTCTGGCCGGCTTCAATGGTCTTGGGCACGCACAGCTCGGCGTTCGGGTTCTGCCAACAGTGCGGCCCGACGCTGATTTTCTGCTCGGTGTTCAGGTAGTCCAGCGCGATGGCGCGCGTCAGGCGCCATTCCCCGACCGGCGTATCGAAGCGAGTGTTGTTCAGATTGCCGCGCCAGCGCTGCTGCTGGCGATCGAAACTGCCCTGCAGCGCCAACTGGCCGGAGACCGGTTTGCCGTCGATCTTCAGCTGCAGCTGGTGCTGCTTCTCGCTGCCCTTGGCGTCGAGGGTCAGCAGGCTGACCTCCAGCGCATCCTGCTTCAGCTGCTCGACGCGTACCGCCAACTGCCCCTGAATCTGATCCGTGGAGCGCACGTCGCCGTCTATTTTCACGCGGTTGATGCGCAGCGCCTGCCACTGCAGGCCGGATGCGGTCAAATCAGCCAGCAGCTGCGGCGCCTGCAGATTGCCGCGCAGCTTCAGCAGCCCTTTGGCGGTGCCGCCCAGGCCCGGCAGCGCGCCGTCCAGACGCGGCGCGTCGATGTTGGCGTCCAGGTTCCAGCTCTTCTCGTCCAGCTGCCCTTTGACATTCAGTTGGTTACGCCCCAGCGCCAGATCGATGCCGGGGATTTTCCACTGCCCGGCGGCGTTGCCGCTCAGCGTACCGCGCGCCGTGACCTTGTTCTGCTTCACGTTGCCGTCCAGCTGCAGCACCGGCACCTGCAGTTGCCAGCTGCCGCCGTGCAGGCTGCCGCGCGTGGTGATCTTGCCGTCGAGTTTCGCCGGCCATTCCGGCCACTGCTTGGCGGTATTGATGCCGCTCAGCGTCAATTGCGAGTTCCAGCTGATGGCCTTGCTCCAGTCCACCAACGCGGTGAGATCGGTATTGCCCTGCAGCGCCGCCAAGCGCAGGCGCTCCAGCTTGAACTGCTCGACGTTGCCTTTGCCGTCCAGCGTCAGCACCGCCGGCGGCAAGTCCTGGCCTTTCAGATTGGCGCGCGTCGACAGCGCGTAGTCGGTCGCCTTGCCGTTAAAGCGCAGGCGGAAATCGTTGACCTGATACTGCCCCTCGCCGCTCAGCGGCCATTTCAGCTGCTTGCTCTGCAACGTCAGCGCCAGCGGCAGGCCGGCTTCGGCCAGCCGGGTTTGCACATCGAGCTGGGCGCCGACCGGGCCGGACAGGTTCAGCGCCACCTTCAGCTCGTCACGCAGCCCGCCGCCGACGTTCAGCTTCACCTTCTCGCCCTTCAGCGGTTCGATGTTCAGCGCGCTGTTGGCGGTCAGGGACACCGGCCAGTCGCCGGTCAGTGTCGCCTGCCCCTGCAGCGACAGCGTGCCCTGCGGCGACTTCACGTCGAAGTTGTCCAGCTGGATATGTTGATCCTGCGTGCTGGCCTGCAGCAACAGGCTCGTGATCAGCACGTCGGTATCGCCGGTCAAGCGCAGCTGCTCGCCGCTGATCTCTTTGACGGTGATATCCAGCGGCAGGCGGATGTCCGGCAGATCCGGCAACAGCGGTTTGGCGAACAGTTCCTTCAGCGTTTCGCCCAGCGGCTTCTCTTCCGGCTGAGGTGCCGGCTTCGCCGCGTCGGTAACCTGCTCGCCGACCTTTTTCGCCACCTCGACCGCCGGCTGCACCGCTTCCGGCAGCGGGTTTTGCGGGGTTTTCGGCAAGGCGATCAGCAGCGAGCCGATCTTGGTCGGCATCAGCGTCAGCGCGCGCTCTTGCCACTGCGCGCCGGTGCGGAACTCGGCCAGCGAGATGGCGGTGTCGTCGACGGTGACCTTGACGTTGTTCAACGCCAACAGGCGCAGCGTGATCGGGTAAGGCGTGCTGAGATTGGTGGTCGGCTCACTGCTCTCCTCCACCGGCGCGGAAGGCGCCATCTCTTTGGTGTTCACCGCCACGTCCACATCCTGGGCGGTCAAGGCATTGACGCACAGCGAGCTGCGCTTAAAGCAGGAGAGATCGAGCGACAGATGGAACTGCCCGGCGTTGACCGTCACGCCCGGCATCTGATACTTCACGCCCTTCAGCGTCAGATCGCGCCAGCCGCCGCTGACGCCGGCGATCTCCAGCCCCGGCACCCAGCGCGCCGCGCCGTTGATGACCATATGCAAACCGGTGGTGGTGCCTATCAGGAAGGCCAGGCCGCCGATCAGCAACAGCAGAACGACCAGAAATCCGAGACAAATCTTTTTAACCAGGCTCATAGTTCAGGCCCCAAACCGATGTAGAACTGCATCCCGTGGGTGTCCTTGTCTCCCACAGGCGCGGCGATATCCAGCTTCACCGGCCCCACCGGCGACTGCCAGCGCACGCCTACGCCGGCGCCGGTCTTGAAGTTGCTCTTCTTGATATCGTTCACCGCTTCACCGGAGTCGACGAACATCGCCCCCCACCATTTGCCGGTCACGTTGTATTGGTACTCCAGCGAGCCGGTCAGCATCTTGGAGGCGCCGGTCAGCTTGCCGTCGTCACCGCGCGGCGAGATGTCTTTGTACTTGTAGCCGCGAATGCTGCGGTCACCGCCGGCGAAGAAGCGCAGATCCGGCGGCACCTTGTCGAAGTCGTTGGTTTCTATCCAGCCCACCTGCCCGCGCGCCACAAAACGATGCTTGTCGGCCAGGGTGCGGATCCAGACGTTCTGCGCCTGCATCAGCGCAAAGTCCACGCCGGAGCCCCAGGAGGTGTCGGACACGTCGATAGAGTAGCGCTGGCTGTCGCCCCAGGTCGGCATCAGACCGCCGCGCGAACGGGTGCGGCTGAAGCTGACGCCAGGATACAGCAGCATGGTGGTGTTGCTGACGTTACCCTGGGTAAAGTTATCCCAGCGCCAGGTCAGGTTGATCGCCCGCTGCCAGCCGCTGGAAAGATCCCAGTTGCGCGAGGCCACCACTTTGGAGGTGACGGACTTGGTGTCGTTAAGATCGACGTTCTTGAGGCCGCCCTGCAGCAGGTAATACTGCTCCAGCGGGTTCTTCAGCAACGGGATTTTGTAGGTCAGATCCAGCTGCTGCTCCGGCGCCGACACGCTGGCGCTGGTTTCCAGACTATGCCCGCGATCGTTGAGCCAGGGTTTTTTCCAGGTGCCTTTCACCCGCGGGCCGACGTCGGTGGAGTAGCCGATACCGGTTTCGACGGTGTTGCGCGTGCGCGGCGTCACCAGCGCGTCCAACGGCAAAATCTTGTTCTCTTTGGCATCGTTGAAATCAGGGGACACCACCACCGAGTTGAACCAGTTGGTGGCGGACAAACGGCGGTTCAGCTCGGCCAAATCCTCCGAACTGTAGTAATCCCCCTGATGAAAGGGCACCAGATTTTGCAGATAGTCTTCGCGAATTTGCGAACCGGTGAATTTCACCTTGCCGAAGCGGTAACGTTCGCCGCTGTTGAAATCGATATCCCAAAACGCCTTGTGCAGATCTTCGGCCACGCCGAGCTGGCTTTTGGTCATGTCGGCGTCGAAGTAGCCTTTGCGCAGCGCCAGGCCGGTGAGCGAGCCTTTGAAACTGTCATACTTGCCGTGGTTGAGGATCTCGCCGATGGTCGGCCGCCCCTTCTTCACCAGCGCCAGGTAGTCCTCATCGGTCTTCGCGCCGCCTTCCAGCACGATGTTGGCGCCGGCGATACGCACCGGTTCGCCCGGATTGACCTTGGCGTGCAGCACCGGGCGCGACATCCCCGGCCGATCGTCCAGCGTAAACTCGATGGTCGGCTGGTAATAGCCGAGCGCGCGCAGCCCCTGGCGCACCGCCTCATCCACCCGCGCGCGGAAGCGCCCGTCGGTGCCGACCTCTTCAGGCGTGATCGACGACAGCCGCACCCGGACGTTTTTTTCCAACTCTCCGCTTAACCCCTCCACCTGCAAGCGCACGTTGGCCGCATAGGCCGCAGGTGCCGCAAGCAACACAGATATCAAGCACATGACCGGGTACTTTGGCACGTGTTCTCCTTATTGATTTTACTTTCCTGTTATGGTGTTCGCTCCGGGGCCAGGGCAGACTCCGCGCTATCATGACGGCAGCCCTCTTCAACCTTGTTCCGGACGCCGCCCGCCGCGCTTGCCACCACCGCGCAACAGGCGAATTCTTCACTTTTGGCGCTCAAAATACTGCGTTAAGCTTATACATAAACTCAACTTGCCACTTATTGTGGGCAAAGACGCGGTGAGATACAACCGAACCGCCCCCATGTAGGGTCAATTCTTACTGTGACAACAGGAGTCAACCGTGGTGCCATTTTTTGATAAATCACAAACCGTCGATAAGGCAAGCGCGCTGCCTGGCCGCACCACGCCAATGCCTGTCGCAACGCTCAACGTGGTCACCGAACACTCGATGACCCAGGTGCCGGCAGGCATGGAGGTGGCGATCTTCGCCATGGGCTGTTTCTGGGGCGTTGAGCGCCTGTTCTGGCAGCAGCCGGGCGTCTACAGCACCGCCGCCGGCTACAGCGGCGGCTACACGCCGAACCCGACCTACCGCGAAGTGTGCAGCGGCCAGACCGGCCACGCCGAAGTGGTGCGCGTGGTGTTCGATCCGCAGGTCGTCAGCTACAAACAGCTGCTGCAGGTGTTCTGGGAAAATCACGATCCGGCGCAGGGCATGCGCCAAGGCGGCGACGTCGGCACCCAGTACCGCTCGGCGATTTATACGCTGAGCCCGGAGCAGCAGGCCGAGGCGGAAAGCAGCCTGCAGCGCTTCCAGCAGGCGATGGAGGCGGCGGGCGACAAGCGCGTCATCACTACCGAGATCGCGCCGGCGCTGCCGTTCTATTACGCGGAAGACGATCATCAGCAGTACCTGTTCAAGAATCCGGAAGGCTACTGCGGGCTGGGCGGCATCGGCGTTTGCCTGCCGCCGCAGGGCTGATCCGATGCCGGCCGGCGGCACTTTTTTAACCGCTGGCGGCCCCTGTGGGGCAACTGCTATACTGTGCGGGCCGCTTCTGCGGCCCGATAGCTTCCCTTCTGGTTGTTATCGCTGCTTTTTTTACTATGTACTACCCTTCCTCAAGAGCGCCGGCATCCCGTCGGCACGTATGGATAGATTATGTTAAACAGTATTTTACTGATTCTTTTTCTGATCGCGGTGAGTGCGTTCTTCTCACTGTCGGAAATCTCTCTGGCCGCCTCGCGCAAGATCAAACTGAAGCTGATGGCGGACGAAGGCAACGTCAACGCCGCCAGAGTGCTTAAACTGCAAGAAACCCCAGGCATCTTCTTCACCGTGGTGCAGATCGGCCTGAACGCCGTGGCCATCCTCGGCGGTATCGTCGGCGACGCGGCTTTCTCTCCCACCTTCAAGGTGTTGTTCGATCGTTTCCTGTCGCCCGAACTGGCGGAACAGGTCAGCTTCATCTGCTCCTTCGTGCTGGTGACCAGCCTGTTTATCCTGTTCGCCGATTTGACCCCGAAGCGCATCGGTATGATTGCACCAGAGACGGTCGCCGTCCGGATCATCAACCCGATGCGTTTCTCCATCATGATCTTCCGCCCGCTGGTGTGGTTCTTCAACGGCATGGCCAACCTGATCTTCCGTATGTTCAAGCTGCCGATGGTGCGCAAGGACGACATCACCTCCGACGACATCTACGCGGTGGTGGAAGCCGGCGCCCTGGCGGGCGTGCTGCGCAAGCAGGAACATGAGCTGATTGAAAACGTGTTCGAACTGGAATCGCGCACCGTGCCGTCTTCGATGACCTCGCGCGAAAGCGTGGTGTACTTCGACCTGCGCGAAAGCGAAGAGAGCATCAAGGAGAAGGTCTCGACCCATCCGCACTCCAAGTTCCTGGTGTGCGACGGCCATATCGATCAGGTGGTCGGCTACGTCGACTCCAAAGACCTGCTGAACCGCGTGCTGGGCAACCAGAGCCTGGTGCTGAGCAGCGGCGTGCAGATCCGCTCGGCGCTGATCGTGCCGGATACGCTGACGCTGTCCGAAGCGCTGGAAAGCTTCAAGACCGCCGGCGAAGACTTCGCGGTGATCCTCAATGAATATGCGTTGGTGGTGGGCATCATCACCCTCAATGACGTGATGACCACGCTGATGGGCGATCTGGTCGGCCAGGGCCAGGAAGAGCAGATCGTGGCGCGCGACGAAAGCTCATGGCTGATTGAGGGCGGCACGCCGATCGACGACGTGATGCGCGTGCTGGATATCGACGAGTTCCCGCAGGCGGGCAACTACGAGACCATCGGCGGCTTTATGATGTATATGCTGCGCAAGATCCCGAAACGCACCGACTTCGTCAAATACGCCGGCTACAAGTTCGAAGTGGTGGATATCGACAGCTACAAGATAGACCAGCTGCTGGTCACCCGGCTGAGCGACAAACCGGCGGCGGTGCTGCCGAAAGCGCCGGAAGACACCCCGTAGCTTGACGGCGATAAGACAAAAACATCAGCGGCCCCATCGGGGCCGCATTTTTTTACCGCTGTCAGCGAGGTGTTCACCCCATCTCGGCCTGCAGCAGCAGCACCTGACGGTTCACTTCAGACATCACGCTGAAATGGCGCTTGTCGCGAATCTTCGGCGGCAGGATTTTCCCCTCGTCGAATTCAAATGCGCCCACGTCCTTGATATACAGCCTTCCGCGAAACAGGGTCTTAACGTACTTCGCCACTTTCAAAGGGTTATAACGCTGGAAGATTCTCATTCTTTTACGCTCCTCCCGTTGATCCATGCGCTCAGCGAGCCGCCAAAGGTGGCAGCCTCGAAATTCAGAACGCAACTTGATTGCATGTAGTAGACCCAGTAAAGACCAGATCGTTCACTTCTGCCCGGTGATCTGCACTGGATTTACACTTTTTGACAGAATTGTATATGATAATTTATAACGTTTTCAGGATATCCCTTCAAAATCTGATGATTAGCGAACCAAGGGAAAATCTGCGATCCGGTTAACAGGACAGACCTCTTATCACATCCTATGCTTTAGGCTGTCGAAGTGCTGTCGCACAAATTCCCCCCATTACAAGGAGAAAGCATGAAAACAAGTCGCATGCTGATGGTATCCCTGCTGCTCGCCCCGCTTTTCGCTTCCGCGCACAACTTCCAGCTCCAGCAGCGCGTGGCGCCGGTCGGCGTCAGCGACAAAGGAGAGCTCAATTACGCTGAAGGTAATTTTAGCTACCAGAACTGGAACAGCGCGCAGCTCAGTGGAAAAGTGCGAGTGATACAACATATTGCCGGCCGCAGCTCCGCCAAAGACATGAACGACCCACTGATTGAAGCGATCAAGAAGGCGAAGCTACCACACGATCGTTACCAAACGACGACAATCGTCAACACCGACGATGCCCTGATGGGCACCGCGATGTTCGTGCGCAGCAGCATTGAAGACAGCAAGAAGGAGTTCCCGTGGTCGCAGTTTATCGTCGACAGCGACGGTAACGTGCGCAAGGCCTGGGATCTGCAGCCGAAAGGCTCCGCCATCGTGGTGCTGGATAAGCAAGGGCGCATTCAGTTTGCCAAAGACGGCGCGCTGACGCCGGAAGAGGTGCAGCAGGTGATGTCCAAGCTGCACCAGCTGTTGGCGAACTAACTCAGAACAGCGACACCCGGAAGCCGGGGTTGAGGAAGGATTCACGCGGGGTATAGAGCAACGGCTTGCCCTGCCAATCGTGAATTTGCGCCCCGGCGGCCACCGCCACCGCATGCCCTGCGGCGGTATCCCAAATGTTGGTCGGCCCGAAGCGCGGATAGAGCTGTGCCTTGCCTTCCGCCACCAGGCAAAACTTCAGCGAGGAACCGACGGACACGGTCTGGTGCTCGCCCAGTTGCTGCAGATAATCTTTCAGCTCGTCGTCGATATGCGAGCGGCTCACCACCACCAGCGGCGGATGCGCGTTGCTGACGCCGATCGCCTGCCGCACGCCCTTCTCTTCTTTCCAGGCCTTGCCGCGCTCCGCCAGATACAATACGTCTATCGCCGGCGCGTACACCACGCCCATCACCGCCTGCCCCTCTTCAATCAGGGCGATATTGACCGTGAACTCACCGTTGCGGTGCAAGAACTCTTTGGTGCCGTCCAGCGGATCGACCAGCCAGTAACGCGTCCAGCTGCGGCGCTCTTCCCACGCCGGCGGATCTTCTTCCGACAGCAGCGGCACCTCCGGCGTCAGCGCCGCCAGGCCGCGCTTGATGATGTGATGCGCCGCCAGATCGGCCGCCGTCACCGGTGAATCATCTTTTTTCTGTGCGACATCAAGCGGTTGTTCACCGTCGTACACCGCCATGATCGCCGCCCCCGCCTCGCGGGACAGTTGGCAAATTCGCTCTAACATCATGCACCTCAACTCTGCATCTCCGTGGGAAATTTCCCTCTGTCTCTGCTAGCAGACTAGTTTTTTTTACGCCGAATATCCATCTCAACCGGCTAACCCCCGGGAATTCCTCAGATCTTGTTGGGCACAACTGTGAACTTCCCCGCGTTACCTGCCGCCGTTTTCTGCCACACTTCACAGTTTACTGTGGCAAGCAATGTTAATTACATTTCCCTCTGCGATAACACTCGAATAATGGAATGGAGAGCCCCCAAATGATGAAGCATCCACTGACGCTGTCCGCGCTTGCGCTGCTGGTGTGCGCCTCGGCGCAGGCGGCGACCGTCGATCTGCGCGTGCTGGAAACCACCGATCTGCACAGCAACATGATGGACTTCGATTACTACAAGGACACGCCGACCGACAAGTTCGGCCTGGTGCGCACCGCCAGCCTGATCCAGCAGGCGCGCCAACAGGCCACCAACGCGGTGTTGGTGGACAATGGCGACATCATTCAGGGCAGCCCGCTCGGCGACTACATGGCGGCCAAGGGGTTGAAGCCGGGCGACGTGCACCCGGTCTATAAGGCGATGAACACGCTGGACTACGTGGTCGGCAACATCGGCAACCATGAATTCAACTACGGGCTGGACTACCTGAAGAACGCCATCGCCGGCGCCAAATTCCCGTACATCAACGCCAACGTCATCGACGCCAAAACGCAAAAACCGCTGTTCACGCCCTACATCATCGTCGATACGCCGGTGAAGGACCGCGACGGCAAGGCGCATACGCTGCGCATCGGCTACATCGGCTTCGTGCCGCCGCAGATCCTGGTGTGGGATAAAGCTAACCTGCAGGGCAAAGTGACGGTGGACGACATCACCGCCACCGCCAAGCGCTACGTGCCGGAAATGCGTAAACAGGGCGCCGATCTGGTGGTGGCGATCCCGCATTCCGGGCTGTCCAGCGAGCCTTACAAGGCAATGGCGGAAAACTCGGTCTACTACCTCAGCCAGGTACCGGGCATCGACGCCATCATGTTCGGCCACGCCCATGCGGTGTTCCCGAGCAAGGACTTCGCCAACATCAAAGGCGCGGATATCGATAAAGGCCTGCTGAACGGCGTACCGGCGGTGATGCCGGGCCAATGGGGCGATCATCTCGGCGTGGTCGACCTGCAGCTCAACAACGATGGCGGCAGCTGGAAAGTGACCGCCGCCAAAGCGGAAGCGCGGCCGATCTACGACAAAGAGAACAAGAAATCGCTGGCGGCGGAAGATACCGCGCTGGTGAAAGTGTTGGCGGACGATCACAAGGGCACGCGCGAGTTCGTCAGCCAGCCGATCGGCAAATCCGACGGCAACATGTACAGCTACCTGGCGCTGGTGCAGGACGATCCGACGGTGCAGATCGTCAACAATGCGCAGAAGGCCTACGTTGAACATTACATTCAGGGCGATCCGGATCTGGCCGATCTGCCGGTGCTGTCGGCGGCGGCGCCGTTCAAGGTCGGCGGCCGCAAGAACGATCCGGCCAGCTTCGTCGAAGTGGAAAAGGGCCAGCTCACCTTCCGCAACGCCGCCGATCTCTATCTCTACCCCAATACCCTGGTAGTAGTGAAGGCCAGCGGCAAAGAGGTGAAAGAGTGGCTGGAGTGCTCCGCCGGCCAGTTCAACCAGATCGACGTCAACAGCGCCAAGCCGCAGGGCTTGATCAACTGGGACGGCTTCCGCACCTATAACTTCGACGTGATCGACGGCGTCAACTACCAGATCGACGTCAGCCAGCCGGCACGCTACGACGGCGAATGCCAGCTGATCAACGACAAGGCGGAGCGCATCAAGCAGCTGACCTTCAACGGCAAGCCGATCGATCCGAACGCCACCTTCCTGGTCGCCACCAACAACTACCGCGCCTACGGCGGCAAGTTTGCCGGCACCGGCGACAAACACATCGCCTTCGCTTCGCCGGATGAGAACCGTTCGGTGCTGGCGGCCTACATCAGCGCCGAAACCCAACGGCACGGCGCGGTGCATCCGCAGGCGGACAACAACTGGCGTTTGGCGACCTTCAGCAGCCAACAGCCGCTGGATATCCGCTTCGAGACTTCGCCGTCGGACAAAGCGACGGCGTTTATCAAGGAGCACGCTCAATATCCGATGACCGCCGAGGGCAATGACCGTATCGGCTTCACGGTCTATCGCATCGATTTAAGCGCGAAATAATCACCCGGCCGGGGCAATCCCCCCGGCCATCTTCGCTATTTTCCCACTGGCGCGCCCTTTAAATTGCATTTAAAATGCATGTTATTAGATTCCTTCGTTTAAAGAGGCACTACCATGGATTACCGCAACCAATCCCTTGGCGCGCTCGCCATCGCCATTCCCCGAGCATCCCGGCTGTTTCGCCAGCATCAGCTGGATTTCTGCTGCGGCGGCCGGCAGTCGCTGGCGCGCGCCGCCGAGCGTAAAGGGCTGGACATCGACCAGTTGGAGAACGCGCTGGCCGCACTCGCCGCCACGCCGGAACAAAGCCGGGACTGGCGCACAGCGCCGCTCGGTGAGGTGATCGATTACATTCTGCCGCGCTTTCATCAGCGGCACCGCGAGCAATTGGCAGAACTGGTGCTGATGGCGGAAAAAGTCGAACGCGTGCACGGCGACAAACCCAGCTGCCCGCGCGGGTTGGCGAAGCAGCTGAACCTGATCCGCCTGGATCTGGAGAATCACATGATGAAAGAGGAGCAGATCCTGTTCCCGCTGATCAAACAGGGCATGGGGCCGCAGGCCGCCGGACCGATTTCGGTGATGGAGCATGAACATGACGAGGCGGGTGAGCAGCTGGAAGTGGTGAAGTTCCTCACCGATAACGTGACGCCGCCGGAGGGCGCCTGCACCACCTGGCGAGCGCTGTACACCGGCATCGATGAATTTATCGGCGATCTGATGGAGCACATCAGCCTGGAAAACAATCTGCTGTTCCCGCGCGCGCTGCGCGGCGCATAAAATAAGGGCGCCACGAAGGCGCCCGGAGCAATCCTCGGTGGGATTACAGGATTTCCAGCAGCTCGACGTCGAACACCAGCGCGCTGAACGGCGGGATGGACGCGCCTGCGCCACGCTCGCCGTAGGCCAGGTTATGCGGGATATACAGCTGCCATTTGGAGCCGACCGGCATCAGGGTCAGCGCTTCGATCCAGCCTGGGATCACGCCGCTGACCGGGAATTCTGCCGGCTGGCCGCGCTCGACCGAGCTGTCGAACACGTCGCCGTTGATCAGACGACCGGTGTAGTGCACGCGCACGCGGTCCTGACGGGACGGGATCGGGCCGTTGCCCTGCTCCAGCACGGAGAACTGCAGGCCGGACTCGGTCAGCGTCACGTCGTCGCGCTTGGCGTTGTCGTCCAGGAATTTCTGGCCTTCAACGGCCATCGCCTGCTGGCGCTCGCGGCGCACCGCGTCCGCACGCTCGTGGATTTCACGCAGCGCACGGTGCACCACGTCTACCGGAACCGCCGGGGCATTCCCTTCCAGCGCGTCACGCAGGCCCGCCAGCAAAGCTTCCGGTTGCAAACCTTCCAGCCCGGACTCTTGCAGCTGCTGGCCGACCTGTAAACCAATCCCGTAACTTGCTTGCGCTTCAACGCTGTCAAAAGAAGGGGTTGTCATGGGGTTTTCCTTAAGTCTGTAAAAAGTCGAAAGCGCAGCATAACAGCGCGTCAATGCCGGGTAAAATCTTGTGTGGAGAATGATGACTTTTGTCGTAGAAAAAGAAACAATAACCTTCTGTTAACGCCCGCAGCCGCAAACCCCGGCCCTGCCGCTCAGCCGCCTTTCACTTCAATCAGTTAGCGGACTATACTGAAAGCAGGATATCGGGCAGGCGACGCGCTTGCCGCGCCGCGCTCATTATTTCGCCGTCGAAGAGAGGTCACCATGGGCAGAATCGCGCCCAGGAGAAGGAAAACCACCCGCATCTACCAGCCGCTGCTGCGCACCTGGCTGAACGTCAGCCAGCGCCTGAAACCGGGCGCCGCACCCACGTCTGAAGGCGCGGAACCGCCATCGGAGCCACCGCCGGCCAACGACAAAATGCAGCTGGTCAAAGCGCTGCTGGCCAAAGTCTGGCATCTGCCGGACGGTTTCCATTGGATGGAGCCGCTGCCCTACTTTCACCGCCGCTGGGTGCTGATTTTCGGCGCTATCCTGCTGCTGGCCCTGCTGTGGCCCTACTCGTCCGAAAGACAGCCGTTCCCGGTATCCCAGCAGGAAACCAGCGTGCCGCTGCAGGCCGAGCGGCAAAGCGGCGGCGGCGCCACTCCAGCCAACGAACCGACGCCGGCGGGCAACTGGCAGCGTTACCAAATTCAGCCCGGCCAGACCCTGGCGCAGCTGTTTCGCGACAACAATCTGCCGGTGAATGAAGTGTTCGCCATGGCGCAGGTGGAAGGCGGCGACAAGCCGCTGAGCAACATGAAAGCCGGCCAGGAAGTGCGCATCGAACGCGGTGCCAACGGCATGATTAACGCGCTGTCGGTGACCACGGTGGACAACAGCCAAGCGCTGTTCCGCCGCCAGGCCGACGGCAGCTACCGCCGGGAACGCTAATCCCTACAGCTGCGCCAGCAAAAACTCGCGCAGCACCACGCCCTGGTTGTGCTCGGTATCTTTGCTGCCATACAGCAGCGTCAGCGCTTGCCCCTGCCGTAACAGCGCCACCAGCGGCTGCCAGGCGTCGTTGGCCGCCAGCTGTTGGCGGTAACGCGCCTCGAAGACCGCCCACTGGTCGGTATGCTGATGGAACCACTTGCGCAGCTCATCATCCGGCGCCACCTGTTTCAGCCACTGCACGCCCGTCAGCCGCTCCTTGCTGATGCCGCGCGGCCATAGCCTGTCTATCAGATAACAGTGTTCCGGCGCCGGCGCGCTGAAATCGTAAACCCGCTGTAGCGTAATCTTTGCCATCGCACGCTCTCCTTTTTATCCCGTCTTCAAGCGTAGCGCGTTTTGCCGGGCGCAGAAAAGCAAAACGCCAGCGCGAGGCTGGCGTTTTAACCGGGTTAACAGCAGCGTAAATTACGCTTCTGCAACCACAACTACATTCAGCTGTGCGAACACGTCGCTGTGTACCTGGAAGTGCACTTCGTGCTCGCCAGTGGTACGCAGAACGCCGTTCGGCAGACGAACTTCGCTCTTGGCAACTTCAACACCTGCCGCAGTCACTGCGTCAGCGATGTCGCGGGTGCCGATAGAGCCGAACAGTTTACCTTCGTCGCCAGATTTGGAAGCGATGGTGACTGAACCCAGTTCGTTGATCTTGGTTGCGCGAGCTTCAGCAGCAGCCAGAACGTCAGCCAGTTTGGCTTCCAGTTCAGCACGGCGTGCTTCGAAGAACTCAACGTTTTTCTTGGTAGCAGGAACAGCTTTGCCCTGTGGTACCAGGAAGTTACGAGCGTAGCCCGCTTTAACGTTAACTTGATCACCCAGGCTGCCCAGGTTTGCTACTTTATCAAGCAGAATAACTTGCATTACCTTATCCTCTCAAAGTCGTTAATGGACAGTGGCCGATTACTGATGACGATCAGTGTACGGCAACAAAGACAGGTAGCGCGCGCGCTTGATAGCACGGGCCAGCTGGCGCTGATATTTTGCACGAGTACCGGTGATACGGCTCGGTACAATTTTACCACTTTCGGTGATGTAGTTTTTCAGCGTAGCGATGTCTTTATAGTCAATCTCTTGAACGCCTTCCGCGGTGAAACGGCAGAACTTGCGACGACGGAAATAACGTGCCATTTGGCTAGTCTCCAGAATCTATCAATTCAATCTGCTCGGCATGCAGAACCAATTTGCTCAGCCCGTTGCGCCCTTGATGGCAGCTTACAAAGCCTTGCACGGTAATCTGACTGCCGACCGTTAATCTTTGAGTTAGTGCTTGTGACTGTTGTCCGCTGACAACCACGGGCATTCGGCACCATGCTTGTCTGCTGAATCCGGCTTCCATCTGCTGCGAACGGTGCTCTAGCACAAATTGGCAGTGCGGTATCCCGGAAGGACTCACTTTTCGAACCGGCGCCTTGCACACAGTGCCCGACAAAACCAGACGATTAGCCGTCACGGCGGCAATTACTCTTCAGAATCCCCAGCATCTGCATCATCTGCGGTTTCGTTAGCGAAGTCTTCGCGGCGATCGCCACGACGTTCGTCTTTCGCTTTAACCATCGGAGATGCTTCAGTTACCGCGTGCTTAACGCGCATAACCATGCTGCGGATAACGGCGTCGTTGAAGCGGAAGTTAGTTTCCAGCTCATCGATCGCTTCCTGCGGCGCTTCAACGTTCAGCAGAACGTAGTGAGCCTTGTGCAGTTTGTTGATCGGATAAGCCAGCTGACGGCGGCCCCAGTCTTCCAGACGGTGAATCTGACCTTGCGCGTTAGTGATGGTAGCACTGTAACGCTCGATCATGCCCGGAACCTGTTCGCTTTGGTCAGGATGGACCATAAAAACGATTTCGTAATGACGCATCGAATTGCTCCTTACGGATTATTCAGCCTCCTGTCAGGGTCAACCGCGGCCCATGGAAGCAAGGAACGTGTTTAGTGTGCGGCTGAAAAATGACGCGTAATCATACTGACGCAGGGCGGGAAACTCAAGGACTGCGTGGGTTTTATTCGCGTTAATGCGAGGCGTTATGGGAAATAGCACGATTTGCTCGTGGGAGAACCTATGTACGCCGATCCATCGGTTTCAAAAATCTTTCAATGAAATCAGCGCTGAGTCACAAATCTATTTCACTTTTTTTGAAAGAGGCCATCAAAAGACCCCGCTTTTTAATCCGCCGCAACGGACTAAAATTAACCATATCCGCCGCAGACAGCGCGACGAAAAAGATTCCAGGTTATTCAATGCAGATAAATGACTTTTTGCCGCAGCGACACTCGCTGTCAGGCCGTAACGGCAAAAAGTAAGAGAGGCACTATGAAACGCATCATTCTCGCAACGGCGCTGGCCGCCCTGTTCTCCGCCAACGTAATGGCCGCCACGGAGATCACGTCGCACCAGGCCGATCAACGCCAGAGCGTCGGCTTCGTCACCCTGAACCAGAACGTGGTTTCGCCGGATGACGCCAGCAGCCAGGTCAGTAAAATCGCCGATCAACGCGGCGCGACCTCTTATCGCATCATCGCCCTGCACGAACCGGGCGACAACAGCACGATGCACGTCAGCGCCGAGCTGTATCGCTAAGAGACAAGCCACGCCAGGGAAATCCCCAGGGCTTCATCAGAAAGCCCGTTCAGTCCGCACCGGAGCGCCGCCCGTTGGGCGCTCCGCTTTCCTCATCACAGCTTGAGCAGCGCCGGCATGCTGAACGCCTTGCCCGGATTGTGCAATTGCAGCGCCGTCCGCAGATAGTTCGTTCGCGTTTGCAGCAGCTCTGCGCTTTCCGCCAGCGTCGCCCGCTGTTCGAACGAGAGCGCACCGGCTGCCGCGGGGTGAGTGGGCGCCGCTTTCGCCGCGGAGGCGAACAGCGCCGTCACGTTTTGCATCGTCTGCGCGGTGATGCGCGACAGCGGATTCGCCTTGTTTTGCCGCGCCTTGCCGTCGGCGGCCCCCAACATCTCGCTGAAGGCCGCTGAGTTAAGCTCAGCGCGTGCTTTCATCGTTCCCATTAAACCGGCCGCACTGCCGATGTTTTTTATCATGCCCTTTGCTCCTTGCTGCCCTGAAAGAATTCACGCTGGCATTCTCCCCTTTATTCGGCCAAATGATGGCCGAAACAGCAGGCACAGAGCGCTGCAATTCCCTGCATCGCACCCGGCGGAGCATTACAGCTCGCGGCGGAAGAAGTCGGCCGTGGCGGACAGCGCTAGCGGCGTGATGCGGTGCTTCACCCCCGGTTCGACGAGCGACGTCAGACGGCTGTCCGCACCTTGCCGGCGCAGTTCAGCCGCCAAACGCAGGCTGTCCGCCGCCGGCACCACGTCGTCCGTCTCGCCGTGCCACAGCAGCAGCGGCCGCCCGGCGATCGTCTCCAAACGCCCCTCCAGCTCATATTCCGCCAGCACGGCGGTGCGCGCCGCAAACGCCGCCGGCGAGAGCGCCTCGCCCTCTGCGCCCAACGGCGGATACAGCGTTTGCGCCAGCGAACGGTAATAGCCGGAACCCATCAGGCTGGCGGCCGCCCGGACCCACGGGAAGCGCGCGAAGGCGCCAAGCGCGGTCATGCCCCCCATAGAGGCGCCGGCGACGCCGATACGCCCGTCGGCAATCAGGCCGAGCCGCTCGAAGTGCGCCTTGATCTGCGGCAGCTCGTCGATATTGCTGCGCAGGATCTCCCAAAACGTGGCCAGACGCCGCGCCTCATCGCCGTCGAACCGCTCGCCGTGCCGATCGGCATCCGGCAATACCACCCGAAAACCGACGCGCGCCAGCGCATAGGCGAAGTAGGCGTACACCTCTTTCGACGAGGTATAGCCGTGACAGAAGAACACCGTCGGCAACGGCCGATGATACTGCCCCGCCGGCACCGCATGGATCACCGCGATATCGCGCGCCCGCTCGTCATGAATTTCGATCATCCGTTCATCCTCAACGCACCTGTTGGCACTCATCATGACAAACTTGCGCCGGCCAGCGTTAGCTCAATCTGTTCCAGCTTATATTGCGTTACACTGAAGCCATCTACCGGCTCTTCCGAGGTCATCATGACGCTTGTCCGTACACTCATCATCCTGACGCTGGCCGCACAGCTTTCCGCCTGCGGCATCATGACCACCACGCCGAAACCGCCGCCGCCGCCCACCGCACAGGCGCAGGAGATCGTCCGCGCGCAGACCGCCGAGCTGGTGAAGATAGGTACCGTCACCGCCGTAGTGCGCGGCAGCCCGATGGACGTGGAAGCGGAGATCCAGCGCAAGGCCACCGCCGCCGGCGCCCGGTATTACGTGATCATCATGAACAGCGAAACCGTCGTGCCGGGCCAATGGTATTCCCAGGCGATCCTGTATCGGTAAGGCGGGGATTTTTTAAGCAGATTTACACTGGCTTTGCACAGGCTGAAGTAGGGTGTTGCACACTGGCGGACAGCATGCCGCATGTTGCGGGTGCGATTCAGGATCTGACGAAGGGGAACGCCATGAAACGCTCCACCGCACTCACCTCCCTCCTGCTTTCAGTAGGGCTGCTCAGCACCGGCGCACAGTCCGCCGAACTGGCGCCCGCCGATCGCGTGACGCCGCTCAGTGAAATCGCCGAGATCACCTTTAACGATCTGCCCGGTTCACCGCAGGAGGCGGAGCAGGCCATCGCCCGCACCGCCGGCCAGCACGGCGCCAGCTATTACCGCATCCTGCGGATGGAAGAACAGGCGCACCCGCTTGGCTGGCGCGCCTCGGCCATCTTATACCTTTAGTAGCTCATGCAAGCCGCATTCAACACGCCGCCGCTGACGGAGACGCCCCCCAGGAAAATCCCGGCGGCCAGGTGGTTCGCTTCGATCTTGTCGCTGATGCGCGGCATGTAGATCTTCACGGCCGCGAACAACAGCAGTTGCACCACCAGCGCCACCACGCCCCACAGCAGGTAATCCAGCAGGCTGATCGAGTTGATCGCCGCGCTGGCCAACGGGATCACATACCCCAGGCAAGCGCCGATGAAAGCAAAGGCGGCGGATTGGTTATCGGCCTTGATCAACGCCCATTCGTCGTGCGGGGTGATGCGGGTATAGACGAACAGAAACACCAAAACCATGGCGAAACCGCTGAAGAAGTAAGAGGCGAACGCCGCCAACGCGCTGAGAATATCCATGTGCATTTTCCTGTCAGAGTGAGACTGAATTAAAAAGGTTTTCGCCGCCGTGCGCCACCCTTTTCCCTAACCGCCGATGGCGCGGTTCAGCAGCAGTTCGCACACCTCGGCCGACAGCAGGCTCTCGCCGCGGTGATCCAGCGTCAGATGGCACCAGGCGTCGGCTACCTGCGGGCTGGCGTGCTGCAGCAGCTGCGCGGCGCAGCACAGATCGAACAGCTGCTGGGTCAGCAGCCGCCCCATCTCCTCACTCGGTTGCCGGGCGCGCTGCTGCCACTGCCGCCAGGCATGATCGAACAACCGATTCTGGCCGCGCACCGGCTGCAGTTCGAACTGCAGCATCTCGAGCGCGCCCGGCAGTTTGTGCAGGCTGCGCAACACGTCCAGACACATGATGTTGCCGGAACCTTCCCAGATGCTGTTGACCGGCATCTCGCGATACAGGCGCGGCAGCTCGCTCTCTTCGCAGTAGCCGATGCCGCCCAGCACCTCCATCGCCTCGGCGATGAACGGCATGCCCTGGCGGCAGATGCTGTATTTGGCCGCCGGGGTCAGCAGGCGGCTGTAGATCAGTTCGCCCTCATTGCTGCGGCTCTCCCAGGCGCGGGCCAGCCGGAACAGCAACGCGGTATGCCCTTCCAGCCGCAGCGCCATGCGCGCCAGAACCTGACGCATCAGCGGCTGTTCGATCAAGAGCTTGCCGAACGCCTGCCGCTGCAGCGCATGATACAGCGCCACCGACAACCCGCGGCGCATCAGACCGTGGCTGCCGAGCGAGCAGTCGAAACGGGTCAGGCCGCCCATCTTCAGGATATGCCGCACGCCGTCGCCCTCCTCCCCCAGCAGCCAGGCGGTGGCGTCCTGAAATTCCACTTCGCTGCTGGCGTTGGAACGGTTGCCCAGCTTGTCTTTCAACCGCTCCAGGCGAATGGCGTTGCGGCTGCCGTCCGGCAAAATGCGCGGCAGGAAGAAGCAGGACAACCCGCCTTCGGCCTGCGCCAACACCAGGTGCGCATCGCTCTGCGGCACCGAGAAGAACCACTTGTGCCCCACCAGCCGGTAGGCTTCACCCGGCCCGCGCGCGCCGAGCGGCGCGGCGGTGGTGGTATTGCTCAGCACATCGGAGCCGCCCTGTTTCTCCGTCATGCCCATGCCGATCAGCAGGCCGCGCTTTTGCCCGCCAGGCAGCAGGTGAGCGTCATAACGATCCGACAGCAGCGGCGTCAGCCAGGAGCGAAACTCGGCCGGTAACGCCTGCAGCAACAGCGGCGTAGCGCCGAAGGTCATGGTCACCGGGCACAGCGTGCCGGCCTCGACCTGCGCATGCAGCATAAAGCGCGCGGCGCGCGCCACGAAGGAACCGATGCGCGCATCCTCCTGCCAGGGCAGGTTGTGCACCCGGTTGGCGATCAGCCCCTGCATCAGGATATGCCAGGCGGGGTGAAAGCGAACGTCGTCCAGCCGCTGGCCGGTGGCGTCGTAGCGCAGCAGCTCCGGCGGATTGGCATTGGCCAGGCGCCCCAGCTCCAGCGACTCCTGGGTGCCGAGCTGCTGGCCCAGCGAGGCCAATACCTCGGCATCCCAGCCGCCCTGCTCGCGCTGCAACGCTTCGCGCAGCGGCGTATCGGAGAGAAACAGGTTGCTGTTGCCCAGCGGCTTGGGTTGGTTAAAAACGGTGTGCGTAGTCCAGACCATGAGAGTGCTCCCTGAGAAAAGCGTCAGGAGTAAGTATGGTCGGCGCAGAGATTTCTGCCGCAGGCGGGATCACAAGAGGGGGAATTAACGGGAGCACTAAGCCCCCGTCAGAAGAATCAGCCGCGCTGGCGCACCGCTTCGAACAGGCAGATGCCGGTGGCGACCGACACGTTCAGCGAAGAGACGGTGCCGGCCATCGGGATGCTGATCAGTTCGTCGCAGTGTTCGCGGGTCAGACGGCGCATGCCTTCGCCTTCCGCGCCCATCACCAGCGCCATCGGGCCGGTCATTTTGCTCTGATACAGCGTATGGTCGGCTTCGCCGGCGGTGCCCACCACCCAAACGTTCATTTCCTGCAGCAGACGCAGCGTGCGCGCCAGGTTGGTCACGCGGATCAGCGGCACGTTTTCGGCGGCGCCGCAGGCCACTTTCTTGGCGGTGGCGTTCAGCTGGGCGGAACGGTCGCGCGGCACGATCACCGCGTGCACGCCGGCAGCGTCGGCGCTGCGCAGGCAGGCGCCGAGGTTGTGCGGGTCGGTCACGCCGTCCAGCACCAGCAGGAACGGTGTCTCCACGCTTTCCAGCAGGCCCGGCAGATCGTTCTCCTGATACTGACGCCCCTCGCGCACCCGGGCGATGATCCCTTGGTGCACCGCGCCTTCAACCTTGTCATCCAGCCATTGGCGGTTCGCCACCTGGATCACGATGCCGGTCGCTTCCAGCTCGGCGATCAGCGGTTGCAGGCGGCGATCTTCGCGGCCTTTCAGGATAAACACTTCCAGGAAGCGTTGCGGATCGCGCTCTAACAGGGCTTTGACGGCGTGGATGCCGTAAATAATTTCGCTCATGATGCTCTTTTAAATTCGTGCGGCCGGCGATAACCGGCCGATGATAACGATGTGCGGCAGGTTAAGCCTGCTCGGCACCTTTCTTCTTGGCTGCGCGTTTGGCTTTGGTCGCCGCCGCGATTTTCCGCGTTTTGTCGGACGCTTTCTTGGCTTTCTTTTTCGCCTTCTTCACGTTGTCCGCGGGCTTGGCGTCATCCTGCTTGCGGAAGGCGCTGTCCGGCTCGAAGTTGGCCGGCGGTTTGCCGCCGCGGCGCTTGCCGCGCCCCGCGTTGCCGTTGTCGCGCAGCGTACGCTGGCCGCCCTTCTTGGCGCGATCGCGCTCGGTTTTACCTTCACCGCGCGCTTTGCGGGTGCTGGACACCAGCGCGAAGTCAATCTTGCGCTCGTCCATATGCACCGCGTCCACGCGGATCTCCACCGTATCCCCCAGGCGATAGACGGTGCCGGAAGATTCGCCGATCAGGCGCTGGCCGATATTATCGTAGCGATAGTAATCATTATCCAGCGTTGATACGTGCACCAGCCCGTCGATGAACAGATCGTTCAGGCGCACGAAGAAACCGAAGCCGGTCACGCTGGAGATGATGCCGCTGAACACTTCACCGACGTGATCCTGCATGAAGTCGCACTTCAGCCAGTCGGCGACGTTACGCGTCGCTTCGTCCGCGCGGCGTTCGGTCATCGAGCAGTGTTCGCCCAGCTGCAGCATCTCTTCGAATTCACTGTGCCAGCCGCCGGTCGGCGTCCAGCGCTCTTTCGGCTCGCCGTGTTCTTTGGCCAGCTGATATTTGATCGCGCGGTGCAGCGCCAGATCCGGATAGCGACGGATTGGCGAGGTGAAGTGGCCGTAAGACGCCAGCGCCAGGCCGAAGTGGCCGCGGTTTTCCGGATCGTAAATCGCCTGCTTCATCGAGCGCAGCAACATGGTTTGCAGCATTTCGTGGTCAGGGCGCTCGGACACTTCATCCATCAGCACCGCATAGTCCTTCGGCTGCGGCTTGTTGCCGCCGCCCAGCGTCAGCCCCAGCTCGCTCAGCACGCTGCGCAGCGCGGAGATGTGGTCGTCGCTCGGACGATCGTGCACGCGGTACAGCGCCGGCTCGTTGCGTTTCTCGACGAAGCGCGCGGCCGCCACGTTGGCCATGATCATGCACTCTTCGATCAGCTTGTGGGCGTCGTTGCGCACCGTCGGCTCCACGCGCTCGATGCGACGCTCGGCGTTGAAAATGAACTTGGCTTCTTCGGTTTCAAACGCGATGCCGCCGCGCTCGGCGCGCGCCTTATCCAGCACCTTGTACATCACGTGCAGCTCTTCCAGGTGCTTGACCAGCGGATGGTAGTGCTCGCGCAGCTCCTGATCGCCCTGCAGAATGTGCCACACCTTGTTGTAGGTCAGGCGAGCGTGCGAGCTCATCACCGCCTCGTAAAACTTGGCCGTGGACAGGCGCCCCTGGGCGGAGATGGTCATCTCGCACACCATGCACAGGCGATCGACCTGCGGGTTCAGGGAGCACAGCCCGTTGGACAGCACTTCCGGCAGCATCGGGATCACCTGCGACGGGAAGTACACCGAGTTGCCGCGGCTGCGCGCTTCGTCGTCCAGCGCGGTGCGCGGGCGCACGTAGTAACTGACGTCGGCGATCGCCACCCACAGGCGCCAGCCGCCGCCGCGTTTCTTCTCACAGTACACGGCGTCATCGAAGTCGCGTGCGTCTTCACCGTCGATGGTCACCAACGGCAGCTTGCGCAGATCGACGCGGCCCTTCTTGGCCGCTTCCGGCACCTGCTCGCTGAGATCGGCCACCTGTTTTTCCACCTGCGGCGGCCAGGTATGCGGGATCTCATGGGTGCGCAGCGCGATGTCCACCGCCATGCTGGTGCCCATCTTGTCGCCGAGGATCTCGACGATCTTGCCGACCGCCTTGGTGCGGCGGGTCGGGCGCTGAGTCAGCTCCACCACCACCATAAAGCCCATGCGCGCGCCGCTGACGCTGTCCGCCGGGATCAGAATATCGAAGCTCAGACGGCTGTCGTCCGGCACCACGAAGCCGGTACCGGCGTCCATGAAGAAGCGGCCGACAATCTGGCTGGTTTTCGGCACCAGCACGCGCACGATGCGCGCTTCGCGGCGCCCTTTGCGATCCGCGCCCAGCGCCTGCGCCAGCACCACGTCACCGTGTATCGCCATTTTCATCTGTTCGGCAGACAGGTACAGATCGTCTTTGCTGCCTTCAACGCGCAGGAAGCCGTAGCCGTCGCGGTGGCCGATCACCGTGCCGCGCAGCAGATCCAGACGTTCCGGCAGCGCGTAGCACTGGCGGCGGGTAAACACTAACTGGCCATCGCGCTCCATGGCGCGCAGGCGGCGACGCAGCGCTTCCAGCTGCTCTTCACCGCTGAGGCCCAGTTCGTTGCCCAGTTCTTCGCGGCTGGCCGGCGTTTCTCTTTTCGCCAAATGGGCCAGGATATATTCACGACTGGGGATAGGGGATTCGTATTTTTCTGCTTCTCGTTCCAGGAATGGATCTTGTGACATTGCGGTTCCTCCGTTGTCATCAGCAGGATGACGTTGAGCCTTGTCTTCTCAACGTCGTTTTATTCGACAAGCAATAGCTTGTAGAGCGGCGGATTGTCTTCGACCATGTCGGCCAACGTATGCTTATCCAGCTCTTCAAGGAAATTCTGTACGCCCTGGTGGAGCACCTGCTTCAATCGGCAGGCAGGGGTGATGTGGCAAAAATCACTGCTGCAGTTAACCAGCGCGAGCGGCTCCAGCGCCCGCACCACGTCGCCGAGGCGAATGCTCTCGGCCGGTTTGCCCAAGCGAATGCCGCCATGCTTGCCGCGCACCGCCGTGACAAAACCTACCCGGCTCAACTGATTGATGATCTTCACCATATGGTTGCGAGACACGCCGTAAACCTCGGTCACTTCCGAGATGCTGGTCATCTTGTCCTGCGGCAACGAGGCCATGTAGATCAACGCCCGCAGGCCATAATCAGTAAAACTTGTTAACTGCACATCTTACCTCTGGGTATCGTTTTACCCGTCTGATACGCCGCTTTTCGGCGCTATTCAAAAGATTACTCATTGGATAATAAACCAGCCGGAGAGTTCGTCGCTAATTATTTAGCGAATCCCGCGCCCTAAGGCGGGTTTATGAAAGGATTTTTTGACGTGAAACCGCAATCGGAGGGAGTCAGGATAAAAACAAACCGGGACGCGCCCGGTTTGTTTAATGCCGCAAAGCCTGATTATGCGTCGAACGGGTCGCGCAGGATCATGGTTTCGCTGCGATCCGGGCCGGTAGAGATGATATCTACCGGTACGCCGGTCACTTCTTCGATGCGCTTGATGTAGTTCAGCGCAGCCTGAGGCAGCTTGCTGTGCTCTTTCACGCCAAAGGTGGTTTCACTCCAGCCTGGCATGGTTTCGTAGATAGGCTCGATGCCTTCCCAGCCTTCAGCCGCCAGCGGAGTGGTATCCACTTCACGGCCGTCCGGCATGCGGTAGCCCACGCAGATCTTCACTTCTTTCAGGCCGTCCAGGACGTCCAGCTTGGTCAGGCAGAAGCCGGACAGGGAGTTGATCTGCACGGCACGACGCACCGCTACCGCGTCCAGCCAGCCGGTACGACGACGACGGCCGGTGGTGGCGCCGAACTCGTTACCCTGCTTGCACAGGTACTCGCCGGTTTCATCGAACAGTTCGGTTGGGAACGGGCCTGCACCCACGCGAGTGGAGTAGGCTTTCACGATGCCCAGCACGTAGTCCACATAACGCGGGCCGATGCCGGAACCGGTAGCCACGCCGCCGGCGGTGGTGTTGGAAGAGGTAACGTACGGGTAAGTACCGTGGTCGATATCCAGCAGGGTGCCCTGAGCGCCTTCGAACATGATCAGGTCGCCACGCTTGCGCGCGCCGTCCAGCAGTTCGGAAACGTCAACCACCATGGCGGTCAGGATGTCGGCGATAGACAGCACGTAGTCCAGCGTCGCCTGATAATCGACGGCTTCAACTTTGTAGTAGTTGACCAGCTGGAAGTTGTGGTAATCGACGATCTCTTTGAGCTTAACGGCGAAGGTTTCTTTGTTGAACAGGTCGCTAACGCGCAGGCCGCGACGAGCGACTTTATCTTCGTAAGCCGGGCCGATACCGCGACCGGTGGTGCCGATCGCTTTTGCGCCGCGCGCTTTCTCACGCGCGTTATCCAACGCAACGTGGTAAGGCAGGATCAACGGGCAAGCTTCAGAGAGTAACAGACGTTCGCGTACCGGGATGCCACGCGCTTCGAGTTCACCCATTTCTTTCATCAATGCGTCCGGCGCCAGAACAACACCGTTGCCGATGATGCTGGTGACGTTTTCACGCAGAATACCTGAAGGAATTAAATGAAGAACGGTTTTTTCACCGTTGATTACCAGAGTGTGGCCAGCGTTATGGCCACCTTGGTAGCGCACAACATATTGAGCCCGTTCAGTCAGCAGGTCTACAACCTTGCCTTTACCTTCGTCACCCCATTGGGTGCCCAGTACGACGACGTTCTTACCCATTTTTCAAAATCACCGATTGCTTAAAAATGGATTCTACCACCGTAATTTTCGATTTTCAGCACTTTTAGCATACGATTGCATAAATTTTGGGCTAGACTTTAAAGACCCGTGCGGCCGCTCAACATGTAGTAGATCACGCAGCCCGCAACCACTATTCCACCGCCAAATCGCCGCAGCGTCGCGTCCGGCAACTGCGACATCGCCACAATCATTTTGCGCCAGGCCTGCGGAAACAGCATCGGCCCTAATCCTTCCAACACCAGAACCAGCCCGAGCGCCAGCCAAATCGTTGAGTTCATACATCCCCCAAAAACGAGAAAGGGCCCGCGAAAACGGGCCCTCGATCAGATTGCCTGCCGCGCTTACTTGCGCAGGCTATCAGGCGACTTCATGTAGCGGAAGAAATCGCTGTCCGGGCTAAGTACCAGCACGTCCTGGTTGTCCTTGAAGCTGGCTTCATAGGCACGCAGGCTGCGGATAAAGGCATAGAAGTCCGGATCCTGGCTGAACGCGTTGGCGAACAGCTTGGCCGCTTCGGCATCGCCTTCACCGCGGGTGATACGCGCCTGACGCTCGGCTTCAGCCAAGGTGCGGGTCACCTCGTAGTCCGCGCTGGCGCGCAGCTTCTCGGCTTCTTCCTGGCCCTGCGAGCGCAGACGACGGGCTACCGCTTCACGCTCGGCGCGCATACGCTGGTAGATGGCGTCGGACACTTCGGCCGGCAGGTTGATCTGCTTGATACGCACGTCGATCACTTCGATGCCCAGCGCCGCCATGCTGTTCGGGTTAACCTGCGGCTGTTTGCCGGTGGTTTCCCGCTCAACGCGCGCCGCCGCAGAGGCGATAGCGTCATCGGCTTCGGTGGTCGCCACTTCTTCGCCGTCACCCACGGTGCCGGTGTTCAGCGCGTCACGCACGTCGGACATCAGCTTGCCGCGCGAGTCGGTCACGATGTCTTTCACGTCCAGGCGGCCGATTTCGGAACGCAGACGGTCGCTGAACTTGCGTTTCAGCAGCACTTCGGCCTGGGAGACGTCGCCGCCGCCGGTCGCCAGGTAGTAACGGCTGAAGTCGCTGATGCGCCACTTCAGATAGGAGTCGACGATCAGGTCTTTCTTCTCGCTGGTCACGAAGCGATCGGCCTGGTTGTCCATGGTCTGGATGCGCGCATCCAGGTTCTTCACGGTCTCAATGAACGGGATCTTGAGGTGCAGACCCGGCGCATACACCAGCGGCTTGTTTTCGCCGTCGCGCAGAACCTTGCCGAAGCGCAGCACGATGCCGCGCTGGCCTTCCTGCACCACGAACAGCGAAGCGTACAGCACCACCAGCACCGCGAGGACAATAACTACAAAAGACTTACGCATTGATTACTCTCTCCCTACGCGAGTGGTGTCGTCACGCTGCGCATTCGCCCGGCGCTGATCCATAATCGAACCGCCGCTGGTGCGCGGGGCGCTGCTGTTGGCAGCCGGCGCAGGATTCGGATTGAGGCGAATCAGGCTGGTATCCTTGTTGCCGCTCTCCGGCGCCGCGCCTTGGCCGCGCAGCATCTGATCCAGCGGCAGCACCATCAGGTTGTTGCCTTTGTCGCTCACCAACACCTTACGGGTATGGCCCAGCACTTTTTCCATGGTTTCGATATACAGACGCTCGCGGGTGATCTGCGGTGCGGACTTGTATTCCGGCAACAGCTTGGCAAAGCGCGCCACCTCACCCTGGGCTTCCAGGACGGTACGGTCCTTATAAGCCTTGGAGTCTTCCAGCAGACGCTGCGCCTGGCCGTTCGCACGCGGCTGAACTTCGTTGGCGTAAGCTTCCGCTTCACGGATGTATTGCTGCTCGTTCTCACGCGCGGCGATCGCATCGTCGAAGGATGCCTTCACCTCTTCCGGCGGACGCGCCGCCTGGAAGTTGACGTCCAGCAACGTGATGCCCATGTTGTAAGGACGAATGGTCTCTTCCAGCATGCGCTGCGTATCGTTACGCACCACGGTACGGCCTTCGGTCAGGATGCGGTCCATCGAGTATTTGCCGATCACGCCGCGCAGGGCGCTGTCGGTCGCCTGGCTCAGGCTGTCGTCGGCATTGACGACGCTGAACAGGTACGCTTCCGGGTTGGTCACGCGGTACTGCACGTTCATTTCCACGCGCACCACGTTTTCATCGGAGGTCAGCATCACGCCGGACGCCGCCAGCTCGCGCACGGACTCCACGTTCACCGGACGCACGTCGTCGATGAAGGTCGGCTTCCAGTTCAGGCCCGGCTGCACCAGGTGGCTGAACTTGCCGAAACGCGTCACGACGCCGCGCTCGGCTTCCTTGATGGTGTAGAAGCCGCTGGCGGCCCAAATCACCACCACGGCCACCGCCGCGATACCGATAATGCGGCCGCTGAAGCCCGGACCAGAGGTGCCGGTGCCGCCGCTATTGCTGTTGGAGCCTTTGCCCCCGCCGAAACCGCTCAATTTCTTGCTCAGTTTGCGGAAGATATCGTCCAAATCAGGTGGCCCTTGATCACGACCGCCTTTGTTGTTACCGCCAGAGTTGCCGCCATTGTTATTGCTGCTCCCCCACGGGTCGCGGTCCTGTCCGTTATTACCGGGCTGATTCCACGCCATGTTTTAGCTCCATATTCTGTGATTGGGTACTTCAGGCTTTCGCGAAGCATAAATGTAACAGGATATGATCATACGATAAAGTCAATCAGGTCCTGTTCTTGCTTGCAGAGACGACGCCATTCGACGATCGGCATTCGCACCACCACGCCAATGCTGCCGTCCTCCTCGTTCCACTCTTTTTCAATCGCCTGAAGCTGGTAAAAACGGCTGCGAAGACGGCCTGCCCGTGGCGGTAAGCGCAATTCGTAATGCGCGATCTCCCCCGATAAGCGCTCCGTCAACGCCTGATACAGCAACGGAATACCCTCTCCGCTGGCGGCGGACAGCCACACCCGGATCGGCAGGTTTTCGTCGTTGCGGTCGATACGCGGCACAAAATCGTCCAGCATATCTATTTTGTTCATCACTAACAGTGTAGGGATTTCATCCGAGTCTATCTCCGCCAGCACGGTGTTCACCGCTTCGATGTTCTCATCGACGCGCGGATCTGCGGCATCGATGACGTGCAGCAGCAGAGATGCCTGGCGCGTTTCCTGCAGCGTCGCCTTGAAGGCGGCCACCAGATCGTGCGGCAGGTGCCGGATAAAGCCTACGGTATCCGCCAACACGGTATCCCCCACGTCCGGCACGTCAATGCGCCGCAACGTAGGATCCAGGGTGGCAAATAGCTGGTCCGCCGCATACACCTCGGCAGACGTTATTCGGTTAAACAGGGTGGATTTGCCGGCGTTGGTGTAGCCCACCAGCGATACGGTCGGCACATCGGCGCGGGTCCGCGCGCGTCGGCCTTGTTCACGCTGCTTTTCTACCCGCTCCAGGCGGCGCAGAATCAAGCTGATGCGATCGCGCAACAGGCGACGGTCGGTCTCAAGCTGGGTTTCCCCCGGTCCGCGCAGGCCAATCCCCCCTTTTTGCCGCTCCAGGTGCGTCCAGCCGCGTACCAGACGCGTGGCGATGTGACGCAACTGCGCCAGCTCCACCTGCAGCTTACCTTCATGGGTGCGGGCACGCTGGGCGAAGATGTCTAAAATCAGCCCGGTGCGATCGATCACCCGGCATTCGCACAGGCGCTCGAGGTTTCTTTCCTGCGCCGGGGAAAGGGAATGATCAAACAGGACAACAGACGCGCCGCTGGCTTTCACCGCATCTGCAATTTCTTCGGCCTTTCCTTCGCCGACAAAGTACTTCGGATGCGGGGCTTTGCGGCTACCGGTCACCACTTGCAAAGCTTCGACACCGGCTGAGGAAACCAACGATTCGAACTCGTTGAGGTCTTCCGTATCTTTGTCTTGCGAGAAATAGATATGAACCAGTACGGCCTGCTCACCGGCTTCATAACGGTCAAACAAGCGTGCAACCTCTCAAACGGACACTCACCGTGAGTTTGGGGGACATAAACAGCCCGCGGCTGCTTATGCTCCCCGTCATGGTTGACTTGCAACGCGCTTTATTCAGCGTCATCGCTTTCCTGCTGCGGCTGTTGCTGCGCAGACGGATTGTTGCCATGGTGATAGTTGCTTGAACCGCCGCTCGGGTTGTTGCTGTGATGCGAGACCGGGCGAGACGGGACAACGGTAGAGATAGCGTGCTTGTACACCATCTGGCTAACCGTGTTCTTCAACAGGATGACAAACTGGTCAAAAGACTCAATCTGGCCTTGCAGCTTAATACCATTCACCAAATAAATAGAAACCGGAACACGTTCACGACGCAATGCGTTCAGGAACGGATCTTGCAAAGATTGCCCCTTAGCCATTCTATCTTTTCCTTATTTGCTTGTTGTTTGTAACTAAGAACCTGTCGGCTCTAAAATAAACGACGTAAAAAATTTGCGCGCTGAATACTCAGCAATTGTACACAATCACCCAACCTATGCACTAACAACCTGTGTCACCGAGTCCAAAGCCTCTCCCGGCTTTTCACTGTCCAACCAATGGACCGACTCCCAACCCCGTAACCAGGTCATCTGGCGTTTAGCCAACTGACGTGTTGCGCAAATACCACGATAAACCATCTCATCGTAACTAATTTCACCAGACAAGTATGACCACATCTGGCGGTAACCGACACAGCGAATGGAGGGCAAGTCCGTATGCAAATCACCCCGTGCGAAAAGTGCACGCGCTTCCGTCTCAAAACCCGCCGCCAACATTTGATGGTACCGCAGCTCGATGCGTTGATGGATCAACTCACGGCTGGTCGGCGCTATCGCAAATTGGTGAACTTGATACGGCAACGATTCACCCGAAATTTTAGTCAGTTCCGTTAAAGTTTTACCCGAAATAAAAAAAACTTCCAGTGCTCTGGACAGTCTCTGCGGATCATTCGGATGAATTCTCAATGCCGCGACCGGATCGATCGCCTGCAACTGCCGATGCAACGCCTCCCAGCCCTGCTCCGCCGCTTGCCGTTCGATGCGCTCGCGCACCGCGGGATCGGCGGACGGCAGCGGCGACAATCCTTCCAGCAACGCCTTGAAATACAACATGGTGCCGCCGACCAGCAGCGGAATGCGCCCGGCGGCGGTGATGTCGGCCATCTCCTTCAGCGCGTCGGTGCGAAACTCCGCAGCCGAGTAGGCTTCGGCGGGATCGCGGATATCGATCAGCCGATGCGGCGCCTGCGCCAATTCTTCGGCGCTCGGCTTGGCGGTGCCAATATCCATGCCGCGGTAAATCAGCGCGGAATCGACGCTGATCAGTTCCACCGGCAGGCGTTCGCGCAGCGCGATCGCCAGCGCGGTCTTGCCCGAGGCGGTCGGCCCCATGATGAAAATAGCCGGGGGACGTGGTGTCATTTCAGTGTCAGTCATGCTTGAGGGCCGCCAGTGCGGCCTGTAAATCAACGGGTTGTAAAAGTCCGCTCGGTGGCGATTTGACCAGCTGCGGGCAAAGTCGTTCAACGTCGGTCAACAATTGTATCGCTTGCGAGGTGTTCCACTGTTCATGTTCGCTGCCAAGACGGCGAGCGAGCCAGGTGGCAAGCACCGCGGGCGACATCTCCTGATGTTCGGCCAGATAGCCTAACAGTTCGGGTATCAGTTTTTGTAAATTTTGTTGGCGTAATGGTAAAGGCACTGCGCGCAGCGTCACACGGCCGTGATCCGTCTGCAGATCCAGCCCCATCGCCACGAGCAGCGCCTGATGCCGCGCAATGGCCGCCGCTTCGCGCTTCTCCAACGTCAGCTTAATCGGGATCAGCAGCGGCTGCGGCCGCAGCCCTTCCGCCGGCGGGTTGAGCTGCGCCTGGCGCAGCCAGCGTTCGGCTACCGCCAGATTGAGCAGCGCCGGCTGCTGGCGCTGCTCAATCAGCGCGTAGCACGGCGGATGGATCATCAACACCCGGCCAAAACTGTGTTGGCCGCCCGCCAACGGCGTTTCCGCTGCGGCTTTCGCCGGCGGGAACAGCGGCGGCTTGCTCGAAACTTCCGGCGCGGCATCGGCCTGCGGCTCGGCGGCGGGCTGCATCAGTTTACCGTACAGCTCGCCTTCGCGTTTCTGGTAACCGCCCGCCGTTTGCCAACCCGGCTGCGGCGCCCGCTCGCGGGCGGTGCCGGCCGGTGGCGGCGTTTCACGGCGCGGCGCAGGCTGAGAAAAATGGTTGCCGCCGGCGGCGATGCGGTTCTCCGGCTGCCAGACCGGCGCGGGCGCTTCGTCAGGCGTTTCCGCCAGCGGCAGCGGCGGCGTCTGACCGGCCTGCTGCAGCACGGTGGTTACCGCCTGGTAGATAAAATCGTGCACCAGCCGCGCCTGATGGAAACGCACCTCGTGCTTGGCGGGATGAACGTTGACGTCCACCTGATGCGGATCGACCTCCAGATACAGCACGTAAGCGGGCTGCTGATCGTCCTTCAGCTGATCCTGATAGGCCTGACGAATAGCGTGATTGAGCAAGCGATCGCGCATCATGCGGCAGTTGACGTAGCAATACTGCATTTCACCCAGCTGGCGCGCCCCGGCCGGATCCGCCACCCAACCGCGGATGCTCAAATCGCCGTGCTGCCAGTCGATGTTCAGCGCATGCTGCAAAAACGCCGGGCCGCAGATGCTGCCCAAACGGCGTTCGTGCTGGCTCTCTTCTTTCGCCGCCCGGTATTGGCGGATCAGTTTGCCGTTGTGGCTGAGGTTGATCGCCACATCGAAACGCGCCAGCGCAATGCGCCGCACCACTTCATCGATATGGCCGAATTCGGTTTTTTCGGTGCGCATGAACTTGCGGCGCGCCGGCGTATTGTAAAACAGATCCAGCACTTCCAGCGTGCTCCCGACCGGGTGCGCGGCGGGTTTGACGGTCACCGCCTGCTCGCGCCCTTCGGCATAGGCTTGCCACGCCTCGCTTTGCTCGGCGGTGCGCGACGTCAGGGTCAAACGGGAAACCGAGCTGATACTGGCCAGCGCTTCGCCGCGGAAACCGAGGCTGACGATAGCCTCCAGATCGTCGAGCGTGCTGATTTTACTGGTAGCGTGCCGCGCCAGCGCCAACGCCAGATCGTCCTTGCCGATGCCGCAGCCGTTGTCGCGAATGCGGATCAGCTTGGCACCGCCGCGTTCAATATCGATATCGATGCGCGTCGCGCCGGCGTCCAGGCTGTTTTCCACCAGCTCCTTGACGACCGACGCGGGGCGTTCAACCACCTCTCCGGCGGCAATCTGGTTGGCAAGCTGCGGCGGTAACACCTGGATAGGCATGCTGGCTCCTGTAGCGATGGCGCTAGGCCTGCGGAATGGTCAGCGTCCGATCCAGCGGCGCGACGTCCGACTTCAGATTATTGACCCGTTTCAGATCGCCGACGCTGACCCCGTAGCGAGAAGCGATGGAGGAGAGCGTATCCCCGCGGGCCACTTTATGTTTAGACGTTTTCTTCGCCGGCGTTTTCGCCTTGGCGACGGTGGTGGTGACGGCGGCGGCTTTCCCCGCCGGCACCTTCAGACGTTGCCCTACCCACACGCCGTCTTTTTTCAGTTTGTTCAGATCACGCAGCGCCGCCATGGTGGTGCCGTAGCTGTCGGCGATGCCGGACAGCGTTTCCGCCCGCTTCACCACGTGGATCCGGGTCTTGCCGCTTACGCTGCGGCTCGCGCCGGCCGAGCTGACGATAGGCTCAGGCTGGCGCACGTCTGGTGTTGAGGTGTTAACCGCCGCTGCGACGTCCAGCGGTCGGTTTTCCACCTTTGGGTCGGCTTGCAGCGGATGCGCCAGGAAGTAGCTGCGCAGGCCGTTATGAATGGCTCTGGCAATCTTCTCCTGATACGCGCTACTGCCCAGCAGCCGCTCCTCCGTGCTATTGCTGATAAATCCGGTTTCCACCAGCAGCGAGGGAATATCCGGCGAACGCAGCACGCCCAGGCTGGCGTGTTCCGGCCGGCGTTTATGCAACGATCCGACACTCTGCAGCTGCTGCAGCACTTTCACCGCCACGTCGTATCCCACGCGCTGCGAGTGGCCGAACTGCAGATCCAGCACTGCCTGGCTCAGGTAAGGGTCAGCCTGGCTGTTGGCCAGCAGATCGCCGGCGCCGCCGAGCAGCTCGGACTGTTTCTCATGCTGTTCGAGCCAGCCGGCCATTTCGCTGTTGGCGCGGCGATTGGACAGCACCCAGACGGAGGCCCCGCTGGCGCTGCGGTTTGGCGCGGCGTCGGCGTGGATGGAGACCAGCACGTTGGCGCCCTGTTTACGCGCCACATCGGAGCGCCCCATCACCGAGATGAAATAGTCGCCGGTACGGGTCAGCACCGGTTTGAACTGCGGATCGGCGTCCAGCATCGCCTGCAGGCGGCGCGCGATGGCGATGGTGACATTCTTTTCTTTCAGCCCGCTCGGGCCAATGGCGCCCGGATCCTGGCCGCCGTGGCCGGCGTCGATCGCTACCACCACCCGATCGCCGGAACCGGCGGAAACGCGGCTGCTGCGCGGCGTGACCTCTGTGGCGGTGCCTGCGACCACGGTCTGTTTATTGGTGAAGGGATTCGATCCTGTCGGCGCTTTGCGCAGCGGCGGCTCCGGCGCTTCACGCACCGCGACCGGCGCCTGGCGCGGTGGCTGGCTGACCGTGACCGGCGCCTGACGCGGCGGTGGATTGACCGCAACCGGCGCAGGCGTTTGCACCGGCGCTTTACGCACCACGGTATTGGCGCCGCCTTCGGCCGTAATGGTGAACACCACGGTATGCACGCCGCCGTTCTGGCGGGTGGCGACGCGGGTTTTGGCGCGCTGGGTCAGATCAAACACCAGGCGCACGCTCTGCGCGTCTTTCGGCGCGCTGGAACGAATGCTTTTCACCAGGTTTTGCCCGCTGAAATTGAGCGGAAGACCGCCGACCTTGCCCTTCTGGTTAACGTCCAGCACCACGCGTTCCGGGCCGTGCAGCGGGAAAAACGCATAGTCCGGCGGGCCATTGAAGCTCACCGACACCGTCGCTTCGCGTTGGGCGTTGGACACTTTGATATCGGACAGCGAGGACGCCGCCAGCGCGTTCAACGCGCCGAGCGGCCCCAGCACGGCGATCAGCATGATGACCGCAAATTTTTTCAACACGTGCGTCATTGCAGCATCATCCCTGTGATCCATGAATGCGGTCTAACAGCTGGCTGCCGTATGCGGAAATCGCCTCGATCTTCGCCTCTCGCCCCTCGCCCTGATAGCTAAGATGCAGCGCCAGATCCGGCTCCGGCAGCACGCCGGTGCCCTGCTGCGGCCATTCGACCAGGCAGATGGCGTCTTGCGCGAAGTAATCGCGAATGCCCATGAATTCAAGCTCTTCCGGATCGGCCAGGCGATACAGATCGAAGTGATACACCGCCAGCGGCTGCAAGGCATAGGGTTCCACCAGCGTGTAGGTCGGGCTTTTGACGTTGCCCTGATGCCCTAACGCCTGCAGGAAACCACGGCTGAAGGTGGTTTTACCGGCGCCCAGGTCGCCGTAGAGATAGATGACGCTGGCGCGATCGCAGGCCTGGGCCAAAGTGGTGCCCAAAGCGACAGTCGCTGCCTCGTCCGGCAGAGGTAAAACGAGTTCTTTCATTCGATAAAGTCTATTTTGCCCACTCAGGGTTAACGAAATGAAGGATGTCCGGCAGTAAATCGGTCGCCAACATGCCTCTTGTTCCTTGTCTTTCCGCTACGCGATCGCCGGCCGCGCCGTGTACAACGCAGCCCGCACAGGCGGCATCATACAGCGAGAGCTTTTGCGCCAGCAAACCGCCGATGATGCCCGACAGCACATCGCCCATGCCGCCGGAGGCCATGCCGGCGTTGCCGACATCGGCGATCGCCATCTGCCCCTGCTCATCGGCGATCAGCGTACCTGCGCCTTTCAGCACCGCCACGCCACCGTAGCGCGCCGTCAGCTTGCGCACGGCAAGTAAGCGATCACTCTCGATGTCGGCAGTGCTGCAGCTCAACAACCGCGCCGCCTCTCCAGGATGCGGAGTCATCACGCGATTCTGCCGTTTCTCGGGATTTAATGCCAGCAAGTTCAGCGCATCGGCGTCCCACAAGGCCGGTTTATCGCTGGTTTGCAGCACGTTCAGGGCGTTTTTGCCCCACTCAGCCTGGCCCAGACCCGGGCCAATCACCAGCACATCCGCCCATTGCATCGCCTGCCGCAGCGTCGCCTCGTCCAGCGCCTGCGCCATCAGCTCAGGCCGGGCCGCCAACAGCGGCGCGACATGCTCTATGTGAGTAAGCACTCGCACCAATCCAGCCCCGCTGCGCAGCGCCGCCTCTGCCGCCATGCGAATGGCGCCGCCGAACCCGCGATCGCCGCCCACCAACAGCAGGCGGCCATGCTCGCCCTTATGGGCGCAGGGACGGCGCGGATGCAGCCAACGCGGCAACACCTCGGCGGTAAGCCGCTGAATCTGCTCCGGTTGCTTCGCCAACCAACCCGATAAGCCTAGCGCATTCTGATGAAGTTGCCCGACCCAGTCGCGCGCCTGGCCGGTCAGCAACCCCGGCTTGAGGCCGATGAACGTGACGGTGTGCGCGGCACGCACGACCGCGCCCGGCGCCGCGCCGCTCTCCGCCAGCAGGCCGGACGGGATGTCAAGAGCCACCACCGGTGCCGAATGGCGGTTGGCGGCCTCGATCAGCGCGTCGTAGGGCGCACGCGGCGCGCTGCCCAGGCCGGTACCTAACAGGCCGTCGATGATGAGAGAAACAGACGCCGGCCAGCGGCTGCTCGCCGGCAGAATGTCGCCGCCTGCGGCTTGCCAGGCCTCGCGGGCCGCTGCGGCTTCCGGTGGCAAAGGCCGTGCGCCGTCGCAGGCGATCAGCGTCACCTGCACGCCCGCCGCCTTCGCCAGGCGCGCCACCACATAGCCGTCGCCGCCGTTGTTGCCGTGGCCGCACAGCACCAGCCAGTGGTCGCGGGAGGGATACGCGTTGCGCGCCAGCGCGTAGGCCGCCTGACCGGCGCGCTGCATCAAATCGTAAAGAGAAATACCGAGCGAGGCCGCCGCTGCGGGTTCCGAGCGACGGATCCAATCCGCAGGCCAGACAGAGTGTGGTAAACTGTCAGCGTATGCTTTTTCACTGTGGCCCGTCATGACGCACCCCCTCGATCTCCATCAACTCGCCCAACATATCAAGCAATGGGGGCAATCGCTAGGATTCCAGCAGGTTGGCATCTGCGATACCGATTTGAGCCTTGAAGAGCCGAAGCTGCAGGCCTGGCTCGACAAACAGTACCACGGCGAAATGGAATGGATGGCGCGCCACGGCATGCTGCGCGCACGCCCTCACGAACTGTTGCCGGGCACGCTGCGAGTGATCAGCGTACGCATGAACTACCTGCCGGCCAAGGCGGCATTTGCCAGCACCTTGCAAAATCCGCAGCTGGGCTACGTCAGCCGCTATGCGCTGGGGCGCGACTATCACAAGCTGTTGCGCCAGCGCCTGAAAAAGTTGGGCGATCAGATCCAGGCCTACTGCGGCGAGTTGAATTTCCGCCCCTTTGTCGATTCTGCGCCGGTGATGGAACGCGCGCTGGCCGCCAAGGCGGGCATTGGCTGGGTTGGTAAACACTCACTAATTCTCAACCGTGAAGCCGGGTCGTGGTTTTTCCTCGGCGAATTGCTGATCGATCTGCCGCTGCCGGTAGACCAGCCGCAGGAAGAGCAGTGCGGCCGCTGCGTCGCCTGCATCACCACCTGCCCGACCGGCGCCATCGTCGCCCCCTATACCGTAGACGCCCGGCGCTGCATCTCCTACCTTACCATCGAGCTGGAAGGCGCGATCCCGGAGGAGTTCCGCCCGCTGCTCGGCAACCGCATCTACGGCTGCGACGACTGCCAGCTGATATGCCCGTGGAACCGCTTTTCGCAGC
Organism: Serratia sp. CY38905; assembly: GCF_052168875.1. Taxonomy (NCBI): domain Bacteria; kingdom Pseudomonadati; phylum Pseudomonadota; class Gammaproteobacteria; order Enterobacterales; family Yersiniaceae; genus Serratia; species Serratia sp. CY38905. Next base: position 62,869 of record NZ_JBJNLV010000010.1, on the reverse strand, counting down.
TTACCGACGAAGACGATTTCAGCCCGCGCGCCGCGCTGCATGCGCCGCAGTTGATCGATCTGTTCAACTGGACGGAGGAAAAATTCCTGCGCATCACCGAAGGCTCGGCGATACGCCGCATCGGCCACCTGCGCTGGCTGCGCAATATCGCCGTGGCGCTGGGCAATGCGCCCTACGAGGACGGCATCGTGCTCGCACTGCGCACCCGTTTGGGCCAGAACGCCATGCTGGACGAACATATCCACTGGGCGCTGGCGCAACAGCTCGCCCGCCGCGAAGCGCAGGGCATCGAGGTGCAAACGGCGCAGAAAAAACGGCTGATACGGGCTGTGGAAAAAGGTTTGCCAAGGGATGCCTGACGGCGTGCGCCATTCGGACGTAGCGCCGGAATACTCACTCTGTGGATTTGTGCATAAAAATAAAAACACGTTGTCTTTCAACTGCAACAAAAAGAGCAAGTGATCGGCATAACGTTTTGGGATAAATAAATAAACTTATAAATCAAATAGATAAATATTTAATTTGTATGACGTTGATTTTTCAGGCAGGCGAGTTTATGTGCAGAGGCTGTGGATAACTCTGTTCACAACATTTTTACCAGGCGTGTAAAACGGGACAAAAACCCGCGCCGGATAAGGCGTTGGATTTGAGTTTGAAACGAAGAGAAAATTGGAGCGGGAAACGAGACTCGAACTCGCGACCCCGACCTTGGCAAGGTCGTGCTCTACCAACTGAGCTATTCCCGCATTGAGATGCTTTTGGCATCCGGCCACCAAACACTGGCGTGACCTTTGAATTTTTGGAGCGGGAAACGAGGCTCGAACTCGCGACCTCAACCTTGGCAAGGTTGCGCTCTACCAACTGAGCTATTCCCGCGTCGCATAGGTACTGCTTGATACTGCTTTATTTATTCATCATGCCGCATCGCGACATTGTTGAATTTGGAGCGGGAAACGAGACTCGAACTCGCGACCCCGACCTTGGCAAGGTCGTGCTCTACCAACTGAGCTATTCCCGCCCGGCGTATCGATGGTGGAACGTTACGAAATTCTTCATCGGTACGGGGTGCGCATTATACGAGAAATCCTTTTTGCCGCAAGCCCCTGAAAGCAAAAAAACGCGATTTTTGTTTGATTGCCGATTAAAGCGCCAGATTGGCGAATTAAGCGGCTAAAACCGGCATTTTTTCCCCGCAGAGGCCCTCGCACCTTAGAGCTGGATGAAATGTTCGCGGTAATACGCCAGTTCGGCCACCGATTCACGAATGTCGTCCAGCGCCTGATGGGTGCCCTGCTTTTTAAAGCCGGCGAGAATTTCCGGCTTCCAGCGGCGCGCCAGCTCCTTCAGCGTGCTGACGTCCAGGTAGCGGTAATGGAAGTAGGCCTCCAGCTCCGGCATATAGCGGAACAGGAAACGGCGATCCTGGCCCACGCTGTTGCCGCAGATCGGCGATTTGCCGGCCGGCACCCACTGCTGCAGGAAGGCTATCGTTTCCAGCTCGGCGGCGCGATCGTCCTGGCGGCTGGCTTTCACCCGCTCCACCAGCCCGCTGCCGGTATGGGTGCGCACGTTCCACTCGTCCATCAGCGCCAGCTGTTCGTCGGACTGATGCACGGCGATCACCGGCCCTTCCGCCAGGATGTTCAGGTTGGCGTCGGTGACCAGCGTGGCGATCTCGATGATGCGGTCACGCTCGGGATCCAGCCCGGTCATCTCCAAATCGATCCAAATCAGGTTATTTTCGTTTCCTGTCATGATGTTTCCTGCCTAAAAGCCGAGAGAAAAACGCTGTGCGGACGAGACGGCGGGCGCCGCCGGTGGCGACGCGCCGCAGCCGACGGCTAACAACGGTTATTTAATATAAAATAGCGTGTATCATAGTCTTTTTGGTCGCCCTGGGCGACATATACCCCGACGGGTTCAAGGCTGCGGCCGGGGAAGGCCCCAACCGCCGCCGTACGTGTAAAGGTATAAAATCGAGTCAAGTGAGGCGCAGTGAGTAAGAACAAACTGTCCAAAGGTCAGCAACGCCGCGTGCAGGCGAACCATCAGCGCCGTCTGAAGCGCGCTGATAACAAACCGGAACCGGATGATTCCCAACTGGGCGAGCCGCAGGAAGGCGTCGTCATCAGCCGTTTCGGCATGCACGCCGACGTTGAGGCGCCGGATGGCACTCAGCACCGCTGCAATATCCGCCGTACGCTGCGTTCGCTGGTCACCGGCGATCGCGTGGTGTGGCGCCCCGGCCTGGGCGCCCATGAAGGGGTGAAGGGCATCGTGGAAGCGGTGCACGAACGCACCTCGGTGCTGACGCGCCCGGACTTCTACGACGGCGTGAAGCCGATCGCCGCCAATATCAATCAGATCGTCATCGTGTCGGCGATCCTGCCCGAGCTGTCGCTGAACATCATCGACCGCTATCTGGTGGCCTGCGAAACGCTCGAAGTCGAGCCGCTGATCGTGCTCAACAAAATCGACCTGCTGGACGCCGAAGCGCGCAAGCTGGTCGACGGCATGATGGATATCTATCGCAAGATTGGCTACCGGGTGCTGGAAGTCTCCAGCCAGACGCGGGAAGGCATGGCGGAGTTCGAACAGGCGCTGGCCGGGCGCATCAGCATCTTCGCCGGCCAGTCCGGCGTCGGCAAATCCAGCCTGCTGAATGCGCTGCTGCCGCCGTCCGAAGAGCAAATTCTGGTAAATCAGGTTTCCGACGTATCGGGCCTCGGGCAACATACCACCACCGCCGCGCGGCTGTACCATTTCCAGCACGGCGGCGACGTGATCGACTCCCCGGGGGTGCGAGAGTTTGGCCTGTGGCACCTGGAGCCGGAACAAATCACCCGCGGATTTGTCGAATTCCGTGATTATTTAGGCGGTTGCAAATTCCGCGACTGCCGCCACGATACCGATCCCGGCTGCGCCATCCGCGCGGCGATGGAGAAAGGCGATATCGCGGAAGAGCGTTTCGACAACTATCACCGCATTCTGGAAAGCATGGCGCAGGTGAAGGTTCGCAAGAACTTCACGGACGCCGCAGACTGACACTGACGGGCGGGCATTGACGATGGCGAGGCCCTCGTTACAATGCGCGCCCTTTACCCTGATTCACGAGGTTAACGTGCTGGATAGCATCAAGATTAAATTGCAATATTGGCTACCGAAGCTGGCGCTGACCCGCCTGGCGGGCTGGGGCGCCGACAAACGGGCCGGCTGGCTGACCCAACTGGTGATCAAGGCCTTCGCCCGCTTCTACCGCGTGGACATGCAGGAAGCGCAAAATCCGGACCTGGCGTCTTACGCCACCTTCAACGACTTCTTCGTGCGCCCGCTGCGCGATGGCGCACGCCCAATCATCGCCGACGCCAACTGGCTGGCGCTGCCCGCCGATGGCGCCATCAGCCAGCTCGGCCCGATCCGCGACGATCAAATCTTCCAGGCCAAAGGCCATCACTACAGCCTGGAAGCGCTGCTGGCCGGCAACTACCTGCTGGCCGAACCGTTCCGCAACGGCCTGTTCGCCACGACCTATCTGGCGCCGCGCGATTACCACCGCGTGCACATGCCATGCGCCGGCGTGCTGCGCGAAATGATCTATGTGCCGGGCGATCTGTTCTCGGTCAACCCGCTCACCGCCGCCAACGTGCCTAACCTGTTCGCGCGCAACGAGCGCGTGATCTGCGTGTTCGACACCGACATCGGGCCGATGGTGCAAATTCTGGTCGGCGCCACCATCGTCGGCAGCATCGAAACCGTTTGGGCCGGCACCGTCACGCCGCCGCGCGAAGGCATCATCAAACGCTGGACCTACCCGGCCGCCGGTGAAGAGGGCGCCATCGCGCTGGAAAAAGGCGCCGAGATGGGCCGCTTCAAGCTTGGCTCCACGGTGATCAATCTGTTTACCGCAGGCAGCGTGCAGCTCGCGCCGCAGTTGCAAAACGGCACCGTCACCCGCATGGGTGAGGCGTTCGCCGAAATCCCGGCCGCCGCTGAAACACCACAGACCCCGCTCTAAAGGAATCGACGCCGTGCGCCTGATCATCACGCTTTTGCTCGGTTGCCTGCTGTGGCAACCGGCGCTGGCCGCTCCCCTGCCGACCGAGACCCAGCTCAAGCAAGAGCTGAAGCAGGCGGAAAGCAGCAAAAACGCGCCGAATCAGGCGGAGACCACCGAGGCGCTGCAAAGCGCCCTCAACTGGCTGGCGGAGCGTAAAGAGTCGCAGACTCGCTCCGAGCAGTATCAGAGGGTGATCGACGATTTCCCGAAGATGACGCAGGAACTGCGCCGCCAGCTGGTGCTGGAAAGCAACAAGATCCTGCCGAACGGCGACGATCTGCCGGCCGCCGAGTTGGAACAGCAGATCCTGCAAACCAGCAGTCTGCTGCTGGAACAGGCGCGCCTGCTGCAGCAAGAGCAGGATCGCACGCGGGAAATCAGCGATTCGCTCGGCCAGCTGCCGCAGCAGCAGACCGACGCCCGCCGTGCGCTGACGGAAGTGCAGCGCCGCCTGCAGGCGCAGCCCGCCAACCCGACCACGCCGTACGCGCAGGCCGCCCTGGCCCTGCTGCAGACCGAAGCCGCGGCGCGCAAGGCCAAAGTGGACGAGCTGGAACTGGCGCAGCTGTCGGCCAACAACCGGCAGGAGCTGGCGCGCATGCGCGCCGAAGTCTATAAAAAGCGCCACGAGAAAATAGACGTTCAGCTGCAGGCGCTGCGCAACAACCTCAACGCCCAGCGCCAACGCGAAGCGGAACAGGCGCTGGAAAAAACCGAGCAGCTGGCCGAGCAGAACGGCGATTTGCCAAAAAGCATCAGCCAACAGCTGCAGATCAACCGCGAACTGTCCGCCGCGCTGAACAGCCAGGCGCAGCGCATGGATCTGATTTCATCGCAGCAGCGGCAGGCGGCGGCGCAGACGCTGCAGGTGCGCCAGGCGCTGAGCACCATCATCGAGCAGGCCCAGTGGCTCGGTTCGTCGTCGGCGCTGGGGGAAACCCTGCGCGCCCAGGTGGCGACGCTGCCGGAAATGCCCAAGCCGCAACAGCTGGACGGCGACATGGCTCAGCTGCGCGTGCAGCGCCTGCAGTTTGAAACTCAGCTGGAAAAACTGTCGCAGCGCGAATTCAAGCGCGACGACGGCAGCGCGCTGACCAACCAGGAGCAGCGCATCGTCGATGCCCAGCTGCGCACCCAGCGCGAGCTGCTGAACTCGTTGTTGTCCGGTTGCGACACCCAAATCCTCGAGCTGACCAAGCTGAAGGTGGCCAACACCCAGTTGATCGAAGCGTTGAACGAAATTCGCGACGCCACCCACCGCTATCTGTTCTGGGTGCCGGACGTCAATCCGATCAACTTCTCTTATCCGCTCAACGTGGCGCACGATCTGACGCGCGTTCTGTCGCTGGACACGCTGTCGCAGCTCGGCGGCGCCTTCATGATGATGGTGACCAGCCGCGAAACGCTGATCCCGATCTTCGGCGCCCTGCTGCTGGTGATTTTCAGCATCAGTTCGCGCAAGCACTACCACGCCTTCCTCGAGCGCGCCAGCAGCCGCGTCGGCAAGGTGACGCAGGACGAATTCTTCCTGACGGTGCGCACCGTGTTCTGGTCGATTCTGGTGGCGATGCCGCTGCCGGTGCTGTGGGCCGCGCTCGGCTACGGCCTGCAGAGCGCCTGGAACTACCCGGTGGCGGAAGCGATCGGCAAAGGGGTGACCGCCACGCTGCCGATCCTGTGGATCTGCATGATCTGCGCCGCCTTCGCCCACCCGCAAGGGTTGTTCATCGTGCACTTCCGCTGGCCGGCAAAGCAGGTTTCGCGCGCCATGCGCTACTACAAGATGTCGATCTGGCTGATCGTGCCGCTGATCATGGCGCTGATCACCTTCGATAGCCTGAAAGAGCGCGAGTTCGCCAACACGCTGGGGCGGCTGTGCTTCATTCTGCTGTGTCTGGCGCTGGCGCTGGTCACCCACAGCCTCAAGCGCGCCGGCATCCCGCTGTATCTGGATAAAAACGGCTCCGGCGACAACATGCTCAACAGCGCCTTCTGGGGGCTGCTGCTGTCGGCGCCGCTGCTGGCGGCGCTGGCGTCGAGCGTCGGTTATCTCACCACCGCGCAGGCGCTGCTGGCGCGCCTGGAAACCTCGGTGGCGATCTGGTTCCTGCTGCTGGTCGTCTACCACATCATCCGCCGCTGGATGCTGATCCAACGGCGACGCATCGCCTTCGACCGCGCCAAACAGCGCCGCGCGGACATTCTGGCCCAGCGCGCCCGCGGCGAAGACGAAACCTCGCATACCCCGAACAGCACCGAAGGTTCGGTGGATATGGACTACTCAGAGATAGACCTGGATACCATCAGCGCCCAGTCGCTGCGGCTGGTGCGTTCGATCCTGACGCTGATCGCGCTGGTGTCGGTGATCGTTTTGTGGTCGGAGATCCACTCCGCCTTCAGCTTCCTGGAAAATATCTCGCTGTGGGACGTGACCTCGACGGTCAACGGCGTGGAAACCGCCCACCCGATCACCCTCGGCGCAGTGCTGATCGCCATTCTGGTATTGATCATCACCATGCAGCTGGTGCGCAACCTGCCGGCGCTGCTGGAACTGGCGGTGCTGCAGCACCTGGATCTGTCGCCGGGCACCGGTTACGCCATCACCACCATCACCAAATACCTGCTGTTGCTGTTCGGCGCCATTCTCAGCTTTTCCTGGATCGGCATCGAATGGTCGAAACTGCAGTGGGTGGTCACCGCGCTCAGCGTGGGTCTCGGCTTTGGCATGCAGGAGATTTTCTCCAACTTCATCTCCGGCCTGATCATCCTGTTCGAGAAGCCGATCCGCATCGGCGATACCGTAACGATCCGCAACCTGACCGGCACGATAACCAAGATCAATACCCGTGCGACCACCATCGCCGATTGGGACCGCAAAGAGATCATCGTGCCGAACAAGGCGTTCATCACCGAGCAGTTCGTCAACTGGTCGCTCTCGGACGCCATCACCCGCGTGGTGCTGACCGTGCCGGCCCCGGGCGAGGCCAATAGCGAAGAGGTGACCAAGATCCTGATGAACGCCGCCGAGCGCTGTTCGCTGGTGCTGGACAATCCGGTGCCGGAAGTCTACCTGGTCGATCTGCAACAGGGCATTCAGATCTTCGAGATGCGTATTTACGCCGCCGAGATGGGCCACCGCATGCCGCTGCGCCACGAGATCCACCAGCTGATCCTGGCGGGCTACCGCGAGCACGGCATCACGCTGCCGTACCCGCCGTTCCAGGTGCGCACCGAGACGCTGTCGCGGCTGACCAACAACGGCCGTACGCCGCCGTCCACGCCGGCGCCGAACACCAAGCGCGACGCCGGGGGGCTGTAAGCGGTTCTCGCGATAAAAAAAGGGCCGGCAAATGCCGACCCTTTTGCTTTTCTCTGCGCCTGAAACGTCAGGCGATCCCAACCGGGAAAGCCAACACGTCGCTCAGGCTCTCGGCGCCCAGCGCCAGCATCACCAGGCGATCCACGCCCAGCGCCACGCCGGAACATTCCGGCATGCCGTGCTGCAACGCCGCCAGCAGGTTGTAGTCGATCGGCTGCTGCGGCAGGCCGCGCTCCGCGCGTTTGCGATTGTCCTGCTCGAAGCGCTGCTGCTGTTCACGGCCGTCGGTCAGCTCGCGGAAACCGTTCGCCAGCTCAATGCCCTTGAAGTACACCTCGAAACGCTCCGCCACGCGGTGGTCTTCGGTGCTGATCTCCGCCAACGCCGCCTGGCTGGCCGGGAAGTGGTAAACGAACGCCGGCTTTTCACGGCCGATATGGGGCTCCACGCCCACGGTAAACAGCAGCTGCAGCAGCGTATCGCGGTCTTCTTCAGTATCGGCGATGTTGCTCAAGTCGAGCTTGGCCGCCGCTTCACGCAGCTGCGCCTTCTCCGCCGACAGCGGATCGATGTCCAGATGGCGCAGGAAGGCCTGCTGATAGGACAGGGTCTCCGCGCTCTCGCAGTCCAGCACCTGTTGCAGCAGATCGTCCACTTCGTTCATCAGGCGGTACATGTCGTAGTGCGGACGGTACCACTCCAGCATGGTGAATTCCGGGTTGTGATGCCGCCCGGCTTCTTCATTGCGGAAGCTGCGCCCCATTTGGTAGATCGGGCCGCTGCCCGCCGCCAGCAGGCGCTTCATGTGATATTCCGGGCTGGTCATCATGTATAGCGTCAGGCCCTCTGCCGCCCCCGGCCCGACGAAACGCGTCTCGAACGGGAACAGGTGAACGTCGGTGACCGTCGCCTGGCTCATGGTGGGCGTCTCAACTTCCAGCACGCCACGATCGGCGAAGAAACGCCGGATCTCAGCCAGAATCGCTGCGCGTTTCAACAAATTGGCGATGGGTGCACTAGGCTGCCAGCTTGCCGTTTCGCTCATGGTAATTAACTCCGAAATCAAACAGGGGATGCAGTCTACTCGCATCCTTGCAGCCAAACAAATTCTTCACGATGCACAACCGGCCATAACGCCAATTTCCGATAAATAGGCGGCAAAAGCGCGTTAAAAAGGGTAAAGCACGCCGAACACGCGAAAAGGCAGGCAAGCCTGTTGGTCGAGCGTTAATCGACAAAACAATCGATCACATCAAATTTCGACTACTTAACTTTAGGTATAGTTAATTCCCCATTATTGGTGGGAGATATCTATCCTTAACCTTTAAGCAACATTAATCGGTTCAATTAGTTAGCACCCGAAGAGTTCGCTAAATTTTAAGCATAGATATTTAACTTGCCGTTCTTAATAAGAACATTGGAGGAATGCAGTGCAAACCTTTAACGCCGATCTTGCCATTATTGGGGCCGGGGGCGCTGGTTTACGTGCAGCAATAGCCGCAGCGGAAGCCAATCCCCAACTGAAAATCGCGCTGATCTCTAAGGTCTACCCGATGCGCAGCCACACGGTCGCCGCCGAGGGGGGCTCCGCCGCCGTCACCCAGGATCACGATACCTTCGACTACCACTTCCACGACACCGTCGCCGGCGGCGACTGGCTGTGCGAACAGGACGTGGTCGATCACTTCGTGCATCAGTGCCCGCGCGAGATGACCCAGCTCGAACAGTGGGGCTGCCCGTGGAGCCGCAAACCGGACGGTTCGGTCAACGTGCGGCGCTTCGGCGGCATGAAGATTGAACGCACCTGGTTCGCCGCCGACAAGACCGGCTTCCACATGCTGCACACCCTGTTCCAGACCTCGCTGAAATACCCGCAGATCCAGCGCTTCGACGAGCACTTCGTGCTGGATATCCTGGTGGATGACGGCCAGGCGCGCGGCCTGGTGGCGCTCAACATGATGGAAGGCACCCGCGTGCAGATCCGCGCCAACGCGGTGGTGATGGCCACCGGCGGCGCCGGGCGCGTCTACCGCTACAACACCAACGGCGGCATCGTTACCGGCGACGGCATGGGCATGGCGTTCCACCACGGCGTGCCGCTGCGCGACATGGAGTTCGTGCAGTATCACCCGACCGGCCTGCCCGGTTCCGGCATCCTGATGACCGAGGGCTGCCGCGGCGAAGGCGGCATCCTGGTGAACAAAGACGGCTACCGTTACCTGCAAGATTACGGCATGGGCCCGGAAACCCCGCTGGGCGAGCCGAAGAACAAATACATGGAGCTGGGCCCGCGCGACAAAGTGTCCCAGGCCTTCTGGCACGAATGGCGCGCCGGCCGCACCATCGCCACCCCGCGCGGCGACGTGGTCTACCTCGATCTGCGCCACCTGGGCGAGAAAAAGCTGCTGGAGCGGCTGCCGTTCATCTGCGAACTGGCCAAGGCCTACGTCGGCGTCGACCCGGTGAAAGATCCGATCCCGGTGCGCCCTACCGCGCACTACACCATGGGCGGCATTGAAACCGACCAGAACTGCGAAACCCGCATCAAGGGGCTGTTCGCAGTCGGCGAATGCTCCTCCGTCGGCCTGCACGGCGCCAACCGTCTCGGCTCCAACTCGCTGGCAGAACTGGTGGTGTTCGGCCGCGTCGCCGGTGAGCAAGCGGCCCGCCGCGCGCTGGAAACCGCGCCGGCCAACGGCAGCGCGCTGGATGCGCAAACCCGCGACGTCGAAACCCGCCTGAGCAACCTGATGAAGCAGGAAGGCAACGAAAACTGGGCGAAGATCCGCGACGAAATGGGGCTGTCGATGGAAGAAGGCTGCGGCATCTACCGCACGCCGGAGCTGATGCAAAAAACCATCGATAAGCTGGCGGAGCTGAAAGAGCGCTTCAAGCGCGTCAACATCACCGACAACTCCAGCGTGTTCAATACCGATCTGCTGTACACCATCGAGCTGGGTTACGGCCTGGACGTCGCCGAATGCATGGCGCACTCCGCGTTTAACCGCAAAGAGTCGCGCGGCGCTCACCAGCGCCTGGACGAAGGCTGCACCGAGCGTGACGACGTCAACTTCCTCAAGCATACGCTGGCGTTCCATAACCCGCAGGGTGCGCCACGCCTCGAATACAGCGACGTGAAAATCACCAAGCTGCCGCCGGCCAAACGCGTCTACGGCGCAGAAGCCGAAGCGCAGGAGAAAAAGAATAAGGAGCAGGCAAATGGCTGAGATGCAAACCCTGAAGATCGAAGTCATGCGCTATAACCCGGAAAGCGACGCCGAGCCGCATTTCGTCACCTACGCCGTGCCTTACGACGAACAGACCTCGCTGCTCGACGCGCTGGGCTACATCAAGGACAACCTGGCGCCGGATCTCTCCTACCGCTGGTCCTGCCGCATGGCGATCTGCGGCTCTTGCGGCATGATGGTCAACCGCGTGCCGAAGCTGGCGTGCAAAACCTTCCTGCGCGATTACGTCGGCGGCATGAAGGTCGAAGCGCTGGGCAACTTCCCGATCGAGCGCGATCTGGTGGTCGACATGACCCACTTCATCGAAAGCCTGGAGGCGATCAAGCCGTACATCATCGGCAACGATCGCAAGCCGGAAGACGGCCCGAACGTGCAAACCCCGGCGCAGATGGCCAAGTATCACCAGTTCTCCGGCTGCATCAACTGCGGCCTGTGCTACGCCGCGTGCCCGCAGTTCGGCCTCAACCCCGAGTTTATCGGCCCGGCGGCGATCACGCTGGCGCACCGCTACAACCTGGACAACCGCGACCACGGCAAGAAACAGCGCATGCCGCAGCTTAACGGCCAAAACGGCGTCTGGAGCTGCACCTTCGTCGGCTATTGCTCAGAAGTCTGTCCGAAACACGTCGATCCCGCCGCCGCCATCCAGCAGGGCAAGGTGGAGAGCGCCAAAGACTTCATGATCGCCATGCTGAAGCCGCAATAAGGGAGAAAATTGCCATGACAACTCAACGTAAGCCCTATGTGCGCACCATGACGCCCACCTGGTGGCAAAAGCTCGGCTTCTACCGTTTCTACATGCTGCGCGAAGGCACCTCAGTGCTGGCGGTGTGGTTCAGCATCGTGCTGCTCTACGGCGTGTTCGCGCTGAAGGGCGGCGCCGAGAGCTGGGCCGGCTTCGTCGGCTTCTTGCAGAACCCGCTGGTGCTGTTGATCAACGTCGTCGCCCTGCTGGCGGCGGCGCTGCACACCAAAACCTGGTTCGATCTGGCGCCGAAGGCCGCCAATATCGTGGTCAACAGCGAGAAAATGGGGCCGGGCCCCATCGTGAAAGGGCTGTGGGCCGTCACGGTCGTCGTCAGCGTGGTCATCCTGGCCGTGGCCCTGATCTAATCCGGAGGAAACATGATAAATCAAGCACCTAAACGCTCCGACGAGCCGGTTTTCTGGGGATTGTTCGGCGCCGGTGGCATGTGGAGCGCGATCGTCGCGCCGGCCATCGTGCTGCTGGTCGGCATTCTGCTGCCGCTGGGGCTGTTCCCCGGTGAAGCACTGGGTTACGAGCGCGTACTGGCGTTCTGCCAGAGCCTGATCGGCCGCCTGTTCCTGCTGCTGATGATCATTCTGCCACTGTGGTGCGGCCTGCACCGCATCCACCATGCGATGCACGATCTGAAGATCCACGTACCGGCCGGCAAATGGGTATTCTACGGTCTGGCGGCGATCCTCAGCGTGGTCACCGTTATCGGCGTCGTCACCCTGTAAACCGCTCAGGCGGCCAACGCCCGTTGGCCGCCCTTTGCTCATCGGCTACACTGTCTACTCGCCCCCGGTAAACAGGAGTCACCGATGCGTTTATGGTCAAAGCTTAGCGTCATGCTTTCCGCCCTGCTCTCCGTCGCTTGCAGCGTCTCCCCGCCCAAAGACATCAAGGTCGTGACCCCTTTCGACAGTCAGCGCTATCTCGGCACCTGGTACGAAATCGCGCGTCTGGATCATCGTTTTGAACGCGGTTTGCAGCGGGTGACCGCCCACTACAGCCCACGCGCCGACGGCGGGCTGAAAGTCATCAATCGCGGCTTCAATCCGCAGAAACAGCAATGGCAAGAAAGCGAAGGCAAAGCCTACTTTATCGGTTCACCGCAGGTCGCGGCGCTGAAAGTGTCGTTCTTCGGCCCCTTCTACGGCGGCTATAACGTGATAGCCTTGGATCCGGAGTATCGCTACGCGCTGGTTTGCGGCCCTAACCGCGACTATCTGTGGATCCTGTCGCGCACCCCGACGCTTGACGCCGGCGTACGCGACAGCTTATTGCAGACGGCCAAAGGCTACGGTTTCGCCACCGATGCGCTGATCTGGGTGGAGCAGCCCGCCGATCAGTGACTGCTGAACTTCAGCCCGAGGATGCCGACCACGATCAGGCACAGGCTGATGATACGCGCGATATTGGTCGACTCGCCCAACAGCACCATGCCCATGATGGCCGCGCCCACCGCGCCGATGCCGGTCCACACCGCATAAGCGGTGCCGGCGGGCAGCGTTTTCATCGCGTTGGCCAACAACAACATGCTGACCACCATCGCGGCGATGGTGATGATGCTCGGCGTCAGCCGGGTAAAACCGTGGGTGTATTTCAGACCGATAGCCCAAACCACTTCAAGCAAACCGGCGATAAGCAGAATAATCCAGGCCATGAGACGGCCTCCCTTCCACTGGGGTCGTCCCCGATATAATGACGCGTAAACGGGTCGTCCCGTTCAGCGGGGTGATGAACGGCGGGTAACCTCACCCGCACTGCGGCAGGATAGCAGCAGCGTTAACGCTCAGGCAAGAGGAGGAAATGCGGCGGCGCTCCGCACGCGGAACGCCGCCGGGTGGAGAACGGATTATTCCGCGCTGCGCTGAATGGCCTTGCCGCCGGCCTGAATGTCCTCACCCACGCCGCGGGTGGTATTACAGGCGGTCAACGAGGTCAAAATCATCAAAGAGAAGATCGCGATAATACTTTTCTTCAGCATAAGAAAGTCCTTATTTGTCGTTGATGAAAAAGTACGGCTTTCTAAGCTTAGTCAAAATTGGCGCAGGGAGTGGAATCACCACCGGCTTTGTGGCGCAAATACATCGGGTTAAAGGGCGGGATCAGCTGGCCGTGCGCGAAATGGCGCCGCCGAGATGCTGCACGTCTTCGCCGAAACCGCGAAACGTATTGCAACCGCTAAGGGAGAAAAGGAACAACAGGGAGAGCACGGCCAACAACGTTTTCTTGAACATGCGGGTTTTCTGCCAACGAACGGGGATGGGATAAAACAGAGGAACCGCGGGGGTTCCTCTGCTTTGAAACTTATTTAACGCGAGAGACGTATTCGCCAGAGCGAGTGTCAACTTTGATCACTTCGCCGATCTGGACGAACAACGGCACTTTAACCACGGCGCCGGTGCTCAGAGTAGCCGGCTTGCCACCAGTCCCTGCGGTATCGCCTTTCAGGCCAGGATCGGTATCGGTGATTTCCGCTTCGATGAAGTTCGGCGGCTGAACGGCGATTGGACGGCCATCCCACAGGGTGATGATGCACTCTGCGTTATCCTGCAGCCATTTGGCCGCGTCGCCGACGGTTTTACCGTCAACCTGATGCTGTTCGAAAGACTCAGGGTGCATGAAGTGGTAGAACTCACCGTCGCTGTACAGGTAGTTCATGTTGGTGTCCATCACGTCTGCGCCTTCGCAAGAATCGGTAGACTTGAAGGTTTTTTCCACGCGGGTGCCGGTCAGCAGACGACGCATTTTCACGCGTGCAAACGCCTGGCCTTTGCCCGGCTTAACGAACTCACTGGCTTCGACGGCGTAAGGTTCGCCCTCGAACATGATTTTAAGACCCGGACGGAAATCGTTGCTAGAATAAGTCGCCATGATGGCCCTCTGAATATTTGAACTGGTAGCTTAGCCAAAAAAATGGCACACATTATAACCCAAAGTACGGCACATAGAGAAGATTGGTTGCATCAACTCGCCGATGTTATTACCGATCCAGATGAATTACTGCAGCTTTTGTCACTGAATACGCACCCGGAACTGCCGCAGGGGCGCGATGCCCGCCGGCTGTTCGCCCTGCGCGTGCCGCGCGCCTTCGCCGCACGCATGCGCCCCGGGGATGCCAACGACCCGCTGCTGCGCCAGGTGCTGACCGCCAGAGAGGAGTTCATCAACGCCCCAGGGTTCACCACCGATCCGCTCGATGAGCAGCGCAGCGTGGTGCCGGGCCTGCTGCACAAATACCGCAATCGCGCGCTGCTGCTGGTCAAGGGCGGCTGTGCGGTCAACTGCCGTTACTGCTTCCGCCGCCACTTCCCCTATCAGGATAATCAGGGCAACAAGAACAACTGGCGGCAGGCGCTGGATTATATCCGCCAACACCCGGAACTGGACGAGATCATTTTTTCCGGCGGCGATCCGTTGATGGCCAAAGACAGCGAGCTGGAGTGGCTGGTCGGCGAGCTGGAAGCCATCCCGCACCTGAAACGCCTGCGCATTCACACCCGTCTGCCGGTGGTGATCCCGGCGCGCATCACGCCGGCGCTGTGCCGCCTGCTGTCGGCCTCGCGCCTGCAGGTGCTGATGGTCACGCACATCAACCACGCCAACGAAATTGACCGCGATCTGCAAAGCGCCATGGCGCAGCTGCGTCTCGCCGGCGTCACGCTGCTCAACCAGAGCGTGCTGCTACGCGACGTCAACGACGATGCCGACACGCTGGCGGCACTCAGCAACGCGCTGTTCGACGCCGGTATCCTGCCTTACTACATCCACGTGCTGGACAAGGTGCAGGGCGCGGCGCACTTCATGGTTAGCGACGATGAAGCGCGCGCCATCATGCAGGCGCTGCTGAGCAAGGTGTCCGGTTATCTGGTGCCGCGCCTGACGCGCGAAGTGGGCGGCGAACCGAGCAAAACGCCGATCGATCTGCGCCTGATGCAGGAGTGACGTGCGCCAAATGCCCCAACGAAAAGAGGAATGCCGTGGCATTCCTCTTTTTTTACCTCTTTGCGGCTGCGGCCTCAGCGCCTTACGGACACTTGTAAACCTGGCCGACCATTTTGCTGTCCAGCGGTGCGAAGCTGGAGAGCAGGTTCTGGCTCGGGCTGTTGGCGCCGTAGATCACGTTGCCGCCCATGGCCGCCGCCTTGTTGCGCAGATCGTTGGCCGCCCCGCGCATGGAGCTGCCTTCACCGCCGTTGCCGGACAGCCAGTTGCTCTGGGTGCCGGTCACTTCCCCCAGCAGCTGGCATTCCGCCGCCGGCTTGCTGTCGGTGAACTTGATCTGCTGACCCGCAGCGGTCAGTTCATGAGTGGTGCTGCAACCTGCCAGCAGCATCGCTGCCGAGAGACCCAGTAAGGCTTTAATCCGCATCTTGTTCCCCATTCGATGTTGAGAATTACGCAAAAGCTTATCAGAAAGCGATGCCATCTCTTAAGCATCCGTTGCCACGCGAGCGGGCCAACGTCTTGAGCGACAGCTGATGACTTAACAGTTTACCAGCTAAATCGCCCCCGGCGGCAAAAATATCATCAAATACAGTGCGGCGGCGTTATGCCCAACCGGCAACGGCCGCCGATGCCTGCGCTTCGTCCTGGCGCGTTTCCCCCTCCGCCAGTTGGAATACCGCCACCGCCTGCGCCAGCAGGGCCGCCTGCTCCTCCACGCCGACGGCGGTGGTCGCCACCTCCTCCACCAGCGCGGCGTTCTGCTGCGTCACCTGATCCATCTGGGTCACCGCCACTCCGACCTGCTCAATGCCCTTGCTTTGCTCTTCCGACGCGTACGAGATGTTGTCCATCAGCGACGTCACCTGGTTCACCGAGCCAACGATGGCATTCATCGTCTCGCCCGCCTGCTCGACCAGGCGCACGCCGACGGCGATATCGCCGGTTACGCCGTCGACCAAACTGCTGATCTCCTTGGCCGAGGTCGCGCAGCGCTGCGCCAGATTGCGCACCTCGCCGGCCACCACCGCAAAACCCCTGCCTTGTTCTCCGGCCCGCGCGGCCTCCACGGCGGCGTTCAGCGCCAGAATATTGGTCTGGAAGGCGATGCCGTCGATCACGCTGGTGATATCCCCCACCTGGCGCGCGCTGTCGTTGATAGCCCGCATCTTGTCGACCGCGTTGGCCATCAGCGTTTCGCCGTTGCGGGCAATGCCGGCAGTCTGATTGACCATGCCGGCGGCCTGGCTGGCGTTATCGGCGTTTTGCCGCACCGTAGCGGTGATCTGTTCCATGCTGGCGGCGGTTTCCGTCAGCGCGCTGGCCTGTTCTTCCGTACGGCTGGAAAGATCGGCGTTGCCGACGGCGATCTCGTGCGTACCGTGATTGATCGACTCCACGCCGTCACGCACCTGCTGCACGGTGGCGCTCAGCTCCTGCTGCATCGTCCGCAGGCTGGCGAACAGCATGCCGATCTCATTGCTGTTGCGTACCGCGATCTCGCTGCGCAGATCGCCGCGCCCAACCTTTTGCAAGTGTTCGGCAACCTGGCGCAGCGGCAGGATCAAGCGCCGGCGGAAATCACGTTGCACGGCGACCAGCAGCAGCAGGATCGCCGCCAGGGTGCCACTCAGCAGGCGTGCAAAGACTTTTTGAGTCTGCACCGCCGCCTCCACCGCCAGACGATGAGCGGCCACCGTGGCCCGCATGTAGTCGGCAAACTGGCTATCCAGCCGCTGGCGCACCTGGCGCTTCTCAGCGGCCATGGCGTGCAGCCGCTCGATCAGCGCCGCCTGCGGCGTGTCGGCCAACAGCGTCAGCTCTTGCTTCAGCACCGCCTGCTGCGCCAGATAGACCGTTTTCATCGCCTCGCCCAGATCCGGGCGCGATACCGTCAGGCCCGGCGTCTCCCAAAACAGGTTGAACGCAACGTCGGCGCTGCGCAGCTCGTTACGCGCCTCAGTGATGCCCTTACGGATATCGGCGGCGTCCGTCTGCGCCATGCGCTCGAACGCCATGTTGTCGATCAGCGTCTGCGTTTGCAGCAAAGCACGCCAACTGCGGTTCAGCGCCGCTTCCTCGTCGGAGAAAGTGCTCATCCTGCCGATGCTGTTGCCGTTTTGCTGCATGAAATAGAAGGCGATGGCGCCGGTTCCCATGGGCATCAAGCCCAACAGCAACAGCATCAACATCAGCCAGGTGGCTATTTTCATATTTTTCAGCATAAGTCGTCTCCGTTGACAGTCACACCGGCGAGGGAAAATTCCCCGCCCGGTAGGGGCTATATCGGTACGAAACGACAACGGTTTAGGGTAAAAACAAAATAATGCAATAATTCATTCAATAAACTAATAACAAGCTAAACAAACATTCTTTTTATTGATTTTTAAGATAAAAAAAACCCCGGTCGTTTGACCGGGGTTCTCAGCACACCAGCGTGTGGGGGATGATTACATCATGCCGCCCATACCGCCCATGCCGCCCATGCCGCCTGCTGCGCCCAGATCCGGTGCGTCAGCCTTCGGCAGGTCGGTAACCATGCATTCGGTGGTGATCATCAGGCCAGCCACGGAAGCCGCGTACTGCAGAGCAGAACGGGTCACTTTGGTTGGATCCAGGATACCCATCGCGATCATGTCGCCGTATTCTTCGGAGTAAGCGTTGTAGCCGTAGCTGCCTTCGCCCGCTTTCACCTGGTTGGCGATAACGGAAGCTTCTTCACCGGCGTTCACCACGATCTGACGCAGAGGGGCTTCCATTGCGCGCAGCGCAACTTTGATACCCACGTTCTGGTCTTCGTTGTCGCCTTTCAGCGCGGCGATTTTGCCTGCAACGCGGATCAGCGCTACGCCACCGCCGGCCACCACGCCTTCTTCCACTGCGGCGCGGGTCGCGTGCAGGGCGTCTTCAACGCGGGCTTTCTTCTCTTTCATTTCAACTTCAGTCGCTGCGCCAACCTTGATAACGGCAACGCCGCCGGCCAGTTTCGCTACGCGCTCCTGCAGTTTTTCACGATCGTAGTCAGAGGTCGCTTCTTCGATCTGCTGACGGATCTGAGCAACGCGGCCCTGGATGGTCGCTTCGTCGCCCACGCCATCGATGATGATGGTGGTGTCTTTGTTGATCACAACGCGTTTTGCCTGGCCCAGGTCTTCCAGGGTGGCTTTTTCCAGCTCCAGACCGATCTCTTCAGAGATAACGGTACCGGCAGTCAGGGTTGCGATGTCCTGCAGCATGGCTTTACGGCGGTCGCCGAAGCCAGGCGCCTTAACGGCAGCCACTTTCACGATGCCGCGCATGGTGTTGACCACCAGGGTCGCCAGCGCTTCGCCTTCAACGTCTTCAGCGATGATCAGCAGCGGCTTGCCTGCTTTGGCAACGGCTTCCAGCACCGGCAGCATTTCGCGGATGTTGGAGATCTTTTTGTCGGCCAGCAGGATGAACGGGCTTTCCAGCTCAACAGAACCGGTTTCCGGCTTGTTGATGAAGTATGGGGACAGGTAACCGCGGTCGAACTGCATACCTTCAACCACGTCCAGCTCGTCTTGCAGGCCGGTGCCTTCTTCAACGGTGATAACGCCTTCTTTGCCCACTTTCTCCATCGCTTCCGCGATCAGTTTACCCACGGTTTCGTCGGAGTTGGCGGAGATGGTGCCTACCTGAGCGATAGCTTTGGAATCGGAGCAAGGTACGGACAGTTTCTTCAGTTCTTCAACCGCAGCGACAACCGCTTTGTCGATGCCGCGCTTCAGATCCATCGGGTTCATGCCTGCAGCAACCGCTTTCAGGCCTTCGGTGATGATGGATTGAGCCAGTACGGTTGCAGTGGTGGTGCCGTCGCCCGCCGCGTCGTTCGCTTTGGAGGCCACTTCTTTCACCATCTGTGCGCCCATGTTCTCGAACTTGTCTTCCAGTTCGATTTCACGCGCAACGGAAACGCCGTCTTTGGTGATGGTCGGTGCGCCGAAAGATTTATCCAGCACTACGTTGCGGCCTTTCGGGCCCAGGGTCACTTTTACTGCATCAGCGAGAACATTCACGCCGCGGAGCATTTTCACGCGAGCGTCATTGCCGAATTTTACGTCTTTAGCTGCCATTGGTATTTCCCTTCAACTCGTTCAGTTCAGAAGATAAAGCGCAATTACGCTTCAACAATTGCCAGAATGTCGCTTTCGGACATGATCAACACTTCTTCATTGTCGATCTTCTCTGCTTTCACGCCGTAGCCGTCGTTGAAAATCACGATATCGCCAACTTTCACATCCAGCGGTTGGATGTTGCCGTTTTCCAGCACACGCCCTTTACCCACCGCAACCACTTCACCGCGAGTGGATTTACCCGCAGCAGAGCCAGTCAGGACGATGCCGCCAGCAGATTTTGATTCAACTTCTTTGCGCTTGACGATAACGCGGTCATGCAATGGACGAATACTCATTGAACGCTCTCCTGTAAGAAGGTCTCTATCAGATTTAGGGTTGTACACCGGATGGTTGTTATTACCGGCCTCGTGGCATTTGAGATGGGGGCGTTCCAGCCCCCTTCAAGGGGGCTAACGAAAAAAATTTCGCATTTTTGGCCGCGCGGGTGCTACAGAGAGAAAAAACGCGGCCTGAGCCGCGTTTGCTTAACGATCGTGAGGCTTGCGCTCCTCGTCCGGGCGGTGTTCCAGCACCGAGCGTTCGTCGTCCTTGCGCTGGAATTCACCGTCGAAGGTGTTGCCGTTGGCGGCGTCACCGCCCGTCCAACCGCCGGGGCGATAAACCGACAGATGCGGCATCAGCTTCAGCGTCAACGATTTTTGCACCGGCGGCAGCAGCAGCAACAGGCCGAGGAAGTCGGTGAAGAAGCCCGGGATCAGCAGCAGGAAGCCCGCCAGCACCAGCGAAACGCTTTTCACCATTTCCGCCGCCGGGCTTTCGCCGGCCGCCAGTTTTTGCTGCATCTGCACGAAGGTTTTCATGCCCTGATTGCGCACCAGCGAAATGCCGACGCAGGAGCTGAACACCACCAGCAGCAGGGTGACAGCCACGCCGAGCACGGCGGCGACTTTGATAAAGATGGATATTTCTATGTAAGCCAGCAGAAATATCAGCAGTAGCGGTAACCAGCGCACCTGGTTCTCCTATCGGTAGGTAAAGCGCGGCCGCCACGGGGCGACGGCGCGAAAAAAGAGGCCGTAAACGGCCGACACCATTACAATGAGGGCATCCCCCCACCATTTCAACCGAGAGCCGGTTTTTATTGCTAAAGTTCACAAACGTGAAAGAAGTCACAGAACCGGAAAAGGGCATATCCTTAAACACCATAAGGTGATCTGGATTCAGTCATTTCTTACCAACCAGCATATGATCTGGGCAGCAACGGGCGATTTGGTTAATCGTTTCACGCCCCAAGCCTTCGGCAACATTAATTTAGGCTGTGCCCTTATTAGCCTTGACCTGACACATTATTAATTCGGCAGCAACACATAGAGAAGGTTCTCATGTCAAACAACATTCGTATCGAAGAAGACCTGTTAGGAACACGTGAAGTCCCCGCAGACGCTTACTACGGAGTCCACACTCTGCGTGCGATTGAAAACTTCTACATCAGCAACAGCAAAATCAGCGATGTCCCCGAGTTCGTTCGCGGCATGGTGATGGTGAAAAAGGCCGCGGCGATGGCCAACAAAGAACTCAAAACCATCCCGCGCAAAATCGCCGACGTGATCATCCAGGCCTGCGACGAGGTACTGGATAAAGGCAAGTGCATGGATCAGTTCCCGGTGGACGTGTTCCAGGGCGGCGCAGGCACCTCGCTGAACATGAACACCAACGAAGTGCTGGCGAACATCGGCCTGGAACTGATGGGCCACCAAAAAGGCGAATACCAGTACCTGAACCCGAACGATCACCTCAATAAGTGCCAGTCCACCAACGACGCCTACCCGACCGGGTTCCGCATCGCGGTGTACGCCTCCAACCAGAAGCTGATCGACGCCATCAACCAGCTGCGCGAAGGCTTCGACCGCAAGGCGAAAGAGTTCGAAACCATCCTGAAAATGGGCCGCACCCAGCTGCAGGACGCGGTACCGATGACCCTCGGCCAGGAATTCCACGCCTTCAGCGTGCTGCTGAACGAAGAGACCCGCAACCTGCACCGCACCGCGGAGCTGCTGCTGGAAGTGAACCTGGGCGCCACCGCCATCGGCACCGCGCTCAACACCCCGGAAGGCTATCAGCCGCTGGCGGTGCAAAAACTGGCGGAAGTCAGCGGCCTGCCGGTGGTGCCGGCGGAAGACCTGATCGAGGCCACCTCCGACTGCGGCGCCTACGTGATGGTGCACAGCGCGCTCAAACGCCTGGCGGTGAAACTGTCCAAAATCTGTAACGACCTGCGCCTGCTCTCCTCCGGCCCGCGCGCCGGCCTGAACGAAATCAACCTGCCAGAGCTGCAGGCGGGATCGTCCATCATGCCGGCCAAAGTGAACCCGGTGGTGCCGGAAGTGGTCAATCAGGTGTGTTTCAAGGTGATTGGCAACGACACTTGCGTTACCATGGCGGCCGAAGCGGGCCAGCTGCAGCTGAACGTGATGGAGCCGGTGATCGGCCAGGCGATGTTCGAGTCGATCCACATCCTGACCAACGCCTGCTACAACCTGCTGGAAAAATGCATTAACGGCATCACCGCGAATAAAGAAGTCTGCGAACACTACGTCTTCAACTCGATCGGTATCGTCACCTATCTGAACCCGTTCATCGGCCACCATAACGGTGACATCGTCGGGAAGATCTGCGCCGAAACCGGCAAGAGCGTGCGTGAAGTGGTGCTGGAACGCGGCCTGCTGACCGAAGCCGAGCTGGATGACATCTTCTCCGTGGAGAACCTGATGCACCCGGCCTATAAAGCCAAACGCTATACGGATGAAAATGAACAATAACAGACCTACCCGGTAGCCCTGAAAGGCACGCTAAATCCTCTGGATAGCGTGCCTTTTTACTTTTAGGCGCCCACAAAATTTTAACGTTTGATTTTCAATTTCTCTCATTTTAAGGAGTAAACACTATGCTAGCCGTAGAATTGGTTATCGTTCTGCTGGCCATCTTTTTAGGGGCCAGGTTGGGCGGTATCGGTATCGGGTTCGCGGGGGGATTGGGCGTTCTGGTCCTGGCGCTGATCGGCGTCAAGCCGGGCAGCATTCCCTTCGACGTGATTTCCATCATCATGGCGGTGATCGCGGCGATCTCCGCCATGCAGGTCGCCGGGGGGATGGATTACCTGGTGCAGCAGACCGAAAAGCTGCTGCGCAAGAACCCCAAGCACATCACCATTCTCGCCCCTATCGTCACCTACTTCCTGACCATCTTCGCCGGCACCGGCAACATCTCGCTCTCGGCGCTGCCGGTGATCGCCGAAGTGGCGAAGGAACAGGGCATCAAGCCTTGCCGGCCGCTGTCGACCGCCGTGGTGTCCGCCCAGATCGCCATCACCGCCTCGCCGATCTCCGCCGCAGTGGTGTATATGTCTTCGGTGATGGAAGGCCACGGCGTCAGCTACCTGCATCTGCTGATGGTGGTGATCCCGTCCACCTTCTGCGCCGTGCTGGTGATGTCGCTGCTGGTAACCTGGCTGTTCGACTCCAAGCTGTCTAACGATCCGGTGTACCTGAAACGCCTGGAAGAAGGCCTGATCACCCTGCGCGGCAACAACGCGCTGGAGATCAAACCGCGCGCCAAAGCCTCGGTGCTGCTGTTCCTGCTGGGCGTGCTGTGCGTAGTGGCTTACGCCATCATCAACAGCCCGGGCCTTGGCCTGGTGGCCAAGCCGCTGATGAACACCACCAACGCCATCCTGATCATCATGCTGAGCGTCGCCACGCTGACCACCCTGCTGTGCCGCGTCGACACCGACATGGTGCTGAACTCCAGCACCTTCAAGGCCGGCATGAGCGCCTGTATCTGTATCCTCGGTGTCGCCTGGCTGGGCGATACCTTCGTGCAGGCCAACATCGACTGGATCAAAGAGACGGCCGGCAGCGTCATTCAGGCGCACCCGTGGCTGCTGGCGGTGATCTTCTTCTTCTGCTCGGCGCTGCTGTACTCGCAGGCCGCTACCGCCAAGGCGCTGATGCCGATGGCGCTGGCGCTGAACGTGTCGCCGCTGACCGCCGTCGCCTCCTTCGCCGCCGTCTCCGGCCTGTTCATCCTGCCGACCTACCCGACGCTGGTCGCCGCGGTGCAGATGGACGATACCGGCACCACGCGCATCGGCCGCTTCGTGTTCAACCACCCGTTCTTCATTCCCGGCACCATGGGCGTGATTTTCGCCGTGGTATTCGGCTTCCTGCTCGGCAGCATCATGCTGTAACGCTTCGACCGGGGCTACGGCCCCGGTTTTCCTTCTGGCGATAAACTCGCCTTCTAGCCAATCCGCCTTCAGGGTATAGTGCCCATTCGAACCGATGAGAGGGCTGAAGATGTCTGATTGCGAAGCTGTCGTCATACTCTGTACCGCACCCGATGAAGCCAGCGCCCAGGAACTGGCGGCGCGGGTCCTGGGCGATAAGCTGGCGGCCTGCGCCACGCTGCTGCCCGGCGCCACCTCGCTGTATTACTGGGAAGGGAAACTGGAACAGGAATACGAAGTGCAGATGCTGTTCAAAAGCGATCGCCGCCGTCAGCAGGCCCTGCTCGACACCCTGAAACAACATCACCCTTACCAGACGCCTGAGTTGCTGGTCTTGCCGGTGATGGCCGGAGATAAAGACTACCTGTTATGGATCAACGCTTCCTTAAACTGATTTTGCTGCTGTGCAGCCTGTTCTTCCTGCCGCAGGCGGCGCAGGCTTCGCTGTTCGCGCCGAAGGGCGGCAGCCAGTTCGTGCCTGTCGATCAGGCCTTCGCCTTCGATTTCAAACAGCAAGGCAGCCAGGTAACGCTGAACTGGCAGATCCGCCCCGGCTACTACCTGTATCGCCAGCAGATCAAACTGGTGCCGCAGCAGGCGACGCTCGGCGCCTTTACCCTGCCCGAAGGGCTGAGCCACAAGGACGAGTTCTTCGGCGAAGTGGCGATTTTCAAACAGCAGCTGAATCTGCAGGTGCCGCTGCAACAGGCGGCGGCCAACGCCAGCCTCAGCGTCACCTATCAGGGCTGCGCCGAGGCCGGCTTCTGCTATCCGCCGGAAACCCGCATCATCCCGCTGGATGCCGTCAGCGCCACCGCAGCCGCGCCGCTCGCGGCCTCTGCACCGGCTGAAGCGCCCGCCGCACCGGCCAGCCTGCCGTTCTCGCCGCTGTGGGCGCTGCTGATCGGCATCGGCATCGCCTTCACCCCGTGCGTGCTGCCGATGTACCCGCTGATCTCCGGCATCATCCTCGGCCGCGACCGGCCACAAAGCAGCGGCCGCATTCTGGCGCTGGCGGTGGTTTACGTACAGGGCATGGCGCTCACCTACACCTTGCTGGGCTTGGTGGTGGCCGCCGCCGGATTGCAGTTCCAGGCGGCGCTGCAGCATCCTTACGTGCTGATCGGTCTGTCGGTGCTGTTTATCGCGCTGGCGCTGTCGATGTTCGGCCTCTATTCCCTGCAGCTGCCTTCCGCACTGCAAACCCGGCTGGCGAGCTGGAGCAATACCCAACGCGGCGGCTCACTGACTGGCGTGTTCCTGATGGGCGCCCTGGCCGGGCTGATTTGTTCCCCCTGCACCACCGCGCCGCTCAGCGCCATCCTGCTGTATATCGCCCAGAGCGGTAACCTGTGGGCCGGCGGCGGCACGCTGTACCTGTACGCGCTGGGGATGGGCATTCCGCTGGTGATCGTCACCCTGTTCGGCAACCGCCTGCTGCCGCGCAGCGGCCCGTGGATGCAGTACGTGAAAGAGGCCTTCGGCTTCGTCATCCTGGCGCTGCCGGTGTTCCTGCTGGAGCGGGTGATCGGCGATCTGTGGGGCCTGCGCCTGTGGAGCCTGTTCGGCCTGGCGTTCTTCGGCTGGGCCTTCGCTCTGAGCCTGAGAAGCGCGCGCGGCTGGGCGCGCGCCCTGCAGCTTCTGCTGCTGGCGGCGGCGGTGATCGCCGCGCGGCCGCTGCAGGACTGGGCCTTCGGCGCCGATCAGGCGCAGCAGGCGGCTCAACAACACCTGGCCTTTGCCCGCATCAACAACGTCGAGCAGCTCGATCTGGCGCTGCAACAGGCGCGCGGCAAGCCGGTGATGCTGGATCTGTACGCCGACTGGTGCGTGGCCTGTAAAGAGTTCGAGAAATACACCTTCAGCGATGCGGCGGTGCAGGCGAGCCTGGCCAACGCGGTGCTGCTGCAGGCGGACGTCACCGCCAACGGCGCGGAACAGGCGGCGCTGCTGAAGCATTTGCAGGTACTGGGGTTACCCACGATCCTATTCTTCGATCCGGCGGGCCAGGAGCTGACGGCCCAGCGGGTCACCGGTTTTATGAAGGCAGAAGCCTTCAACGCGCATTTGCAGAAAGTGATGCGATAACTGACACTGAAGATCGGAAGCGAATGGGAGGAAGCACAAGTGCAACGTGAACACGTCCTTGATACCGCGCTGGGCCTGTTGGAACAACAGGGTCTGGCGACCGCCACATTAGAGATGCTGGCGGAAAAACTCGACGTTCAGCCCGGCGATCTCAAACGGTTCTGGCCGGATCGCGAAGCGCTGCTGTACGACTGCCTGCGCTACCACGGCCAACAGATCGACACCTGGCGCCGCCAGCTACTGCTGGATGAAAACCTGAGCCCGCAGCAAAAACTGCTGGCGCGCTATGACGTGCTGGCGGAATACGTGCAGCACGACCGCTATCCCGGCTGCCTGTTTATCGCCGCCTGCAGCTTTTTCCCGGAAACGGATCATCCGATCCACCAGCTGGCGGAGCAGCAAAAGCTGACCTCGCTGGAGCTGACCCGCGAACTGCTGCGCGAAATGGACGCCGACGACGCCGACATGGTGGCGCAGCAAATGGAATTGATTCAAGAAGGCTGCCTGAGCAAACTGCTGGTAAAACGCCAGCTCCAGGACGTATCGGTCGCCAAACGGCTGGCGGAAGACATCTTGCAGGTGGCGCAGTGCCGCCGTAACGGGGCGCTGAGCTAGGCGAGCCGCGCTTGCGGCACCGTCAGCCCAAGGAGATAGCCTGAACAGGCGCAATTTTTGCGCCCTTTGCCTGAAAAGCCAGCAACCGGACGCGTTTTAACGCCTTTCATGCATAAAGCCGTTGACGGCCATCGGCCAATACGGTTTAATGCTGCCCGTTGCCCGGATAGCTCAGTCGGTAGAGCAGGGGATTGAAAATCCCCGTGTCCTTGGTTCGATTCCGAGTCCGGGCACCATATTTAGAAGAACCCGCCTATGGCGGGTTTTTCGCTTTCTGGGGTACGGACTCTCCATCGAACTGCGTTCGATTATTCGGCCAAAGGCCTCACCCTGCGGGCCAGCGCTGAAGCGCTGTTCAACGCGGCGCCAGCGCCGGTTGTCCGAGTCCGGTCGCCCTATTTAGAAGAACCCGCCTATGGCGGGTTTTTCGCTTTCTGGGTACGGACTCTCCATCGAACTGCGTTCGATTATTCGGCCTCTCGTTTCCTCGGCGGAACCAGCCCAATCAGTGCCAGTACGCAAGATTTAGCGACCAACACCAGATTGAGATGTCCGGGGAAAGCGACATTAACAAACCAAAAGACCAAGAAGACCGCCAGAGAAATCGGCCAAGCGAGCACAAAGAGCCGGGTATCGCATAGCCGCCGGGCGCAAAACAACAGCGTCAACACGATCGCCAACAGCCCGAAAGGCAGATACAGAATCAGCCTCAGGTAAGAGGCGACGACATCGGCGAACGAGGTGTTATTGATGACGGAAATCGTTAACTTCTGAAAGAACAACGTGTCGTTGTTATAGAGATCCAAAAGATTTAGCCACGCAAAGCTGAGCCCTATCGTTAACGACATCCATACTGCGTACGCTTTTCGGGATAAGGGGGTAATGATCAAACTCAGTCTCGCATTCAAACAGCCGCTCCGAACCAGTGATATAGCACAAATACGCTGAACCGGCGGTAAACGCGATTAAATGCAGCCCCCTCCAACCACGCCTTTGTTACCAAGATTTATCGACACAGGCGGCGAATTTGCCGGTCTTGCCAACCGGCGAACAGCAGCAAACCACATAGCGCGCCGAGCAAGGCGCAGAACATATCGGACTGGGTATCCCACGGGTCGCCCTGGGTGCCGAGAAACTCGTCGGCGCCCTGGCCCAGCGCCAGCGCCGCCCACCACTCGATCAGCTCGTAAACGGCGCTGATCGCCAGCGCGATGCAGCACACCACAAAGCCCAGCATCTTGCGGCCCTGCACATAGCCGCCGCGCTGCAGGATCTCGCGCGCCACCAGCGCCGGCACCAATCCCTGGAAGAAATGCCCCAGTTTGTCGTACGGGTTGCGGCCAAGATCCAGCCACTGCTGCACCTCAAACCCCAGCGGCACGCGGGCGTAGCTGTACATGCCGCCGAAAATAAGGATCAGCGCATGAAATAAAATCAGCGTGTAGAGCAGCGGCGTCAGCGGATAGCGGCGATAAGTCAGCCACAGCAGCGGCAAAACTACCAATACCGGCGCCACCTCCATCAGCCAGGTGGTGCGATCGTAAGGGCGGATGCCGCTGTGGATCAGCGCGGCCAGCAGCAGCAGGGTGATAACGGACAATAACAGCGGGGTACGCGAGGCAGGCATAACCAACGTTCCTTCGGGTTAACGGATCAATACACTCTTTATACCGCAGATCCTGGGGCGAAAAAAAACAGGCGGAGCGTCGCCGCTTCGCCTGTTCGATATGCGCGTACCCTGAGCGGGATTATTTCAGCGCTACGCGGATCACGTCGTCCGGCGCGGTGGCTTCTTTCTCGCGGCTGGAAGCCTGCTTGACGCTGACGTACAGCGTCTGACCGTCCGGCGACAGCGCCAGGCTGTTCGGGTGGGTCGGCGTCTTGATGGTGTTCAGCACCTTGTAGCTCTTGGCGTCGATTACGCTCACTTCGCCCGCCTGGCGATGGGTGACGTAAACTTCATTGCGCGCCGGGTTGAACAGCACCGCCAGCGATTCCGGCACGTCGATCTTGCTCAGGATGTTGCCGTTGCGGGTATCCACCACCAGCACCTGCGGCTGCTTGGAATCGGTGATGAACGCACGATGGGTAGCGGTATCCAGGCTGATGTTCAGGAAGAAGTGCTCTTTGGACTCATCCAGCTTCTTGCGCGACAGCACCTTGTTGGATTGGGTGTCGATGGTCACCAGCTCGCCGTCGGCGTTGGTGACATACAGACGTTTGGCGGCGGCGTCCAGCGCCAGGCCGGTGCCGTATTTGCCGGTGTCGGTCACGGTGGCGCGCAGGGTCAGATCCTTGCCGTCCACCACCCACACCACGCTGGATTCACCCAGACCGGTGATGTAAAGGGTATCGCTGTCGGCATCCGCCACCAGCTCACGCGGCGCCAGCGGCTTGACGGTCTCGGAGCGCTTGCGCGCGTCCAGCACCAGGCGGCCTTTCACGTCGCCGGTCTTGGCGTCGATGGCGGTCACCGAGTTATTGACGGTGTTGCCGAAGAACAGCGTGCCGGTCTTGGCGTTGACGGCGGCGCCGAACGGTTTGATGTCGTTATGAATAATCTGGGTCACGTCCAGCGTGGTCGGATCCAAGCGGTAAACGATGCCGCCCTTGTCCAGCTTGCGGCTCTGCGACGTCGCCAGGTAGAGCGCGTTCTCGCTCGGGCTGTAGGCCATTTCATAGGCGCCCTTGCCAACCGGCTTGCGCAGCACTTCCGGCGCGGTCTGCGCCAGCAGCGTATTGGAGAACAGCAGCGTGGACAGCAGCATCAGCGGAAATGCCGCACGTTTTCCCTTGGTGATCAAAGCATTCATCGTAATCTCCTTATAGAACCAACGGGGCGGCCGAGCGGCCGCCCTCTCTCGTGATTAAAATCAGGCTTTCTCTTCGGAAAGCAGCGCCCACCAGCTGTCGATGGTCGGGTTGCGCGCCAGCGCGATAAAGTCGATGTCGCCGCGGATCTTGCGCCAGCGGGTCGCCAGCTCCATGATGCGCACCGAATCCAGGCCGTAATCGATCAGGTTCTCATCGTTGCCCATGTCTTCGCTGTCTTCGTCAAGCAGCGGCAGGATCTGCTGACGCAGCGCATCGATGCTGGCGATACCGGCAGCCTGCAACAGAGACGCGGTGGTCACTACCCGGCCGCAGCGGCCGGCGGTGTAACGCAGTGCCATCAGGTGTTCATCGCGCGAGAAATCCGCCAGGCCGTCGGCCACCATGAACGGCTGGATATTGCGCATGAAGGCGTCGATGGCGGTGGTCAGGCAGCCGATGTGCGCATACACGCCGCAGATAATCAGCTGATCGCGGCCGGACTCCTGCAGGATCTCCTGCAGCGGCGAGCGGTGGAAGGCGCTGTAGCGCCATTTCACCAGCACCGTGTCGTCTTCGTCCGGCGCCAGCGCGGCGGTCACCGCCTGCTGCTCGGGGTGTTTGTTCAGGCCCGGCCCCCACATGTCGTTCAACAGCGCGCGATCTTCATCGCTCTGCTGGTTCGGCTGCGCGGTATAGAACACCGGGATGCCCTGCTGTTTGCAGTAGCGGCGCAGGTTGGCGATGTTCTCCACCACCTGTTTAATCAGCGCACTGTCTTCGCCCCAGAAATTGAGGAAATACTGCTGCATGTCGTGGATCAGCAGCGCGGCGCGCTGCGGTTCTACCTGCCAGGTGACTTTATTTTGCGGCAGTTCGTCCGCCGTCGGCAGCGCGTAGTCATTAAGTTTTGGAATGGCCATCGATTAATCTCCCTGAGCCTGAGTCTGTAGTTGCGCGTCGAGCTGCTGGCGCAGCCGTTTTTTGTCCACTTTGCCGACCGGGGTCAGCGGCAGGCTGTCCACCTGAATAAAGCGATCCGGCAGTTTGAAGTCCGCCACGCCCTGCTCGCGCAGGTGGCGGCGCAGCACCACCGGCTTCAGCGGCGCGTTGGCGATGATATAGGCGCAGCTCTTCTCCCCCATCAGCGCGTCCGGCATCGACACCAGCGCGGCGTTGATCACGTCCGGATGACGCAGCAGCAGGTTCTCGATCTCCTCGGCGGCGATCTTCTCTCCGCCGCGGTTGATCTGATCTTTCTGCCGCCCCTGCACGGTGATGTAGCCGTCTTCGCTGATACTGATCAGATCGCCGGAGCAGTAGAAACCGTCGGCGTCGAAGGCGTCGGCGTTGTGCGCCGGGCTTTGGTAGTAACCGCGGAAGGTATAAGGCCCGCGCGTCATCAACCGGCCGACCTCGCCCGCCGGCAATGGATTGCCGTCGTCATCCGCCACCCACACCTCGTCGTCCGGCGACATTGGCCGCCCTTGCGTCGTCAGGATGTGGCGTTCGTCGTCGTCCAGCCGGGTGTAATTCACCAGCCCTTCCGCCATGCCGAACACCTGCTGCAGTTGGCAGCCGATTTCGTTCTGAATGCGCGCCGCCAGCGTCTCGCCCAGCTTGGCGCCGCCCACCTGCAGCAGTTTCAGGCTGGCGAGCTGGGCATTGCCGCCCCACTCTTCGATCGCCTGCAGCCACAGCGTGACCGCCGGCGGCACCAGCGCCGTCACGTTGATTTGGTGCTGTTCGATCAGTCGGAAGCACTGCCCGGCGTCCGGATCGGCGGCGAACACCACCAGCCCGGCGCCATAAAACACGCCCAGCACGCCCGGCGAACTCATCGGGTAGTTATGCGCCACCGGCAGCGCGCACAGGTAGCGGGTCTGCGCGTCGAAACGGCAGATCTCCACGCTGCGGCGAATGCTGTAGTAGTAATCATTGTGGGTGCGCGGGATCAGCTTCGGCGTGCCGGTGCTGCCGCCGGAAAGCTGGAAGAACGCCACCTGATCGGCCGCGGAAGGCTGCGCGACAAAACCATCGCTCGCTTCGTCCAGCCAGGCGGCCAGCGCCAGCTCGCCCTCGGGCTGGCTGCGCAGCGCCACAACCCGCAGCGAAGGATGCGCATCGCGGAAGGCGTTCAGGAATTGATCGTCGGCAAACAGCGCGTGCTGACGATCGGCGATCAGCAGCGCCGGTTTGATCTGCTCGGCATAGGCATTCAGCTCGCTGCGCTGATGGCTGAACAGCGCGTTGACCGGCGCCACGCCAATTTTCAGCAGCGCGAAGAACACGATATAGAACTCCGCCACGTTGCCCAGCTGGACCAATGCGGCATCGCCGGATTTTACGCCGCGGCGCAGCAGAGCGGCCGCCAGGCGATCGGAGCGCTGCTGCAACTCGCGGTAGGTCAGGCTGCCCTGGGCGTCGATAATCGCCGGGGCGTCGTTGTTGGCCTGGCGGTCGAGGATCTCGGTCAGCGGCTTGTCAGTCCAGTAGCCGCGTTCGCGATAGCGGCTGGCGAACTCCGCCGGCCAGGGGGTAAAGGCAATGCTCATCTTGTCGTTATCCTTGATTCATACCAAAGGCACGCAGAATGGTGCTGAGTTTGGTGCCTGTTTCATGCCATTCAGATTCGGGTGAAGAGTCTTCCACAATGCCGGCGCCGGCGAACAGCCGCACCCGGTTGCCGTCAACGGTGCCGCAGCGGATAGTCACTACCCACTCGCCGTTGCCTTCGTCATCACACCAGCCGACGATGCCGCCAAACAGGCCGCGATCGAACGGCTCCAGCTTGCCGATCAGGGCGTGTGCCTGGGCCGTCGGCATGCCGCACAGCGCCGGCGTCGGGTGTAGCAGGCAGGCCAGCGACAGGGCATTTTCGTCTGGAGACGCCGCCTCGCCGTCGATCGGCGTGGAGAGATGCCACAGCGTGGTGGTGGTCAACAATTCAGGGGTGTGCGGCACGTTCAGGTAGCGGCAGCGGCCGGCCAGCACGGCACGCATGCTTTCGGTGACGATGCGATGCTCGTGGCGATCTTTCGCCGAGGCCATCAGCCGCTCCCCCACTTCGCGATCGCGCTGCGGGTCGGCCTCGCGCCGGGCGGAACCGGCCAGCGGGTTGGAGTAGAAACGGCC
Source organism: Serratia sp. CY38905 (assembly GCF_052168875.1). Lineage (NCBI taxonomy): Bacteria > Pseudomonadati > Pseudomonadota > Gammaproteobacteria > Enterobacterales > Yersiniaceae > Serratia > Serratia sp. CY38905. The sequence goes on along the minus strand of NZ_JBJNLV010000010.1, from coordinate 30,512 downwards.
GCCGTCCTGGCGCAGCAGCAGCTCCGGGCTGGCGCCCAACAGCGCGCCCTGCTCCAGCGGCACGTGGAAGTGGAAACCGTGCGGGTTTTGGGCGATCACGCGCGCCATCAGCGCATGGCGATCCACCGGCCGGCGCGTTTCGATCTCCAGCAGGCGCGACAAGACCACTTTATCCAGCTCACCGGCCTTCATCGCGTCAACGGCATCGCTGACCATGTTCATGAACGGCTGCTGCGGCGGCAGCTCCGTTATGCCAGCCAGCTCCGGCCCCTCTGCCGCCGGCTGAACGCCGGCCATAAAAGCGGCGCGATCGAACCAGCGGCTCTGCTGCGGAATAAACAGCGCCGAAGGCTGCCGGGTATCGAACGGGATAGCGCCGCACAGCAGCGGATTTTTGATACCGGCCTGACGGGCCTCGGCAAACGCCTGCCGCACGCTGCGCTGGAACTCGCCGTTCAGATCGGCGCCGTCCGCGGCCGGCAGGCGAATGCGGCTGAAACATCCGGTGGTGGTCAAGCTGCGGAAAGGGGAGGTAAAGAAGAAGCCCGACGCCGGAGAAAAATCAGCGGCGAACAGGTGTTCTTCGCGCTCCTGCATTTCCTTTCGATTGATGTCGTTCACGGCAGTATCCATCGCTTCGCCCTCAGATTTTGAAGTGATAACCAATATAATAATGATTATCATTTGAGTTAATTCCGCGCTAAATTACTCGCCGATATTTGCCATGTCAATAAACGTAAACACTTCTTTCATTTCAAAATCATGACATAAACGCTGTGGGTTTTACGCATGCCGATGATAAGCATTGCTATTTGATCCCACAGCGTTGTCTTAACGCGTTCGACTACTTTTCTGTGGCGGGCTGCGGCTCCGGTTTGTGCAGCGTCACCTGGCGCAAACCGGTCATGGCGAACAGCAACAGGATGCCGAGCAGCGCCGCGCCGAAACCGAAACCGCTGGCGCTCATCGCCGGCAGCATAAAGGCGCCCATCGCCCCCAGCAGCAACGCGCCCAGCGCATCGCCCACCACGTTCTGCGCCGTCCACAGGCCGTTGATGCGGCCGAGGAAGTTGTCCGGCGTCAGGCTCTGGATCAGGCCGTATTGCAGCAGCGAGTTCAGCGCGCTCAGGTAGCCGAACGCCACCAGGCACAGCAACGCCAGGCTATACCACGGCATCAGGCCGAACAGGCCAATGGCGGCAAACGCCGCGATCGCCGTCAGCAGCATCACCCAGCCGGGGCGCGCCACGTGCGCCACGCGCCCGCTGGTGAAAGCACCGATGGCGGCGCCGAGCGGCACGGCGGCGTACATATAGCCGAGGTGGGCGGCGTCGATGTGCCAGCTTTCCGCCATCGCCGGGTACAGCACGCGCACCGCGCTGGCCATGGTCAGCAGCGCGCCGATCAGCGCCACCATGCCGATCACCTTGTTCTGGAACAGGAAGGCGAAACCGCCCGCCAGCGCGCGCAGCGGGTGTTCACGCGGCTGCGGCGGCGGCATCAGCTGCGGCAGGCTCAGCAGCGGCAGCAGCGTCAGCAGGGTGCCGAACGCCGCCAGGCCGTAGTTCCAGGCAATGCCCATATGGGCGATCACCAGGCCGCCGATCGCCGGAGAAAGGATCGAGCCGAAGCGCACCGTCAGCATGCTGATGGCGCCCGCCTGCACGATGTTTTCGCGGCCCACCAGCGCCGGCGTGGCCGCCAGCAGCGCCGTCACCCCCACCGCGCCGAAGAAGCCGTCCCACACCGCCAGCAGATAAATGGCCGCCAGCGAAGGCGACGGCAACAGGGCGTTGAGGCACAGGCCGACGAAGCCGATGCCGCAGGTGGAGCGCGCGAACAGGATCAGTCGGCGCCGCTCATAGCGATCGGCCAATACGCCCCCCATCAGCAGCCCGGCGAACATGCCGCCGCCGGCCAGCGTCACCGCCAGCCCGACCTGCAGGGTGGAACCGGTCAGCGCCTGGATCTGCACCGGGATGGCGATCGCCATCAGCCCCAGCGCCACAATGGAAATAAAGCGCGCGCAGAATACCGCGCGGAAAGCCCGGTTGGTTTTCAGCAGGCTAAAATCAAGCAGGATGGAGGGTTTGCTACTCATCGGTTATTCACCACATCGTTAAACGGGGATTCTGCAGTTGCGGGGCGCTATGCTAGCACAGATGGCGAAATCAATAATGATAATAAAACTCATTGATATTCAACCGTGAGCAACCGCAAGAAACGCCGCCACACGCGGGGTCATCCCCGTGCCTGGCGGCGAGATGACGGACGCGATTACAGCGTGCGCAAGATCCGGTTCAGCAGCGGCCCCAGCACTTTGAACGACGCCGGCGAAACGATATCGACATGCGCACAGTCCAGCTCGTGCGCCTGCAGCGCATCGACGTACTGCGACCAGGTTTGCTGCACGTCCATCCCTTCCTGCAGCGTGCGTTTGGCGACGAACAGCGTCGCCTGGCCGTGGAAACGGGCAGTACGCGTGTGCGACAACAACCGCACCGAGTCGGCGTAGTTGGCTTCAATGTTGTCGAACATCGCGGTGCGCGTCTCGCCCAGCGCCGGATCGAGCGTATCCTGCGACACCGCCAGGAACTGCTCGCGCTCGCGCTGCACCTCCTTCAACACGTTGTCGTCCAGCATCACGTCCCAGTTTTGGGTCTCCGGCGGATAGGTATCCAGCAGGCCGAGGAACGCCACCTGCTCGCCGCGCGCCTGCAGCCGGGCGGCGATGCCCTGCGCCAGCGTGCCGCCCAGCGAGTAGCCGATGAAGTGGTACGGCCCGTGCGGCTGTACCTGCAACACCGTCTGCAGGTGGGCATCCACCACCTGATCCATATCTTCGCTCAGCGCCAACGGGCCGTCCGGCCGCGGCGACTGGATACCGACCAGCGACCAGTGCTGATCGAGATAGCGCGGCAATACGCTGAACTGCCACGAGAAACCGGACGCCGGGTGCAGACAGAACAGCGTCGGCCCCTCGGTGACGCGCAGCGGCAATACGCTGTCGAAGCCGCTGCGATCGGCCTCTTCCTGCGTGCGATCTTCCGCTAACAAGACAGCCAGCTGCTCGACGCGCGACGCCACCATTACCTGGCCGACGGACACCGCCTTGCCCAAATCGCGGCGCAGCTCCGCCGCCAGCCGCATCGCCAGCAGCGAATGGCCGCCGAGCGCGAAGAAATCGTCATCGGCGAACACCTGCTCGCGCTGCAGCAATCGGGCAAATACCGCCGCGATCTCGCTTTCCAGCCCGGCCTGCGGCGGCCGCCCAGCCTTGCGCTCGCCGCCCTGCGGCTGCGGCAAGGCCTTGCGATCCAGCTTGCCGTTGGCGCTCAGCGGCAAATCGCTCATTTCCACCAGCGCCACCGGCACCATGTGCGGCGGCAGCCGGTCGGCCAGCGCCGCGCGCAGGGCTTCCGCATCCCAGCTCGCGCCAGGCTGCATCACCAGATAGCCCACCAACTGGCGCGCATCGCCGCCGGCGTCCACCGGCGTGCCCTGCAGCACCAGCGCGTGCGTCACCGCCTGGCGCACGCCCGGCAGCGACAGCAAGGCGTGGTCGATTTCGCTCAGCTCGATCCGCTGCCCGCGGATCTTCAGCTGATCGTCGCTGCGGCCCAAATATTCCACCGCGCCGTCCGGCAGCCAGCGCGCCACGTCGCCGGTGCGGTACATGCGCCCGCCCTCGCCGAACGGATCGGCGACAAAGCGACTGGCAGTCAGATCCGGCCGGCCAAGGTAGCCGTGCGCCAGCTGCACGCCGGTCAGATACAGATCGCCCGCCACGCCCGGCGGCACCGGCCGCAGGCGCGCGTCAAGAATGCGCAGCCCGGTGTTCCATACCGGCAGGCCGATCGGCACGTTGGCGCCGGTCACCTTCGCCAGCGCGTCGCCGTAGGCCGGATGCCAGGTCACGTCCACCGCCGCTTCGGTCGGGCCGTAGAGGTTGTGCAGCGGCACCGCCGTGCGGCTTTGCCACAGGCGGCACAGCTCCGCCGGCAGCGCTTCGCCGCTGCAGAACACCTGGCGCAGCGCGGCGCAGCTCGCCACCGCCGCGTCGTCGTCCAGGGCGGCAACGAAAGCCGCCAGCATCGACGGCACGAAGTGCAGCGTGGTAATGCTCTGCTGCGCGATCAGCTGTTGCAGCTGCTGCGGATCGCGGTGCGCTTCCGGCGGCGCCATCACCAGCCGGGCACCGACCATCAGCGGCCAGAAGAATTCCCATACCGAGACGTCGAAACTGCACGGCGTTTTCTGCAGCACCGCGTCGTCCGCCCCCAGCGGATACTGGTGCTGCATCCACAGCAAGCGGTTGACGATCGCCTGATGGCCGACCAGCACACCTTTCGGGCGCCCGGTGGAGCCGGAGGTAAAGATGATATAGGCCGCATGGTTCGGCGTCGGGCCCGCGATCGCCACCCCGGCGGCGTGATCGGCCGGCAGCGGCGCGTCATACAGCAAAATTTCGCCCTTGTCGGCGAACCGCGCCTGCTGCGCCGGGTTGGTGATGACCAGCCGGGGCGCGGCGTCTTCCAGCATCATCGCCAGCCGCTCGTCCGGATAACCGGTGTCCAACGGCAGATAGGCGGCGCCCGCTTCCACGATCGCCATCAACGCCAGCGACAGGAACACCGAACGCGGCAGCGCCACCGCCACGATGTCGCCCGGCCGCACGCCCTGCGCAACCAGCTCACGCGCCAGCGCCATGACCTGCTCGCGCGTTTCGCGGTAGGTGAAATTGAAATGCGCATCCGCCAGCGCCGGCGCGTCCGGCGTGGTTTGCGCCTGCTGCGCCAGCAACTGGCTCAGCGTGGTCGCCGGCACCGGGTGCGCCGTGTCGTTGACCCGCGTCAGCAGCGCGTGATCGTCGGCGGTCAGCATATCGGCTTCGCCGATCGGCAACGTTGCCTGCGCGGCGAACTGCGCCAGCAGCAGCGGCAGTCGCTGCAGGTGCGCCTGCAGTTCCTGGCGACCGTAACGCTCGGCGTTGGCCAGCAGTTCCACCTTCAACTGATGGTGTTCGTCGATAAACAGCGCAATCTCCAGATCGCGCACCGGCCCGGAGGCCAGATCGTGAGTGATGCCTTCGATACCGGCGAAATCCAGCTGGTAATCGAACATTTTGAAGTTGAAGACCGTGCCGTACAGCGGTTCGCCGTCGCCGATGCGCCCCAGATCGCGCTGCACCTGCTCGGCGTCGTAGCGCTGATGGCGGCGCACCGTTTTCAGCTCGCGGCTGATGCGGGCGGCGGCCTCATACAGCGTGGCCTGCGGCTCGAGATGCATCTCCATCGGCAGTACGTTGATCACTGGCCCGGCGGCGCACAGGGCGGCCGATCCGGTACGGCGCATGAAGATAAAACCGGCGCTGAAACTCGGTTGGCCGCTCAGGCGCGATACCCACAGCGCCACCAGCGCCACCGCCATATCGGCGGCGTTCAGCTTCTGCTGCGCGCCGCACTGCACCAGTTCGGCGAAAGCCTGCGGATCGCAGCGCTGTTCCAGCCGGTGGATGCGCGGCGTGGGGGTTTGCCCGGCCAGCGGCTGCGGGCAGAGCGTGGCCGGCGGCGGCAACTGCCGCGCTTTTTCGAGCCAGAAATCGGCGTCGCGCTGCCAGGCCGGCGCCTCCCGGTAAGCCTGGTATTCCGCCACCACGTCGCTGAACGCCGTGAAAGGCGTCGGTTCCAGCGCGTCGCCGCGGCAAAGATGGGTGTAAATCGCCGCCACGCGGCGAGCGATGGCGGTGAAGCTGAAACCGTCCACCAGCAGATGGTGATAGCGCTGATACCAGAACCAGCGGTTATCCGCCAGGCGCATCACCACATGGCGATACAGCGGTGCGCCGCTGCCGGCGCGCAGATCGCTCGCCAGATCGATGTCCATCAGCGCGCGCGCGGCGGCTTCGGGATCCGGCGACGTCGTCAGATCGACAAGTTCCGGCTCGTGCACCGCCAGCGCGTCATCCAGCCATTGCACCGGCACGCCGTCGCGTTCCGCAAAACGCAGGCGCAGCATGTCCACCTCGCCCAGGCCCTGGATGATGGCCTGCAGCAGAGGCTCTACGGCAATGGGGCCGTTGAGTTCGATGGCGTGGGCCACCGCGTAGGCATTGCGATGCGGGGAGATTTGATCGGCGACCCAGATGCCGGGTTGCGCCGCGACCAGCGGCCATTCGCCCGCAAGCGCCGGGCCGCTGAGAGAGTTAGGGGTGTGTGACACTGCTTATTGCTCCCGTGATTACCTGGCGCCGGTCACGCCTTGCTTGCTGCGACCGGCAGAATGTCTTGCCAATGCTGTTCCAGCCACTCGGTGCACGCGGTGCGCGCCGCCGGGCCGAAGACGATCGTCCAATCGGACGGAATGGCGCGGAAATCCGGCCACAAACTGTATTGTTGTTGTACGTTGCGCAGCACCAAGCTGCGCTGCTGTTGATCATCGAACGGATTCAGGCTTTCCATCATGTGTTCCTCGTGCCGTCGCCGATGCCGGATAAGCGGTGGCGAAAGCGGAGGCCCAGACCGCCTGCAGCCCGTCGGTCAGGCCGCTGCGCCAGCACAGCGCGTCGTGCCCGCCTTCCACCACCCGGTAGTGCACCCGATGGCCGGCGTCGCTCAGGCGAGCCGCCATTTCGCCGCTGACCCGATGCACCAGCTTTTCCTGCGAACCGGCTTCCATAAATACCTTCAGCGCACCGTGGTTGCCCAGGCCATGCCGTTCCACCTGCTGCATCAGCCAGCAGGCGTCGTCGGGGATGCTCGGCAGCTGCAGCATGTCGCGCCGCGGCCACCAGTAGGAACCGGACTGGGTGATCACCGCACCGAAACGCTGCGGCCAGCGCAGCCCGGCATACAGGGAGGCCAGGCCGCCAAAGCTTTGCCCCGCCACCACCGTATCGGCCGGTTTGTCGCTGTGCGGCGCCCAGTCGGCCAGCTGCGGCATCAGTTCTTCCTGCACCGCCAGCCAGAAATCGTCCTTGCAGGTTAATTCTCGCGCCCGGTGCGGCAGATCGATGATGTCGATCAACACATACACCGCTTCCGGCAACGCTCCCTCGCGGGTCAGCTGCATCAGCGGCTCCCAGACCGGCATCTGCTTCGCCCAGAACTGACCGTCAAGCAGGATAGCCAACGGGCGCTCGGCCGGCTTGCTGTCGCCGGTGGTGTAGATCCAGACGTCGCGGCTGTTGCCCAGGCGCTCGCTCTGCCAGGTATGGCGCTGCAAACGCGCCGGCAGCGGCGGCGTGCAACGCCCGCTGGCGATCTCATACTCGTCGAACGAACGCCATACCGGCTGCGGCGGCGCATCCGGCATGTGCAGGCCGGAGACGCTGTGGCCGCTGGCGCTTTGCCAGGAGCGATACGGGTTGAGCAGATCGGGGGTGGCGCTGGCGAACACCTGGTGCCACCAGTGGCGCAGGTTGTGCATATTGGCGTGCGCATCGTCGCCGCTGAACGCCGGCGGCCGCTCGTCAAAGCAGGGAATAAAGCAGTAGCTGCCGCGCCAGGCGCCGCTCAGCTCGGTCTGCCAGTACCACACGTCGGTGCCGGCCAGACGCTGCAGGCTTTGCGGCGGATTCGGCTGGTGATGGTCGGTCAGGCAGTTGATGTTGATCCACACGCGGCGGTAGGCGGAGGTCAATTCGCATCCCTGAGGATCGCGCCAGAAAAAGGTGGTTCGCCAGCGGCCATTACCCGCCGGTTCTACCCATGGCGTACCGCGCCGTGCCACCGTCAACCACCATCCTGGACTGCCCGCATTGCTGCTGGCCAATAATCTGCTGCTTTCTGACTGTAGTTCTGTATTCACAACGCCTACCCATTTTGTAGTTGGCGGCACCGGGAACGTCGACTTTTCCCTATCGCCGGCCACCGCCCGAACGCACTGTACGCCAAATACTATTGATAATAATTTGCATTTGCAATAGTGTGTAAGGCTTGGAGATCGTGCTGGTATTGCGCGCAACGGACAGGGATCGGGGATATATCAATGGCATCCCTTGCCGCAGCCGATTTTCTATTTCCGACTACACAAAAACTACAACCGCCCTTCCCCCCGTTCGGCGAGGGATGGCAGCAAGGTAGGACACTCAGATGAAAAGCAAGCTATCACGTTATTCTTTAGCCACTCTTATCGGCTTGGGATTGGGCGCGTCCGCGTTCGCCAACGCCGCGCAGCAGACCGACACCCCCACCACGGAAGAAAACAGCGGCGCCGCGGATAAAAAGCCGCGCGGCGAAGACACCATCGTCGTGACCGCCGCCCGGCAGAACCTGCAGGCACCTGGGGTGTCCACCATCACCGCCGATGAGATCAAGAAACGCCCGCCGGCGCGCGACATCAGCGAACTGATCCGCACCATGCCCGGGGTTAACCTGACCGGCAACTCCACCAGCGGCCAGCGCGGCAACAACCGCCAGATCGATATCCGCGGCATGGGCCCGGAAAACACCCTGATTCTGATCGACGGCAAACCGGCCTCCAGCCGCAACTCGGTGCGTCAGGGCTGGCGCGGCGAGCGCGACTCGCGCGGCGATACCGCCTGGGTACCGCCGGAAATGATCGAGCGCATCGAAGTGCTGCGCGGCCCTGCCGCGGCGCGCTACGGCAACGGCGCCGCGGGCGGCGTGGTTAACATCATCACCAAGAAGGCCGGCGATGCGCTGCACGGCTCGCTGAACGGCTACTTCAACGTGCCGCAGCACAAGCAGGAAGGCGCCACCAAACGCACCGACTTCAGCCTGTCCGGCCCGTTGAGCGATTCCCTGAGCTTCCGTCTGTTCGGCGGCTACAGCAAAACGCAGGCCGACGCCTGGGATATTAACCAAGGCCATCAATCCGAGCGCACCGGCAGCTATTCCAATACTTTACCTGCCGGACGTGAAGGTGTGGTCGATAAAAATATCGACGCCCTGCTGCACTGGGACTTCGCTCATCTGCAGTCATTGGAGTTCGAGTACGCCTATGGCCGCCAGGGCAACCTGTACGCCGGCGATACCCAGAACACCAACACCAACGCCCTGGTGCAAAGCAACTACGGCAAAGAGACCAACCGCATCTACCGTGAAACCTTCGGCCTGACCCACCGCGGCGCCTGGGACAACGGCGTGAGCACCAACAACTACGTGCAGTTTGAGCGCACCCGCAACACCCGCCTGAACGAAGGGTTGGCCGGCGGCACCGAAGGCATCTTCGACACCAATAACACCGGCTTCGGCACCATCAAGCTGGACGACTTCCTGGCGCACAGCGAAGTCAGCGTGCCGTTTGAGCTGGGCGTCGCCCAGACCGCCACGCTGGGCACCGAGTGGTCTCAGCAACGGATGAAAGACGGCACCTCCACCAGCCAGTCTCTCACCGAAGGTGGAGTGATCCCAGGAGTGGACAGCACTAACCGTAGTCCTTATTCCTCCGCACATATCTTCTCGCTGTTCGCCGAAGACAATATCGAGCTGACCGACACCACCATGCTGACGCCGGGCCTGCGCTACGATCTGCACTCCGAATCCGGCAACAACTGGAGCCCGGCGCTGAACCTGTCGCAGGAACTGGGCGACTACTTCACGCTTAAGATGGGTATCGCACGCTCCTACAAAGCGCCCAATCTGTTCCAGAACAACGGTAACTATATCCTGTACAGCCGTGGTCAAGGTTGTGCAGCCAGTGCTGGTGCTTGCTATCTGATGGGCAACGACGATTTGAAAGCGGAAACCAGCGTTAACAAAGAGATCGGGCTGGAGTTCCATAACGACGGCTGGCTGGCCGGCGTGACCTACTTCCGCAACGATTACCGCAACAAAATTGAGGCTGGCTACGCGCCAATTTCCTCAAACAGTCTTAAAACCGATATCTATCAGTGGGAAAACGTGCCGAAGGCGGTGGTGCAGGGGCTGGAAGGCTCGCTGAACGTGCCGGTCAGCGAGACCGTCACCTGGAGCAACAACGCCACCTACATGATCGAGAACAAGAACAAGACCACCGGCGATTACCTGTCAGTGATCCCGAAATTCACCGTCAACTCGACCCTCAGCTGGCAGGCCACGCAGGATCTGTCGATGCAGTCCACCCTGACCTGGTACGGCCGCCAGAAGCCGAAGAAGTATAACTATAAAGGAGAGAGCGCTGTCGGCTCAGAAGCCCGCGAGGTCAGCCCTTACGCCATCGTCGGCGCCAGCGCGACCTATGACTTGACCAAAAACGTCAGCCTCACCGCCGGCATCGACAACCTGTTCGACAAACGCCAGTTCCGCGCCGGTAATGCACAAACTGTCGGTAACGCGAAAACCAACTCCTACATGTATGGCGCAGGCGCAGCCACCTATAACGAATCGGGCCGCACCTACTACATGAGCATCAACACCCACTTCTGACGACATGACCCAATGACAAAGGGGCGCCGTGGCGCCCCTTTTTTATATTTATATTCAGTTAGTTGGTGTGCAGCTGAATACGCACCACGCTTTCCGGCTTACCGGCCTTGGTGGAAGCGCCGTCGTTTTTCACCGTCACGAACAGCGCGTCGCCTTTCGGATCCAACGCCAGACTGTTAGGGTGCGGCGGCAGGTCTACGGTTTGCAGGCGCTTGAGCGTCTTGGCGTCGAACACCGTCAGCGTCCCGGCGCCGTGATCCACGCGCACGCCTTTGCGGTTGGCGACGTACAGCCGCTGGCTGCGCTCGTCGAGCAGCAGGCCGATCGGCACCTCATCCGTCAGCTCGCTGGCCAGTACCTTGCCGCTGTCCGCATCCAGCGCGAATACCCGGTGGCCGCTGCTGCGCTTCACGTAGTCGTGCCCCAGATGATGATTGCGGTAGTTATCGCGATCGATACCCTGATCGACACCCAGCAGACGATTACTCGCCGGATCATACACCAGATTCAGCAGCTGATCGGCCTGCACTTCGTGGGTGGCGGTGATCGCCAGCGTGTCGGCGTTCAGGGTGATCACCTGCCCCTGCATGTTGGAGACGAATACCCGGCGGCCCTTCTCATCCAATGTGATACCCACCGCGTTGTAGCCGAAGCCCGGGATCACTTTCTCCAGCTTGCCGGCCTTGGTATCGACCACGTATAGCACGCTGTCGACGCCGAAGCCCAGCCCCGGCAGGAACAAGCGGCCGCTTTGCGCGTCATACTTGATCTCGCGAATGCGGTACAGGTAGTCCTCGGTGATTTTGAACTTCTTCAACTCCGCCAGCAGGAAGTCCAGGCGCTTGCCGCTGATGCCCGCCTGCTTGTAGGCCTGCTCCAGCACCGCTTTGTCCAGCAGCTTGATGCTGCCCAGCGCGTGGTTGGTGGTGGTGTCCACCACCCCGACTTCGCCGTTGAAGCCCTGAGTCAGGTACAGGCGATTGCCCGCATCGTTCAGCGCCACGCCGAAGCCTTTCACCTGCAGCGGGATCTCCGCCTTGATCGCCAGGGTGTTGGGATCCAGCCGCAGCACACGGGAGCGCGCCTCTTCCTTCCAGTCCGGCGCGCTGACGAACAGCGCCTGTTGCGAGGTGCTGTAGGCCATCTCCACCACCGCCGACGACAGCGCCTCGCGCTTGATGTCCTGCGGTTTGATGCCGGCATCGTCGGCCTGCGCAGCGCCGGCGACCACCAGAGAGGCCGCCACCAGCAGCGAAAGTAACGCGCGCGGGGTTGCTAGGGTTCCAGACATCCTTTTATCTCCTTGAAAATCATGCTTTCGGTTAGAGTGAAACAACGTCATGCCTGCGGCCCGGGCGGCAGCGCCGCCAGAGCGATATCGCCAGCGATGTGCTGCGCAAACTGGGTAAAGACGTGCTGAACGCCGTCGGCGATCAGATTGGCCTGCTCCCGGCTGTAGTGATCCTGGCGGTAGGTCATCATCACCCGCAGGGATTTCGCCCCGGCCAGATCGTCTTCCATCACCTCAAACTGCAGGCCAAGCAGCGACTCGGCTTTTTCCGGCTCCACCTGGCGGTAGGCGATCGCGCTGCCGTCCTGCAGCCGGAACTCGCCGTTCAGCTTGATGCGGCTGTGGATCTGGATAAACACTTCGAACATGTGGTTCTTGCGGTCAGCGTCCACGCCGAACAACCCTTCCTCCACCAGATCGATTGGAATATCGGTGTACGGCAGCGAGCCGTTGATGGTGTTTTTCACCTGGCTGACCAACCCGGCCACCGTCAGCCCCTCGTCGAAGCGCACGCGGTGCACCACCACGGTGGTGAAGTAGCCGACGGTATCGAAGAACTCGGCGTCGTTACGGCCGGAGGTCGAGGTGCCCACCAACAGATCCGCCGGGCCGCCAAGCAGGTGCAGCGCCGAGGTAATCCCGGCATACACCACGTTGAACAGCGAAGCGTTGTTGCGGCGGGCGAGCTGATACAGGCCTTCCGCCACGGCGGGATCGACCTCGAACTCCAGCCAGCCGCCGTTGACGTCCGCCGGTGCCGGCACCGCCGGGTGGGTGGATGGCTCTTGCCGGAAGATCGGCTGGCCGACCGGCGCGCCGCGCAGCGCGTCGAGCCAGTAGTCCAGATGTTGCTGCTGCACCCCGGAGGCCCGCTGCTGCCGGGCGAAGGTGTGGAACTGCGGCGGCTGCCCGCTCCACTGCGGCGCCTGGCCGACGACGCGATGGCGGTAGGCGACGCCCAATTCATCCATCATCAGGTTGAGCGACCATTCATCCAGCACCACATGGTGGAACAGCAGCGACAGCAGCTGCTGGCCGTTGTCCGCATCGCGCAGCAGCGTGACGCGCAGCGGCAGCTCGGCGGCCAGATCGAACCGGTGCTGGCCGGCGTCGGCCAACAGGGCGGCGGCGTTGCCCGCCGGCGTCTCGTGGGAGAAGCGGAACCACTGGTACTCCGGCAGCTCGGCGGCCGGCACCACCACCTGCACCACCGCGCCCTGCTGCTCGACGAAGCGTGAACGCAGCACTGTATGGCGAGTCATGACGTCGATAAACGCCTGACGCAGCGCCGTTTCATCCACCGCATCGAAGAAGCGCAGAGAGAACGGCAGGTTGAAAATTTCGTCATGGCCGAAGGCTTCATACACCTTCCACAGCGATTCCTGCGCCAGCGACAGCGGTGCCTGCGCCCGATCATGATCGTCGGCGGTGGCCACCGCGGCATTCGGCTGCGCAACGTTCAGGCGTTTGGCATAGCCCGCCAACCCGAGCGCCGTCGGATGGCTGAACAGATCGTTAATGTTGATTTCGATCTGATGCAGGCTCAGCAAACGGCCGATCACCCGGGTGGCCACCAGCGAATGGCCGCCGCGATCGAAGAAGTCTTCATCCAGGGTCATTTCCGGCGCCACCAGCGCCTCACGGAATTCCTGCAAAATCAGCGGTGCAACGCTTTCGTCCGCGTCGCCGTTCGCCGCCGGCGCGGCCATCGCCGGGGAAACGGACTCAGCCGCCGGCAATGCGACGGCAATCCGCTGCCCGGCCAGGAAGGCGCTGAACTGCTCCAGCAGGAAAGGCGCCACATGCGGAGACAGGCGCGGATCGGTGACCAGCTCGAGCGTCAGCGCTTCCGCCTCCGGCAACCCCAGCAGCAGCGCCAGCTCAAACGGCGTATGCAGCGGCGGCAGCAACAGGCGTTCGGCGTGAACGCCTTCCAGCCGCCACTCTGCGGCCAGATCGTCGCGCCAGGCCACCAGCAGCTGCGCCCGTTGCGGATCCGGCTGTTCAGCCACGGTTTGCGCCAGCAGCCGCTGCCCGGCGTCGCCCTCGCCATGCTGCACGGTCAGGCGCATCAGCGGCGGCGCCGTCAGGCCCAGCTCCAGGCCGACGCACTCTGCCGTATCCGCCGCCGGCACGCACAGCTGCACCGCTTGGCCGCCGGCCTGCGCGGCGACGAACTCGGCAAACCGCGCCGCCACCGCCGCCAGCAGCGCCCGCGGCGTGTCGTTGGCGGGCAACAGCGAGCGCGCAATGCGCGTGACCACGCGCGCGCCCACCGGCGGTAAGGCTTCAGCGCGCTGCGCCGGGCTGCGATAATCCTGCAGTGAGACCGCCTGGCGCACCCACGGCAGCTGCGGCTCCGGAGTTTCCGCCAGCTCGACCGGCTCCGCCGCGAAAGGCAGAGGCATCGCGTCCCCGTTATAACGGGCGGACAGCATCGCCGGCAGATGACGCCACGGCAGCGTTTCCGCCAGGATGTCATGCAAGACCACGCCCAAAATCACGTTATCGCCCGGCGTGAGCAACACCAGGCAGCGCAGCGGCGCTTCGCTTTCCAGTACAAACGGCGTTGCCTGCGCTTGCAGCAGGCGACAAATGGCCTGTTGTTCGTCCGCCACCTGACGAAGGCTCAACGGCAACGGCGCCGAGCCGGCGGGGCGTTTCACCAGGCCGTTTTCGTCATCAAAAACGTAGCGCACGTCCACGCCCGGCGTTTCCCGCACCAGCGCCTGCAGCGCCGCCGTCAATTGGGCGATATCCACATCCCCCGTCAAACGCCAAGCCAACGCCCGCTGCCCGCGTGCGTCACCCTGCTGCAGATGGGCAAACCATGCCCGCTCTTCGGCTTCGCTCACCGGCCGCTCGCCGCTCGCCGACGCCGCGCCCAGCGCCTGAAACGCGCTCTCCAGCCGCTGGGCCTCTTCATCGCTCAGAATGCTGTCAAAATCACCGATCACTGCGTTATCTCCTCTGCCCGGCCGTGCCGGGATAGCGCATAAAACGGGGGACATTCGTCCCCCGTCATCACGATAGCGTTAGAAATTCAGCTCAACCGCCGCGCCGACCAGGCGGCCTCGCTGCAGGGTCGCCGTGTAGATGTCATTACTTCTGACCATCTCGCGGCGGTCGGAATCAAACAGGTTTTTCGCATACAGCGTGGCGCGGCCGTAGTCGAAGGTGTAAGCCAGCTGGGCGTTGGCCGTCCAATAGGAGCCGATACGCCCGCGCGAATCGTTGTCATACGCCGAGTAATAGGAGTCCGAGAACGCCACGTTGCTGCTCAGCTCCCACCCTTTCAGGAACTGATATTTGGCGCCCATATTGGCGGTGTAAGCCGGTGCGCGCGCCAGCTCATGCCCTTCCACGCCGCTGCCCGAGAATTTCTTGATGTCGGTTTTCAGCAGGCCGAGGTTGCCGAACAGTTCAAAGTCCCAACGCGGCTGCCAGGTGGCGCCGATTTCCGCGCCGTAGGTTTCCACCTTGTCGGCGTTGCGGATCACGCTGGAGTTCTCACCCAACGAGTACGGCAGCTGCATGTCTTTGTAATCGTTGTAGAAGATGTTACCCGTCAGCACCACGTTGGCGTCTTTCAGGTGATGGCGGGTGTACAGCTCATAGTTCCACACATACTCGGAACCGTAGGTATAGCTGACCACCGGCGTGCCGATCGTGATGCCGCCGCCGCCGGCGTTATAGCCGCGCGCGATCTTGGCGCCGTAGGTTTGGGTATCCGTCGGTTTCCAGGCCACGTCCAGCTTCGGCAGGAACACGGTGTAGGTTTCATCGAAGTCGATACGCACCGCCTGACTGCCGCCGTCGCGGCGGCGGTGTTCGCGTTCCAGACGGCTGGCGGCGGTCACGTCCACCTGCGGCGTCAGCGCATAGGTCAGCTCAGCGAACGCCGAATGGGTATCGGTTTTATCCTTGAAGGTCGATCCGCCGAAGATGTTGACGAACTCATCCTGCGTACCGTGGAAATAACGCAGCCCAGCCAGCCCGTGCAGGCGGCTGTCCGCGCCGCCGAAGCGCACCACCGGCTCTACGTGAACTTCCTGGCCGTCAATCTCGGCGTATTGGATGTTGTAAGCGGTAGGACGGTTGATGTTGAAATCGGTATAGATAACGCGGTTTTCCAACGTCAGCGCATCGGAGGCCTCCCAGGCCAGATCCCAGATGGTGCTGTTCATGTTGCTTTTGAACACGGCGCGGCGCGGATCGTGGCGCGGATTGGTTGGGTGCGGCTGCGGGTTGAGGCTTTCGTTCTGTGGTGCGGTGCTGCCGAAATGGTTAAAGGTCAGTTTGGTAGTCAGGTCGCGCAAGCCGGCCGGATTGAACAACAGCTTGGCGCGGGCGGTGGTGGCTTCCACTTCTCGCGGATCGCCCACCGGCGCATAGGCCGGCAGATCGGCCTCGCTGCGGCGGCGCTGGCGATCGACGCTGACGCGGAACGCCAGCTGATCTTCCACCAGCGGGCCGGACGCCATGGCGGCCAGTTGCGAAGAGTGTTGGTTGCCGGCGCCGCCCTTGAAGGCGCTTTCCCACTCGAAGGTCGGATCTTTACTGGCCATGACGATGGCGCCGGCGATGGCGTTGCGCCCCTGAATGTAGCTTTGCGGGCCGAGGAACACTTCGACGCGATCCAGATCCCACAGCGACTGCGGGCCGAACGCCTGTTCGTTATAGGTCAGCGAACGGCCGTCCAACGACAGGTTGAGGCGCGGGCGGGTGCCGCTGAGGAAAGCGTTGGCGCCGACGTTCGGACCGGAACCGTCGATACCGCGCACGGTCGGAAGTTCGTTGCCGATGCCCAGATCCACCACGTTGGGGGTCATGCGCAGCAGATCGGGGATCTGCACTGCGTCGGGCATCGATGCAATGCGGTTGCTGTCGAACACCTGCACGCTGGAACTGGTGTCGAAAATAGAACGTTTGACCTTCTCACCGGTAACCAGCAGCGTTTCCGCGTCCTGGTAGGTTTCGTTGCTCTTCGTTTCCGCCGCGTTGACGTTACCGATCGCCAGTGAACAAACCCCTAAAAATACGGAGGAAAACGCCCCAATGGCTTTCATCCCCGCTTTTTCCCCGTTTCCTACGCTTTCATGCCGTTGAGCCGCAAAATGCTTGCCCATAGATGTCTTCTCCTTTCATCCCAGAGGTGCACAAAATTTGATTTTTTTTACACAACCTACATCGACACTCACACAGACCATGACGCTGCGGCCTTCCCGGCCTTGCTGTTGCTTATCCCTGCGGCAAACCCATGTTTTTCGCGGCCAAACGAGCGCGGCCCCGTCCACGGCCAAGCCGCCGGCGAAGCGGCCGGCAGCTTGTATAAAAACGTAAAAGAGTGTTAAGAATGATAATATTTTGCATTTTCTAATGCAAATCATTATCAACAAAGATGAGGAGCCGAGCACGGAAACAGCCAGAAAGCCTTATATTTTTGCAGGTAAAACAAGCGCTGCAATAACAAGCAATCATTTCAATGCTAAGAATAATATAGATAAATTATTCACCTCCAAAGCCCTACCTGCCCGGCATCGCTAAAACCCCTTATAAATAGCACCTTCGCGCCAAATGGATTAAATAATAATAATTTTCATTCCTATTAACATTTGGATATATTCTTGCAGTCTCGTTGGCTGAATCAAAATGGATACCCGATGAAAGCTTTGACCACGATGCAGGCCGCCTATTGGGTAGGCCGACAGTCCGCTCCTCCCCTCGGCGGCATGGCCGCCCACCTGTATGCGGAATTCGACGGCGGCGAGCTGGATCTCGTCCGACTACGCCAGGCCGTTGATGCGCTGTACCTGCATCATCCGCTGTTGCGCCTGCGCATTACCGATGATGGCCGGCAGACGATCGCGCCTCCCGGCCCCCGGCACACCTTGCATATCGACGACTGGCAACATGCCGATGAAGCGACGCTGGCGGCCGCGCTCGCCGCCAAACGCCAGGCGAAAAGCACCCAACTGCTGCCGCTGGAGCAGGGTGTGCCCTGCGATATCAGCCTGAGCCTGTTGCCGGAAGGGCGCAGCCGCCTGCATGTCGATCTCGATATGATCGCCGGCGATGCCATGAGCTTTCGCCTGTTGATGGAAGATCTGACGGCGTTTTATCACCAGTGCCCACCGGCGCCCCCCCATGACGTGCCGCCGGCCTACTTCGACCACCTCGAACGGCGCGACGCCGACGAGGCGCTGCGCCAGCGGCGCGAACGCGGCCAGCGTTGGTGGCGTGAGCGCCTGGCGCAGGTGCCACCGGCGCCGCGCCTGCTGCGCACGCCGGACCGCTGCCGCAGCGATCGCCTGGCCATACAGCTGAATGCGGAAGAAAGCCGCGCGCTGGAGAGCGCCGCCAAACGGCACCACACCTCGCTCTCGACGCTGTTTCTCGCACTGTTCGCCCTGGCCGTCGGCCAGGGTTGGAATATGACGCGTTTCCGGCTCAACGTGCCGCTGTTCCACCGCGAGAGCGAACGGGAGGACGCGCATCGCCTCATCGGCGATTTCTCTAACCTGGTGCTGCTCGGCGTGGAGCTGAACCCGACGGAAAATCTGAGCGCCTTCTGCCGGCGCCTGATGACGCAGCTGGCGGAGCTGATCGAGCATGCGGATTACCCCGGCGTCAGCGTGATGCGCGATCTGTCGCGCCTGCACGGCAGCCTGCAGCCTTCGCCGGTGGTGTTTACCGCCGGTTTCGGCATCCGCGGCAAGACGCTGTTTTCCGAACGGGTCACCGACACCTTCGGCCATCTCGGCTGGGTCATCTCTCAGGGGCCGCAGGTGGCGCTGGATGCGCAGGTCGCCCACGTCGACGATGGCATTCTGATCAACTGGGACGTGCGGCTGGATGCGTTCCCCGAGCAGGTGCTGCCACGCCTGCTGGCCTGTTACCGGGCGCTGCTGCACTTGGCCGCGCGGCAAACGGAGGCGTTCGATCGCCCGCTGTCGCAGCTGTTGGCGCAATGCACGCCCGACGCGCTGGCGCAGCAGGCGCCGGTGCGCCAGGTGCTGCATCGGCTGCTGGCGCGGGTGGCCCCCGGGGCCGGCTTGCGCGACCACGACGATATCCGCCGGTTGGCCTTGCCGGATGCCGGGGTGAACGCGCTGCTGACGGTGCTCAACAAGTATCTGGCGGCGGCGCTGACGGCGCAGGATCTGGCGGCGCATTCCTCCCCTGCGGCGCTGGCGGCGCTGATCTGCCAACGCTCGCCCGAGGCAGGAAAGCATGCGAAAACGCTGCTCGCCGCGCTGGCGCCGCAGCACTGAGATCGGTTTCCGGGCGCGCGGCGCCCGGCTCGTTTTAATCGGTTAGCGACTATAGGGAAGTACCATGGAGACAGCATTAACCGCACTGCAGCAGGCCTATCTTCTGGGCCGCAGCGATCGATGGCCGCTCGGCGGCGTGGCGATGCACGACTTTCGCGAATACCGCGCCCGGCAGCCGGATATGCCGCGCTTTGAAGCGCGCCTGACCGAGCTGGTACAGCACTACCCGGCGTTGCGCACCTGCATCGATGTGCAGCGCGGCACGCAGCACGTACGCCCGGAGGTGACGCTGCATCTGGATCGTCACGATCTGCGCGCCCTTGATGGCGAAGCGGCGCAGCGCCAGGTCGAACAACTGCGCGAGCGTTACTCCCACCAGCGCCACGATCCGAGCCAACCGCTGTGGTGCATCGCCGTGATCCAACTTGCCGAACAGCAGGATCCGACGGGATCGCCGTACGATACGCTGATCTTTACCAGTTTCGATGCCTTGATCCTCGACGGCCAAGGGATCTCCACCGTGATCGCGCGCCTGTTCGACGATCGCCCTCTGACGCCGACCGCCGCCGCGCTGCCGCTCCCCACCGCATCGGCGGCGCAGCGCCAGGCCGACGCCGCCTACTGGCGCGAAAAGCTGCAGGATGTCACCACGCCGTCGGCGTTGCCGTGGCGCGCCCCGCTCGCCAATCTCACCTCATCGCGCTATCGCCGCGCCAGCCTGACGCTGCCGCGCGATACGATAAAACGGCTTGGCCGTCTGGGATCGCCGCATGCGCTGCTGCGCAACAGCCTGCTGTCGGCGCTGATCCTCGATACGCTGGCCCACTGGACCACCGACGGCGAGCTGTGCGTCGGCGTGCCGGTAGCGTTCCCCGCCGCCGACGGCGCTCTGGGCAACGCCTCCAGCTTCGTGGCGGTGCGCTATTCCCGCCACGGCGAAGACTTTATCCAACGCGCGCAAGCCTTACAGGACGACGTGCTCGGCGCGCTCGACCACCTGACGTTTTCCGGCGTCGATCTGGCGCGGCAGTTGCTCGGCCAAAGCCAGGGCGGCCCGGCGCTGCCGGTGATCCTGACCAACTGCCTGGGCTGGGAAACGCTGCCGGCCGAGGCGCCGGTGCGCTTCCACGACGGCCTGACCCAAACGCCGCAGGTCGCCATCGACATTCGCCTGACGCTGGACAGCGAAAAAAACCTGCAGCTGTGCGTGGACTACGCCGAGCAGGCGCTGCACGGCGAGCAGGTAGAAGCCATGCTGGCGGCACTGCAGCGACGCATCCTGCACAGCTGCCAACGGGCCGACCTGGCGATCGCGCCGCGGGACTTCATCGATCTGGCGCATTACCGCCACAACGACAGCGAAGCGAATTACGCACCTTATCCTTATTTGGCGCAGCTGGCCGAGCGGCTGTTTGGCGTACAAAACGGCGGCAACGCGCTGATCTGCGGCGAACAGACGCTGACCTACTGCGAACTGGGCCAGCGGATCGCCACGGCGATCGCCAACCTGCAGAGCCGCGGCGTGCAGCCGGGCAACGTGGTGGCGCTGTATCTACCGCGCAGCCCGGAACAGATCATCTTCAGCCTCGCCTGCGCCCTGCAGGGCGTGATCTGGGTACCTGTCGATATCAACTCGCCGCCGGAACGCACCGCCTACCTGCTGGAAAACTGCCGACCGACGCTGGTGGTGCACGGCGGCGATCTGGAGACGCCGATCGGCGTAACGCCGGCGGCCCTGCTGGCGCCGACGGATCGCGCGCCTGCGCTGCCGGATGCACAGACGTTGGCGGAACGCAGCACCAGCCAGGCCGCGAGCTACTACCTGTATACCTCCGGCACCACCGGTAAACCCAAATGCGTGGTGCTCAACAACCGCGCCACCGCCAACGTCGTCCACCAGACTCAGCAACGCTGGGCGGTCACTGCCGACGACGTCTTCATTTCCGTCACGCCGCCGCACCATGACATGTCGATGTTCGATCTGTTCGGTTCGCTGTGCGCCGGCGCCACGCTGGTACTGCCGGCGCCGCATCAGGAAAAGGACGCCATCAGCTGGAACCAGCTGGTGGAAAAGCACCGGGTCACCCTGTGGTGTTCGGTGCCCGCCATTCTGGAGATGCTGCTCACCTGCAAAACGGCCGACAGCCTGCGTTCGCTGCGCCTGGTGGCGCAAGGCGGCGACTACATCAAGCCGGCGACGGTGCAAACCCTGCGCACCCTGCGCCCGGATCTCGCGCTGTTCTCGCTCGGCGGGCCGACCGAAACCACCATCTGGAGCATCTGGCACCCGATCGCCCCGCAGGAGAGCGGCACCGTGCCTTACGGCCGCCCGCTGCCGGCCAACCGCTACTTCATCTGCCATGACGACGGCAGCCACTGCCCGGCCGGCGTGGTCGGCCGCATTCATACCGCCGGGGTCAACCTGGCGTTGGGCTATCTGGAGCAGGGGGAGCTGAAGCAACATGACTTCGTCACCCTCGAAGGGCCGGACGGGCAACCGCTGCGCGCTTTTCGCACCGGCGATCAGGGCTACTACCGTGCGGACGGCAACATCATGTTCGCCACCCGGGTGAACGGCTATGTGAAGATCCGC
This sequence comes from Serratia sp. CY38905, assembly GCF_052168875.1. NCBI lineage: Bacteria > Pseudomonadati > Pseudomonadota > Gammaproteobacteria > Enterobacterales > Yersiniaceae > Serratia > Serratia sp. CY38905. The sequence goes on along the minus strand of NZ_JBJNLV010000010.1, from coordinate 8,984 downwards.
GGCGTGCGCGTCTCGTTGCCGGAAATCGAAGATGTGCTGCGCCGCCATCCGGCGATCCTGGATATGGTGGTGGTGGACTATCCCAGCGGAGAGAACAAAGAAGCGGCGCTCGGCGCCCTGTATCTGACCCGCGACGGCAAACCGCTGCCGCTGTCCGAGATCCGCGCCTTCGCCACCGGCTATCTGCCCTGCACCCATATTCCCACGCGCTTTATCCATGCCGAGGCGCTGCCGCTGTCCGCCAACGGCAAAACCGACCGCCATCGCATCCGCGCCGATCTGAGCCACCAGCAAACCGCGCCGGCGCTGAACGCCTGTGCGGCGCCGCCGCCGAACGCGCCTTTGGCGCGCAGCGCAGAGATCCTGACTATTTACTGGCAGGCGATCGGCGTAACGCCACGCCCGGAATGGGGGGAAGAGACGGCGTTTATCACCATGGGGCTGAAGTTGCCGCATATCAAACAGGTGGCGGAGCGCCTCAATGACGCTTTCGGCACCCGGCTGGTAAGCAGTTCGCTCCTGCCATGCAAGAACGCGCGCGAAGTGGCGGCATTGCTGGCCAACTGATGCCATAAAACTCGGGCGGGGACATCCCCCGCCCGCACTTTATCAGGCAGGCAACGCCGTCAGAACCGCCAGCGGTTGTTCCCAGGCTTCCCGCTGCAGCGCGCGCAACAGAAACTCTTGCAGCGCCTCGCCATAGTCCAGCACATCCTCCGTCGGGAACTGTTCCAGATAAATATCGATATCGACCTGCAGATCGCGGGCGTCGGTGCGGCCGCGATAAGTCAGATTAAAACCGTCGCCCGAACCGCCGGCCAATACGCGGCGGGTGCCGCTGCAGCCGGTAAACCGGGGCGCATCGAAGGGTTGCACGTTGATGAAAGGAGAAATAAAGAAGCGCGAGCCTGGCTCCACGCCGCGATCGGCGGCCAGTTGACGCAGGCGGTAGCCGGCGTGGCTGCGCAGCTCCCGCAGTTGCTGCGCCATCGTCATCAGAAAATCTCCCAGCGTCGCCGACGGGGGTGACGACACCAGCAGCGGCAGCGTGTTGACCGCCAGCGAAGGCACGTTGGTGGCAGCCTGCCCGCGGCGATTCATCGCCGGCATCCACATCGGCAGCGTATCGCCTTGTCGGGTGTCGCGCGGCATCACCTGAAACAGCCAGGCCGCCGACAGCGCCACCAGCAAGTCGGGCCAATTTATGCCGCTGCGTTCCGCCAGCTGTGCCAGCCGTTGCGATACCGCCGCCGGCAGCCGGTGGTGGGTGCTTAGACGCCGTACGCCATACTCCCTGCCGCCTTTGCGCACCGTCGGCAGCGCCTGCGACGGCGGCAGATAGCTCTGCCAAAAGCGCCGATCGCGCTCGCATCGCTCAGAATCAGCGTAGGCCAGCTCGGCCTGTTGAAAGGCGTCAAAGGCGCCCAGGGGAATACCCGCGCTGCCTTCACCCAGATAGTGCGCATATAACGCGGCGCAACGGTGTTCAATCAAGGCCATGCCGAAGCCATCAACCAGAATATGGTGCGCACGCACGTACCAGAGGTAGCGCTCCGGCCCCAGCTTGAGCAGCCAGGCGGCGGCTAGCGGCTCGCTGTGCAGCGCCCGGCGCTGCGCGATATCTTCGCGCATCAGGCTTTGCGCCGCCTGCCAGGGATCGCCGTGCGTTTGCAGATCGATGCGTTGTAATGGCGGTATGCACTGTGGATCGTGCCGTAACGGCGGAGGAGCGTCGCCACGCCGCTCACCAAAGCGCAGGGCAAACGCCTGCGTCTCGGCGAGGGTAGTGGCGATCGCCCGGCAGAGCGTCTCTTCCTCTACCGCGCCGCACAGTTCGGTGCAGTGTGCGACGGTGGACAGGGTCTGCCCGGGGTGCAAGGTGTGTTCTTCCCAGAAATCAAGCTGCGCTGGCGCCAGCGGCAACCATTCAGAGGCCAAAGCGGTGTCCGACATGTTACCTACCTTTGATAAGCCCGAATAAAGACGCCGAACGGGCGTAACCCCGCCGTTCAACGGCTTTTGCGTGTCTCCATACATCATCAAATGAAAATGATAATAACATCTATTATCATTTCTATTAATTTGGTAACACTTTAGATTCTGTTAAGCGGGGATGCAAGTCGCGCAGTAGGGCAAAGAAAAGAAAGCGGCAGGTTGAAGGGCCATAAAAACAAAACGCCCGGCACAACTGCCCGGGGCGTTTTTAACATCGGCGAGACTCGGCGATTAGGCCTGATTGGCCGGCTTCACCTTCTGCGCCAGAAACTCCGTTTCGTAGGCCAGCGCCTTCTTGCGATCGAACTGGTGCTCCCATTTGGCGATCACCAATACCGCCAACGCGTTACCCACGACGTTCAGCGCGGTGCGCGCCATATCCAGGATACGGTCCACGCCGGCGATGAACGCCAGGCCTTCCAGCGGAATGCCGACGCTGCCCAGCGTGGCCAGCAGCACCACGAACGAGACGCCCGGCACGCCGGCGATCCCTTTCGAGGTGACCATCAGCGTCAGCACCAGCACGATCTCCTGCCCCAACGACAGCTCGATGCCGTACAGCTGGGCGATAAAGATGGCGGCGATGCTCTGGTACAGCGTCGAGCCATCCAGGTTAAAGGAGTAGCCGGTCGGCACCACGAAGCTGGTGATCGACTTGGGCGCGCCGTAAGCCTCCATCTTTTCGATGATGCGCGGCAGCACCGTTTCCGAGCTGGCGGTGGAATAAGCCAGGATCAGTTCGTCTTTCAGGATGCGGATCAGCGTCCAGATGCGCAGGTTGCACAGCCGGGCGACCGCCCCCAGCACCACCAGGGCGAAGAACGCGATGGCGAAGTACACCAGCACCACCAGCTTGGCCAGCGGCAGCAGCGAAGCGAAACCGAAGTTGGCTACCGTGACCGCAATCAGGCCAAACACCCCGATCGGCGCATAGCGCATGATCATGTGGGTGACTTTGAACATGCTTTCGGACACCGCCTTGAACACCTTCAGCAGCGGCTCTTTAGTCTCTTTCGGCAACGACGACAGCCCCAGACCGAACAGCACCGAGAAGAAGATAATCGGCAACATGTCGCCCTTGGCCATCGACGAGAAGACGTTCGACGGGATCAGCGACAGAATGGTCGCCACCAGGCTGTGCGAACCGCTTTGCACCTGTTCGGTGGTTTTCTCATACTGCGAAATGTCCACCGTGGTCAGCGTCGACATATCGATGCCGTGGCCGGGTTGGAATACGTTGGCCAACGTCAACCCCACCACGATGGCAACGGTGGTGATCACTTCGAAGTAGATAATGGTTTTCAATCCGATGCGGCCCAGCTTTTTCGCATCGCCCACGCCGGCAATACCGACAATCAGCGTGGAAATAACGATCGGCACCACAATCATCTTGATCAGACGAATAAAGATATCGCCCGCCGGGCTGAGAATATTACTCACCAGCCACTCACGAGATTCGGTCTGGTTGTGCAATACCGCGCCAACAATAATACCCAGCACCAACGCGATCAGGATTTGCCAAGCCAGGCTAATTTTTACACTTTTCATACCCAAAAAGTCCTCAAAGACCCTTTTCGCCGTACAAAGTCGCAACACGGCGAAAAGAATACTTAATCATTTATTACAGGCTTATGTTAATTCAGTGGAAGCGTTCACCTGCCCTGGGTGCGACGCAGTATAAATCTGTATCATCCGGGCGGCATGCTCTGCAAGCCTTGATTTGTCAGGGTTGAGCGCTGAATCGAATAACAAAAATTTCGCGTTACTATTTCAAACAGCATAATTGCTTGTTATTAAAAACATAATTTTTCATACAATGAAGCACATAAGCACGCCGGAGACGATTTTTTGAACGCCATTAAAATGCGTTATTTTTCACCCATTCTGCATATTTAATCCGCATAAAATGTTTATATTTTGTTACTTAAAAGTCAAACAAATGAGAATTGACCGAGTGACACTTTCGGCCATAAATGCAGCGCCACTTTATATTCAGATTAAAAAACGAACGATATTGCAGAGCGAATGCCATAAGGTATCATCCGACCTTTCATCAGGAATTAAGGTTAATAAAACGTTATTTCACGATATGTCGTCCATCGTTATATGGTGTTAATACCAACTTCGAATATTAATAGCGAAAAATAATCCAAAAAGATTTATAGCGAGAAATAATTATGACCCTGCGCGTATCTATTAATATCGAGACAGTTCCCCCCCGTCTTTGTTTATTCTTTTTTGTTCTTTATATAAGTGTTTTTGGTTAAAAATGCGGGTTTATGGGGATTTAAGCACCAAAGAGATAGATATGCCCTGCAAATGCGACAGAACGATTACAAATCAATATCTTTGTTGCGTGATCTGCCGCGCAAAAAAGAAACAAAGAATCGTAGCAAACTATACTTAACCTTCAGTTGACATATCATTAACAACTTCAAGGAGAAAAGCTATGAGCCAACTGCATAAACACGCTATTCCTTCTGCAATTGCAGAACGCGCCCTGATTAATCCGGCACAATACCAAGAGTATTATCAACAGTCGGTTCAAGACCCAGAGGCTTTCTGGGGTGAGCATGGCAAAATCCTGGATTGGATCAAACCCTATACCAAAGTTAAAAATACCTCGTTCGATCCGGGCCACGTCAGCATTCGCTGGTTTGAAGACGGCACGTTGAACCTGGCGGCCAACTGTCTGGATCGCCATTTGGCCGAGCGCGGCGACCAAACCGCCATTATCTGGGAAGGCGATGACCCGACCCAATCCAAAAAAGTGACTTACAAACAGTTGCACCATGACGTCTGCCAGTTCGCCAACGTGCTGAAAAAGCTCGGCGTGAAAAAGGGCGACGTGGTGGCTATCTATATGCCGATGGTGCCGGAAGCGGCGGTCGCGATGCTGGCCTGTGCGCGCATCGGCGCCGTACATTCGGTGATCTTCGGCGGCTTCTCGCCGGAAGCGGTCGCCGGGCGCATTATCGACTCCAACGCCAAGCTGGTGATCACCGCCGATGAAGGCCTGCGCGCCGGCCGCGCCGTGCCGCTGAAAAAGAACGTCGATGATGCGCTGAAAAATCCCAGCGTGGTCAGCGTCACCAACGTGGTGGTGTTCCAACGCACCGGGAAACCGGGCTACTGGCAGGAAGGGCGCGATCTGTGGTGGCATGAGCTGATCCAGGGCGTCTCCGCCGACTGCCCGCCGGAAGAAGTGAACGCCGAAGATCCGCTGTTTATCCTGTACACCTCAGGCTCGACCGGCAAACCGAAAGGCGTGCTGCACACCACAGGCGGCTACCTGGTGTACGCCGCGATGACCTTTAAATATGTGTTTGACTACCACGACGGCGACATTTACTGGTGCACCGCCGACGTGGGCTGGGTTACCGGCCACAGCTATCTGCTGTACGGCCCGCTGGCCTGCGGCGCCACCACGCTGATGTTCGAAGGCGTGCCTAACTATCCGGGCGTCAATCGCCTGTCGCAGGTGATCGACAAGCACCAGGTCAACATTCTGTATACCGCACCAACCGCCATTCGCGCCCTGATGGCCGAAGGCGACAAGGCGATCGAAGGCACCCGACGCGATTCGCTGCGCATCATGGGCTCGGTCGGCGAGCCGATCAACCCGGAAGCCTGGGAGTGGTACTACAACAAGATAGGCAACGCAAAGTGCCCGATCGTCGACACCTGGTGGCAAACCGAAACCGGCGGCTTCATGATTACCCCGCTGCCGGGCGCCACCGAGCTGAAGGCCGGTTCCGCCACGCGGCCGTTCTTCGGCGTACAGCCGGCGCTGGTCGATAACGTCGGCACACCGCAGGAAGGCGCCTGCGAAGGCAACCTGGTGATCGTCGACTCCTGGCCGGGCCAGGCACGCACCCTGTTCGGCGATCATGACCGCTTCGAGCAAACCTACTTCTCGACCTTCAAAGGTATGTACTTCAGCGGTGACGGCGCCCGTCGCGACGAGGACGGTTACTACTGGATCACCGGCCGCGTCGACGACGTGCTGAACGTCTCCGGCCACCGTCTGGGCACCGCCGAGATCGAGTCTGCGCTGGTATCGCACCCGAAAATCGCCGAAGCGGCGGTGGTCGGCATTCCTCATAACATCAAAGGCCAGGCGATCTACGCCTACATCACGCTGAACCACGGCGAAGAACCGACGCCGGAGCTCTATACCGAAGTGCGCAACTGGGTGCGCAAAGAGATAGGGCCGATCGCCACGCCGGACGTGCTGCACTGGACAGATTCGCTGCCCAAGACGCGCTCCGGCAAGATCATGCGGCGTATCCTGCGCAAAATTGCCGCCGGCGACACCAGCAACCTGGGGGACACCTCCACGCTGGCGGATCCGGCCGTAGTCGACAAGCTGTTGGAAGAAAAACAATCAATGAAAGTGCCGTCATAATTTACGCCGCTTCAGGCCGTTCATTCGGATAACGCGCCGTTGAGCGGCCCTGGCGCGGCGTAATCTCTCAATACCGACTGGAGACACTCTGATGAATGACACCATTTATCAAGGGATTGAAGAAAACCCGCGCTTTAAAGAGCTGGTGAGAAAACGCGGCCGGTTCGCCTGGCTGCTTTCGCTGATTACGCTGGCGCTGTACGTCGGCTTTATTCTGTTGATCGCCTTCGATCCGCAATGGCTCGGCACGCCGATCGCCGCCGGATCGACCATCACCCGCGGGATCCCGGTCGGCGTCGGGCTGATCGTGATCTCTTTCGTCTTGACCGGGATCTACGTGTTTCGCGCCAACGGCGAGTTCGATCGCCTCACCGCAGAAATTCTGCGTGAGGTGAAACAATGAAGCGCTTATTCTCTGCCACCGCGCTGCTGTTGCTGCCCGGTCTGGCCTGCGCCGAAGCCATCGGCGGCGAAGTGCATCGTCAGCCGCTGAACATCCAGGCGATCGTGATGTTTATCCTGTTTGTCGGCGCCACGCTCTACATCACCTATTGGGCGTCCAAACGCACCCGTTCCCGTCAGGATTACTACACCGCGGGCGGGCGCATCACCGGCCTGCAAAACGGGCTGGCGATCGCCGGCGACTTCATGTCTGCCGCCTCGTTTCTCGGCATCTCCGCCCTGGTCTACACCTCGGGCTATGACGGCCTGATCTATTCCATCGGCTTCCTCATCGGCTGGCCGATCATTCTGTTCCTGATCGCGGAGCGCCTGCGCAACCTCGGCCGCTATACCTTTGCCGATGTCGCCTCTTACCGCCTAAAACAGAAACCGATCCGTACCCTGTCGGCCTGCGGCTCTTTGGTGGTGGTGGCGCTGTATCTGATCGCGCAGATGGTCGGCGCCGGCAAGCTGATCCAGCTGCTGTTCGGGCTCAACTACCACGTGGCGGTGATCCTGGTCGGTATCCTGATGGTGCTGTACGTGCTGTTCGGCGGCATGCTGGCCACCACCTGGGTGCAAATCATCAAGGCGGTGCTGCTGCTGTCCGGCGCCAGCTTTATGGCGCTGATGGTGATGAAGTCGGTTAACTTCGACTTCAACACCCTGTTCGCCGAAGCGGTGAAGGTGCATCCGAAAGGCATCGCCATCATGAGCCCAGGCGGCCTGGTGTCCGATCCGGTTTCCGCGCTGTCGCTCGGCCTGGCGCTGATGTTCGGCACCGCCGGTCTGCCGCACATCCTGATGCGCTTCTTCACCGTGAGTGACGCCAAGGAAGCGCGCAAGAGCGTGTTCTACGCCACCGGTTTTATCGGTTATTTCTATATCCTGACCTTTATCATCGGCTTCGGCGCCATCTTGCTGGTCAGCGCCAATCCGGCCTTCAAAGACGCCACCGGCGCGCTGCTGGGCGGCACCAACATGGCGGCGGTACACCTGGCCAATGCCGTTGGCGGCAACTTCTTCCTCGGCTTTATCTCGGCGGTGGCCTTCGCCACCATTCTGGCGGTCGTTGCAGGCCTGACGCTGGCCGGCGCCTCGGCCGTTTCCCATGACCTGTACGCCAGCGTGATGAAAAACGGCAAGGCGACCGAGCGCGACGAACTGAGAGTATCCAAGATCACCGTTGTGGTGCTAGGCATTGTCGCCATTGCCCTGGGGATCTTGTTCGAGAAGCAGAACATCGCCTTTATGGTCGGGTTGGCGTTCTCCATCGCCGCCAGCTGTAACTTCCCTATCATCATCCTGTCGATGTACTGGTCACGTTTGACCACTCGCGGCGCGATGATTGGCGGCTGGCTGGGCCTGTTGACGGCAGTGATTCTGATGATCCTCGGCCCGACGATCTGGGTGCAGATCCTCGGCCATGAAAAACCGATTTACCCTTATGAATATCCGGCGCTGTTCTCGATGATTGTCGCCTTTGTCGGTACCTGGCTATTCTCGATCACCGATAGCTCGCTGGCCGGGCAGCAAGAGCGGGAACGCTTCCGGGCTCAGTTTGTCCGTTCGCAAACCGGGTTGGGCATCTCTCAGGGCAGCTCGCATTGACCGAATAATAAGTGAAAAAAGCAAACACACCCTAATCAAAGGCCCTTCGGGGCCTTTTCTCTGGCTGTTTTGTCGGAGAAACAGCGCAGCATAGCTGCGCTTTTTTCCGTTTTACGCATAGCAAAAAGCCCTGAACGTCAGTTCAGGGCTTTCGGCTTAATTTGATGCCTGGCAGTTTATGGCGGGCGTCCTGCCCGCCCCCCTTCGGGCCGTTGCTTCGCAACGTTCAAATCCGCTCCCGGCGGATTTGTCCTACACAATTCGTCTCATCCTGAGACTCTCCCCTCCGGGGCCGCCGCGAGCGGCGTTAAGGCCCGTTCCCGACGGGCCTTTCGCATGCCCATGCTCGTGCAGAACGCCAGATAACAGACAAAACAAAAAGCCCCATGCTTTCGCATGAGGCTTGTTGTTTTATTTGATGCCTGGCAGTGTCCTACTCTCGCATGGGGAGACCCCACACTACCATCGGCGCTACGGCGTTTCACTTCTGAGTTCGGCATGGGGTCAGGTGGGACCACCGCGCTATTGC
>NZ_JBJNLV010000009.1:0-207784 GCF_052168875.1 Serratia sp. CY38905 | reverse complement strand
AATTATGCTAATGGTGAGATAATAAGTGAGTGTGTAATTTCAAATGAAGAGTGTGAAAAGGAATCTGATAGTGGGAAATACCTTTTGACTACTATAATACCGTTGGTTGATGAGCCAAAAAAAATAGTAAGAAAAGTAACCCAAGAACAATTAAATAATTACTTTGAATACTACAACGAATTTGCTGAGTTTATTGTTGAGTTAAAGCCGATAGATTAATTATTTTCAAATGAAAGCATTATATGTGGAGTGGATTTCACTCCCAAAATGAGATATTACTGTATAATTTATCTGAGCTAAGCATTGAGAATCATGATAATAGGTTTGAGTGCCAATCTTTAACCGTGCTGAAGAGCATTCTTGGGACCGCTTACTTCTAAGCTTCCATTGCTACTGGGCAGAACGACAGGGACAGAATATGAAAAACGAGCATTCCTAAGTCAATTATGAAGTCAATCGACAAGTTCTTAGTTTTATCTATCATTCTGGTTCGCATCATCAATGCAGACTTAAGAAGCGAGGCATTTATTAAGCATTGGTATGGGAGTGCCTAGCATTCACATTGTAGTGTTCGATAGGCGAGTGTTGTAATGCTCTTGTAGATGATGGTGTTTATCTAGTGATAGACTACTCATCCCGTTATGGCGTAGCAACATAGTACATTTCAAATTGTGTACATATGAGTGTACATATCTGGCAGGGTAAAGCTGGATAGCGTCTATAACATCATGTAATTAAACGATATTGTATTTCTTCATGTGATCTGTCGTGTGGGTCACCACTGTAGATAAGGAATTATTAATGCCTGTTATTACCCTTCCTGACGGTAGTCAGCGTCATTTCGATCACCCCGTTTCCCCGATGGATGTCGCGCGCGATATCGGCCCTGGCCTGGCGAAAGCCTGTATCGCCGGCCGCGTCAACGGCGAGCTGGTCGACGCCGGCGATCTGATCGAATCGGATGCGCAGCTGGCCATCATCACCATCAAAGATGAGGACGGCCTGGAAATCATGCGCCACTCCTGTGCTCACCTGCTGGGTCATGCGATCAAGCAGCTGTGGCCGGATACCAAAATGGCGATCGGTCCGGTGATCGACAACGGTTTCTATTATGACGTGGATATCGACCGCACCCTGACGCAGGAAGATCTGGATCTGCTGGAAAAGCGGATGCACGAGTTGGCCGATAAGGATTACGACGTCATCAAGAAGAAGGTCAGCTGGCAAGAAGCCCGCGACACCTTCGCTGAGCGCGGCGAAATCTACAAAGTGGCGATCCTGGATGAGAACATCAGCCATGACGATCGTCCTGGCCTGTACCACCACGAAGAATACGTCGACATGTGCCGCGGCCCGCACGTGCCGAACATGCGTTTCTGCCACCATTTCAAGCTGCAGAAAACCTCCGGCGCTTACTGGCGCGGCGACAGCAAAAACAAAATGCTGCAGCGTATCTACGGCACCGCCTGGGCAGACAAGAAGCAGTTGAACGCCTACCTACAACGTCTGGAAGAAGCGGCCAAGCGCGATCACCGCAAGATCGGCAAACAGCTCGACCTGTATCATATGCAGGAAGAAGCGCCGGGCATGGTGTTCTGGCACAACGACGGTTGGACCATCTTCCGCGAGCTGGAAGCCTTCGTGCGTATGAAGCTCAAAGAGTACCAGTACCAGGAAGTGAAAGGTCCGTTCATGATGGACCGCGTGCTGTGGGAAAAAACCGGCCACTGGGAAAACTACAAAGACGCCATGTTCACCACCGCGTCGGAAAACCGCGAATATTGCATCAAGCCGATGAACTGCCCGGGCCACGTGCAGATCTTCAACCAGGGCCTGAAGTCGTACCGCGATTTACCGCTGCGCATGGGCGAGTTCGGCAGCTGCCACCGCAATGAGCCATCGGGTTCCCTGCACGGCCTGATGCGCGTGCGCGGCTTCACGCAGGATGACGCCCACATCTTCTGTACGGAAGAGCAGGTGCGCGCTGAAGTGAACGAATGCATCCGCATGGTGTATGACGTGTACGGCACTTTCGGCTTCGACAAGATCGCCGTCAAGCTGTCCACTCGCCCGGAAAAACGCATCGGCACCGACGACATGTGGACCCGTGCGGAAGAAGACCTGGCCGCCGCGCTGACAGAGAACGGCATTCCGTTTGAATATCAGCCGGGTGAGGGCGCCTTCTACGGACCGAAAATTGAATTTACCCTGCATGATTGTTTGGATCGCGCATGGCAATGTGGTACCGTGCAGCTCGATTTCTTCTTGCCGGGCCGTTTGGGCGCTTCGTATGTTGGCGAAAACAACGATCGCGTCGTGCCGGTAATGATTCACCGCGCCATTTTGGGCTCCATGGAACGTTTCATCGGTATCCTGACCGAAGAATACGCCGGGTTCTACCCGACCTGGATCGCTCCGGTGCAGGTGGTGGTGATGAATATCACCGACAGCCAGTCTGATTACGTCCAGCAATTGACCAAAAAACTGCAGGATGCAGGCATTCGCGTGAAAGCGGACTTGAGAAATGAGAAGATTGGCTTTAAAATTCGCGAACATACTTTACGTCGAGTCCCTTACATGTTGGTGTGCGGCGACAAAGAGGTCGAAGCAGGCAAAGTTGCCGTTCGTACCCGCCGTGGCAAAGACCTGGGAAGCCTGGACGTAAACGAAGTCGTAGACAAGCTGCTGAAAGAGATTCGCAGCCGTAGTCTTCATCAACTGGAGGAATAAAGTATTAAAGGCGGAAAACGAGTTCAACCGGCGCGTCCTAATCGCATTAACAGAGAAATTCGCGCGCAAGAAGTTCGCCTAACCGGCGTCGATGGCGAGCAGATTGGTATTGTCAGTCTGAATGAAGCTCTTGAAAAAGCTGAGGAAGCGGGCGTTGATTTAGTAGAAATCAGCCCAAATGCCGAACCGCCAGTTTGCCGAATCATGGATTACGGCAAATTCCTCTACGAGAAGAGCAAGTCGACGAAAGAACAGAAGAAGAAGCAAAAAGTTATTCAGGTCAAGGAAATCAAATTCCGTCCTGGCACCGATGATGGCGACTATCAGGTCAAACTACGCAACCTGATTCGCTTTCTGGAAGATGGCGATAAAGCCAAAATCACCCTGCGTTTCCGCGGGCGTGAGATGGCGCACCAGCAGATCGGTATGGAAGTGCTTAACCGCGTCCGTAAAGACCTGTGTGAAGATATGGATCTGGCAGTGGTCGAATCCTTCCCTACGAAGATCGAAGGCCGCCAGATGATTATGGTGCTCGCTCCTAAGAAGAAACAGTAAGGCTTACAAGTAATGGAACCCGCGCGGCGCTTGCGCTGTGTGGGTTTTATTCGCCCAACTGATTCGTTGTTTAACAATGCGAAGTGGATTTAATTAAAATGCCAAAGATTAAAACTGTACGTGGTGCAGCCAAGCGCTTCAAAAAAACCGGCAGCGGTGGTTTTAAGCGTAAACATGCCAACCTGCGTCATATTCTGACCAAAAAAGCAACCAAGCGTAAACGTCACCTGCGTCCGAAAGGCATGGTGTCTAAAAACGATCTGGTCCTGGTTACCGCGTGCCTGCCGTACGCATAAGCCATTTTTTTTGAATTTAGAATAAGACTTTAGGAGAGAGCATATGGCTCGCGTAAAACGTGGTGTAATTGCACGCGCACGTCACAAGAAAATTATGAAGCAGGCGAAAGGCTACTACGGTGCCCGTTCGCGCGTATATCGTGTTGCCTTCCAGGCAGTAATCAAAGCAGGCCAGTATGCTTACCGTGACCGTCGTCAACGTAAGCGTCAGTTCCGTCAGCTGTGGATTGCACGTATCAACGCAGCTGCTCGTCAGAACGGTCTGTCTTACAGCAAGTTCATCAACGGCTTGAAAAAAGCGTCGATCGAAATTGACCGTAAGATCCTGGCTGACATCGCAGTCTTCGACAAAGTGGCCTTCGGCGCACTGGTTGAGAAAGCGAAAGCAGCTCTGGCGTAAGTCAGTAGAAGAGGGAGCTTGCTCCCTCTTTTAATCTTTGTTTTCAGCGACAAATATTGACTTTCATTGTCCGCAGCTATATCACTGGTGGGCAATCATCGACAAGGTACCGCAATCATGCACGCAGCTATTTTTCGTTTCTTTTTTTACTTTAGCGCCTGATTTCAGGAGGCTTTGCGCGTAAGAAAAGAAACGAAAAGTAGCGCCTAAGCCTCCCTCGTGGAGGCTTTTTTGTTTTTGGCCATCGTCCCGCCTTGCAACGCGTTGCGGTGAGTACGGCTGGCGTTCAGCTCAGGTGAGCCGCCCGGCCGGCAACGCATTGAAAAGTCTTTGAAGATTGCTCAAAGGCGTGTTCGAATATAGATAACAATTACTTAGGGCCATCCCGGCCAGAGGAAGAGGAAAGCAATGCCACATCTCGCAGAGCTGGTTGCCAATGCCAAGGCAGCCGTAGAAGATGCCCAGGATGTTGCCGCGTTAGATTTGGTGCGCGTCGAATATTTTGGCAAGAAAGGTCATTTCACCTTGCAGATGCAGTCTCTGCGCGACGTCCCGGCGGAAGATCGTCCGGCGGCCGGCGCGGTGATCAACCAGGCCAAGCAGGAGGTGCAAGACGCCCTGAACGCGCGTAAGAACGCGCTGGAAAGCGCTGCGCTGAACGCGCGCCTGGCGGCTGAAACCATCGACGTCTCCCTGCCGGGCCGTCGCATGGAAAACGGCGGTCTGCATCCGGTAACCCGCACCATCGACCGTATCGAAACCTTCTTTGGCGAGCTGGGCTTCTCCGTTGCCACCGGCCCGGAGATTGAAGACGATTACCACAACTTCGACGCGCTGAACATTCCAGGGCATCACCCGGCGCGCGCCGACCACGATACCTTCTGGTTCGACGCCACGCGCCTGCTGCGCACCCAGACTTCCGGCGTGCAGATCCGCACCATGAAGAACCAGCAGCCGCCGATCCGCATCATTGCGCCGGGCCGCGTTTATCGTAACGACTACGATCAGACGCACACCCCGATGTTCCATCAGATGGAAGGGCTGATCGTCGATAAAGACATCAGTTTCACCAATCTGAAGGGCACGCTGCACGATTTCCTGAACAACTTCTTTGAAGAAGACCTGCAGGTTCGTTTCCGTCCGTCCTACTTCCCGTTCACCGAGCCGTCCGCTGAAGTGGACGTGATGGGCAAGAATGGCAAATGGCTGGAAGTGCTGGGCTGCGGCATGGTGCATCCGAACGTGCTGCGCAACGTGGGCATCGATCCGGAAGTTTACTCCGGTTTCGCCTTCGGTATGGGCATGGAGCGCCTGACGATGCTGCGTTACGGCGTCACCGATCTGCGCGCATTCTTCGAAAACGATCTGCGTTTCCTCAAACAGTTTAAGTAAGGCGGGAATATCACATGAAATTCAGTGAACTCTGGTTGCGCGAGTGGGTAAACCCGGCCATCAGCAGCGAAGCATTATCCGATCAAATCACCATGGCCGGCCTGGAAGTGGACGGCGTGGATCCGGTTGCCGGCGCGTTTAACGGCGTCGTCGTGGGCGAGGTGGTCGAGTGCGGCCAGCACCCGAACGCCGACAAACTGCGCGTCACCAAGGTTAACGTAGGCGGCGAACGCCTGCTCGACATCGTCTGCGGCGCGCCGAACTGCCGTACCGGCCTGAAAGTGGCGGTCGCCACCGTGGGCGCGGTGCTGCCGGGCGACTTCAAAATCAAGGCCGCCAAGCTGCGCGGCGAACCTTCGGAAGGTATGCTGTGCTCGTTCTCCGAGCTGGGCATTTCCGACGATCATGACGGCATCATCGAGCTGCCGCTGGATGCGCCGATCGGCACCGACATCCGCGACTATCTGAAACTGAACGACAACACCATCGAGATCAGCGTCACGCCGAACCGCGCCGACTGCCTGGGCATCATCGGCGTCGCGCGCGACGTGGGCGTACTGAACCAGGTTGCGCTGACCGAGCCGGACATGAGCCCGGTGGCCGCCACCATCGACGCCACGCTGCCGATCCGCGTTGACGCGCCGCAGGCGTGCCCACGCTATCTGGGGCGCGTGGTGAAAGGTATCGACGTCAAGGCGCCAAGCCCGCTGTGGATGCGTGAAAAACTGCGTCGTTGCGGCATCCGTTCTATCGATGCCGTGGTAGACGTCACCAACTATGTGCTGCTGGAGCTTGGCCAGCCGATGCACGCTTTCGATCTGGACCGCATCGACGGCGGCATCGTGGTGCGCATGGCGGAAGAAGGGGAAACCCTGACGCTGCTGGACGGCAACGAAGCCAAACTGAGCGCCGACACCTTAGTGATCGCCGATCATCAAAAAGCGTTGGCGATGGGCGGCATCTTCGGCGGCGAGCATTCCGGCGTCAACGGGGAAACTCAGGACGTGCTGCTGGAATGCGCCTTCTTCAGCCCGCTGTCGATCACCGGCCGTGCACGCCGTCACGGTCTGCACACCGATGCGTCTCACCGCTATGAGCGCGGCGTCGATCCGGCGCTGCAGTACAAAGCGATGGAGCGCGCCACGCGCCTGCTGCTCGACATCTGCGGCGGCCAGGCCGGCCCGGTTATCGACGTGACCCACGAAAACGAACTGCCGAAGCGCGCCACCATCACGCTGCGCCGCGAGAAGCTGGATCGTCTGATCGGCCACGTGGTGCCGAGCGAGCAGGTCAGCGACATTCTGCGCCGCCTGGGCTGCCAGGTGACCGAGCAGGGCGACAGCTGGCAAGCTGTCGCGCCGAGCTGGCGTTTCGATATGGAAATCGAAGAGGATCTGGTGGAAGAAGTGGCGCGCGTTTACGGCTACGACAACATCCCGGATGTGCCGGTGCGCGCCGATCTGGTGATGACCCAGCATCGCGAAGCCGATCTGACGCTCAAGCGCGTGAAGACCATGCTGGTCGATCACGGCTACCAGGAAGCGATCACCTACAGCTTCGTCGATCCGAAAGTGCAGGCGCTGCTGCACCCGAATGAAGAAGCGCTGATCCTGCCGAGCCCGATTTCGGTCGAAATGTCGGCGATGCGCCTGTCGTTGTGGACCGGTTTGCTGTCCGCGGTGGTGTATAACCAGAACCGTCAGCAGACGCGTCTGCGCCTGTTCGAAAGCGGCCTGCGCTTTGTGCCTGATAGTGCGGCAGATCTGGGTATTCGCCAGGACGTCATGCTGGCAGGCGTGATCGCCGGCCATACGCACGATGAGCATTGGGATCTGGCGCGCAAGCCCGTCGACTTCTATGATTTAAAAGGGGATCTGGAGTCTGTCCTCGAACTGACCGGTAAATTATCCGAAATTCAGTTCCGGGCGGAAGCCAATCCGGCCCTGCATCCAGGGCAGAGTGCGGCGATTTATTTGCACGGCGAACGCGTAGGTTTCATCGGTGTGATTCACCCGGAACTTGAACGTAAACTGGATCTTAACGGCCGCACCGTGGTGTTTGAACTGGAGTGGAACAAGCTTGCGAGCCGCGCCGTGCCTCAGGCGCGGGAGATTTCGCGCTTCCCGGCAAACCGCCGTGATATCGCCGTTGTGGTGGCTGAAAACGTCCCCGCAGAAGATATTTTGGCCGAGTGTAAGAAAGTTGGCGCAAATCAGGTAGTTGGCGTAAACTTGTTTGACGTGTACCGTGGCAAGGGCGTGGCAGAAGGTGACAAGAGCCTGGCTATCAGTCTGGTATTGCAGGATACCGCTCGTACACTGGAAGAAGAGGAGATAGCCGCTACCGTTGCAAAATGCGTAGAGGCTCTAAAACAGCGATTCCAAGCATCCTTGAGGGATTGAACCTATGGCGCTTACTAAAGCTGAAATGTCAGAACACCTGTTTGAGAAGCTTGGGCTTAGCAAACGGGACGCCAAAGACCTGGTGGAACTGTTCTTTGAAGAGGTCCGTCGGGCCCTTGAGAATGGCGAACAGGTAAAACTGTCGGGTTTTGGCAACTTTGATCTGCGTGACAAGAACCAACGTCCGGGGCGTAACCCGAAGACCGGCGAAGACATTCCGATTACGGCGCGCCGCGTGGTGACCTTCCGTCCGGGGCAGAAGCTGAAAAGCCGGGTAGAAAACGCCAGCCCGAAAGGGTGAGTGACGTGTGATATCAAAAAAGGCCGCTTGCGCGGCCTTTTTCTTTTTGAGGATAAAATTCAGTTTATTCCTAATGGGCAATGTAAGAATTAAAATCCTGCGTTCAAACGCTACGGCGGAAGTTTATTTAAGCTCGATTTAGGAATATTCTTAAATCTTATTTGGTGAGTGGCATTGTTTTCGCTTCAATAACGGCCGTGATAATGGCCAGGGCCATCGCCACGGTGGCCGCCGCCCCAGTGCGGGCCCCAGCAGCAGGCGCTGAGGCTTGCTGTCAGGGCCACAACGGCCAGCAGGCTGCCTATACGTTTAATCATCTTATTATCCTCCGATGGAAATTCGCTTAATTATAATTGCCGCGCCGTTTGAGAGCCGTCAGTTATTCGTTAAGCCTTGTCAGCGATTATGATAATTAAAGGCGAGGGCAAACAGTGTAGGGATTGTGTAAGGCCGTCGAAAACAATCTGAAAATAGGCATCGGTGAGATAGTGGTTAAATAAACGCGCTGATATAACCACTGCAGCAAGAAAAATAGAGTGAGAAGGCAAAATGAAAAAGATCCTGTTGCTGGTGTGTTTCCCGCTGTTGCTGCCGCTGGCGGCGCAGGCCGATGTCTCTGTCGATATCAATGTGCCGGGCGTTTCTCTGCATCTGGGGGATCAGGACCGTCGCGGCTACTACTGGGATGGTTACGACTGGCGTCCACCGCAGTGGTGGCATGCGCATCAGGGCCGCGGTCTGGGTGAGCGCAATGCGCGCGGCATGTACTGGGACGGCGGCCGCTGGCAGCCATCGCCGCCGCGTGGCTACGATCACCGTGAGCCGGCACGCAGCGGCAATCCGTTCCGCGGCGATCGCGATAATCGCGACCACGAGCGCAATCATGACGATCGCGGTGCCTCCGACCGCCGCGATGACGGCCGCGGCCAGCCTTATCCACCGGGCAACGCCGGCCCGCATCGTTAACCCTGAGTTTATCGGCGGCTGGTTTTGCCATCATCGTTGCGATGACGGGCAAGGCCAGCCGCTGCTTTCCTGCGCCATCATCCACGCAAGGCTTCCCCTTGCGGCGTTAACCCCCTAATATTCGACTCAAACGTCAATTATCCGGCCACGACAGCGGCCGGCAGGGAACCGCCGCGCCATGCCAACCAGTCGTACCTTCACCTTATTGTTGCAACATCAACGCTACCGCGATAAACGCCAGATCGGTCTGTTGGCGCTGGGCGTGGCGGTGGCGTTGCTGTTCAGCCTTTGCGCCGGCGACCAATGGATATGGCCGTCAGAGTGGTTCAGCGATCGGGCGCAACTGTTCGTCTGGCAACTGCGTTTGCCGCGCGCGCTGGCGGTGATGCTGGTCGGTGCCGCCCTGGCGGTGGCGGGCGCGGTAATGCAGGCGCTGTTTGAAAACCCGCTGGCGGAGCCTGGTCTGCTGGGCGTCGCTAACGGCGCCGGCGTAGCGCTGGTGCTGACGGTGTTGTTGGGGCAGGGGTTGTTGCCGGTGGCGCTGATGAGCGCCGCCGCGATAGCCGGTGCGCTGGCGATGACCTTCCTGTTGCTGGGCTTCGCTCGCCGCCGACGTCTGACCAATGCGCGGCTGTTGCTGGTCGGCGTAGCGCTGGGCATCGTGTGCAGCGCGCTGATGACCTGGGCGGTCTATTTCAGCACCAGCCTCGATCTGCGGCAGCTGATGTACTGGATGATGGGCGGTTTCGGCGGGGTCGACTGGCGCCAAAAGTGGCTGGTGCTGGCGCTGCTGCCGGTGCTGCTGTGGTTGTGTGGCCAGGGCAAAGCGCTCAACCTGATGGCGCTGGGCGAGGTACAGGCGCGGCAACTAGGGCTGTCGCTGCATCTGTGGCGTAACCTGCTGGTGCTGGCGATCGGCTGGCTGGTCGGCGTCAGCGTGGCGCTCGCCGGGGTGATTGGCTTCGTTGGGCTGGTGATCCCGCATATCTTGCGGCTTATCGGCCTGACCGACCAACGCTATCTGTTGCCGGCCTGCGCGCTGGCCGGGGCCGGGGTGTTGCTGGTGGCCGATGTGGTTGCCCGCATTGCGCTGCTGGCGGCCGAGCTGCCGATCGGCGTGGTGACCGCCACGCTGGGGGCGCCGCTATTTATCTGGTTACTGACCCGGGCAAAAGGCGTAAGGTAGTTCTCTTCATTCACCTGCCATTAAAAAACCAAAGGATGACAACCGATGAGCAAGCCAATCGACAACCTGCCGTTACAAACCATTGAAAATCAGCCGACCACGCTGGGCGCCTACCGGGATAAGGTGTTGCTGGTGGTCAACGTGGCCTCGGAATGCGGCCTGACCAAACAGTACGAAGGGCTGGAAGCGCTGTACGAAGCCTACCGCGATCAAGGGCTGGAAGTCCTCGGGTTCCCGTCCAATGAATTCCTGGGCCAGGAGCCGGGCAGCAACGAAGAGATCCTGGCGTTTTGCCGTGGCACCTTCGGCGTGCAATTCCCGATGTTCGCCAAGATTGAGGTGAACGGCGAACGCCGTCATCCGCTGTACCAGGCGCTGATTGCCGCACAGCCGGAGGCTGTCGCACCGCAGGGCAGCGAGTTTCTGGCGCGGATGACCAGCAAAGGGCGTGCGCCGAAGCACCCCGGCGATATTCTGTGGAACTTCGAGAAATTCCTGATCGCGCGCGACGGCACGGTGATCCAGCGCTTCTCGCCTGACACTACGCCGGAAGATCCGGCGCTGGTGGCGGCGGTGAAACAAGCGCTGGCAGGATAAGACAGATGCTGCAACTCGTTGAGGTTGGGGTGGCGGGGCGCCTGGCGCCTTTTTCGGCACAGATTGACGGCGGGTTGCAGGTTCACCTGATCGGCCCCAATGGCGCAGGGAAGAGCACCCTGTTGGCGCGGGTGGCGGGTATGCTGCCGGGGCTGGGCGAAATCTGCCTGGACGGACGCGCGTTAGCCGATTATCCGGGGAGCGAGCTGGCGCGCCGACGCGGTTATCTCAGCCAGCAACAGCCGCCGGTGTCGCTGATGCCGGTGTTTCAGTATTTGGCGTTGCACCGGCCTGCCGGCGCGGCGCAAACCGAGGTGGAGCACGCCATCCTCTATCTGTGCCAGCGGTTGAAGCTGGTGGATAAGCTGTCACGCACGTTGACGCAGCTTTCCGGTGGCGAATGGCAGCGGGTGCGGCTGGCGGCGGTGTTGCTGCAGGTGTGGCCCAGCGTCAATCCGCACAGCCGATTGTTGTTGCTGGATGAACCGACCAATAGCCTGGATGTGGCGCAAAAGGTCGCGCTGGATCGCCTGCTGCGCGAATTCTGCCAAAGTGGGCGCAGCGCGCTGGTGTGCGCGCACGATCTGAATCATACCCTGCAGCAGGCCGATCGGGTTTGGTTGCTGCACGCTGGGCAGCTGGTGGCGCAGGGCATCACCCGTGAGGTGATGGCGCCCGACCTGTTGTCGCAGATCTATGAAGTGGATTTTCACCTGCAATGGGTGGGGAACCAGCGTTGGATCATGACGCGCACGGCTTAATTCGTCCCGGCAGCATAAATGTAAACGAAAACTAAACGTAGTGAATATAAATAGCCGGGTAATCATCGGCTATTATTGTTCCACCGCTCATTTTATCGTGGGTTTTATTGAAAAACGTCAATGACGTGCTAGGCTTGATTCGGCAAAAATAAAATAAGTAAATAATTATTAATATATATAATAAATTGATTTTCATAGTAAATTTAAATTAATGATGACGGCACCTATCCATCAGTTCTCCCACTGATGACACGTCTCGTCTTAAGGTTTAGTTAAGCTTGCGGCCTTACATTGTCAGTTAATCCACGGAAACGATTCTTCTCTGGCGTTTAATATTCGTTAAACGAAAGGGATTTACAGTGTCATCAAAAGCAGCTCGATACGTTTGGGGTTAACTATGGATCAATTTTTGCCTTTCTCTCGTCCGGCCATCGGCGATGAAGAAATCGCCGCGGTAGAGAAAGTGTTGCGTTCCGGTTGGATCACCACCGGGCCGCAAAACCAGCAACTGGAAAGTGACTTCTGCTCCACTTTCGGCTGTAAGCACGCCATCGCCGTCAGTTCCGCCACGGCGGGCATGCACATCACGCTGATGGCGCTGGGTATCGGCCCCGGCGACGAAGTCATCACCCCTTCGCAAACCTGGGTCTCCACCCTCAACATGATCGAGTTGCTGGGCGCCACGCCGGTGATGATCGACGTTGACCGTGATACGTTGATGGTCAGCGCCGCCGATGTCGAGGCTGCCATCACCCCGAACACCAAAGCGATTGTTCCGGTGCATTACGCCGGTGCTCCCCTGCAAATGGATGCGCTGCGCGCCGTAGCCGCACGCCATCGCTTGCCGCTGATCGAAGACGCCGCCCACGCGGTCGGCACGCGCTACAACGGCGAATGGGTCGGCGCACGCGGCACGGCGATTTTCTCTTTCCACGCGATTAAAAACGTGACCTGCGCCGAAGGCGGCCTGATCGCCACCGACGACGATGCGCTGGCGGATCGCCTGCGTTGCCTGAAGTTCCACGGTCTGGCCGTCGATGCCTTCGATCGCCAGCAGCTTGGCCGCAAACCGCAGGCCGAAGTGGTGGAGCCGGGTTACAAATACAACCTGTCCGACATTCATGCGGCGATCGCCGTGGTGCAGCTGTCGCGCTTTGCTGAGCTGAACGCGCGCCGTAAGGCGCTGGCACAGCGCTACCTGAGCGCGCTGGAAGGCTCGCCGTTCCAACCGTTGGGCGTGCCGGATTATCCGCATGATCACGCCTGGCACCTGTTTATGGTCCGCGTCGATCCCGCGCGTTGCGGCATCGATCGCGACCAGCTGATGGAGCGCCTGAAAGAGGTTGGCGTCGGCACCGGGCTGCATTTCCGCGCCGCGCATACTCAGAAATTCTACCGTGAGCGTTATCCGCAGCTTTCTTTGCCGAATACCGAATGGAACTCGGCGCGGCTGTGCACCTTACCGCTATTCCCTGATATGACCGACGCCGACGTGGATCGCGTGGTCAATGCCTTGTCTTCTGTTGTGGAGTCTTTACGTGCCTCGCGTTGAACCGATTAAAAAAGTCTCGGTAGTCATCCCGGTATACAACGAGCAGGAAAGCCTGCCGGCGTTGCTGGAGCGGACTACTGCCGCCTGTAAGCAGTTATCTCAACCTTATGAAATCATCCTCGTCGACGATGGCAGCAGCGACAACTCCGCTGACATGCTGACTGCGGCGGCGGAAAAGCCGGACAGCCACGTGATCGCCGTCTTGCTGAACCGCAACTATGGCCAGCACTCGGCCATTATGGCCGGTTTCAATCAGGTGACCGGCGATCTGGTGATTACGCTGGACGCCGATCTGCAGAACCCGCCGGAGGAGATCCCACGGCTGGTCAGCGTGGCGGAAGAGGGCTATGACGTGGTGGGCACCGTGCGCGCCAACCGTCAGGACTCCTGGTTCCGCAAAAGCGCCTCGCGCGTGATCAACATGATGATTCAACGCGCCACCGGCAAGTCGATGGGGGACTATGGCTGCATGCTGCGCGCCTACCGTCGTCATATCGTTGAGGCGATGCTGCACTGCCATGAGCGCAGCACCTTTATCCCGATCCTGGCGAATACCTTCGCCCGCCGCACGACCGAGATCGACGTGCGTCACGCCGAACGCGAGTTTGGCGACTCCAAGTACAGCCTGATGAAGCTGATCAACCTGATGTATGACTTGATCACCTGCCTGACCACCACGCCGCTGCGTTTGCTCAGCGTGGTCGGCAGCATCGTGGCGCTGTCCGGGTTTGTGCTGGCGCTGGTGCTGATAGCGCTGCGTCTGCTGCTCGGCCCTGAATGGGCCGCCGGCGGCGTGTTCACCCTTTTCGCCGTCCTGTTCACCTTTATCGGCGCCCAGTTTGTCGGCATGGGGCTACTGGGTGAATACATCGGCCGCATCTATACCGACGTGCGCGCGCGTCCTCGCTATTTTGTTCAGAAAGTGGTCGGTGCACAGCAGGACCACAATACTCAGGAAGAAGAATGATGAAAGCTATTGTATTTGCTTACCATGATATTGGCTGCGCCGGTCTGAAAGCGCTGACTGAGGCGGGTTATGACGTGCAGGCCGTGTTCACGCACACCGACGACCCTGGCGAGAACAACTTCTTCTCCTCCGTGGCCCGTTTGGGCGCCGAATTGGATCTGCCGGTCTATGCGCCAGAGGACGTAAACCACCCGCTGTGGGTTGACCGCATTCGCGCACTGCAGCCGGACGTGATCTTCTCGTTCTATTACCGCCACATGCTGAGCGACGAGATCCTGTCGCTGGCACCGCAGGGCGGTTTCAATCTGCACGGTTCGCTGCTGCCGCGTTACCGTGGCCGTGCGCCGGTGAACTGGGCGCTGGTGAACGGCGAAACCGAAACCGGCGCCACGCTGCACAAGATGGTGAAACGCCCGGACGCCGGCGACATCGTCGGGCAGCAAAAAGTGGCCATCGCCGACAGCGATACCGCGCTGACGCTGCACAAAAAAGTGCTGGAAGCCGCGCAGATCGTGTTGAAAGAGCAACTGCCGAAGCTGAAGAACGGCACCGCCACCTTCACCAGGCAGGATGAGTCCCAGGCCAGCTACTTCGGCCGCCGCAGCGCGGCGGACGGCGAGATCCTGTGGCACAAATCCGCCAAAGAGATCAACAACCTGGTGCGCGCCGTCACCGAGCCGTACCCGGGGGCGTTCAGCTACCTCGGCCAGCGCCAGCTGATCGTCTGGCGCTCTCGCGTGCTGGATACCCAACACGATAAGC
Organism: Serratia sp. CY38905; assembly: GCF_052168875.1. NCBI lineage: Bacteria > Pseudomonadati > Pseudomonadota > Gammaproteobacteria > Enterobacterales > Yersiniaceae > Serratia > Serratia sp. CY38905. The sequence continues at coordinate 192,917 of NZ_JBJNLV010000009.1, read as the reverse complement.
AGCCGGGCACCGTGCTGAGCACCTCGCCGCTGGTCATCGCCTGTGGCGAAGGCGCGCTGGAGATCGTCGCCGGTCAAAACGACAGCGGTCTGTACGTGCAGGGCAGCCGCCTGGCGCAGGAAATGGGCATCGTCACCGACGTGCGTCTGGCCGCCAAGCCGAACGCCGCGATGAAACGCCGCACCCGCGTACTGATCCTCGGGGTCAACGGCTTCATCGGCAACCACCTGACCGAGCGCCTGCTGCGCGACGATCGCTACGACATCTACGGTCTGGATATCGGCTCTGACGCCATCAGCCGCTTCCTCGACAACCCGCGCTTCCACTTCGTGGAAGGCGACATCAGCATCCACTCCGAGTGGATCGAGTATCACATCAAGAAATGCGACGTGGTGCTGCCGCTGGTGGCGATCGCGACGCCGATCGAATACACCCGTAACCCGCTGCGCGTGTTCGAGCTGGACTTCGAAGAGAACCTGAAGATCGTTCGCGACTGCGTGAAATACAACAAGCGCATCATCTTCCCGTCCACCTCTGAAGTGTACGGCATGTGCGACGACAAAGAGTTCGACGAAGACCATTCGCGCCTGATCGTTGGGCCGATCAACAAGCAGCGCTGGATCTATTCGGTCTCCAAACAGCTGCTGGATCGGGTGATCTGGGCTTACGGCGCCAAAGAAGGCCTGAAATTCACGCTGTTCCGTCCGTTCAACTGGATGGGGCCGCGCCTGGATAACCTGGACGCGGCGCGCATCGGTTCTTCCCGCGCCATCACCCAGCTGATCCTCAACCTGGTGGAAGGTTCGCCGATCAAACTGATGGACGGCGGCGCGCAGAAACGTTGCTTCACCGACATCAACGATGGCATCGAAGCGCTGTTCCGCATTATCGAGAACCGCGACGGCCTGTGCGACGGCCAGATCGTCAACATCGGCAACCCGACCAACGAAGCGAGCATCCGCGAACTGGCGGAAATGCTGCTGGAAAGCTTCAACAACCACCCGTTGCGCGACCGCTTCCCGCCGTTTGCCGGCTTCAAGGACGTGGAGAGCAGCAGCTACTACGGTAAAGGGTATCAGGACGTCGAGCACCGCACGCCGAGCATCAAAAATGCTCACCGCCTGCTGGGCTGGCAGCCGACCATCGAGATGAAGCAAACCATCGCCGATACGCTGGACTACTTCCTGCGCACTACCGTTCAGGAAGGGAACGGTGCATGAAGAAAGTCGGTCTGCGGGTTGATGTAGATACCTTCAGCGGCACCCGTGAAGGGGTGCCGCAGTTGCTGGATCTGTTCGAAAAGTACGACATTCAGGCCAGCTTCTTCTTCAGCGTGGGACCGGACAACATGGGGCGCCATCTTTGGCGCCTTTTGCGTCCGAAATTTTTGTGGAAAATGCTGCGTTCGAACGCCGCCTCGCTGTACGGTCTGGACATTCTGCTGGCCGGCACCGCCTGGCCGGGGCGCAACATTTCACGCGCGCTGGGGCCGCTGATGAAGCGCACCGCCGAAGCCGGCCATGAGGTCGGGCTGCACGCCTGGGATCACCAGGGGTGGCAGGCCAGGGTCGGCAAGTGGAGCGAGGCGCAGCTGACCGAACAGGTGCAGCTGGGCGTCGACGCCCTGAGCGCCTGCACCGGCCAGCCGGTGAAATGCTCCGCCGTGGCGGGTTGGCGCGCCGATACGCGCGTGCTGGAGGTCAAACAACGCTTCGGCTTCCATTACAACAGCGATTGCCGCGGCACCCATCCGTTCCGTCCGGTGCTGAGCGACGGGCGCCACGGTACGGTGCAGATCCCGGTGACGCTGCCGACCTTCGATGAAGTGATTGGCAGCGAAGTCAGCATGGCCGACTTCAACGACTATATTCTGCGCGCCATCGAGAACGATCGCGGCGTGCCGGTGTACACCATTCACACCGAAGTGGAAGGCATGTCGCAGGCGGCGATGTTCGAACAGTTATTGCAACGCGCACAGCGGCAGGGCATCGAATTCTGTCCGCTGAGCGCGCTGTTACCGCAAGATTTGGCGTCACTGCCGTTGGGCCGCATCAAGCGCGCTCCTTTCCCCGGCCGCGAAGGTTGGCTGGGCTGTCAAACCGATGTGAAGGACGTTACATGAAGGCGCTAAAAGGATCCTGGGCCATTGTGCTGGCCGTTTTTTTTGCTCTGGTTTACCTGATCCCGCTTAACGGCCGCCTGCTGTGGCAGCCGGATGAGACGCGTTATGCCGAGATCAGCCGTGAAATGCTGCAGCGCGGCGATTGGGTCGTGCCGCACCTGCTGGGGTTGCGCTATTTCGAAAAGCCGGTGGCGGGTTACTGGTTCAATAACATCAGCCAGTGGCTGTTTGGCGAAAACAACTTTGCGGTGCGTTTCGGCTCGGTGTTCAGCACCGGCATGACCGCGCTGCTGGTGTTCGCGCTGGCGATGCTGATGTGGCGCAATGCGCGCCGCGCCAGCCTGGCGGCGCTGATGTTCCTGTCGATGGTGCTGGTGTTCAGCATCGGCACCTACAGCGTGCTGGATCCGATGATCTCGCTGTGGCTGGCGGCGGCGATGGTCAGTTATTACCTGACGCTGAAAGCCACCTCGGTCAAAGGCAAGCTGGGCGCTTACGCGTTGCTGGGCCTGGCCTGCGGCATGGGCTTTATGACCAAGGGCTTCCTGGCGCTGGCGGTGCCGGTGATCGCGGTGATCCCGATCGTCATTCAGCAACGCCGCATCAAGGATCTGCTGTGCTATGGCCCGGTGGCGATCGTGACCGCTACGCTGCTCAGCCTGCCGTGGGCGCTGGCGATCGCGCAACGCGAACCCGATTTCTGGAATTACTTCTTCTGGGTCGAGCATATTCAGCGTTTCGCCGAAGATAACGCCCAGCACAAGGCGCCGTTCTGGTATTACCTGCCGGTCCTGCTGGCGGCGGTGCTGCCGTGGCTGGCGCTGCTGCCTGGCGCGCTGCTCAAGGGTTGGCGCGAGCGCGTACAGCGTCCGGAGCTGTTCTTCCTGCTGAGCTGGGCGCTGATGCCGCTGATCTTCTTCAGCATCGCCAAAGGCAAGCTGCCGACCTACATTCTGCCGTGCATGGCTCCGCTGGCGCTGCTGATGACCGCCTATGCGGAAGACTACGCCGCCACGCTGCGCGCCAGGCTGTTCAAGGCCAACGCCTGGCTGAACGGCCTGTTCGGCCTGATCGGCATCGTGGCGCTGGTGGTGTTGAGCGCCGGTCTGCTGCCGAAGGCACATCTGTTTACTCCGCAGGAGTGGCCGAAACTGGTGCTCGGCCTGATCGCCTTCGGCGGCTGGCTGCTGTTCGCGCTGGTTTCCGTACGCGACAACGGCCGCCAATGGCGCTGGGCGGCGGCTTGCCCGGTGCTGCTGTGCCTGGTGATCGGTTACGCCATCCCGCAACAGGTGACCGATTCCAAACTGCCGCAAAACTTTGCCCGCGCCACGATGGCCGAACTGAGCGACAGCCGCTATGTGTTGAGCGACAGCGTCGGGCTGGCGGCCGGCCTGGCCTGGGAGCTGAAGCGCAGCGACGTGCTGATGTACAGCCAGAAAGGCGAGGTGGCCTATGGTCTGGAGTACCCGGATGCCAAGGGGCACCTGATCAGCGATGCCGACTTCCCGCAGTGGCTGGCGCAGGCGCGCAAGCAGGGGAACGTGTCGCTGGTGCTGCAGCTGTCCCGTGGCGAAGCGCTGCCGCAGGAACTGCCCGCCGCAGACAAGGTGGATCGCATGAACCGCCTGGTGCTGATGTGGTATAAACAGCAACCATGATGGGTTTTCTGTTGGTGATTGTGGTCAGCCTGCTCACCTGTGGTGGGCAGCTGTGCCAGAAACAGGCGGCGCACTGTTGGGAACGGGCGGACGAGGCGCGGCTGAAGCTGACGCTGCGCTGGTTGGCGCTGGCGGTGCTGCTGCTGGGGCTGGGCATGGCGGTGTGGCTCAATGTGCTGCAACGCCTGCCGCTCAGCCTGGCTTACCCGATGCTCAGCCTGAACTTCGTGATGGTGACGCTGGCGGCGCGCTGGCTGTTTCATGAGCCGACGACCGCCCGCCACTGGTGCGGCGTAGCGTCGATTATGTTGGGGATCCTGCTGATGAGCGTGCATTCATGAGGGGCTATGCCTGGGGCGCCGCCAGCGTGTTGCTGGTGACGTTGGCGCAGTTGCTGATGAAGTGGGGCATGGTGCAAATCCCGCTGATGTCGTTCGCCGACGTCTCGTTGGTGCTGATCGGCGGCTACTGGCTGCCGCTGTTGGCGGTGGGCGGCGGCATCTGCGGTTATGCGCTGTCGATGCTGTGTTGGTTCTTTGCGCTGCGCCACCTGCCGTTAAACCGCGCTTATCCTCTGTTGAGCGTCAGTTATGCGCTGGTCTATCTGGCGGCGGTGATCCTGCCGTGGTTCAACGAGTCCGCTACGCTGCTGAAAACGCTGGGCACGCTGTTTATTCTGTTCGGCGTCTGGCTGATTAACAGCAAGTCCGAGACTAAATCGCCGGAATAGGGCCAAAACCGGCGATCCTGTCATTATCTCCCTTATGGCGCTTGCCTTTTTCCCCGTGCGGGAGATAAATTAACGCCAAATAGCGCTCTCCTTACGTGGTGCCGGCTTTGCCTCGCAGGCGGTGTGGTGGTGTACCGGATGGCATAATGCGGCAACGTGTTCAATGAAGGGATATTATGCGGATGCGTGTGTGGTTTTTATTAGCCAGTTTGATCCTCGCCGGGTGCAGCAGCCATGCGCCGCCGCCCAGCGGCCGCCTGGCGGACTCTATCGTGGTGGTGGCCCAGCTCAATGAGCAGCTGCGCCAGTGGTACGGCACGCCATACCGTTACGGCGGCCTGGATCGGGGCGGGGTAGATTGTTCCGGCTTTGTTTACCGCACGTTCCGCGATCGTTTTGACATGCAACTGCCGCGTTCGACCGAAGAACAGACCTCGCTGGGCACCAAGGTCTCACGCGATGAGCTGATGCCGGGCGATCTGGTGTTTTTCAAAACCGGCGGCGGTGAGAACGGCCTGCACGTCGGCATTTACGATACCAACGACCAATTTATCCACGCGTCGACCAGCCGTGGAGTGATCCGCTCCTCGCTCGATAACGTCTACTGGAAGCGGGTGTACTGGCAGGCGCGACGCATTTAGCCTTAACCCATTGATTTGGTGTATCATGGCGGCATCTCATGTTTTGGACGGTGCCTGCCATGAACAGCCTGCGTTTACTGATCTCCGACTCCTACGATCCCTGGTTCAACCTGGCGGTGGAAGAGTGCATCTTCCGCGAAATGACCACGCAAAAAATTCTCTTCCTGTGGCGCAATGCCGAAACGGTGGTGATTGGCCAGTCGCAGAACCCCTGGAAAGAGTGCAACACCCGGCGCATGGAGCAGGACGGCATTCGGCTGGCGCGGCGCAGCAGCGGCGGCGGGGCGGTATTTCACGACCTGGGCAATACCTGTTTCACCTTTATGGCCGGCAAGCCGGGCTACGACAAGAGCGTCTCGACCGACATCATTCTGCAAGCGCTGCGGCAGCTGGGCGTCGCGGCTGGCGCGTCGGGGCGCAACGATCTGGTGATGGAAACCGCCGACGGGCCGCGTAAAATATCCGGCTCGGCCTATCGAGAAACCCAGGATCGCGGTTTCCACCACGGCACGCTGCTGCTAAACGCCGACCTGGAACGGCTGGCGAACTACCTCAATCCGGATCCCAAAAAGCTGCAGGCCAAGGGCATCACCTCGGTGCGTTCACGCGTCGCCAATCTGGCGGAGTTTTTGCCGGGCATCAGCCATGAGCAGGTATGCGACGCCATCGTGCAGGCTTTCTTCGCCCACTATGGCGAAACGGCCGAGCCGGAGATCATTTCGCCGGACGTGTTCCCCGATCTGCCCGATTTTGCCGCGCAGTTCGCCAAACAAAGCAGCTGGGAATGGAATTTCGGCAAGGCGCCGGCGTTCAGCCACTTGCTTAACGAGCGCTTTGTCTGGGGCGGCGTAGACCTGTTCTTCGATGTGGAGAAGGGGGCTATCGTTCGCGCGCAGGTGTTCACCGACAGCCTTAATCCCGCCCCGCTGCAGCGGCTGGCGGATATGCTGGTGGGCTGCCCGTATCGAAGCGAGCCCGTTGCCGCCTGCTGTGATCGACTGATGGCGGACTATCCTCAGCAGGCGGCCGAATTAGCCGAACTGCGGCAATGGCTGAGTGAAACGATCCGTTAGCGAAGGCCTGGTGATGAAGGGATGAGCGTGCTCATCCCTTTTTTTATCGCTGAAATCGACGTTTTGCACGGCGGTAGCGCAGATTTTCTGAAAATCAAGGTGGGCATTTTTTTGCGTTTTCAATGCCGAGAATAACGGGCGGAATTGATGCGTTATTAAATTTAATCAGTCATCGTTAACGGCAGGAAAAATCGGCGTTAAGGCGGGAAGATTATTTTACTTTATTTAAGATTTTTCTTAAATAAAACAAAGGAGATAAGTCAAATTTGGCCGTCAATCCATTCTACTTAAGCCAAATACCTTTTCACATAACGCGTTTGGCGGGCGCCATGGCATAAGTTCGGCTGCTTTTCTTTGCGCCTTTCACGATTGTCGTATAGCTTTAATCTATCAATTAAATGATATTTCATGGGTATTTACATTGATATTTCCGATTAATCCCAGAGGGATTGATCGATAAAATATATTGATATACGATGATACGCTAGCCATTCATCCTGTGGCATTAAAATGAACATCCAACTCGAAGCTGACTTTATTAGTAGCTATGTTTTTCAACCTGTTTACTCAATGGAGGGCGGGCTGTTGGCGGTGGAAATGTTGAGCCGATTCAACAGTCTCGACGGTGATTTAGCCATGCCGGCCGAAATTGGGATTAATTTATTGGCGCCTGAACAAAGGATTGAGTTATTTAATGAGCAACTGAAACTTGCGGAGCAGCATGCGGCTTGGTTTACCGGTAACAACGTGCAGTTGACCATCAATATCGAAGAAACCATCGTTGAGCTTATTCTTTCCGATTCGGCGTTGTGCCAACGGATCGGGCAATATCCTTTTATTGCATTTGAAGTGAGTGAGAGTTTTCCGAATCTTTCGGCCGGGAAGAACAACCCGAGCGTGCGGCGATTAAGCGAAATGTTTACGCTGTGGCTCGATGATTTCGGTTCCGGTAAAGCCACGCTGACCGCGTTGTACGATGGTTTGTTTGACTACGTAAAGATAGACAAGCGTTTTTACTGGCAGCTGTTTACCCATCAGGGATATGACGTGGTCATCGACTCGTTGTTAAAGAATATCAACCTGTTATGTAAAGGCGTGATCGTCGGAGGAATAGAGAAAAAAGAGTATTTTAATAAACTCAGGTACGCCGGTGTTTTAGGTCTGCAAGGTTTTTTATGGCCCAGCGTTGGTGTGGATAATCTGCAAGCTTTGCTGGCGACGCCCAGCGAGTTCATAATTAAGAAGTGATATAAAAAATTACACACAATGAGGTAAATCATGCGCGGAGTGAGGTTACCGTGATTCCGCTACCGTTATTGATCCTCGTTGTTGGGCTGATAACACCGTTTATCAGCCGGCATTAAACCGCGCTTCCTCAGCCAGGCGGAACGCCAAACTCCCCGCATCCGTCCTGACGACAGGCGGATGCGTTCTCCCTGCATTCCTTCGGTGTTAATCCGCTCGTTCAGGCTCTACACTACGCTGAAACGGAGGGCCTATGCCGCAGTTCGATAACGCTTACTACCAACAGTTACCCGGCTTCTACACCGCTCTGAACCCGACGCCGCTCAAGGATGCGCGCCTGCTGTACCACAGCGAGCCGCTGGCGCGCGAGCTGGGGCTGGATGAAAGCTGGTTTACTCAGGATAAAACCCCGATTTGGGCGGGAGAAACGCTGCTGCCGGGCATGCAGCCGCTGGCGCAGGTGTACAGTGGCCACCAGTTTGGCGTGTGGGCCGGGCAGTTGGGCGATGGCCGCGGCATTTTGCTTGGCGAACAGGTTCTGGCGGACGGCAGCCATCGCGACTGGCACCTGAAGGGCGCCGGGCTTACGCCGTATTCGCGCATGGGGGACGGCCGCGCGGTGCTGCGTTCGGTTATCCGCGAGTTTCTGGCCTCTGAGGCGCTGCACCATTTGGGGATCCCCACCACCCGAGCGTTGACCATCGTCACCAGCAGGCAGCCGGTATTCCGCGAGCAGCCGGAACGCGGTGCCATGCTGATGCGGGTGGCGGAAAGCCACGTGCGCTTCGGCCACTTCGAACACTTTTACTACCGTAAACAGCCGGAGCAGGTACGGCAGCTGGCGGATTTCGTCATTGCCCGTCACTGGCCGCAGCTGCAGGATCAGGCCGAGCGTTACCTGTTGTGGTTTACCGACGTGGTCGAACGCACGGCGCGCCTGATCGCCCATTGGCAAACCGTCGGTTTCGCGCACGGCGTGATGAACACCGACAACATGTCGACTCTCGGTATCACCATCGATTACGGCCCTTACGGTTTCCTTGACGACTACCAGCCCGGCTATATCTGCAACCATTCCGATCACCAGGGGCGTTACGCCTTCGACAATCAGCCGGCGGTGGCGTTGTGGAACCTGCATCGTCTGGCGCAGACCCTATCGGGGCTGATGACCACCGAACAGCTGCAGCAGGCGCTGGCGGCGTATGAGCCGGCGCTGATGCGCGCCTATGGCGAACAGATGCGCGCCAAACTCGGCTTCTTCACGCCGACGGCGCAGGACAACGACGTGCTCACCGGTCTGTTGAGCCTGATGGCGCAGGAAGGGCGGGACTATACCCGCACGTTCCGCCTGTTGAGCGAGACCGAACAGCAGCAGGCGCAGTCGCCGCTGCGCGACGAGTTTATCGATCGCGCGGCGTTCGACGCCTGGTATCAGCAGTATCGTCAGCGTTTGCAACAGGAGCAGGTGAGCGATGCGGAGCGGCAACGGGCGATGAAGGCGGTGAATCCGCGGCTGATCCTGCGCAACTATCTGGCGCAGCAGGCGATTGAGGACGCGGAGAAAGACGACGTGGGCCGTTTGCAGCGATTGCATCAGGCCCTGCTGCGGCCGTTCGACGATGTGCCGGAGTATGACGATCTCGCCGCGCTGCCGCCGGACTGGGGCAAGCACCTGGAGATTTCCTGCTCCAGCTGAGATGAAGAAAGGGCGCTTGATAGCGCCCTTAAATTTTTTATTGGCGCAGGTAGACCTGCGGCAGCGACACTTCGGGATGATGCACCACGCCGAGATCGGCCTGATACCAGCGGGTGAGGATCTCCGTTTGCAACACTTCCTGCGGCGTGCCGCTCGCCACCAACCGCCCCTGATGCAACAGCAGGATCCGATCGGCGTACAGCGCGGCCAGATTGAGATCGTGCAGCACGCAGCAGACGCCCAGCGGCTGTTGGCGCGTCAGCGAGCGCAGCAGGCGCAGGGTGTGCTGCTGGTGATACAGATCCAGCGCCGAGGTCGGTTCGTCGAGGAACAGCCAGGCGGGGGACGGCTGCGGTTGCCACAGCTGCGCCAACACCCGCGCCAGCTGCACCCGCTGTTGTTCACCGCCGGACAGCTGGCGGTAGTCGCGCTGCGCCAGCGCCAGGCAGTCGGTTTGCGCCATCACCTGTTGGATCGCCTGATGCTCGTCGCGTTTGCCGTGCGGCGAACGCCCCATGCTGACCACTTCTTCCACGCTGAACGGAAACGCCAAATTGCTGTACTGGCGCATCACGGCCCGGACTTTGGCCAACTGTTGCGGCGCCCAGTGTTCCAGTGGGCGGTCAAGCAGCCGACATTCGCCGCAGTTCGGCGTCAAATAGCCAGTCAGCAAGCGCAGCAGCGTCGATTTGCCGGCGCCGTTAGGGCCGATAATCGCCACCATTTCACCGCCGGCAAGGCTGAGCGAAACGTCGTTGATCAACCGGCGCGTACCGAGGCTGTAACGCAGCTCCCGGGCTGTCAGGCAGGCGGCGTTATCCACCGGCTCGCTCCCGCTGGCGCATCACCAGCCACAAGAAATAGGGACCGCCGATCAGGCTGGTCATCAGCCCCACCGGCATTTCGGCCGGCGCCACCAGCGTGCGCGCCAGCGTATCGCTGACCAGCAGCAGGCAGGCGCCGCCCAGCGCGGAGCAGGGCAGCAGCCAGCGGTGATCGCCGCCGAGGCGCATGCGCACCAGATGCGGCACCACCAGGCCGACAAAGCCGATCACACCGCTCATCGCTACCGCCGCGCCGATCAGCAGGGCGCTCAGCAACAGCAGCTGCAGCTTGGCGCGCTGGACGTTCACCCCGAGGTAGTGGGCCTCTTCGTCCCCCAGCTGCAACAGGTTCAGCCGGCGCGCCTGCAGCAGCGTCAGCAGCGCCGCAGGCAGGATCAGCGAGGCGGAAACCGCCAGGGTCGGCCACTGCGACTGGCTGAGGCTGCCCATCATCCACAGCGAGAACTGGCGCAGCTGTTGATCGCTGCTGACGTAAGAGAGCACGCCGATGGCCGCCATGCACAGGGCGTTGATGGCGATGCCCGCCAGCAGCAGCCGCGACAGATTGCCGTGCCCGCTGCGGCTGATGCCGTAGATCAACAATGACACCAGCAGGCTGCCGAGGAACGCCGCCAGCATATGACCGTACAGCGCGATCGTCATCGGCAACGCCAGCGGCATCACGATGAACAGCGCGACAAACAGCGCGCCGCCGCTGCTGATGCCCAGCAGGCTAGGATCCGCCAGCGGGTTGCGGAACAGCCCTTGCATCACGGCGCCGGATACCGCCAGCGCGCAGCCGATCACCACCGCCAGCAGCACGCGCGGCAGGCGAATGTTCAACCAGATGTGCCAGGCTGCGTCGCTGAAGGGCTCGCGCCATAGGGTGCGAAACGACAGCGTCAGCGCGCCCAGGTTGGCGGCGACCAGCGCCAGCAGCGTCAGCAGCACCAGCAGACCGATGATGGCCAGCTGAGGCGAGGTGCGACAGCGCATTACTTTTGCTCCGCCGCGTGGCGCAGCTTGGCCAGCGCCGCCGGCGTTTCCAGACCGAAGCCCAGCAGCGCCATGTCATCGACGATCAGCACGCGGCGCTGCTTGCCTGCCGGCGTCAACGCCAGGCCCGGCAGCGTCCACAGCTGCTGTTCGCCGCCGAGGGTGCGCACGCCGTCGGTGGTGACCAGCAACAGATCCGGCGCGCTGGCGATGACGCCTTCCTGCGACAGCGGCCGGTAGCGGTCAAAGCCCTGCATGGCGTTTTTCAGACCGGCGGCGGCAATCACCGCGTCGGCGGCGGTGTGTTGCCCGGCGGCCATCGGCGTAATGCCGCCGTGGCTCATCACGAACAGCACCTTGACCGGCAGCGGGGAGGTATCCACCGCCGCCAGCTGTTGTCGATAGCGCTCGCTCAGCTGTTTGCCTTGCTCAACGCGCTGCAGCGCGGCGGCGATCGTAGCGATTTTCTGCGGCACCGCCTGCAGGGTGGTGTCACCCGGCACGCTGACCACGTTGACACCGCTGTCCGCCAGCTGTTTGAGCACCAGCGCCGGCTGTGCCAGCTCGGTCGTCAGCACCAGAGTCGGCTTCAGCGCCAAAATGCCTTCGGCGTTCAGCTGGCGCATGTAGCCGACGTCCGGCAGCTTTTTCACCGCTTCCGGATGCAGACTGGTGCTGTCGCGGGCGATCACCTCGTCGCCGGCGCCGAGCGCGAAGGCGATTTCCGTCACGTCGCCGCCGATCGAGACGATGCGCTGCGCCGCTGCGGCGGTGAGCGGCAGCGCCAGCGACATCATCAACGCCAGGCGGCGGATCAAGGAAGATTTCATGCGGCGATGTCCTTGGCGGCGAGCGCGGCAACCTGCTCGCGCCACTGGGTTTGTTCCGGCTGGCCTTCGGTGCGCTGGCCATACAGCTGCGCAATCTGCGTGCCGTCGGCGGCGAACAGCTCCAGGCTGGTGACGATGCCGTCCTTGGTCGGTTTGCGGGTGATCCAGCTTTCGGCGATGGCGTCTTCAATCAGGTGCAGCGTGAAGCGGCGGTTGAACACGTTGATCCAGCCTTCCTGCGGCATCAAACGTTCGATCTGGCCGGTGAAGATCTGCACGCAGCCGCGGTTGCCGACAAAGATCATGATCTCGTTTTGCTGTTGCTGCGCCGCTTCGAGCAGCTGCGACAGCGCGCTATTGTCCACCTGGTAGGCCAGATCGTTGCCGACGGCGCGGAAGGCCTGTTGGCGCGTCAGCTTGTTGCGGCTCAGCAGCTGGAAGAACTGGTGAACGTCGGTCATCGCGCGCCACTCACCGTCGATTTTGGCATGATCCTGCGTCGTTTCATCGGTGGTTGCCGCCTCGGCGGGCTGCAGCGCCAGCGCCGGGTTTTCTTCGCTCAGGTGGCGCTCCACCAGCGCCATCCAGGCCGGCAGATCGGTTTCCTCGGTGGTGTAGACCTTGTGCAGCGCATCGCCCTGTTGGTCGAAGAACTGAATGCTGTGGCGCACGCCGCGCTTGTTGGTTTCGCTCATGGCGAAGACGCTGGTCCAGTGGTTGAGGAACAGGCGCAGATCCAGCTCGCGTGGGTTGAGGATCAGCCCGGCGTGGCCGTTGAGGTGCTGGTTGCGGTAGCGGCCCATCTGCTCATGCACCGCATAGCTGTTGCGGGTGATGGACTTGGTGACGCCGACCTGCTCAAGCTCGGTCAGCAGGGTGCGCGCGTCGGCCTGCAGGCGGCGGGTGTCGTGGCCGACGCGGGCGTGCGTCAGCTCCGCTTCGCTGACGCCGAGGATCGCCGCCAGATCGCGGGCGTATTTACCGGGGTGATCGATTTTAGCCTGTTGGTAGCGTTCGTATAGGGTGTTGCTCATGCGGGATTCTCCTGCGCTGTAATGCGAACGGCGGACAACCGGGTTGTCCGCCAGATAGTCAAATGATTACCACTGGTAGCTGACCAGCAGTTTGGCGTTGCGGCCATCCTGCGGGACGCCCTGCGGCGAGTAATATTCCTTGTCGAAGGCGTTGCCCAGCACCACGGTGGTGGTCATGCCCTGCAGCCGATCGCGGCCCTTGTAGCTCAGATAGAAGTCGTTGACGCCATAGCCGGCTTGTTCGGCCGTGCCGGTCTCCACGCGCGTCGCGCGTTCGGCGAAGGTGGCGACCCAGCCGGCGGACAGGCCGGTTTCGCCCAGCGGCACGTCCAGCGAACTGGTGACGGTGTCTGGATTGATGCTGCTTAACCAGTCACCGGTTGCTTCATTTTTGCCACGGGTGCGGTTATAAGCCAAATCCCAGCCGAACCATGGTGTTTTATAGCTGAGCGTAGCGTCCCAACCCCAGATTTTGGCGCGATCGATATTGGTCGAGAATGTGGTGCAACTGATGCAATAAGGACCTCGCGAACCGCGTCCCAGTTCCATCGTGACATCGGTGGTGATGTAGTCCTTGGCTTTGGTATCGAAATAGCTGGCTTTGAACTGCAGACTGTCATCGGCCAGCATCAAATCATCGAAACGCAGACCAAACCCGTACTCTTGGGTTTCGTTGGTTTCCGGTTTCAAATTCGGGTTAGGCACCCAATAGTTGGTGATGGTGGTTGGTCCCATTGGAATTGAGAAGTGCTTGGAGTCGTTGTACATCTCACCCATCGTCGGCGCGCGGAACGCCTGAGAATAGGAGCCGAACAGCATCAGCCAGTCGGTAGGCGTAATACTGACAGCACCGCGAGAGGACCATTTGTCCGCATCCACATCGGCATAGCCGTCGCTTGAGCCCTTGTAATTGTCATAGCGGGTGCCGGCGAGCAGAGTGACAGGCAGATCGCGCAGCGTGATTTCATCCTGCAGCCAGCCTGAAGCGAAATTGATTTTTGCGTGTGGGAAACTTTCGGTAGCGCCGCCCGGTGTTTGTTCCTGTTTGTAGGCCTCGGTGCCGTAGGTCAGCAGGTGCGAGGCGAAAGTATCCGCAAACAGGCGCGTTCGGTTTTCGAGTTTGGCGCCTTTCGTGGTTTGTTTGCGTGCTTCATCTTCGCTGCCATTGGCGTGAGCGTTAATTTTTACGTCTGAATAATACACTTTCGCTTCCGCATCCAGCCAATCCTGGCCGGCGGGTTTCAGTTTGTAACTCAGTGCCGCGTCGCGTTGAATCGTCGAACGATCGGTCATTAAGTTTCCACTGGAGCTGGCTGGCGTTTGCGGGTTTTTCGGCTCCTGCGCGCTGTTATTGTAGTAACGAAGATTGCCGCTCAGCGACTGATTGTCGTCGAGCTTCCAGGTGCCTTTGGCCAGCACGTTGCTGATGGTTTCGTCGTTAGGCGCATCGAAGCCGTTGCCCTGACGCAGATCGCCGACGTCGCGAGTGCCGAAAGACAGCAGGCCGTCGAGGTTATCGGTCTTGCCATAGGCGCTGGCGCCCATGCCCAGGCTGTGATCGCCGGTGCCGGCGGTGCCGTAGACGCGGAACCCGCTATCGTGGCCCGGCAGCAGCAGATCGGCGGCATCGACGGTCTCATAAGACACTACACCACCCAACGCGCCGCTACCGTACAGCAACGCGGAGGGGCCGCGCACGACTTCAATGCGTTTCACTAACGCAGGATCCAAAAATGTGCCGTTAATATGGCCGGTATCGGTCCCCTGACGGATGCCGTCGACCAGCGTCAGCACGCCGCGTCGGTCGTAACCGCGCATCATGAGATCCTGCCCATTGCTGCGCCCGGAACCCGTGACGGTAATGCCCGGCACGCGGCGCAGCATATCGGCGGCGGTGCCTGCAGTTTGGCTTTCCGGCGAGTTGCCTTCGATGACCGTGACCATCATCGGCGCTTCAAAGCTGCTGCGTTGGTTGCCGGTGGCGACCACGGTCATGGTCTCGTCGGCGGCTTTGGCTTTTTTAGCCGGCGCCGCGTTGGAAGAGGCCGCGTTGGAAGAGGATGTTGTGCTGGTGTTTTGTGCCAAGGCCACCGTAGGCAGAGCGCAGGCAATCGCCAGACTCAAAGCGGAAAAACGCAGCCGGGTGGAAAATGTCAGAGGCATGGTGCAACTCTCCGTATGTAATAAAACATATCAATAGATTTGCTGGCTGCCTGGATCAAAAGATCGGGGTGGCTGGCGTTTGAGGGTTCTGTGGTTATTTGGTCAGGATCAATTTTCCGGCTTTGGTCTGCCGCAGCTGATAGCGCTGGCCCTGATGGGTAATGAACGCGATGCCGTCGGCGCCGAGCAGCTGTGCGCTGTCGTAGCTGGGCGGCGCGTTTGCGCTGTGCTCGGTCGGGGCCGCGGCGGCGGGGGTAGGCGTGTTGGCAGTATCCATTATCATTGTGCTTATAAAACAGACCATTAAATGGTAATTAATATCAAACTGAGAATCATTATCATGTGAAGGAAAGGTTACATCAAGGAAAATTTTCTTACCGATGGAACCTTTTTGTCGAATGGACATCCGGCGGCGGGCCGAGCGTACCCGGCCCGTGTAAAAGGGGCGTTATTTCAGCAGGGTTTCGATGCGGTCAAACAGACGCTCGGGCTTGGTGATCGGCGCAAAGCGCGTGACGCGCTGGCCGTCGGCGGTGAGCAGGAACTTGGTGAAATTCCATTTGATGCGGCGGCTGCCCAGAATGCCGGGCGCCAGGCGTTTCAGCTCATTGAACAGCGGGTGCGCGCCGGGGCCGTTAACGTCTATCTTGCTGAACAGCGGGAAACTGACGCCGTAGTTGAGGCTGCAAAAGTTGGCGATCTCCAGCGGGCTGCCCGGCTCCTGAGAACCAAACTGGTTGCAGGGGAAGCCGAGCACCACTAGGCCGCGTTCGCGATAGTATTGCCACAAATTTTCCAGCCCGCGGTATTGCGGGGTGAAGCCGCACTTGCTGGCGGTGTTGACCACCAGATAAGCGCGCGCCGGGTAATCGCCCAGCGTTTTTTGCTCGCCCTGCAGCGTGACGCAGGGGATGGATAACAGAGAGTGAATCATGCCGTGGCTCCAGGTGCGTTTCGGCGGGTGCTAAAGCGTTGCAATCAGTATAGATGAGCGGGACAGAAGGGATAAAGCCGGGGCGAGGCCCCGGCCTCTAGTGCGTCAGAAACGGCTATCGACCGCATCCGCCAGCATCGCCAGCAACTGTTCGCTGTCGGACCAGCTCAGGCAAGGATCGGTGATTGACTGGCCATAGGTCAGCGGCTGGCCGGCGACGATCTTCTGCGTGCCTTCCACCAGGAAGCTTTCCGCCATCACGCCGGTGATGGCGGCGGAGCCGGCACGGATCTGTTGGCAGACGTTGTCGGCCACTTCCAGCTGGCGGCGGTGCATTTTCTGGCAGTTGCCGTGGCTGAAGTCGATCACCAGGTGTTCCGGCAGATCGAACTCGCGCAGGCTGTCGCAGGCAGTGGCGATGTCGCTGGCGTGATAGTTCGGCGTTTTGCCGCCGCGCATGATGATGTGGCCGTACGGGTTGCCGCTGGTCTGGTAGATGGTCATTTGGCCATGTTTGTCCGGCGACAGGAACATGTGCCCGGCGCGCGCCGCGCGAATGGCGTCGATGGCGATGCGGGTGTTGCCGTCAGTGCCGTTTTTGAAGCCGACCGGGCAGGAGAGCGCCGAGGCCATTTCACGGTGGATCTGGCTTTCGGTGGTGCGCGCGCCGATGGCGCCCCAGCTGATCAGATCGGCGATGTATTGGCCGACCACCATGTCCAGGAATTCGGTGGCGGTCGGCAGGCCGAGCTGGTTCACTTCCAGCAGCAGGCGGCGCGCCATTTCGATGCCGCGGTTGACCTGGAAGGTGCCGTCCAGCGCCGGATCGGAGATCAGGCCTTTCCAGCCGACGACGGTGCGCGGTTTTTCGAAATAGGTGCGCATCACGATCTCCAGGCGATCCTGGTAGCGTTCGCGCAGGGCGTTCAGCCGGCCAGCGTAATCGACGGCGGCGTCGAGATCGTGGATGGAGCAGGGGCCGATCACCACCAGCAGGCGGCGGTCTTCACCGGTGAGGATTTTTTCAATGCGTTTTCGTGACGCGGTCACGTTGTCGGCGACGGCCGCCGAGATCGGCAGCTTGTCCGCCAACGCTTGCGGCGTGACGAGGCTGTCGATGCGCGCGGTCCGCAGTTCATCTGTTTTGTGCATGTTGTTCCCTGGAAACTGTTCTTCTCTGCGGCAGGAGTGCCGGGAAGTGATGGCGATCACAATAACGCAAAAAGCGCTGAATTCAACCGTAGAGATTGTGTTCTGTTGATCAAAGCCGCGAAAAAAAGCACAAAAAAATCAGCGGCTGCTGAAATAAACGGCAGGTGGCGGGGCGCGGCGACCCCGCGAGGAAAAAGTCAGAACATGCGGCGGCTCATGCCGAGGATGTCGAGGATTTTGGTGGAGATCTCTTCGACCGAATAGTTGGTGGTATTGAGGTAGCGGATCTGATTTTTGCGGAACAGCGCCTCGACTTCGGCGATCTCCATACGGCACTGGCGCAATGAAGCGTAACGGCTGTTTTCACGCCGTTCCTCGCGGATCGCCGCCAGGCGTTCCGGATCGATGGTCAGGCCGAATAATTTATGCTGAAACGGTTTCAGCGAGGCCGGCAGGTGCAAATTGTCCATATCGTCGGCGATAAACGGGTAGTTGGCGGCGCGGATGCCGAACTGCATCGCCAGATAAAGGCTGGTGGGGGTTTTGCCGCAGCGCGACACGCCGAGCAGGATCACCTGCGCCTGATCGAGGTTGCGCAGCGAAATGCCGTCGTCGTGCGCCAGCGTATAGTCGATGGCGGCAATGCGCGCGTCGTACTTGCCGAGGTTGCTGGCGGTCAGACCGTGGGTGCGGTTCGGCACCGGCGTCGGCTCCACTTCCAGCTCGCCCTGCAGCGGGCCGACCAGCGCCTGCACGATATCCTGGCAGAAGCCCTGGCTCTGCACGATCACATCGCGCACTTCCGGCGAGATGATGGAGTAAAACACCAGCGGCCGCACGCCGGTTTCATTATAGATATCATCGATTTGTTGGCGAACTGCGCGAGCGCGCGCCTCGGTTTCGACAAACGGCAGGGTATAGGTGG
Organism: Serratia sp. CY38905; assembly: GCF_052168875.1. Taxonomy (NCBI): domain Bacteria; kingdom Pseudomonadati; phylum Pseudomonadota; class Gammaproteobacteria; order Enterobacterales; family Yersiniaceae; genus Serratia; species Serratia sp. CY38905. The sequence continues at coordinate 174,891 of NZ_JBJNLV010000009.1, read as the reverse complement.
TCGCCGTGACCGGGAACTGCGACAGCACCGCGTGTCCCAGCACTTCGGCGGTGATCGCCGTACCATCCGAAATATAAAAAACGCTTCTTTCCACCCGAGGCTCCTTACCTGAAAACGGTGTTACTGCTGTCATCACTGTCAATATCATGAGCCGCAGACGATCCGCCGGTAAAGGGGCGAGGGGAAAAATTGTGACGGCGGGGCGGTAAAGCGCCTTGCGGCGGCGCGTGAAGAAAAGCGCGTTTTGCCGGCGGTAAAAATCGCGGCGCGGCGACGCTTTTCGATCCGAAACGTAAATTTGTCGCTATTTTCACCAAAAACGGTAGCGTTTGCGTGGTCATTAAAACAGAAGTTTAAAAAGAGCGTAATTTGTTGAGAACTAAGCTTTTCGTGCGATTGGGAACGGTTCCCAGGCAAATCAGCCGGTTAGGACATTCTCTTAAAAACCACTTTCTTCAGTGGGTTGATCGATTCACCTTTCCATTTTCCCCGGATCAGTGTGCTAGTCTGATTCGGCTCCGTGTTAGCGGCGCCGTAAAGCAAGCGAATTAAATCCGTCTTTACCCTACTGATAGCAATAAGGATTGTCTCGATGTCCAACAATGGCCCAGACTTGCGTAATGTGCTTTGGTACAACCAGCTTGGCATGCACGACGTTGACCGTGTCGGCGGCAAAAACGCCTCCCTCGGTGAAATGATCACCAATCTTTCCGATTTGGGCGTGGCCGTGCCGAACGGTTTTGCCACCACCGCACAGGCGTTTAACGATTTCCTCGAACAAAGCGGTGTTAACCAGCGCATCTATCAGCTACTGGATCAGACCGACGTTGACGACGTTGCACAACTGGCCAAGGCCGGCGCCCAGATCCGCCAATGGGTGATCGACACGCCGTTCCACGCCGAGTTCGAACGCGAAATTCATCAGGCTTACCAACAGCTCGCCGACGGCGAACCGGAAGCTTCCTTCGCGGTGCGCTCCTCCGCCACGGCGGAAGACATGCCGGACGCGTCCTTCGCCGGCCAGCAGGAAACCTTCCTCAACGTGCAGGGCATCGACGCCGTAATGGTGGCGATCAAGCACGTGTTCGCATCGCTGTTCAACGACCGCGCCATCTCTTATCGCGTGCATCAGGGCTATGACCACCGCGGCGTGGCGCTGTCGGCGGGCGTACAGCGCATGGTGCGCTCGGATTTGGCCTCTTCGGGCGTGATGTTCACCATCGATACCGAGTCCGGCTTTGATCAGGTGGTGTTTATCACCTCCGCCTTCGGCCTGGGTGAAATGGTGGTGCAGGGCGCAGTGAACCCGGATGAGTTCTACGTGCACAAACCGACGCTGCAAAACGGCAAGCCGGCGATCGTGCGCCGCAACCTGGGTTCGAAAAAGATCCGCATGGTGTACGCGCCGTCGCAGGATCACGGCAAGCAGGTGCGCATCGAAGACGTGCCGGAAGCGCAGCGCAGCCGTTTCTCGCTGACGGATGACGAAGTGCAGGCGCTGGCGCAGCAGGCGATCCTGATCGAAAAACATTACGGCCGCCCGATGGATATCGAGTGGGCGAAAGACGGCCATACCGGCAAGCTGCTGATCGTGCAGGCGCGCCCGGAAACCGTGCGCTCCAACGAACAGACCATGGAGCGCTACCAGCTGAACGGCTCCAGCCCGGTGCTGGTGGAAGGCCGCGCCATCGGCCACCGCATCGGCGCCGGTCCAGTGAAAGTGATCCACGACATCAGCGAAATGGATCGCATCCAGCCGGGCGACGTGCTGGTCACCGACATGACCGACCCGGACTGGGAACCGATCATGAAGAAGGCCGCCGCGATCGTCACCAACCGCGGCGGGCGTACCTGTCACGCGGCGATCATCGCCCGTGAACTGGGGATCCCGGCGGTGGTGGGCTGCGGCCACGCCACCGACGTGCTGAAAGATGGCCAGAAAGTCACCGTCTCCTGCGCGGAAGGCGACACCGGCTTCGTTTACAGCGATATGCTGGATTTCAGCGTGCAGAGCTCCGAAGTGACCGAGCTGCCGGATCTGCCGCTGAAGATCATGATGAACGTCGGCAACCCGGATCGCGCCTTCGACTTTGCGCGTTTGCCGAACGAAGGCGTGGGCCTGGCGCGGCTGGAATTTATCATCAACCGCATGATCGGCGTGCACCCGCGTGCGCTGCTGGAGTTCGATCAGCAGACGCCGGCGCTGCAAAACGAGATTCGCGCGCTGATGCAGGGTTACGATCATCCGGTCGAGTTCTACGTCGGCCGCCTGACCGAGGGCATCGCGACGCTGGGCGCCGCCTTCTGGCCGAAGCGCGTGATCGTGCGCCTGTCCGACTTCAAATCCAACGAGTACGCCAACCTGGTGGGTGGCGACAAGTATGAACCGCACGAAGAGAACCCGATGCTGGGCTTCCGCGGCGCCGGCCGCTACGTTGCCGACAGCTTCCGCGATTGCTTCGCGCTGGAGTGCGAGGCGGTGAAACGCGTGCGTAACGAAATGGGGCTGACCAACGTCGAAATCATGGTGCCGTTCGTGCGCACCGTGGCGCAGGCGGAAGCGGTGGTGGCCGAGCTGGCGCGTCAGGGGCTGAAGCGCGGCGAAAACGGGCTGAAAGTGATCATGATGTGCGAGATCCCGTCCAATGCGCTGTTGGCGGATCAGTTCCTCGAACACTTCGACGGCTTCTCCATCGGCTCCAACGACATGACCCAGTTGGCGCTGGGGCTGGATCGCGACTCCGGCGTGGTGTCGGAGCTGTTCGACGAACGCAACGACGCGGTGAAAGCGCTGCTGTCGATGGCGATTCAGGCGGCCAAGCGCCACGGCAAATACGTCGGCATCTGCGGCCAGGGCCCGTCCGACCACGAAGACTTCGCCGAGTGGCTGATGGAGCAGGGCATCGACAGCCTGTCGCTTAATCCGGACACCGTGGTGCAGACCTGGATCAATTTGTCGAAAAAGAAATAATGTCTCGGCCTCGCTGAGGCATTAACGCTGGGCCGCAGTTAACGCTGCGGCCTTTTTATTTCTGAATGTAAATAACGGCGCGTAAAATAATCAATTCGACGAAAAAAGAATAAAAAAAAGCCCACCGTAGGAGATGGGCAAAGACTACACACAGCAATTCACATGTATGGCATTACATTGTTCAGAAAGGTTGCTTTAAAATCAGTGATTTGAAGCAATAGATGGCCATAATACTAGATTTTTGAACGCGACTAGTCATTAAGAATCATCCTAATCGATAGCGGCATCACATTTTATTTGCGGGAGTTATCTCTTTTTGCCGTTTGCAACAAACAGGGATTTACATTGCACCTTTCATTCGCGGTGCCGTAATCAATATATGGCGGCATTATATTGGGCGGAGATATTACTCGAATGAGGTAGGAATAACGGCAGGAGTGAAAAGTTCCGCCCGACGATGCGGGCGGAAAGGGGGAATTAGCGTTTTTCCAAATCTTCGATGACTTGCTCCGGCGCGGTGGTCGGCTCCGGCGCTTCATCCATCCAGGCGGTCAGCAGGCGATAAGATACCGCCAACACCACCGGGCCGATGAACAGGCCAATCATGCCGAAGGCCAGCAAGCCGCCGATAACGCCGGACAGGATCAGCAGCAGCGGCAGATCGGCGCCCATGCGGATCAGCACCGGGCGCAGCACGTTATCCAGCGTAGCCACCACGCAGCTCCAGACCAGCAGCACGGTGCCCCAGGTGGTATCGCCGTGCCAGTACAGCCAGATGATGGCCGGCACCAGCACCAGCAGCGGCCCCAATTGCGCCACGCAGCAGATGAAGATCAGCATCGTCAGCAGAGTGGCGGCCGGAATGCCGCTCACCGCCAGACCGATGCCGCCCAGCACCGACTGCACCAGCGCCGTCACCACCACACCCAGCGCGACGGCGCGGATCGCCTGGCCGCCCAGCAGCACCGCCGCATCGCCGCGCGCAGAGCCGAGGCGCACCGCAAAGTGGCGGATACCCAGCGCCACCTGCTCGCCGCGCGCATACAACAGGGCGCTGAACAGCAGCATCAGCGCGCAGTGCAGCAGCAGACGGCCGATATGCGCGGCCTGCGCCACGAACCAGGTGGCGGTTTGGCCGAAGTACGGCTGCACCTTCGCCAGCAGCGCGGCGCCGCCGGCGTTAACCAGCGTATGGTAGCTGGTATAGAGCCTGTCGCCGATCATCGGCACGGACTGCAGCCAGGCGAGATCGGGAATATGCAGTTTGCCCGGCGAGCTAGCCCAGGCGATCAGCGGCGCACTGTTATCCACCACGCTGCTGATCAGCAGAGAGATAGGCAAAATGAACAGCAGGATCAGCAGCAGGGTCATCACCAGCACCGCCAGCGAGCGGCGGCCCCACAGCAGCTTTTGCAGTTTGAGCAGCAGCGGCCAGGTGGCGATCACCACCATTCCCGCCCAGGCGAAGCCGAGAATGAACGGTTGGATCACCCAAAAACAGGCGACGATCATGATGGCGATAAACAGCACGCCGAAAATAATTCGCGGTAAGTCGTAACGCGATTGCGGGAGTGGCATCAGTGGCTTCTCATCCTGGTCAATTAAATCCCTGGCACCGGCGAATCGGGTGCCTGTCGGTCGGTTTATTACCGCCGGGCGGCCGCCTGTGGCGGCGTTCGCAGGGCGGTAATAATGTGAATGCCTTCACTAAACGAGTATGTTAGTTTTTAGTGTCACTAAAAAATAGGGTGGGTCTGAATTAAAGGCCCGATTCAGCGTACATCAGCGCATAAAAAATAGACGGACAGGGTCAAAAAAGCGAATGATCCCACAGATTTCTCAGGCACCCGGCCTCGTTCAACGGGTGCTCGACTTTTTGGAAGCACTGAAGCAAAACGGATTCAACGGCGATACCGCCACCAGCTATGCCGACCGGCTGACGATGGCCACCGACAACAGCATCTATCAGCTGTTGCCCGATGCGGTGGTGTTCCCCCGTTCCACCGCCGACGTGGCGCTGATCGCCCGCCTGGCCGGGGAAGAGCGATTCAATGCGCTGACCTTCAGCCCGCGCGGCGGCGGCACCGGCACCAACGGCCAGTCGCTCAATACCGGCATCGTGGTCGATATGTCGCGCCATATGAACCGCATACTGGAGATCAACGTTGAACAAGGCTGGGTAAAAGTCGAAGCCGGGGTGATCAAGGATCAGCTGAATCAATATCTGCGGCCGTTCGGCTACTTCTTCTCGCCGGAACTGTCCACCAGCAACCGCGCCACCCTGGGTGGCATGATCAATACCGACGCCTCCGGCCAGGGTTCGCTGGTGTACGGCAAAACCTCCGATCACGTGTTGGGCCTGCGGGCGGTGCTGCTGGGCGGCGAGATGATCGATACCCGCGCCATGCCGACGGCGCTGGCGGAAACGATTGCTCTGGACGAGACCGCCGAAGGGCGTATCTACCGCACGGTGCTGAACCGCTGCCGCGAGCAGCGCGCGCTGATCCTGGAGAAATTCCCCAAGCTCAACCGCTTCCTCACCGGTTACGATCTGCGCCACGTGCTGAGCGACGATCTGCAAACCTTCGATCTGACGCGCATCCTGACCGGCGCCGAAGGCACGCTGGCGTTTATCACCGAGGCGCGGCTGGACATCACGCCGCTGCCGAAAGTGCGCCGTTTGGTTAACGTAAAATACGACTCCTTCGACTCGGCGCTGCGCAATGCGCCCTTTATGGTCGAAGCCAAGGCGCTGTCGGTGGAAACCATCGATTCCAAGGTGCTGAACCTGGCGCGTGAAGACATCGTTTGGCACTCGGTGAACGAACTGATCGCTGACGTGCCGGATAAAGAGATGCTCGGGCTGAACATCGTCGAGTTCGCCGGCGACGATCGCGCGCTGATCGACGGCCAGATGGAAAACCTGTGTCAACGGCTGGACGAATTGATCGCGCAGCGGCAGGGCGGCGTGATTGGTTACCAGATCTGTGGCGATCTGGCGGGCATCGAGCGCATTTACAACATGCGCAAGAAGGCGGTCGGGCTGCTGGGCAACGCCAAAGGGCGCGCCAAGCCGATTCCGTTCGCCGAGGACACCTGCGTGCCGCCGCAACACCTGGCGGACTATATCGTCGAATTTCGCCAACTGCTCGACGACCATAACCTGAGCTATGGCATGTTCGGCCACGTCGACGCCGGGGTGCTGCACGTGCGCCCGGCGCTTGATATGTGCGACCCGCAGCAGGAAGTGCTGATGAAGCAGATCTCCGATCGGGTGGTGGCGCTGACCGCCAAATACGGCGGCCTGCTGTGGGGTGAGCACGGCAAGGGCTTCCGCGCGGAATACAGCCCTGAATTCTTCGGGGAAACGCTGTATGAGGAGCTGCGCCGCATCAAAGCGGCGTTCGATCCGGATAACCGTCTGAACCCGGGCAAGATCTGTGCGCCGCTGGCGGTGGATGCACCGATGATGCAGGTGGACGCGGTCAAACGCGGCACCTTCGATCGCCAGATCCCGGTCGAGGTGCGCACCTCGTTCCGTGGCGCGCTGGAGTGTAACGGCAACGGCCTGTGCTTCAACTTCGACGTGCGCAGCCCGATGTGCCCGTCGATGAAGATCAGCGGCAACCGCATTCATTCACCGAAAGGGCGGGCGACGCTGGTGCGCGAGTGGCTGCGTCTGTTGGCCGAGCAGGGCGTCGATCCTTTGGCGCTGGAGAAACAGCTGCCGCAGCAGCGAGTCAGCCTGCGCGGTTTGATCGAAAAGACCCGCAACAGCTGGCACGCCGGCAAGGGCGAGTACGACTTTTCGCACGAAGTGAAAGAGGCGATGTCCGGTTGCCTGGCCTGCAAGGCCTGCTCCACCCAGTGCCCGATCAAGATTGACGTGCCGGGATTCCGTTCGCGCTTCCTGCAGCTCTACCACACCCGCTATCTGCGCCCGGTAAGCGACTACATGGTCGCCGGCGTGGAGAGCTATACCCCATTGATGGCCCGAGCGCCGAAGGTGTTCAACTTCTTCTTCCGCCAGCCGTGGCTGCGGGAGATGAGCCGCAACGCCATCGGCATGGTCGATCTGCCGCTGCTGTCCAGCCCGACGCTGCGTCAGCAGCTGTCCGGCCACCGCGCGACCACGCTGACGCTGGAGCAGCTGGAAGGGCTGAGCGCCGAGCAGCGCGCAGAACACGTGCTGATCGTCCAGGATCCGTTCACCAGCTATTACGACGCCAAAGTGGTGGCGGACTTTGTCCGGCTGGTGGAGAAGCTCGGCTATAAACCGGTGCTGCTGCCGTTCTCGCCGAACGGCAAGGCGCAGCATGTGAAAGGTTTCCTGACGCGGTTCGCCCGCACCGCGCGCAAAACCGCCGATTTCCTCAACCGCGTGGCGCAGCTCGGCATGCCGCTGGTGGGCGTCGATCCGGCGCTGGTGCTGTGTTACCGCGACGAATACCGCGAGATCCTCGGCGCCGAGCGCGGCGATTTCCAGGTGCAGCTGGTGCACGAATGGCTGCAGCAGCGGATCGCGGATCGCGCCGAACAGCCGGCGACCGGCGAACCCTGGTATCTGTTCGGCCACTGTACCGAAACCACCGCGCTGCCGGCCAGTGGCCAACAGTGGGCGGCGATCTTCGCGCGCTTCGGCGCCAAACTGGAGAACGTCAGCGTCGGCTGCTGCGGCATGGCGGGCACTTACGGCCATGAAGCCAAGAACCTGCAAAACTCGCTCGGCATTTATGAGCTATCATGGCACCCGACACTGCAGCGTTTGCCGCGGCAGCGCTGCCTGGCGACCGGCTATTCCTGCCGCAGCCAGGTGAAACGCATCGAGGGCAATGGCGTGCGCCACCCCTTACAGGCACTTCTGGAGATGATTGAGTGAAATTGTGGAAACGTGAAACATCGCTGGAGCAGCTGAACCGCGCCGGCGACGGCTGCATGGTCAGCCATGTGGGCATCGAGTTTACCCAGCTGGGCGAGGATTTCCTCGAGGCCACCATGCCGGTCGATGGCCGCACCCGGCAGCCGTTCGGGCTGTTGCACGGCGGGGCGTCGGTGGTGCTGGCGGAATCGATGGGATCGATGGCCGGTTACCTGTGCAGCGAGGGCGAGCAGAAAGTGGTGGGGCTGGAGATCAACGCCAACCACCTGCGCGCGGTGTTCGATGGCCAGGTGCGCGGGGTGTGCCGCGCACTGCACGTTGGCCGCCGTCATCAGGTGTGGCAAATCGAGATCTTCGACGCGCGCGATCGGCTGTGCTGCACCTCGCGTCTGACCACGGCGGTCATCGACTGATTCCCGCCGGTTTCCGCAGGCGATCGGCCTGCGGAGCCTTACGCCTTACAGCTGAAACGGCACGCGTTTGACGAAGTCCTTCTGAAACGCGTTTGCCTTCTCCCAGGTGCCTTCCATTGCATATTTTTGGCAGATCAGCGTCAGCGTGTGGCGAGCGAAGTGGTAGCTTTGCACCCGAAAAAGCTGGCAGCGCTGTGGGTTGTTGATCTCGACGATCAGCCGGTTGTGCAGCTTGCTGAGCGCATGCAGGTAGCTGTCGTCGTCGCCGTTCTCCAGACACAGATTGGCCATGGTGAGGCTGACGCTGTTGTACCGCTTCAGGTGGTCGATATTGCATTCCGGGCGCCGCAGCGCCGCTTCGGCCATGTAAAAGTCCACCGTGGCGTCGCGCACGCTGAATTTGTAGTCATCAATCTTGCCCAGCAACCATGCGTTGATCGAAAGAGTCATTGGCCTCGCGCTCAAATTACAATTGAATGATAATCATTATCATATAAACTGCCGCGTTGCCGATCAATCCCCGGCGCGGCGTTTTTTCATCGCGCGGGGGTGTAAAAGGCCGCCGACGACCCAATTTAATCCTGAGCGACTAAACTTTAACCTGAGGGTGCGCGCTTGCGCCGCGCCACGAAATGCCGATAAACGCACATTTACGACAGACAGAATGCAGAAATAGGTATTTTCTATGAATGTTTAGATCGGCAACGCCCCGCGGCGCTGTAACGCTGACGGGCCACCGGGGAGTGCGGTACGGTGATGCAGGATAGAGAACAAATTCATAGGGATAGCATGCACGCCTTGCCGCCAGACGCCGCAAGCCGCCACGGGTGTCCCGTTGGCTTGCCGCGCGCCGCAGCGAAAAACCGCGCTCGCGGCGGATACCCCCGCAAAACAAACGGTTGAAGTGATAATCGTTATCACTAACATATAAGCAACCCAGATTGGCTGTGGCCAAACACGAGTGTGAGGTAGACCCTATGCAAACGGAAAATGTCGGCACTTTTTCTCTGGATGAAAATGTCTGGCAAGGCATTTCGCTCAGCGACAGCGCCGTACGACAAATAACCAAACTGATGCAGCAGGATCCGCAGGTGAAAGGGCTGCAGCTAGGGGTGAAACAATCCGGCTGCGCCGGCTTTGCCTATGTGCTGGATCTGACCCGCGAACCCGCCGATGACGATCTGCTGTTTGAGCGCGACGGCGCCAAACTCTATGTGCCGCTGAAGGCCATGCCGTTCATCGATGGCACCACGGTAGATTACGTCCGCGAAGGGCTGAATCAGATATTCAAATTTAACAACCCTAAAGCTCAGCATGCCTGCGGGTGCGGCGAGAGCTTTGGCGTTTGAGCGATGCAATCAACATGACACGAAGCAATGTAGAAATGCCTAATGAAGTGCAGGCTTGGGTCAGCGAAGGTCGCTACAAAGAAGGTTTCTTCACCCAGCTGGCAACCGATGAGTTGGCCAAAGGCATCAACGAAGAGGTGGTGCGCGCCATATCGGCCAAGCGCAACGAACCCGAGTGGATGCTGGAATTCCGCCTCGAGGCCTACCGCGCCTGGCTGCAGATGGAAGAGCCGCACTGGTTGAAGGCCAATTACGATCGCCTGAACTACCAGGACTACAGTTACTATTCGGCGCCGTCCTGCGGCAGCTGCGACGACGCCTGCGGTTCGCAACCCGGCGCCGAGCAGCAACCGGGCGCGGCGACGGAAAAAGATTACCTGACCAGCGAAGTGGAGCTGGCGTTCAACCAGCTCGGCGTGCCGGTGCGCGAGGGCAGCGAGGTGGCGGTGGACGCCATCTTCGACTCGGTCTCTGTCGCTACCACTTACCGTGAAAAACTGGCGGAGAGCGGAGTTATCTTCTGCTCGTTCGGCGAAGCGATCCAGGAATACCCGGATCTGGTGCGTCAGTACCTGGGGCGCGTGGTGCCGTCCAACGATAACTTCTTCGCCGCGCTGAACGCCGCGGTGGCTTCCGACGGCACCTTCGTTTATGTGCCGAAGGGCGTACGCTGCCCGATGGAACTGTCGACCTACTTCCGCATCAACGCCGCCAAAACCGGCCAGTTCGAGCGCACCATCCTGATCGCCGACGAAGGTAGCTACGTCAGCTATATCGAGGGCTGTTCCGCCCCGGTGCGCGACAGCTATCAGCTGCACGCGGCGGTGGTGGAAGTGATCCTGCATAAAGACGCCGAAGTGAAATACTCGACGGTGCAGAACTGGTTCTCCGGCGGCGAGAGCAAGGGCGGTATCCTCAACTTCGTCACCAAGCGCGCGCTGTGCGAAGGCGCCGGCTCGAAAATGTCCTGGACCCAGTCGGAAACCGGCTCGGCCATCACCTGGAAATACCCGAGCGTGATTTTGCAGGGCGACAATTCGATCGGCGAATTCTTCTCGGTGGCGCTGACCAGCGGCCATCAGCAGGCCGATACCGGCACCAAGATGATCCACATCGGCAAAAACACCAAGTCGACCATCATCGCCAAAGGCATCTCCGCTGGCCACAGCGAGAACACCTATCGCGGCCTGGTGAAAATCCTGCCGGGGGCGGAAAACGCCCGTAACTTTACCCAGTGCGACTCGATGCTGATCGGGCCGGACAGCGGCGCCCACACGTTCCCTTACGTTGAAGCGCGCAACAACAGCGCTCAGCTGGAGCACGAAGCCACCACCTCGAAGATCGGCGACGACCAGCTGTTCTACTGCCTGCAGCGCGGCATCAGCGAGGATGACGCCATTTCGATGATCGTCAACGGCTTCTGCAAGGACGTTTTCTCCGAGCTGCCGCTGGAGTTCGCCGTCGAGGCGCAGAAACTTCTGGCCATCAGCCTGGAACACAGCGTGGGTTAATCGCCGCATTTTTAGCGCCGCCGGCGCTATCTGAGGACACAGCATGTTAAGCATCAAGAATTTGAAAGTCAGCGTGGAAGGCAACGAGATCCTCAAGGGATTGGATCTGGAGATCAAACCGGGCGAAGTGCACGCCATCATGGGGCCGAACGGCTCGGGCAAGAGCACGCTGTCCGCCACGCTGGCCGGGCGTGAAGAGTATGAAGTGACCGAAGGGGAAGTCACTTTCAAAGGCAAGGATTTGCTGGAGCTGGATCCGGAAGATCGCGCCGGCGAGGGCGTGTTCCTGGCCTTCCAGTACCCGGTGGAGATCCCCGGCGTCAGCAACCACTTCTTCCTGCAGACGTCGGTCAACGCGGTGCGCAAATACCGCGAGCAGGAGCCGCTGGATCGCTTTGACTTCGCCGATTTCATCGAAGAGAAAATCGCGCTGCTGGATATGCCGGCCGATCTGCTGACCCGTTCGGTCAACGTCGGCTTCTCCGGCGGCGAGAAAAAGCGCAACGACATTCTGCAGATGGCGGCGCTGGAGCCGGATCTGTGCATTCTCGATGAAACCGACTCCGGCCTGGACATCGACGCGCTGAAAATCGTCGCCAACGGCGTCAACTCGCTGCGGGACGGCAAGCGCGCGTTTATCATCGTGACCCACTATCAGCGCATTCTGGACTACATCCAGCCGGATTACGTACACGTGCTGTCCCAGGGGCGCATCGTCAAATCCGGCGATTTCTCGCTGGTGAAACAGTTGGAGGAGCAGGGCTATGGCTGGCTTACCGACCAACAGTAATTCAAACGCGCTGCAGCAGCTGTATCGCCTGTTCGAAGGCCGCGGCGGCGAGCGTTCGCCGCATGCGCTGGCGCACTGGCAGCAGGCGCTGCGCCTCGGCTGGCCAACGCGCAAGCATGAAAACTGGAAATACACGCCGCTGGAGAGCCTGCTGGAGCAGCAGTTCCTCGATCCGCAGCCCGCGCCGGTGAGCGCTGATCAGCTTGAGGCGCTGGCGCTCGGCATCGATGCCTGTCGGCTGGTGTTTATCGACGGCCGCTACAGCGCCGCGCTGAGCGATGGCGATTTGGGCGACTACCAGTTCGAATTGACCGCCTATGGCACGCCGCAGGCGCTGCCGGAGCCGATCCAACCGGAAATTTTTCTGCACCTGACCGAAAGCCTGGCGCAGGAAACCAGCCTGATTCGCTTGCCGGCCGGCAAGGCCCCGGCCCGCCCGCTGTACCTGCTGCATATCAGCAGCGGACGCGGCGCCACCGGGGAAGTGAACACCGTACATCATCGTCACCATCTGGAGATCGGGCGCGGGGCCGAGGCGGAAGTGATTGAACACTACGTCAGCCTGGGCGAGGCCGCGCACTTCACTGGCGCGCGCCTGACCGCCAACGTGGCGGACAACGCCGGGCTGTTGCACTGCAAGCTGGCGTTTGAAAGCCAGCCGAGCTACCACTTTGCCCACAACGATCTGGTTATCGGCCGCGACGCGCGGGTGAAAAGCGACAGTTTCCTGCTGGGCGCCGGCCTGACGCGCCACAACACCAGCGCGCAGCTGAACGGCGAAGGCGCAAATCTGGTGATCAACAGCCTGGTGCTGCCGGTGGGCAAAGAGATCTGCGATACCCGCACCTATCTGGAGCACAACAAGGGCTATTGCGAAAGCCGCCAGCTGCATAAAACCGTGGTCAGCGATCGCGGCAAGGCGGTGTTCAACGGCATGATCAAAGTGGCCAAGCACGCGATTAAAACCGACGGCCAGATGACCAACCATAACCTGCTGTTGGGCAAGGTGGCGGAGGTGGATACCAAGCCGCAGCTGGAGATCTACGCCGACGACGTCAAATGCAGCCACGGCGCCACCGTGGGGCGCATCGATGAAGAGCAGCTGTTCTATCTGCAGTCGCGCGGCATCGACAAACACGCGGCGCAGCAGATGATCATTTTCGCCTTCGCCGCCGAGCTCACCGAAGGCATCGCCAATGACACCATCCGGGAACGGGTGCTGGCGCGTATCGCCCAGCGCCTGCCGGGGGAGGCTGAATGAGTTATCCGATTGAACGCGTGCGCGGCGATTTCCCGCTGCTGGCGCGTGAGGTGAACGGCCAACCGTTGGCCTATCTCGACAGCGCCGCCAGCGCGCAGAAACCGCAGGCGGTGATCGACCGCGAGCTGGAGTTCTACCGCCACGGTTATGCGGCGGTGCATCGCGGCATCCACACCCTGAGCGCCGAGGCGACCCAGCAGATGGAAGCGGTGCGGGAACAGGCGGCACGCTTTATCAACGCCGCTTCAGCGGAAGAGATGGTGTTCGTCAAGGGCACCACCGAAGGCATCAATTTGGTGGCCAACAGCTTTGGCCGCCACCTGCTGCAACCGGGCGATGCGATTCTCATCACCGAGATGGAGCACCACGCCAATATCGTGCCGTGGCAGATGCTGGCGCAGGAGCGTGGGCTGCAGCTGCGGGTGTGGCCGCTGCAGCCGGACGGTACGTTGGATCTGGCGTTGCTGCCGGAGCTGGTCGACTCGTCCTGCAAACTGCTGGCGCTGACCGAGGTCTCCAACGTGCTGGGCACCGTCAACCCGGTACGCGACATCATCGCCCGCGCCAGAGCCCTGGCGCCGGAGCTGACGGTGCTGGTGGACGGCGCGCAGGCGGTAATGCACCAGCGCGTCGATGTGCAGGCGCTGGACTGCGATTTTTACGTATTTTCCGGCCATAAGCTGTACGGCCCTTCCGGCATCGGCATGCTGTACGGCCGCCAGGCGTTGTTACAGCAGATGCCGCCGTGGGAAGGGGGCGGCTCGATGATCCGCCAGGTCAGCCTGACGGCGGGCACCACCTTCGCCGATCCGCCGTGGCGCTTCGAGGCCGGTTCGCCGAACACCGCCGGCATCATGGGGCTGGGGGCGGCGTTCGATTACGTCGAAGCCCTGGGCCTGAATGCGATCCACGATTATGAACAGTCGCTGATGCACTACGCGCTGGAGGCGCTCAGGCAGGTGCCGACGCTGAAAGTTTATGGTCCGGCCCATCGCGCCGGGGTGATCGCCTTCAACCTGGGGGAGCACCATGCCTATGACGTCGGCAGCTTCCTCGACCAGTACGGCATCGCCATTCGCACCGGCCATCACTGCGCAATGCCGCTGATGGCTTTTTATCAGGTGCCGAGCATGTGCCGCGCTTCGCTGGCGTTATATAATACCCGCGAAGAGGTGGACCGGCTGGTGGCCGGGCTGCAACGCATTCATCAGCTATTAGGCTAGGCCGGGGCGCGTCCCCGGCGGTACAAAAGGATCCCCATGGCGAATTTGCCGGACAAAGATAAATTGGTGCGTAATTTCTCCCGCTGTTTGAACTGGGAGGAGAAATACCTGTACGTGATTGAACTCGGCGCCAAATTGCCGCCGCTGGACGAGGCCGAGCGGCAGGCCGGCAACCTGATCTCCGGCTGTCAGAGCCAGGTATGGATCGTGATGCGCCGTGATGAGCAGGGGCAGGTCGAGTTTCACGGCGACAGCGACGCGGCGATCGTCAAAGGGCTGCTGGCGGTGGTGTTTATTCTTTATCGTCAATTGACGCCACAGCAGATCGTCGATCTCGATGTGCGGCCGTTTTTCAGCGAGTTGGCGCTCAGCCAACATCTGACGCCTTCGCGTTCACAGGGGTTGGAGGCGATGATCCGCGCCATTCGCAGCAAAGCGGCGCAGCTGGCCTGACCCATAACGCCCGTATCCTCAAGGCTCATTGATACCTTCGCTTTGTCAATGAGTCTTTACAATCCGCAGTTTTCCCCTGGGCAATGCTCCCAATTCAGTGATATTTCAGCAGCTTACCTATTGACGTTTCGTTGACAATCAGCGGCGGCGATTACGTTATAACGTGTTGATTTTTAGAGGACTTATTGCCTTTGATACCAGCGTTGCTAGTATTAATCAGGTATTGTCTGATTTACCCACCGCCAGGCGCTCGTTAGCCTTGGGGGCGAACCGTCATAAAAAAATATAGGGATGATAATGAAACGTGCGTTGAGTTTAATGGGCATGGTCTTCGCCACCGTATTGGCCGGCACTCAGGCCGCCAGTGCGACCGAGTACCCGCTGCCGCCGCCGGACAGCCGTCTGATCGGTGAAAACACCACTTATACCGTGCCAAACGACGGCCGTCCGCTGGAGGCGATCGCCGCCGACTACAAGATCGGCCTGCTGGGCATGCTGGAAGCCAACCCCGGCACTGACCCGTTCCTGCCCAAGCCGGGTACGGTGCTGACCATTCCGACCCAAATGCTGCTGCCTGACACCAAGCGTGAAGGGATCATCGTCAACCTGGCCGAGCTGCGTCTTTACTACTACCCGAAAGGCGAGAACAAAGTGATCGTCTATCCGATCGGTATCGGCCAGACCGGGATGCACACGCCGCTGGAGGTGACCTCCGTCAGCCAGAAGATCCCTAACCCGACCTGGACGCCAACCGCCAATATCCGCAAACGCTATCAGTCCCAGGGCGTGACGCTGCCAGCGGTGGTGCCGGCCGGCCCTGAGAACCCGATGGGGTTGTTCGCCCTGCGTCTGGCGATGGGGCGCGGTGAATACCTGATCCACGGCACCAACGCCAACTTCGGTATCGGCATGCGCGTCAGCTCCGGCTGCATTCGTCTGCGTCCGACGGATATCGAAGCGCTGTTCAATCAGGTGCCGCGCGGTACGCGGGTGCAGGTGATCAACGATCCGGTGAAGATTTCGGTTGAGCCGGACGGCAAACGCTATGTGGAAGTGCATCAGCCGCTGTCGCGGGTAGAAAGCGACGATCCGCAGACCATGCCGATTGCGTTGTCTAAAGCGGAGAAAGCCTTCGCTGCGGATGCTCAGACCGATCGCGCCGTGTTCGATAGCGCGGTTGTACGCCGTTCTGGCATGCCGGTGCTGGTCAACGTAGGGGAGAGCCCGTCGGCGGTGAGTTTGACGCCTGCAGCGACGCCTGAGGCGAATAAGAGCCCATTCAAGGCAGCGCCAATCAGTTCCGTGAACTAAGTTTGCAGGATTGTGTGGTCGAAGAGGGGTTCAGCGTGCTGAGCCTCTTTTTTTGCCTGCGGTGCAGGAAAAACCAGTCCAAGGGACAGGCAAAAAAAAACGGCGCACAATGTGCGCCGTTTTCAATAACCAAAGCTATCTTACTTTTTGTAAGCGTGAGCTTGGTTGTCCAGACGCTGGTTAGCGCGTGCTGCGTCGTCTTTAGCAGCTTGAACGTCAGAACGCATTGCGTTCACGTCGTTGCTCAGCTGATCAACTTTAGCGTTCAGAGTCTGAACGTCAGAAGACAGTTGATCGATTTTAGCGTTGCTAGAGCAGCCAGCCAGCAGAGTGGAACCCAGGATTACCGCGCCCAGTACCAGTTTAGTACGATTCATTATAACACCCTCTAGATTGAGTTAATCTCCATGTAGCGTTACAAGTATTACACAAACTTTTTTCGAAAGAGAATAATTTTTTAGTGTTGAGGTGCTTTATTTTGATCGTTCGCTCAAACTTGCATCTGGTTTTACAAATTAGTTAAAAAAACGAGGGAAAACAGCCGGCTTCCATGGGACTACTCCGATTCTTTATTAGCTAAATAATGAGCGGATCGCGGTTGCGTTTTGAGAAAAATAGTTTACTGCCGATAAAAAAAACGCCGCAAAGCGGCGTTTTGATCAAGGCAATTATGTCACGTTTTATATTACAGCACGTGTACCGAGGCAGTGTTGGTGGTGCCGCTCGGCACCAGCGCGCCGGAAACCATCACCACGACGTCGCCTTTCTGTGCCAGGCCGCTGGCCAGGGCGGCTTCTTTACCGATGCGGTAGAAGTCGTCGGTAGAGGCGATTTCCTTGACCATCTGCGGGATGACGCCCTTGCTCAGCACCAGCTGGTGCGCGGTGGTTTCATTGGTGGTCAGCGCCAGGATCACCGCGTTCGGGAAGTATTTACGCACGGATTTCGCTGACTTGCCGCCGCTGGTGGCGACCACGATCAGCGGCGCGTCCAGTTTCTCGGCGGTTTCAACCGCACCCCGGCACACCGCTTCGGTGATGCGCAGCTTGCGGCGATCGTTCAGGGCGTCGATGCGGCTTGGCATCACGCGATCGGTACGCTCGCAGATGGTCGCCATGATGTTGACCGCTTCCAGCGGGTATTTGCCCTTGGCGCTCTCGCCGGACAGCATGACGGCATCGGTGCCGTCCAGGATGGCGTTGGCAACGTCGCCGGCTTCCGCGCGGGTAGGGCGCGGGTTCTTGATCATGGAATCGAGCATCTGAGTGGCGGTGATCACCACTTTACGCGCGCGGTTGCATTTCTCGATCATCATCTTCTGGGCGAAGATCACTTCTTCGACCGGGATCTCCACGCCCAAGTCGCCACGGGCAACCATGATGCCGTCGGACGCTTCGAGGATCTCGTCGAAGTTGTTCAGGCCTTCCTGGTTTTCGATCTTGGAGATGATCTGGATTTGCTCGCCGCCGTGGGCTTTCAGGTGTTCGCGGATCTCCAGCACGTCTGAGCGTTTACGGATGAAGGACGCCGCCACGAAGTCGACGCCTTGCTCGCAGCCGAAGATCAGGTCGCGTTTGTCTTTTTCGGCCAGCGCAGGCAGCTGGATGGATACGCCCGGCAGGTTGACGCCCTTGTTCTCGCCCAGGTCGCCGTTGTTCAGCACTTTACAAACGACTTCGTTCTCGGTCACGTTGGTGACTTCCATGCCGATCAGGCCGTCGTCAACCAGCACGGTATTGCCGATTTTCAGGTCGGCAGCGAAGCCGGCGTAGGTGACCGCCACGCGTTCGCTGTTGCCGATCACGCTCTGGTCGGTGGTGAAAGTGAAGGTTTGGCCGGCGACCAGCGAGGCGTCTTTGCCGCCTTCCAGTTTCATGGTGCGAATTTCCGGGCCTTTGGTATCCAGCAGGATGCCGGCGTTGATGCCGGTTTTCGCCATCACGGCGCGCATGTTCTTGATGCGGTTGCCGTGCTCTTCATAGTCGCCGTGAGAGAAGTTGAGACGCATCACGTTCATGCCCGCATTGAGCAGGTTGGTCAGCATTTCTTCCGATTCGGTTTTTGGACCGATGGTACAAACAATTTTGGTCTTTTTCATGGCGGAGTTTTCTACAAGTTGTGATGGATAAAAAAACGAATTTGACCGGCGCGGTTTACGCCGGTAGGGAATTTGGGCCGTGCCTGGTGGTGAAAAACATAGTTAAGGATAGGTGACGACAGTTGAAGTGGGGCGGAAAAATTCAGCCCGCGCGGGGGCGCGGGGATGCTGCGCAACGGGGTAAGATCACATCGTGTTGTTATTGCGTTTTCGCAGATCAAGGGCTGAAACCATTCAACTGATAGACGTTGCGCATTATAAAGGCTAAGCGGCGGGAAACAAAATAAAAAACCGCGGCGGTGCGGCGGATATAGCAAAACGGGGCCAAATGTGGCGCAAATGCAACGCGTTGTGGGCCGCTTGTTGCGCAAATAACCTTTCTGTAAATATGGCTTACCGCGTTAGGGGGATTTCCAGCAGCACGCCGGCGCTCAGGCAGAAGCAGCCGCTGGCGACGTTGGCCGGCAATATCAGGCTCTCGCCGGCCCGCACCACTCGCGTATCGCCGCCGAGAGTGAACTCGAATTCACCGGATATCACTCGGGTTTGCAGCGCGTGCGGGGGCTTTTGCAACTGGCCGAAGGCGCCGGCCTCGAAACGCACTTCCGCCGCCGGCGAACCGTCGCTCATCACGCCTTCACGGCGGGCAAGGCCATTGTCGAGCGGTAAAAAGGCGGTTTTGGCGGTAAAAGTGGTCATGTGGCGTTCCTGATGACGGTAGCACGGCGCGATCGACATAACGAGCAGGCGGTCGGGCAGAGACGAAATAACGGGAAGTATAACGCGACAGGGGGAGGTGAATCAGCAATATGGTGCGTCCGAGTGGACTCGAACCACCGACCCCCACCATGTCAAGGTGGTGCTCTAACCAACTGAGCTACGGACGCACTGCGCTGCTTCTGAAATTTGGTGCGTCCGAGTGGACTCGAACCACCGACCCCCACCATGTCAAGGTGGTGCTCTAACCAACTGAGCTACGGACGCACTGTACTGCTTCAGGAATTTGGTGCGTCCGAGTGGACTCGAACCACCGACCCCCACCATGTCAAGGTGGTGCTCTAACCAACTGAGCTACGGACGCATCTTTTCCTGTCTGTCATGGCTGACAGCGGGGACGAATATTAACGAGCTACCCGCGTGCTGGCAAGGGGAAAAGCGCAATTTTATTTGGTATTTCACGCGATTGCTGAGGTTGTGCGCAGTCCGGCGTTTTTTTCCGCAAACCGCAGCCCGGCCGGGGATGAAACCGGCCGGGAGCGGATTCAGCGCGTGGATCGCTGCAGGATGACGGTGGTCGGCTGTTTCTGCAGCCAGCGCATGCGCAGCGCCATCATGATGGCGGCGAAGGTCAGGCCGATGATAAAGCCGATCCAGAAACCGCTCGGCCCCATCGCCGGCACCACCGCGTCGGTTAACGCCAGCAGATAGCCGCTCGGCAGGCCCAACACCCAATAAGCAATGAAGGTGATGAAGAAGATCGCGCGGGTATCTTTATAACCACGCAGCACGCCGCTGCCGATCACCTGGACAGAATCCGAGATCTGGTACAGCGCCGCCAGCAGCATCAGCTGCGAGGCCATCGCCACCACCGCCGGGCTGTCGTTGTACAGCAGGGCGATCGGTTCGCGGAAGGCGGCGGTAAACAGCGCGGTGCAGACGGCCATGGTGATGCCGACGCCGATGGCGGAGTAAGCGGCGACGCGCGCGCCTTCGACCGAGCCTTCCCCCAGACGATAACCGACGCGGATGGTGGCGCCGACGCCCAGCGACAGCGGCAGTACGAACATCAGCGCGCTGAAGTTAAGCGCGATCTGGTGGCCGGCGACCGCGACGATCCCCAGTGGCGACACCAGCAGCGCCACCACGGCGAACAGCGTGACTTCGAAGAACAGCGCCAGCGCCACCGGCATGCCGATGCCGATCAGGCGTTTCAGCGCCGCCCAGTCCGGGCCGCCGAGATCGCCGGTTTGGCGTTTGATGTCGCGCTGCGACGGCGCGCGCTTCACGTAGCCGCGCATCATCAGGAACATGATCCAGTAGACGCTGCCGGTGGCGACGCCGCAGCCGACGCCGCCCAGCTCCGGCATGCCGAATTTGCCGTAGATGAAGATGTAGTTGATCGGGATATTCACCAGCAGGCCGAGGAAGCCGATCACCATACCGGGCTTGGTTTTGGACAGCCCCTCGCACTGGTTGCGCATCACCTGGAAGAACAGGTAACCCGGCGCCCCCCACATGATGGCGTGCAGATAACCGACGGCTTTATCCGCCAGCTGCGGATCGATGTTGTGCATCATGTCGATGACGAACTTGCAGTTGTACAGCACGACGATCAGCAGCACGGACACGCCGGAAGCCAGCCAAAAACCCTGGCGCACCTGGTGAGCGATGCGATCGCGCCGCCCGGCGCCGTTAAGCTGGGCGATAACCGGGGTCAGCGCCAGCAGCAGGCCGTGGCCGAACAGGATGGCCGGGAGCCAGATTGAAGTGCCGACCGCAACCGCCGCCATGTCGGTGGCGCTGTAAGCGCCGGCCATGATGGTATCCACCACGCCCATGGCGGTTTGCGATATTTGCGCGATGATGACCGGGATAGCGAGAGCCAATAAACTACGCGCTTCAATTAAGTACTTCTGCACGCATACACCTTTCTATTTATATATGTGGGAGGGAGGGCTGCCGCGAGAGGACAACAATTAAAATAGCGGAATTTTGTCAAAAAGATTGTACCTGCTCGGCGTCGTTAAGCAAACGCCGCAGATAAATAGTTATTAAATGCGCAGCCATTCGTTTTTTGCCGTCGCGGATTTGGTTTTCAGCGCCAACTGGGGCAAACTGCCGATAGCGTTTTAACCTATTTAGCAAGAAGAGGCACATATGTTCACCGGTATCGTACAAGGCACCGCGCCGCTGGTCGCCATTGATGAGAAACCCAATTTCCGCACCCACGTGATCGAAATGCCTGCCGAGCTGCTGCCGGGACTGGAGCTGGGCGCGTCGGTGGCCCATAACGGCTGCTGCCTGACCGTCACCGCGGTGGAAGGCAACCGCGTCAGCTTCGATTTGATTAAGGAAACGCTGCGCCTGACCAACCTCGGCGATCTGGCGCTGGGCGACATCGTCAATATCGAGCGCGCGGCGAAGTTCAATGACGAAATTGGCGGCCATTTGATGTCCGGCCATATTATCTGCACGGCGGAAGTGGCCAAGATTTATACCTCGGAAAATAACCGCCAGGTATGGCTGCGCATGCCGAATGCCGAATTGATGAAATATGTGCTGCACAAAGGCTTCATCGGCATCGACGGCATTAGCCTGACCATCGGCGAAGTGGTGAATAACCGTTTCTGCGTGCACCTGATCCCGGAAACGCTGGATCGCACCACGCTGGGTAAGAAACGCCTGGGTGACAAGGTGAACATCGAGATCGATCCGCAAACGCAGGCGGTGGTGGACACCGTCGAACGTGTGCTGGCCAATCGGGAAGCGGCGCTGGCGGCGGCGATGGCGCCGGCGCACAAAGACTGACAGCGATTCGGGCGTTGCCGCCGGCATCGAATCATAAGCAGAGAGGAGAAACGCGTGAAGTTTTATGGGAAAACGTTGTTGTTAACCGCGTTGCTGGCGCTGAGCGCCTGCAGCAGTTCGCCTGAGCAGGGCGCGGGCGCGCAAATGGCCGATGCGGATGATACCTGCGGCGCTTCGCAGTATCAAAACTTCGTCGGCAAACCGATGACCTCGCTGGAAGGCGTGCGGATCGACGCCAAGGTGCGCGCCATTCCGTACAACTCTGCCGTCACCATGGATTTCAACCTGCGCCGCCTGAACTTCCTTGGCGACAGCGACGATAAAATCATCCGCGTCTACTGCGGCTAAGCCGTACGCGTCGAACGAGCAAAAAAAGGCCCCGGCGATATTGCTGCCGGGGCCTTTTTTGTCGGGCAAGCGCTTAGCGGGCGACGCGGATGCCGCCTTCAACGCCTTTGGGGCTGAACACCACCTGCCACAGCTGCAGATCGCGCGCCCGGAACGCGCCGGCGCAGGCGTTCAGGTAATAGCTGAACATCCGCTCGAAGCGTTCGGAATAGCGCGGTGCAAGCTGCGGCCACGCCTGTTTGAAGCGCTCGAACCAGGCCATCAGCGTGCGGTCGTAGTCGGCGCCGATGTTGTGCCAGTCTTCCATCACGAAATGGCCCTCGCTGGCTTCGGCGATATGGCTCACTGAAGGCAGGCAGCCGTTCGGGAAAATGTACTTGTTGATCCACGGATCGACGTTCATGTCGGTTTTGTTGGAGCCGATGGTGTGCAGCAGGAACAGACCGTGCGGCGCCAGATTGCGTTCTACCACATTGAAATAGGTGCGGTAGTTTTTCGGCCCGACGTGCTCGAACATGCCGACGGAGACGATGCGATCGAACTGCTGATGCAGATCGCGGTAATCCTGCAGCAGGATCTGCACATCCAGCCCGGCGCAGCGCGCCTGAGCCAGCTTCTGCTGTTCTGCGGAGATGGTCACGCCTACCACCGATACGCCGTAATTTTTTGCCGCATAGGCGGAGAGGCCGCCCCAGCCGCAGCCGATGTCCAGCAAGCGCATGCCCGGTTGCAGCTGCAGTTTCTCGCAGATCATCCGCAGCTTGGCTTCCTGTGCCTCCTCCAGCGTGGTGGCGTCTTTCCAGTAGCCGCAGGAATATTGCATGTAAGGATCGAGCATCAGGGTAAACAGATCGTTGCCGAGATCGTAATGTTCTTTGCCGACGATCCAGGCGCGCTTTTTCGATTGCAGATTGGTCAGGCGCGCGGCGGCGATACGCAGGGTATCTTTCAGGTGGTGGGGGAGTTTCTTCTCCAGCCCGGCGCTGACCACGCGCTGGAAGAACATATCCAGCCGCTCGCATTCCCACCAGCCGTCCATATAGCTTTCGCCCAGGCCCAGCGAACCTTGCTGCAAGACGCGTTTAAAGAAATCGGGGTTTTTAACCTGAATATCGAAGGGGCGCGAACCGTTGATTTCAATGCCGGCCAGGCCGAGCATTTCGTGCGCGATACGGTACCACTGATTGTCCTGGATGCTCAGATCTTCTATACACGATGAACTCATAGCTTCTCCATCACCTTCTTCTGACTGATGACCCGTTAGGAAACAGCTTAGACAATTTCTGCGGGTGCATACGTTTACCGGCGGAAAATAGGCCCGCGGCGTCTGATATCCGACTATGAACAGAGGAAATTTAAAGAAGCGACCCGGCGCGAACGGCGCGGGATAAACGCTTCCTTAAAAAAAGAGTGTGACGCAAAGCGCGTACACAAGCGCTAATTGAGATATAGAGATTATAAGGTGTTACTTTACAAGGTTGTTTTTGAGTATAGGCGTGCCGAGGCGTTGACTCAACTGTAAATCGCACTCGGCACGCATATTCTTTAAGTGATTATTAAACTTGGCAATTATGACGCTGAGTTAGCATGTTCCCGCTGCGGCTTTTGCTGCGCATCGGCCGCTTTTCCCCGCTGCAGGAAATACCCCAGCGCGGCCAGGATTACCGTAGACACCATCACCGTCACCGTCGCCAACAGCGGCTGGGCAATAAACGCCGACACCAGCATGCTCGCCACAAAGCACAGCCCCAACTGCAGCGTATTTTGCAGCGCGGCGGCCTTGCCGCTGCTTTCCGGGAACGGCATCAGCGCATTCGCCACCATGATCGGGTAGCCGGCGCCGTTGACCAGCGCCATCACGCAGAACGGAATCAGCAGCGTGGTAAGCGTCGGATCGGTCAGGGTGGCCACCAGATACAGCGCCACCATGCTGACACCATAAGCTACCAGCAGCCACGGCAGCAGGGTTTTGCCATTGATGCGCTTGAGCGCGGCGCGGCAGCCGTAGCCACCCAGCAGGAAGGCCAGCGTTTGCGGCACGTAGCTCAGGCCGATATCGCTCGGGCTGTAGCCCATGTCACCGAGGATGAACGGCGAGCCGGTCAGCCAGGCGAAGAAGCCGGCCGAGCAGGCGGCGTACATGGCGACGTTGCCGCTGAACACCGGGGATCTCAACAGTTGCCAAAAGCTGACGCCGTTTTTTGGCGCATCGGCGCTGGGCTGCGTTTTGGCGCGCTCTTTGAGCAGCAGCGTCGGCAGCAGCAGCAGCGCGGTGATGGCCAACAGCGCGGCGAAGATCGCGCGCCAGCTGGCGTGGTTCAGCAACCAGGCGCCGAGCAGCGGCGCCAGCGCCGGCGACAGCGCTACCAGCGGCATAATGGTGGCGAACACGCGGTTGGCCTGGCCTTCGCGGTAACGGTCAACCACCAGCGCTTGCCAGATGGCGGCGGCGGCGCAGACGCCGACGGCCTGAATAAAGCGCAGGATCCAGAGCTGCACGGCGTTTTCCACCCACAGCATGCCCAGGCAGCCGAGGGCGAACAGCGTCAGCCCGATCAATAATACCGGTTTGCGGCCCAGACGGTCGGAGAGCGGCCCCCACAGCAGCTGCGCAAAGGCGAAGCCGGCCAGGAAGATGCTTAGGCTGGCGCTCACCGCGCCGGCGGAAATTTGCAGTTCCTCCCGCATGGCGCCGAAGGCGGGCAGGTACATATCGGTCGCCAGATAACCCAGCATGCTCAGGCCGGCGAGGTAGAACATAAAGCCAAAGGAATTTCGCATGGTATTTCTCGTTAATATTTTAATGTCGCAGGTTTTTAGCGCCGGCCAGTGTATCCGGCTGGATCTCTGCTTGTGAAACGGTAATATTTGCAAAGTGCTGTTAAAAAAATTGAAGGCAAGGCGATGTGGTCTGAATATTCTCTTGAAGTGGTCGATGCGGTGGCGCGCACCGGCAGTTTCAGCGCGGCGGCGCAGGAGCTGCACCGGGTGCCGTCGGCGGTCAGCTATACCGTACGGCAGCTGGAGCAATGGCTGGCGGTGCCCTTGTTCGAGCGGCGTCATCGCGATGTGGAGTTGACGCCCGCCGGTGCGCTGTTTATCAAAGATGCGCGAGTTGTTATCAAAAAAATGCTCGACACCCGCCGCCACTGTCAGCAGGTGGCCAACGGGTGGCGCGGCCAGCTGAATATCGCGGTCGACATCATCGTCAAACCGCAGCGCAGCCGCCAACTGGTGCTGGATTTCTACCGTCATTTCCCCGACGTCGAATTGATGCTGCAACCCGAAGTGTTCAACGGCGTGTGGGATGCCTTGGTGGACGGCAGGGCGGACATGGCGATCGGCGCCACGCGCGCGGTGCCGGTCGGCGGCGGCTTCGCCTTCCGCGACATGGGTTATATGAACTGGCTGTGTGTGGCCAGCCCGCAACATCCTCTCGCGCAGTTGACGGGGCCGCTGAATGACGATCAGCTGCGGCCGTACCCTTCGCTTTGCCTGGAGGACACCTCGCGCAATCTGCCCAAGCGCGTCACCTGGACGCTGGATAACCAGCGGCGGCTGGTGGTGCCGGACTGGACTTCGGCGCTCGACTGTTTGTGCGCCGGGCTGTGCGTCGGCATGATGCCGGCGCATCGGGCGCTGCCGCGGGTGCAGCGCGGTGAGCTGACGGCGTTGCAGCTGCAGCAGCCGTTTCCCGCCAGCCCTTGCTGCCTGACCTGGCAGCAGGATAAACCGTCACCGGCGATGAGCTGGCTGCTGGCGTATCTGGGCGATGGGGAGACGCTGAATCAGGAGTGGCTGAGCGAGGTGGAACCGGAAGCCGCGCAGGCTTCCGGCGCGGGGGATTAGCGGCGGTAGTCGATGAACGGGCCGTCGGCGACCGAGCGGCGTTCGATCAGCTTCGGATGCACTTCGATCACCTGCGACTCTTCGCGTTTGCTGATAATGCGATCCAGCAGCATGGTGAAGGCCATTTCGCCCAGACGCTCTTTCGGCTGGTGAATGGTGGTCAGCGCCGGGGTGAAGTAGCGGGCGTTGCGCACGTTGTCGTAGCCGATCACGGAAATATCCTGTGGCACCCGCAGCCCCAGCTCGTCGGCCGCGCAGATGGCGCCCATCGCCATGATGTCGCCGCCGCAGAATACCGCGGTCGGCCGCTGTTTTTGCGACAGGATTTGGTGCATCGCCTTGTAGCCGGACTCCGGTTCGAAGTCACCCTGGACGATCCACTCTTCGCGAATGTCGATATGCGCTTCCTGCAGCGCCTTCATAAAGCCCTGATGACGGCCGCCGCCGGTGTTGCGCGACAGCTGGCCCGGAATGGCGCCGATATCGCGGTGGCCGCGCTCGATCAGGTAACGGCCGGCCAGATAGCCGCCTTCGAACGCGTTATCGATGATGGTGTCGGTGAAGTCGCCGCGCGCGGCGCCCCAGTCCATTACCACCATCGGGATGTTGCGGTAATCTTCCAGCATGCCCAGCAGCTGATCCGGGTACTCGGAGCACATGACCAGCAGGCCGTCGACGCGCTTTTGCGCCAGCATCGCCAGGTAGGCGCGCTGCTTGTCCAGATTGTTGTGCGAGTTGCACAGGATCAGGGTGTAGCCTTTGCTGTAGCAGCTGTTTTCCACCGCCTCGATCACTTCGGCAAAGTAGGGCGCTTCGCTCGAGGTGGCCAGCAGGCCGATCGACTTGGTGTGATTGACTTTCAGGCTGCGCGCCACGGCGCTCGGCGAGTAGTGCAGCTCTTTGATGGCGGCCCACACGGCCGCTTTGGTCTCTTCGGCGACGAAACGAGTCTTATTGATGACGTGCGAAACGGTGGTGGTGGAAACGCCCGCGCGTTTGGCCACATCTTTAATCGTTGCCATGTAAGGAATGACTCCTGAACTCACATGTTTACAGCATGTAAGTGTGATGTTAATCGTTTGCCTACGTAGATCCTTCTCCAGAGAAGCGAAAACTGAGTTTTTAGTGTGTTGAAGTCTTCAGCGCTTAATCAGGAGGGGCATGGATGCCGGTACGCAGTTGTGAACTGCGAATTTTGTCGCATATTGAACAAAAGTGGAAGAGGTAATCGAGATTATAAACCGGGAAATGATAACAAGATTTTATCGGCGAACTGTGGGAAAATGATTTGACGTACTAATTGTACGCCTTTTATCCTTAGGAAAGCCCATTTTAAAGGAGTTGTCATGGATACCGAATTGAAGATGTCGCTGTTCACCACCGTCTGCGCGTTGGCGGTCATTATCGCTTTCAGCTTCGTTGCCGCGTTGAACTGATTTACCCCCGGTTATAAAAAAGGCGCAGCCTGGCTGCGCCTCATCACCTCAGAACCTGCGCTTACGCCAGGTTTTCCGCTGCGAAGGTCCAGTTGACCAACGCCCAGAAGTTTTCCAGGTATTTTGGACGCGCATTGCGGTAATCGATGTAATACGCGTGTTCCCACACGTCAACGGTCAGCAGCGGTTTGTCTTCACCGGTCAGCGGGGTGGCCGCGTTGGAGGTGTTGACGATCGCCAGCGCGCCGTCCGGTTTTTTCACCAGCCAGGTCCAACCGGCACCGAAGTTTTTCACTGCGGCATCGGTAAACTGCTCTTTGAACGCAGCGAAAGAGCCGAAGGATTTGACGATCGCCGCCGCCAGTTCGCCCTGCGGTTCACCGCCGCCCTGTGGCGACAGGCAGTGCCAGTAGAAGGTGTGGTTCCACACCTGCGCGGCGTTGTTGAAGACGCCGCCGTTTGAGGTCTTGATGATCTCTTCGAGCGATTTGCCCTCGAACTCGCTGCCTTTCACCAGGTTGTTCAGGTTAACCACGTAGGTGTTGTGGTGTTTGCCGTAGTGGTATTCCAGGGTCTCGGCGGATATGTGCGGCTCGAGCGCGTTTTTCTCATACGGTAATGCAGGTAATTCAAACGACATTGCTTCCTCCTTTACAGCGCCACTCTTTTTCCGCCGGAGCGGGAGCCGAATGGGCCGTTTTTTATTGTGGTCTTTCAATCTTAACAATTTTCATCATAAAAAACAGGAAGAAAAGCGAGAAATGCGCGTGAGGCGGTGTGAGGGGCGATAGCTTGAGCAGGCGGTTGCGACCGGGGCCGCAACCGCGCAGAGAGGGAATTAACGAATGGTTTTCGGCGTTACTACGCGGCGCGCGCCGATGTAGTGGTTTTGCCAATAGTCGTTGTCGAGCTGGCTGATGCGGATCTCTTCGCCGGTGCGCGGCGACTGGATGAATTTGCCGTTGCCGAGATAAACGCCGACATGATCCGCCACGCCGCGGTTGTTGATGCGGAAGAACACCAGATCGCCACTTTCCAGTTCGCTTTTCTTGATCGGCGCCGCGTCGCGCAGGTGGTACATCTCGTTGGCGGTGCGCGGCATCTTGATTTTTACCACGTCTTTATAGGCGTAATAGATAAGGCCGCTGCAGTCGAAACCGGTGCGCGGCGAGCTGCCGCCCCAGCGGTAAGGTTTGCCCATCTGGCCCATCAGCTTGGCCATCGCGGTCTGCTTGGCATGCTGATAGCGTTTTTTGTGCGCCGGGCTGAGTTTCAACGGTTTTTCATCACGCGCCAGCTTGGCGGTGGCCATACCGGTTTCGCGGTGGCGGCCGTAGCCTTTTTTGTAGCCCTTTTTCGGCGGGGTGACTTTAATCTTGGCGGTTTTCTGCGCTTTGGCCTTGGGTTTGGCACTGGCGATCTTTTTCGCGCTTTTCTCGCTTTTCGCCTTGGCGGTCTTGGTTTTTTTCGCGGGGGCCGTCACTTTGGCTTTTTTAGCGGTTTTGTCCGCTTTCTTTTTTCTGCGGTCATCGGGCCGCGCTTCATTAGCATGGCTTTTACGCTGCTCGGCGGCAACACGCGCCTGTGGCGCAGCGTGCGCCAAATTGAAGAAGAGCTGCGTAAACAGCAGCGCAAAGAGCGTAAGAATTAAACGCATGTCGACGTCACCAACCTTGGCCCCGAAACGGATATCGAAAGAGTTACAGTATTCCCGAATTTCGCCATATAAAACAGCGAAGAACTCATAAATAATAATCCATATTGTGAGAAAACGTTAATGACATTTTTTTTGGTTCAAAATCAGCCCGTTGGTGTATGAAAAAGCGCCGGCGGGGGGCTATGGATATAATTAATCCGCGCCGTCAGCGCCGCGCAATATATTAGTGAAATGGTCGGATTAAAAATGTTATTCTCAACGTATGTTTTGACCGGAATGACGTGGCCGGTGAAACGCGATCGGCGGCGGGCGAATATCCTTGCAAAAGATGGCGTTTTCTTGCGACTGTTCCAGCCGCTACAATAGCCCGCGTGATGCATGTTGTAGCCATGAAATGTGGCTTGAGGAAGCAATAAATGACGACGACACTTGAAAAAATTCAGCACCAGATCGCTGAAAACCCGATTCTGCTGTACATGAAAGGTTCGCCAAAGCTGCCGAGCTGCGGCTTCTCCGCACAGGCTGTGCAAGCGCTGTCCGCCTGCGGCGAGCGTTTCGCTTACGTGGACATTCTGCAGAACCCGGACATCCGCGCCGAGCTGCCAAAATACGCCAACTGGCCGACGTTCCCGCAGCTGTGGGTAGACGGTGAGCTGGTCGGCGGTTGCGATATCATTATCGAAATGTATCAGCGCGGCGAACTGCAGCAGCTGATCAAAGAAACGGCAGAAAAGTATAAAGCGCAGGAAGACCAGCAGTCTTAATCGACGGGCTTGCGGTTATCGCGTAACGGGCGGCGCCAGTGCAAACTGGGCCGCCTTTTTCGTTGGGCTTATTCGGCGAGATCGCCGGCGGGCAGCGGCCAACCGCCGAGACGTTTCCAGCGGTTAACCAGCTCGCAAAACAGCAGGGCGGTTTGCTCGGTGTCGTACAGCGCAGAGTGCGCCTGGCTGCTGTCGAACGGCATTCCGGCCGCGATACAGGCCTTCGCCAACACCGTTTGGCCCAGCACCAGGCCGCTCAGCGCGGCGGTGTCGAAGGTAGCGAACGGATGGAACGGGTTGCGCTTCAGGCTGGCGCGTTCGGCCGCGGCCATCAGGAAGCTGTGATCGAAGTTGGCGTTGTGCGCCACGATAATGGCTCGGTTGCAACCGCGATCCTTGAGCCCTTTGCGCACCGCTTTGAAAATGGCGTGCAGCGCGTCATATTCGCTGACCGCGCCGCGCAGCGGGTTGTGCGGATCGATGCCGTTAAACGCCAGCGCTTCCGGCTGCAGGTTGGCGCCCTCGAAAGGCTCCACGTGGAAGTGCAGGGTCTCGTCCCGCTGCAGCCAGCCGTCCTCATCCATTTTCAGCGTGACGGCGGCGATCTCCAGCAGCGCATCGGTATTGGCGTTAAAGCCGGCGGTTTCAACATCTATTACTACGGGATAAAACCCACGAAAACGACCACTCAGGGCGTTAAGATCACTTTTCTCGGCCATCAGTTTCTTATCTTCATCGAATGCAGCGCGCATTATGGCAAATTTTGCGCCCGGTTGCAGGCGCTATCGCGCGGAGAATCAGCAGGGCGCAGCGCGCCCTGAAGGGGAGGCTTAGTGGCCGAGGCCCTGGCCGGCGTGTTTGTTTTCGATCAGCTCGATTTTGTAGCCGTCCGGATCCTCGACGAAGGCGATGACCGTGGTGCCGCCTTTCACCGGGCCGGCTTCGCGGGTGACCTTGCCGCCTGCGCGGCGGATGCTGTCGCAGGTGGCGGCAACGTCGTCCACGCCCAGCGCCAGGTGGCCGAAGGCGGTGCCCATGTCGTAGCTGTCGGTGCCCCAGTTATAGGTCAGTTCGATAACTGCGCCTTCGCTCTCTTCCGTATAGCCGACGAAAGCCAGGGAGTATTTGTACTCCGGGTTTTCGCTGGTGCGCAGCAGGCGCATGCCTAATACCTTGGTGTAGAAGTCGATGGCGCGTTGCAGGTCACCGACGCGGATCATGGTATGGAGTAAGCGCATAATTCCTCTGAATTGACAGTGCCGTGGCAGACGGCGGGTGGATTGAAGCACAAGCGAGTATAGCCTTGTCCCGCAAGGGAATTCAACGTGACGAGTGAGTGACGATGTCACGTATTAGTTTTCCGTCAACGGTGTCTAAATATTGATCGAGCGTACCGATCGATACAGAGTAATTGATCTGCACAATCAATTATCTATTCCAGCGGCAATCGTGTAAAAATTGAACGGCAATAGAGAACAACACCAGGGAACACCGGCCCGCCTCGTGCGGGCCTTTTTGCGCGCGGCGCACAAAAAAACGGCCATGCGATTGCGTGGCCGTTGGGGTCAGGAAGGGTTACTTCGCCAGAAACGGATAGTCGGTATAGCCTTCGGCGCCGCCGCCGTAGAAGGTTTCCGGCTTAGGTTCGTTCAGCGGAGCGTGCTGACGGAAACGCTCTACCAGATCCGGGTTGGCGATGTAGCTGCGGCCGAAGGCCACCGCGTCGATGAAGCCTTTTTCGATCAACGCTTCGGCTTTCTCGGCGGTGTAGGCGCCGGCGCCGACGATCACCCCGTTAAAGTGGGCGCGTACCGAGTCGCGGAAGGCGTCGGAATACGGTTTGCCGCCGGCCCAGTCCGGTTCGGAGATGTGCAGGTAAGCGATGTTGCGCTTATTCAGCTCTTCCACCAGATACAGCGCCGCTTCTTCCTGATCTTCACCGTTGTCCAGCCCGTTGAACGGCCCCAGCGGCGAGATGCGGATGCCGATGTGTTCGGAACCCCATTCGGCGATGGTGGCGTCGACCACTTCCAGCGTCAGGCGAGTGCGATTCTCGATGCTGCCGCCGTATTGATCGGTACGTTGGTTGGAGGCCGGTGACATGAATTGATGCAGCAAATAGCCGTGGGCAGCATGCAGTTCGATGAAGTCAAAGCCGGCTTCCCGCGCGTTGGCGGTCGCCTGGCGGAAATCGTTGACGATGCCCGGGATCTCGCTGGTTTCGAGCGCACGCGGCGTGGAGGTCGGCACGCGCACCCAGGCGCCGGTTTCATCACGCACGGTGGTGCGGGTTTCGGCGTTGATTGCCGAAGGGGCGACCGGTGCTTGCCCGCCCGGCTGCAGGCTGGCGTGGGAGATGCGGCCTACGTGCCACAGCTGCACGGCAATATGGCCGTTGTTGTCATGCACTGCCTGCGTGATGTTTTTCCATGCGGCGATCTGCTCCGGCGTATGCAACCCCGGCGCGCCGGCGTAGCCTTTCGCCTGGAAGGAAACCTGGGTCGCTTCGGTCACGATCAGGCCGGCGCTGGCGCGCTGTGCATAATATTCCGCCATCAGCGGCGTAGGAATGTCGCCTGGCTCGATGCTGCGCAAACGCGTCAGCGGAGCCATAAACACGCGGTTGGGCAGGGTGATGGCGCCAACCTTCAGCGGAGAGAGCAATTTTTCAGTCTTCATAGTGCATCCTGTATTTAATAGACCGGTCGTCTAGTAATGGGCGATAAAAAACCACGAACTGCATTTTCAATAAAAAGAAATTGTTACCGTTACGCTTGCGGCGGGCGCAGCAGCAACTCGATGCTTTCCAGCGCGCTCGTTAACGGCGCCAGCGAGTGGCGGATCTTGGCGCGCAGCGAGGCACCGAGCCACAGTGAATACAGCGTTTCTGCGGTCGCCGCGGGGCTCATGGCCACCGACAGCGAGCCCTCGGCGATACCGCGCTCGATGGCCTCCTGCAGGTGGCCGATCACGCGAGCGGTGCCCGTTTCCAGCGCATGACGCATCGGTTCCGACAGATCGCTCACCTCGGCGGAAAGCTTCACCGCCAGGCAGGCGTTGTGGCATTCGCTGCGGCAGTGGTAGCTGATGGCCTGAGCGTAATAGCCGAGCAGCTGGTGGCGGGCATCGCCGCGCCTGTCGGCAAACAGCGCCTGCATTTGTGCGTCATAATGGGCGAAATAGCGTTGCAGCATCGCTTCGCCGAAGGCTTCCTTCGAGCGAAAATAGTGGTAGAACGAGCCTTTCGGCACGCCCGCAGTGGCCAGCAGTTCGCTCAGCCCCATGCCGGTAAAGCCCAGGCGCAGGCTGAGGGTTTCGCCGGTGGCGAGCAGATGTTCACGTGTATCCACGTTGCAATGCGTTGATTTGGTCATCATGGTGCCGAGCATAATAGACCGATTGGTCTAGGTCAATGGGAATAAAAAAACCGGCGCACAAAACGCCGGTTGTCTGCAAACTATTGTGCCCCAGCGGCACGCGGAAGTTAAGCGCTTACGCCGCGTTGCGGCAACGCTGCAGGATATCCAGCCGGGATTGATATTCGCGGGTCTGTACGTTCAGCATGCCCAATAGGGTGTGGAACAGGTTGTCCTGCGACACGTCGCCCTTTTCCGCCAGCGCGTTCAGGCACTGGCGATCGATGCCGAAATTGCGCTGATAGTCGGCCGACATCCACATCAGGAAAGGCACGTGCGTCTGCTGGCTCGGCGCGAAGACATAGGGCGTGCCGTGCAGATACATGCCGTTTTCCCCCAGCGATTCGCCGTGATCGGACAAATAGACCAGCGCGGTATTGAACCGGTCGTCATACTGCCGCAGCAGCTTGATGGTGGCATCGAGCATCGCGTCGGTATACAGGATGGAGTTGTCATAGGTGTTCACCAGCTGTTCATGGCTGCAATCCTGGATCTGATTGCTGTTGCAGGTCGGCGAAAATGTCTGGAATTCTGGCGTGCTGCGGCGGTAGTAAGCCGGGCCGTGGCTGCCCATCTGGTGCAGCACGATCACGCCGTCGTCTTTCAGGCCATTGATATAGTCGTTCAGCTTGTACAGCAGCGCGTTGTCCATGCAAACCTCGCCGTCGCAGTCCTGCGGCAGTTTCAGCTTGGTCATGTCGATGTGCGGCACCCGGTCGCAGGCGCCTTTGCAGCCGCCGTCGTTATCGCGCCACAGCACGCTGACGCCGGCATGCGCCAGCACGTCGAGCATGCCTTCCTGATGCGTTGCCTGAGTCGCGTCGTACTCCTTGCGCGGCATGTTGGAGAACATGCAGGGCACGGAGATCGCCGTTTCGGTGCCGCAGGAACTGGCGTTCTTGAAGTAGATCACATCGTCCTGCTTCAGGCGCGGGTTGGTTTCGCGTTGATAGCCGCCGAGGGAGAAGTTTTCGGCGCGGGCGGTTTCGCCCACCACCAGGATCACCAGCGTTTTCTTGGCCTGCCCGGCGATCAGCGGCCCTTTGCGCGCGTCCTCGCCGATCTTGACCAGCGGCAGATTGCGGGTGAAGTAACGCTGTTCGGTAAACTTGATGGTGCCGGCGACGAAGTTGGAAGGGGTCAACATCTTCACCACGCTTTTATTGTTGCGGATCAGCGAAGCATAGTCTTTGTAGAACAGCGCGGCGACGATCAGGATCACCGCCAGCGACAGCATGACGTTGGCGGCGCGCAGTCCAACCATGTACCACCAGGGGCGAGTCTGGCGAATCTGGGTGAAGCAGACCGCTACCGCCGGCAGAATGCCGAGCAGCGCCAGCCACAATCCCATGCGCGGCGTCAGCAGCGCCGTCGCCTCCTGAGGGTTGGTTTCGAAGGCGTTTTGCATCATGTTGCCGTCGATCACCACACCATAGCTGAACATGAAATAGTTGGCTGCGGCGCTGCCGAGCAAGAAAAAGATGATCAGCGGCTTGCGCAGGTAGGGCACGGTCAACACGCTGAAGATGATATTCAGCGCACAGAAGATCACCACCGGCATGCTGGCAGCGAAAATCACGCTGTGGACGCTATCGAAGGTGATATACGACCAGGCGCGATGCAGGAATAACGCGTTCTGAAACAGAGTGAAGAACAGGGCGGTGGCGAGGGTAAAACCGAGGCTGTTGCACCGTAAGCGTTGACGTAACCACATTGCCGAATCGGGATCCTGAAAGTAGATAATGCTTTGAAATCTACCGGATGAAACTTAAGGAAACCTTAGAAACTCAGAATATTGGCGGCGGAGCCTGCGCGGAAAACGCCAGGCCGGGCGGCCTGGCGGTGGGGCGGTTTAGTAGGCGGCGGTGAATTGCGCGCGAATAAACTGAGGCTTTTCAATTTCATCAACGATAGCGACCGCCAGGTCTTCTACCGAAATGCTGGCCGGCGCTTCGCCGTTCATCAGCAGTTGCGTGGTGCCGAGGCGGAACTGGCCGGTGCGTTTGCCCGGCTCCAGCAGGGCGGCCGGCGAGAGATAGGTCCAGTCGAGCGCCGATTCATTGCGCAGTTTGTTGCGCAGATCGCGCACCGCCTGCGCGCCGGGGCGGATATTTTCCGGGAACTGCGGCGTATCCACCAGTTCAACGCCGGGCGCCACTTCCAGGCTGCCGGCGCCGCCGACCACCAGCAGGCGCTTGACGCCGGCCTGTTCGACCGCGGTGAGGATCTGTTGGGCGCCGCGGAGGGTTTTTTCATACAGGTTGTCTTCGCCCCAGCCGGGGTTGTAGGCGCTGATCGCCGCATCCTGACCGCGCAATTGCCCCGCCAGCCAGGCGGTATCGGCAACGTCGCCCAGCGCGACGGTCAGGTTGGCGTGCTCCGGCAAATCTTTTTTCTGGCGGGCGATTGCCGTCACCTGAATACCGCGAGCCAGCGCTTCATCCACCACGCGGCGGCCAACAAAACCGGTTGCTCCAATAATGGCTACTTTCATCTGCATGCTCCTTCGGGGATAGGTTCAGTATCGTGACGCAGGCCGATGTGCCTGCTGCGTGGTGTTTACTCTAGTCCTTAACAATAGCCGTGATTAGTGCCATATTCATGCTTTCTTGATTAAGTAAAACTTCATAATCGTGGATAAACTCAATCGAATGGCGGTATTCGCCACCGTGGTGGCGGAGGGATCGCTGGCCGGCGCGGCGCGGCGGCTGGGCATGACGCCGTCGGCGGTCAGCCAGCACATGCGCTCGCTGGAGAAGGCGCTTGGGGTGCCGTTGCTGCATCGCTCCACCCGCCGTCTGGCGCTGACCGAGGCCGGGGCGGCGTTCTACCCCGGCTGCGAGGCGATGCTGCAACAGGCGCAGCAGGCGGAGCAGCGGCTGGCGGAATTGCGGGATACGCTGGTGGGCGAGCTGCGCATCGCCACCCCGGTCGGCATCGGCGGCCGATCGCTTGCGGAGGCGCTGGCGCCGCTGTTGCAGGCGCACCCCAAGCTGACGCTGCGGGTGCTGGCGGACGATCGCATCGTCGATATGATAGAGCAGCGGGTCGACATCGCGCTGCGGGCCAACCGTCAACTGGCGGACGCCAATATGATCGCGCATCCGCTGACGGCGTGGCCGATGGTGCTGTGCGCCGCGCCGCGTTATCTCAGCCAGCATGGGGTGCCGGAAAAGCCGCAGGATTTGGTGCAGCACCGCTGGATCTCCAGCGGCTACAGCGGGGCCCATCTGGACTTGCTGCACCAGTCCGGCCAGCAGGTTAAGCTGCGGCTGGCGGAAGGGCAGATCGTCAGCGAGAGCATGAACGTGATGCGCGCCTTTACCCGCGCCGGTCTGGGCATTTCCGTTCAGCCGCTGTATGAAATTGGCGACGAGCTTCAGCGCGGCGAGCTGTTGCTGCTGTTGCCTGAGTGGCGGCCGGCGCCGCTGCGGCTGCACGCGCTGACGCTCGAGCGCAACGTGCCGGAAAAAAGCCGCCAGGCGCTGCGCTATTTGCGCGACTATTTTCGCCGCAATGGCGAAAAGGGACTTGCCAGCGGCGGCGATGGCGTCTTCAATTAGCAAGAGAACGTAGGAGGAGCCCCGTGGCGCAGCAGCTTGAGTTTTTCGACATTCCCAGCCCGTGTCGCGGCATTTGCCAGGCCGACGATCGCGGATTCTGCCGTGGCTGCCTGCGCAGCCGCGAGGAGCGTTTTGGCTGGATGAACATGAGCGACGCGCAAAAGCGCGAGGTGCTGCGCCTGTGCCGTCAACGCTTCCTGCGCCTGCAGCGCGCCAATAAAGCGCCCGACGAGCCGCTGCCGGAGCAGCCGTCGCTGTTTTAACCTTTCCTGATCTGCCGCACGTTCGTGTGGCTTACCGCTTCCCTGTGCCTCACCGGCTTGTGTATGCTGACTGACAACTAATGTCATGAGGTTTTCGCAATGGTAGAACGTATTCGTCTCGCGCCGCAGGGGCCTGAATTTTCCCGCATGATTTGCGGTTACTGGCGGTTGATGGAGTGGGGCATGTCGCCGCAGCAGCTGCTGACGTTCATCGAACAGCATGTCGAACTGGGCGTCACCACCGCCGATCACGCCGATATCTATGGCGGCTATGCCTGCGAACAGGCGTTCGGCGACGCGCTGCGCCTGAAGCCGGCGCTGCGCCAGTCGCTGGAGCTGGTGAGCAAATGCGGCATCGCCACCACCGCCAAGCCCGGCAACTCGATCGGCCACTACATCACCGACCGCGACCATATCGTACAGAGCGCGGAGCAGTCGCTCCGCCATCTGCATACCGACTACCTCGATCTGCTGCTGATCCACCGGCCGGATCCGTTGATGGACGCCGACGACGTGGCCGAAGCCTTTGTTGCGCTGCACAAAAGCGGCAAGGTGCGCCATTTCGGCGTCTCCAACTTTACGCCCGCGCAGTTCCAGCTGCTGCAGTCGCGCCTGCCGTTCTCGCTGGCGACCAATCAGGTGGAGATCTCGCCGATTCACCAACCGGCTATTCTCGACGGCACGCTCGACCAGTGCCAGCAACTGCGCATCAAGCCGATGGCCTGGTCCTGCCTGGGCGGTGGGCGCCTGTTCAACGACGCCGAGTTCCAGCCGCTGCGCGACGAGCTGCAGCGGGTGGCGCAAGAAATCGGCGCCGAGACCATCGAGCAGGTGGTGTACGCCTGGGTGATGCGCCTGCCGTCGTCGCCGCTGCCGATTATCGGTTCCGGCAAGATTGAGCGGGTGCGTTCGGCGCTGAAGGCGCAGAAACTGGTGCTGAACCGCCAGCAGTGGTTCAGCATTCGCAAGGCGGCGCTGGGGTATGACGTGCCTTAAGGCGGAGTAAAAAAGAGCAAAGCCGGGCGGCGAAAGCACCCGGCTTTTTTACGTCGATCTTTAGGCCAACACCACCTGATCGGTGTTGAAGTGATCGAGCGAGACGCCGATCAGCGTGACCTGGCTATGGCCGAAGGCCAGCACCAGATCGTCGTTTTGCTGCGTGGCGTAGTCGCGGATATTCCCGCTGGCGCCTTCGGTGCCGACAAACACCAGCTTATCGGTGGCGTTGAAGCCATACAGCTGATCGCGGCCAAAGTCACCGCTGAACAGGAAGGTATTGCCGTTGCCGACGCCCTTCAGGATGTCATCGCCGCTGCCGCCGACGAAGGTCAGGTTGCCGCCGGCGTGGCCGTTAAGGGTGTCGTTGCCGGCGTTGCCGAACAGCCAGGCGTCGTGGCTGCGAGCCTGCAGGACGTCATCGCCGTCGCCGCCGGCGGTGGCGGCGGCATAGGCTTTGAGGCCAGAGTCCGATTTCAATCCGGCGGCGGTCACCTGATGGTCCACCTGTTTGTTGAAGATAAGCCACGAGGTTTCTTTGCTGCGCAGGGTGCTGATGTCGTCCGCCAGCGTAATGCCGCCTTTGGCGTCGCGCAGGTAAAGCGTGTTGCCGTCGTAGGCGACCTCGGTGTTTTTCAACGCCTGTTGGGTATCGAAGATATTGTGGCCTTTGCCGCCGGCGATCAGGTTATAGCCGCCTGCATCGCGGAAGATATCGTCGCCGTCGCGCCCCTCGAGATAGTCGTTGCCTTTGCCGCCCTTGATCAGATCATTGCCGTCGCTGCCGATGATAAACGTCGGCCCGCTGTGCGTTTCCGCGTTGCGGTTCAGGTCTTCCACCCAGGTATTGCCGCGCGTCACGTTCGACAGGTTGGAGACGATGATGGTCGAGTCTTTGTCGGTCAGCGAATAAAACTCGGAGTTCAGCACCCGCATCAGGCCGTCCTGATAGAAGAACGGCAGGTGCGACAGCCAGGTCGGAATGTTGAGAATGGAAAACGGCAGCAGGTTCCAGGCGTCCGACGCGTAGTGGTCGTTGAAGTTGACGATATTGTTGGTGGCGGAGGCATGGGGCGCATCGTGTACGCCTAACGACGCCCCGGTCAGCGTGGTGCCGTCGAGCGCGCGGAACACCGGATCGTTCTCGTAGCCGATGTTGATCACCTTGCCGCCGGCTTCGTACTGGGTCGGCGAGGCGAAGGCGACATAGTTGGACTGCGCGTAGAAGCCGCCCCAGTTGGCGTCGCTCTGCGCCGCCATGCTGTTGACCGCCAGCCCGCCGAGGCTGTGGCCGCTGACCACCACGTCTTCTCCGCTCAGCCCGTGCGCCTGCGCGAACTTCGCCACGTCGCCCAGCAGCTGGCCGAAGGCCTTCAGCGTGTAGCCGTCGGCGTAGCCTTTCGGCCCGAAGCCGGCCAGCAGATCGTTAATCACATCGCCGATGGTATCGCCGATCAACGACTCGCGCGGGCCGCTGGTGCCGCGAAATGAGATGCCAATGGCGGTGAGATTGCCTTCGCTGTCATATTTGCCCAGCACCTCGGCCTGAGCGGTGGTGTAACCGGCGGTCTCGCCGTAGTAGGTGCCGCGCGCATCGGTTTTGCCGGCGTAACCCAGCTGCGCGGCGCTGATCACCGACCAGCCGGCGTTATTCACCGCCTGCTGCGCGGCCTGTTCGGAATCGGGATTCCAGGGA
This sequence comes from Serratia sp. CY38905, assembly GCF_052168875.1. Classification (NCBI taxonomy): domain Bacteria; kingdom Pseudomonadati; phylum Pseudomonadota; class Gammaproteobacteria; order Enterobacterales; family Yersiniaceae; genus Serratia; species Serratia sp. CY38905. The sequence goes on along the minus strand of NZ_JBJNLV010000009.1, from coordinate 135,116 downwards.
ATGCCGGGCAGGCCGCCCTGCGATTGGGTGCTGCCGATGAGCGCAGTGACCAGCGTCAGCGGCAGGCCCAGCCCGAAACCGGTCTGGTGATAGCCTTCATCGAAGCCGTTATCGATATTGTGGTAAGCGTAGGTAGAGATGGCCAAGGCGTCGGAAAATAGCGCTTTCGACGCCTTTTCGTCCAGATCCTTATAGCTAAAGATGCCCATATCAGTTCCTTATGAAGTATGCCGCGGGCCTGTAAGTGAACTCACATGCGTCGGCGGTGGAAACAGGGAAACAACGTTAGCCGAACGACAGCTGGTCAGAGGACCAACATCGGTAGAATTATTATTAGTGTTAAATATTAGGCCCGCGAATCAAATTAGCGAGATTGTGCGTTGGTTAACAGTGCCGGCGCAGGCTCTCCTATACTGATAGCTCGATATAGTCATTAAGGAGACTGATTGATGAAACGTTATTGGTATGCAGCGCTCGGCCTGATGGCGTGTGGTGCGGCTCAGGCGGCGACAACCGACGTCGAGATGCACCTGGTGACCGGGCAGGGGATCGGTCAGGACATCGGCAAGGTGGCCATCAGCGAAACGCCGTATGGCCTGCTGTTCACGCCGAGCCTGAAAGCATTGCCGGCCGGGGTACACGGCTTCCACGTGCATGAGAAAGGCAGCTGCGAGCCGGGCATGAAGGACGGCAAAGCGGTGGCGGCGCTGGCGGCCGGCGGACATTTCGACCCGCAAAAGACCGGAAAACACCTCGGGCCGTATGCCGACGGGCACCTGGGTGACCTTCCGGCCATCTATGTGACCGCCGACGGCATGGCGAACTATCCGGTGTTGGCGCCGCGGCTGAAAAAAATCAGCGACATTGAGGGTAAAGCGCTGATGGTGCACGCCGGCGGCGACAACCATTCGGATCATCCACAACCGCTCGGCGGCGGCGGAGAACGCTTCGCCTGCGGTGTGATCAAATGATTATCCGCCGCTAACGGCCGGTACGGCGGTGGGCTGGCCCATCGCCTGTTGCAACTGCTGCAGCGAGCAGTAGAGCCGCCAGATCAGGCCGGCCAGATCGCGCGCCGCCTGTTCCGGGTGGTGCGCCAGCGCGTTGCTCATGCGCAGCAACTCCTGCAGCGTGGCGTCCAGCGAACTGTGCTGCACGCCTTTCTCCGTCATGATGCCGCGCAGGCAGTGGATACAGACGTTGCGCACCGCCGACAGCGGATCGGAACGGGTTTGCCAGTCGCGCAGTTGCCAGACGATATGGCTGCAGTTGAGCAGCACCACGCCCCAGCGCAGCAGCCAGGTGCGAGCGTCCTGATCCTGACTTTGATTAAGCTGGCTGATGCGATGGTAGATCAGCGATTCGAACTGGCTTTCGCTCTGCTGCGGCCGTTTGCTCAACTGATCGATAAAGTCGCGCCGCAGCGCGCGGATAATGCGGCGGCTTTTGCGTTTGTCCGAGCTGGGGCGCAGGATCTGAAACGCCAGCCCGGCCAGCAGCACGCCGACGATTTTAGCGATGTTGTCATTGATAAAGGACTGGTAGTCATAGCTCGGCGGATTGCTGACGGTCAGGAACGAGCCCATAAAGACGATCAGCTGCCCCCAGAGCGCGGCATAAGGTGGATTCTGCAGCTTGAGCATCTGCATGGTCACCAGGATCGGGAACAGGAAGGCGCAGAACACCCAGAAGTCGTCAATCTGGATCATCAAACCGAATTTCACCACGAAGCAGGCGACCGAGAGCAGCAGCACCGCCTTGAGCAAGGTGCTGACGCTGTTGATCGGCGAAGGCGTGGAAGAGTAGAGCACGCAGCTGATGGCGGTGAGCGTCAGCGCCGCGCTGCCGGCGTCCCACTGCGTGTTGATCCAGTAGGCGCAGCCGATCACGATGCACAAAAAGGTGCGCAGGCCGTTGTAGGCGGCTTCGTAGCTGTCGGTATGGCGCGCCAGCGCAGTGACGCGCGGCGGTTGGAGGTCGCTGACCGCCGTGGCGCTTTCCAACCGCCGCAGCCAGCGGTTGCAGCGCAGGTAAAGCCAACAGAAATCGCGCAGCCGCAGCCAGAAGGCGCGATGGCGGTAGTCCGTAGCCTCTTGCGGGGCGATCTGCTGAAGCAGGCGCGCCAAACGGTATTTGTCGGTGGCGGGATCGCGCAACTCGTCCAGCAGTTGCGTCAGCACCGGCATCAGATTGGCGGGGCGATCCGGCCAGTTCAGCAGCATGCGACGCAGGCTGGAGATAACGCTGGTCATGCGCAGCTGTTGGTGCAGCAGATAGTTGAGCAGGTTATTTTGCCGCCGCAGCCGGTAGTGGCTCCAGAATGCCTGAATGCGCAGCAGGTTCATGGTCAGGATCTGGCCGATGACCCCTTCGTGCGAGGTGCGCATCTGCGCGGTGATCTCCGGCTGCCACAGCATGGCGGCATGCTCCAGCAGGCGCAGCTGCATGCGCCGCAGCGAGGTCAGCAGGGCTTCGCCGTCCGAGGTGCTGGGCAGGATCATCATCATCAACCCGCCGCATAGAATGCCGGTGATCACTTCGCAAACCCGCGCCTGTGCGATATCGAAGATTTGCTGGGTATCGGTGACGTTGACCGTGCCGAAGGCGATGATGGCGGCGGTATAGCCCGCCAGCGCGAAGGCGTAAGAGACGTTGTTTTGGTAATGGTTGGAGACGTAGGTGCACAGCCCGATCCAGGCGGCGATGAACAGCGTAAACAGCCAGGGATCGTTCAGGCAGTGGCCGGCGATCGCCACCGACGCGGCGGCGCCTACCAGGCTGCCGAAGATGCGGCCGATGCTTTTGCTGATCACGCCGCCGATGGTGGGGAAGCTCACCACCGCGGCGGAGGTAAGCGCCCAATAGGGTTCGTCGAGTTCGAGCACGAAGGCTACCCATAGCGCCAGACACATCGCCAGTGAGTTGCGCAGCGCATAGCGCCATTGGCCGCCGGTCGCCTTACCCCAGGGGGTGCGGCTCCACTCCAAAAAAGGCAGGTTCACACTTTAGTTCCGCTGATGAATCGAAATGGTGCAGGTGGTGCCGGCGACCAGCGTCAAATCGGCGGGCACGTTGAGCAATTTTATCCGTACCGGCACGCGCTGAGCCAAACGCACCCAAGGAACATTAGGTTTAACGTCCATTAATAGATCGTTGCTGCTGTCAACGCTCTGATCGTAAATGGCGCGGCCGATGCTCTCTACTTCCCCCTGTAGCGGCGTGTTGCCGTTATATAAAACGATGTCCGCTTTATTGCCTTCTTTTATATGCTTCAGCTTGGTTTCTTCGAAATAACCGAGCACATAAAACGAATGCACATCCACCAACGCCACCAGCGGCGTACCGGCGTTGGCGTAGTTCCCGACCCGCGCCTGCAGGTTGGTGATATAACCGTCGGTTGGCGCGTAAATTTTGGTTTTGCTCAAATTCCATTTGGCCTGTTCCAGATTGGCCAGGGCGGCTTTATAGGCGGCCTTCATTGCCTGCGCGGCTAAATTTGACTCGTCCAAATCTTCAGCGGAAATAACGTTACGCGCTAAACCGCGGCGGCGGGCAGCCTCGTGGTCCGCTTTGGCCAGATCGGATTGCGCTTTTGCCACCGCGGCCTCGGCATTGTCCTGCGCAATCTGGTAGGGCACCGGGTCGAGGGTAAAAATCAGACTTCCCGCAGGTACGAACTGATTGTCATTCGCGCTTATTTTCTCTAATCTTCCAGAGACTTCAGGGGTGATATTGACGAGTTCGGCGCGCACTTTTCCATCACGGGTCCATGGGGATTGCATATAATAATTCCAGAGCCACCAACCGGCGCAGACGGCAATGGCGCAGACGATCACCGTAGAGAAGTATTTTAATGTTTTATGCTGCATGGGTTACCAACTCGCTAAAATCCATAAGGAACCGCTGACGGTCAGAACGAAAATGGACAGGTCCATCAACATGGGATGCCAGATTTCACCGGAATACATCCAGTCTCTCAGCAGCTGATGAATCAGCAGCCATAAGAGCAGTCCTAGTAAAAAAGCTTTAAATATAGGTGGAAAATAAAGCGATGCTCCCAGGACCAAATCGGGCAAGGGAGATGATGTGTGTAACCATGATGTATTCACATTAACAATCCCTAAGGGTGAATATGTTGAATATTTGCATAACGATTAAACAATAGCGGCTAAAAATAGTGGCTATTTCCACAATATACATTATATACATTTGTGTTTTTAATGTGAGTTACCCAAAATAGTCTAAGCTCTGGGAGGTAATGTTAGCATGCTAATTATAAGGAGGGGGAAGTGGAGTCAACATTAGGTTCAGATTTAGCACGATTAGTTCGTGTGTGGCGCGCGCTCATCGATCATCGGCTCAAGCCGTTGGAGCTGACCCAAACGCATTGGGTCACGTTGCACAATATCAATCGCTTGCCGCCGGAGCAGTCGCAAATCCAGCTGGCCAAGGCGATCGGTATCGAGCAACCGTCACTGGTCCGTACGCTGGACCAACTGGAGGAGAAAGGGCTGATCACGCGTCACACCTGTGCCAACGATCGCCGCGCGAAGCGCATCAAGCTGACCGAAGCGGCCGATCCGATCATCAGGGAAGTGGACAGTGTGATCACGTCTACGCGCAGTGAGATTTTAAGCGGCATTACCGCCGACGAAGTGCATCTGTTGGTAGGGCTGATTGGCAAGTTAGAACAAAATATCACCGAACTGCAGAACAAATAATAATATTCTTATTTTCTACGATTACAGTTTCACAGCATCAGAAATAAAACCGGAGGCGATTGCCTCCGGTTTGCCGCTTGTCGCCGGCTGGCTTACAGCGGGGAAACGGTGATGGTGTCGCCCATGCGCGCCATGCGCACGCGCTGGCCAGGGCTGAACTTGGTGTCGCCCGCTTTCTGCACCACCACGATGTTCTCTTTCTGATCGGTTTTGATCTCCAGCTCGTAGCCGGAGGTACGGCCGGCCACTTCACCGATGCTGTTACCTGCCGCGCCGCCGGCGATAGCGCCCGCCGCGGTAGCCAGCGTACGACCGGTGCCGCCGCCAACGGTGTTGCCCAACAGCCCGCCAATCACCGCGCCGCCGATCATCCCCATGGCGTTGGAGCCTTCGCCGCCCTGAATTTTAACCGGACGCACGGAAACCAGCGTCCCGTAGGTGACGGTCTGCACCTGCTTGGCCTGCGAGGACGAGTAGACATCACCGGACATGGATTCATTGGCACAGCCGGCCAGCGTAACGGCGGCGACGGCAACGACGAGAAGACGCTTGATCATACAAAACTCCTGATGGTAGTAGTCCATAACCTGGCAATGCTCTCCAGGCAAGATTCAGTGAAAACGATAGACAAAGTATGGCTGAAAGTTGACACACCGCCATGCTTCATCGCTGCATGCAGCTTAACTTTTCTCTGTTCAACCAATAATAAACCGCGGTTTACCTTTATGACAGCCTTGGCGACATTCCGTCGCCTGTTATGGCACGGTTTAACACATAACCCGTGCCACAGCGGCGTCGGGGGGCATCTGGCTCACGAACCGTAAAAAAAGCATCATAATTCATGGCGTTAATCCGGCAATTCTGGTTTATTTGTCAGGATGAATTTTGCTTACCGCGCGGGTTAGAGGATGTTGCTATGAAGTCAGGCCGCTATATAGGCGTCATGTCCGGCACCAGTCTGGACGGAATCGATGTGGTATTGGCCGCGATCGACGATCGCATGGTGGCGCAGCAGGCCAGCTATAGCCATCCGATGCCGATGGCGTTGAAAAAAGAGATCCTGGGCATGTGCCAGGGGCAGCAAACCACGCTGGCCGCCGTCGGCCGGCTGGACGCGCAGCTGGGCACGTTGTTCGGCGAGGCGGTGCTCGGCCTGCTGAAGCAAACCGGCATCGACGCGGAGCAGATCACCGCCATCGGGTGCCACGGCCAGACGGTGTGGCACGAACCGGAGGGTGACGCGCGTTTCTCGATGCAGCTCGGTGATAACAACCGCATCGCCGCGCTGACCGATATCACCACCGTCGGCGATTTCCGCCGGCGCGACATGGCCTACGGCGGGCAGGGCGCGCCGCTGGTGCCGGCGTTTCATCAGGCGCTGCTGGGGCATCCCGTCGAGCGGCGCATGGTGCTGAACGTCGGCGGCATCGCCAACCTTTCTCTGCTGTTGCCCGGTACGCCGGTGCGCGGTTTCGATACCGGGCCGGGCAACATGCTGATGGACGCCTGGGTATGGCGCCACCGCGCGCAGCCTTACGATCAGGACGGCGGCTGGGCGATGCAGGGGCGAGTCTGCTTGCCGCTGTTGCAGCAGATGCTGGCGGATCCGTACTTCGCGCTGCCGGCGCCGAAAAGCACCGGCCGCGAGTATTTCAATATCGCCTGGCTGGAGCGGCAGCTGGCCGGATTGCCGGCGATTGCGCCGGTCGACGTGCAGGCCACGCTCACGGAGCTGACCGCTGTCAGCATCAGCGAGCAGGTATTGCTGGCCGGCGGGTGCGAGCGCCTGTTGGTCTGCGGCGGCGGGGCGCGCAACACGCTGCTGATGGCGCGCCTGTCGGCGCTGCTGCCGGGCACGGAGGTCGGGCTGACCGACGATTTTGGCGTCAGCGGCGACGACATGGAGGCGCTGGCCTTTGCCTGGCTGGCCTTCCGCACGTTGTCCGGCCAGGCCGGCAATCTGCCTTCGGTGACCGGCGCCAGCCGTGAAACGGTGTTGGGTGGGATTTATCCGGTTTTGCCATTGGGGGCCCGTTAGCTCTGTTAGGATAGCCTGTGAAGGATTTTTCTAAGGAGCAACAGCATGAAAAAAGTCATTTTCGTCGCCGGCGCGCTGGCGCTGTCCGGCTGCAGCTACATCCTGCCGCAAAGCAGCCAGACGATGCACTACCAGTGCGGCACCACGCCGCTGACGGTGGCGCTTGACGGCAAGGCGAGCGAAGTCAGCCTGCTGATGGACGGCGAACAGCTGCATCTCAAGCAGGTGCTGGCGCTGACCGGCGCCAAATACAGCGACGGCAAATACACTTTTTGGTCGAAAGACCGTAACGCCTATCTTGAGCGCAACGGCAAGGTAGTCATGAGCGACTGCGTGTTGACGGAGTGAAGGTCGACGGCGGCGTCGGAGCGATTGAGTTCCTGACGCCGCAGGCGCAGAATGTAACGACGGATTTTTTCAGTTGGTCGATAACCCAGATGATTGAAAAGAGTGAGTTTGATGTTGCGGACCTGCGCCGTGAATACACCCGAGGCGGCCTGCGCCGCAACGATCTGACCGCCAACCCGCTCGAACTGTTCGAGCGTTGGTTGAAACAGGCCTGCGACGCGCGCCTGGCCGATCCCACCGCCATGTGCGTCGCGACCGTCGACGAACACGGCCAGCCTTATCAACGCATCGTGCTGCTGAAGCATTTCGATGAGCAGGGGCTGGTGTTCTACACCAACCTCGGCAGCCGCAAGGCGCAGCAGCTGGCGCACAACCCGCATATCAGCCTGCTGTTCCCCTGGCACATGCTCGATCGCCAGGTGATTTTCCTCGGGCAGGCGGAGCGCCTGTCGACCCTCGAAGTGCTGAAGTATTTCAACAGCCGGCCGAAAGACAGCCAGATCGGCGCCTGGGTGTCGCAGCAGTCGTCGCGCATTTCCGCGCGCGGCGTGCTGGAAAGCAAATTCCTTGAGCTGAAGCAGAAGTTCCAGCAGGGCGAGGTGCCGTTGCCGAGTTTCTGGGGCGGATTCCGCGTGAAATTTGACTCCGTCGAGTTCTGGCAGGGCGGCGCCCATCGCCTGCATGACCGTTTCCTGTATCAGCGGGACGGGAATGACTGGAAAATTGACCGACTGGCACCCTGAAGACGGAAAATCCCCTCTAAGCGCTGGTGCTGACGCCGCCGGCGCTTTATTCTATGCGCTACCCTGAATTTTTATTTCGCCACTGGGCGAAAGGCCGTGTACCGGCAAAGGTGCATTCGTTTATACATGGAGTCATTGATGGCAAGCAGCAACTTGATTAAACAACTGCAAGAGCGGGGCCTCGTTGCCCAGGTTACGGATGAGGAAGCGTTAGCGGAGCGACTGGCGCAAGGGCCAATTGCACTGTATTGCGGTTTCGATCCGACCGCTGACAGCTTGCATTTGGGCCATCTGGTTCCTCTGTTGTGCCTGAAGCGCTTCCAGCTGGCCGGCCACAAGCCGGTAGCACTGGTGGGCGGCGCCACTGGCCTCATCGGCGATCCGAGTTTCAAAGCGGCGGAGCGCAAGCTGAACACCACCGATACGGTGAACGAGTGGGTCGAGAAGATCCGCAAGCAGGTTTCCCCGTTCCTCGATTTCGACTGCGGAAGCAACAGCGCTATCGCGGCCAACAACTACGACTGGTTCGGCGGCATGAACGTGCTGACCTTCCTGCGTGACATCGGCAAGCACTTTTCCGTCAACCAGATGATCAACAAGGAAGCGGTCAAGCAGCGCCTGAATCGCGACGACTCCGGCATCTCCTTCACCGAGTTCTCTTATAACCTGCTGCAGGGCTACGATTTCTCCGAGCTATATAACCGCCACCAGGTGGAGCTGCAGATCGGCGGTTCCGATCAGTGGGGCAACATCACCTCAGGCATCGATCTGACGCGTCGTCAGCACCAGAAGCAGGTGTTCGGCCTGACCGTGCCGTTGATCACCAAAGCAGACGGCACCAAGTTCGGTAAAACCGAAGGCGGCGCGGTCTGGCTGGCGCCGGAAAAAACCAGCCCGTACAAGTTCTACCAGTTCTGGATCAACACCGCCGACGCCGACGTTTACCGTTTCCTGAAGTTCTTCACCTTCATGAGCCTGGAAGACATCAACGCGCTGGAGGAAGAAGACAAGAACAGCGGCAAGGCGCCGCGCGCCCAGTACGTGCTGGCGGAAGAAGTGACCGGCATGGTGCACGGTGCGGAAGGCCTGGCGGCCGCCAAGCGCATCACTCAGAGCCTGTTCTCCGGCGCGCTGCACGACATGACCGAAGCGGACTTCGCCCAGCTGGCGCAGGACGGCATGCCGACCATTAAACTGGAGCGCGACGCCGATCTGCAGCAGGCGCTGGTGAATGCCGAACTGGTGCCGTCACGCGGCCAGGCGCGCACCATGATCGGCTCCAACGCGGTGACCATCAACGGCGAGAAACAATCGGATGCCGAATACCGCTTCAGCGATGCGGACCGTCTGTTCGGCCGCTACACGCTGCTGCGCCGCGGCAAGAAACACTACTGCCTGGTGGATTGGCAGTAAGCGTCAGTCAGCCTATATGACGTGAAAAGCCCGGGGAGATCCCCGGGCTTTTTTTATCACATGGCGCGGATGAAGATTAGGCAAACGCCTCCGGCAGCGAGTTTTCGGCCGCAACACCGTTCACGGTAATGGCTGGCGAGTGGTAGTGCAGAGAGACGGCAGCCAGATAGGGATCCTGATTGCCGATCGAGAACACCACATCATCGGCGTCAAACGTTTGGTTATGATTGTTATCCACGATGACATAGAGCGATTTGTCCAACTTTAGCAATCCGACTTCCGCCAGGTTGTTGGCGCTGGCGCCGTTGGTCATCTTCGCCAGAACCTGCGAGAACAGCGCTTGGGCATTGTCCGTCGCATTCAGGCCACTGAACGCATTTTGTAACTCAGCTTGGGTAGTGGCGCTGCCGTACAAGGTTGCGGTCTTGTCTCCTGTCTTGGAGAAAACCCATGGGTTATCGGTTTCTCCCACGGATATGACGCTGTTGGCATAGCCGGTATTGAGCGTGACCATATTGTCTATTTTGCTATCGGTAAAATGTAACGCACCGGCGCTATCCAGCGTCGTGTTGCCCTTAACGTCGGCTTTATAGACGGTCAATCCGGTGCGGTCGACCGTTAACTGGTCGCCGGCAAGTTCGGCAATGACATGGGCGAAATCGTCTTTATTGGCCAGTGTGTTTAGCGTGTTGTAGAAAGCGCCGCCGCCGGTGCCGCCTTTTTCTGCGACGAGGTACAGCTTCATGTCGGAGTAATAACGGCGTTCATCGGTAAATTCGCTGCCTATGATGGTCTTCAGGTTATCGCTAAAATCTGCGGCGACGGTCAGATTAAGCACCAGCGGTTTATCGCCTGTGTACATATAGCCGCTCAGCATCAACGTGCTAATCGAGTTGTCCCCGCCGCTCAGGGTCAACGTGCGATTTTGCACAATGTCGAGATTGCTGCCCATACGGATTTCGAGCGTTTCTTTATGGTTCGATGTAAAGCTGAAAGTACCCATATTGAGGTTGGTTACCGTACGGCTAGCCGCATCGGTAAAGAACAATTTAAAGCTGTCGTCGCTTTGCGCCGTATCGCTGATATGGATACGGCTTTTCGCGGTCAAGTCGCCGCCGAGGGTAAATTGCCCGCTGCTGACGTTGAGCAGCGTTAAATCTCCGGAGTAGGCCGTAATTACCCCCCCAGCCGATCCCGTAGCGTTTTGCGAAGCATTGGGCTGCGCCATTTCGCCTTGTGTTAGCGAGTTGATGTTGCCATAAATCGGATGGGAGACGGTCGCTTCTTGCGTGAACAACCCAAAGTCAAAGACCTTGTTGCCTTCGGTGGCGACCCGCTGCCCGTTAAGATAAATCTCTCCGGTACCGCGATAATGGGTCAAATCTACATAGTTGAAGTACAGGAACTGATTAACGTTATTTGTGATTTCAGCATCATAGCCACCGCCGGCGCTGGCCGTCAGGTGGACGACCTTGGTGAAAAAATTGGCTGAGACACTGTAGTAAGATGTCTCGGGATCGCTATTAAGCGCCGTCGCTTTGAAATCACTGCTGACCCTATTGCCGCTGTCGGCGGTGGCATTGCCTTGCCAGACAAGCTGATGTTTCCCGGCGGCCAGATTGATTTGCGTGGCCGCCGTCGTCATATCGAGCCGGTCGGCGACGACGGTGCTGTTCTTAACGTTGGTAAAGTTAATCCCTTCGGGGGCGTTCAGCAGATTGCCCTCGCTAAGAATGAGAGTGATATTCAGGTTTCTCAGCGACTGTAGCATTGCGTCATTGGTGGCAAAATCGCCCTGCAGCGTGACTTTTTGCAACGATTTGGCAAAGCTGAGATCGACCGCGGAGCCGACCTCCGCGTTAAGAGTGATCTCGCGCAGTTGGCTGATTTCCGCATGACTTAACGTATGTTGCTTACCGGTATTCAGGCTGCCGTTGAGGGCGCCGTCGGCATTCGACATCGTGACGTTGCCACGGATCTGATACCCCAGCTCGCTGCCAATTTTGTATTCGAGATTGACGAGTTGCTCGTGACTGGGGCTGACTCCGCCCTCCAGCGGCGCTTCCCCGTTGCGGAACGCATGCAAAATATTCAGCGTCGCCTGCAGCGGATTATTGCCGGCTTTGAGCAAAATTGCCTGTTTTTGCAGTTCGCTCAGCGCCGGACCGTAATACAGTTCGTGATAAACCCTGGCGAAGTCTGCGGCATCTTTGAAGGGGGAGGATTTAGCCAGAATGGTCAGCAGATCAAGCTCGGAATTTCCCGCGGCGAGGAATTTGCTGTAACTGTCCAACCCGGTTGATTCCAGCGTGGCCTTTTTTCCCAGTTGCAGAAAGAGCAGCGCTACGCTTTCCTGATAGTGGGTCGCAGCCATCTCACCCGCAGCGTAGACATGGGTAGCATTAAGAAAAGCCTGTTTGGCTGCGCCATGGGCAGTGTCGTTACGAATATCGGCGATCAGACGCATGATGACGTCGCCGCGCGTTTCGGTATGATTATTCAACCCGGTGACGTAATTGGCGAGCTCGCTTGCGCCTGCATCAACGCCGAACGTATTTTTATAGACGGTTTTGACGAAGTCTTCATTACTTAACGTGGTCAACGCGCTGCGCGTCTCGACGAAACGGCCGGCGATATAGCTGGCTTCGGCTTTTCCCGTCGCCAGAACCTGGCTCCAGTAATTGACGCCTTCCGCCACCGCAAGGCTGCCTACGATGTAAAACAGAGCTTGAATATCGGCTGCCGCTTCGGCGTTGGCGGGATAGGGGGACAAAGCGGGGTGTAAGGTTGTATCAATAATATCAAACAGATGCTGTTGCTGTGCGACCGGTGCCGCAGCGTCGCCCATATAGCTTTTCACGCCGGCGATGAGATCCTTGGTTATCAGCCCCAGCGTTTTTCCTGCATTGGCTTGCGCGACCAGCGTGGCCAGCACTGCGGGCGCTGGATCCGCGCCTGTCGTATTTTTATAGATGTATTGAATTTTTTGCGATGTTGTCAGGCCATCGTAGCGATGATGTCCATCCTGAGACTGGATGAATTTTTCTGCCAGTTGATCTCTGCTGTACTGCCCCGATTCCAGCTGGCGGGCAAAGAAGTTCAAGGCGGCGCTATCGGCTTTTTTACCGAGCGTGGCGTAAAAAAGGATGGCCACATCCTGTTGTGACGACAATAAACTCATGTTAACCCCTGTGTTGACATAGAAATAAGCATCAACAAGTACAGTTCAAAACCGGGTTATTGCAATGCGGCGAAATATGAGGAAATTCTGTTTCTGCCGAAAATGCGGTTGTCCTCTGTGTAAAAGCACTGCGGCGAAAGGCTCGATACTGGGGCAACCCTTTAGTGGCAGTCCACTATCGTAAATATCTTGGCGTGGATCGGGTTTTTCTCTCTGTCGAAGCCATGGCTGCAGGCTCGCGGCTTTTTTTGGATCGGACTTTTCGCTACAATATGCCGCCGTCGAAAGCATAAAAATCCCTCTCATTTCTTGTTTTTAACAGCGCCGGCATGACGTTTTAGCGTCGTGCACCCATTATCATTTCGCCGCGGGCTGATGCACACGGCATGGCGAGGTCAGTTGTTCCGATGAAAAACATTCTTTCTATCCAGTCGCACGTGGTGTTTGGTCACGCCGGCAACAGTGCGGCTGAATTCCCGATGCGCCGCATGGGCGTCAATGTCTGGCCGCTGAACACGGTGCAGTTCTCCAACCATACGCAATACGGCCAGTGGACCGGCTGCGTCATGCCTGCCAGCCACCTGACCGAGATCGCGCAGGGTATCGCCAATATCGAGCAGCTGCAACGCTGTGATGCGGTGCTGAGCGGTTATATCGGTTCGCCGGAGCAGGGCGATCATATTCTGGAGATCGTGCGTCAGGTTAAGCAGGCGAACCCGAATGCCTGGTATTTCTGCGATCCGGTGATGGGGCATCCTGAAAAGGGCTGCATCGTGGCGCCGGGCGTGGCCGAGTTTCACTGCCGCCAGGCGTTGCCGTGCAGCGACATGATGGCGCCGAACCTGCTGGAGTTGGAGATGCTGAGCCAGATGGCCGTCGCCAACGTGGCCGATGCGGTGCAGGCCGCCCGCGTGCTGATCGCCAAGGGGCCGCGGCTGGTGCTGGTCAAGCACCTGGCCCGCGCCGGCTATCACGCCGACTGCTTCGAAATGCTGCTGGTGACGGCGGACGAGGCCTGGCACATCAGCCGGCCGCTGGTGGACTTCGGCGCGCGTCAACCGGTTGGCGTCGGTGATTTGACCAGCGGTCTGCTGCTGGTGGATCTGCTGAAGGGCGAGGCGCTGGACAAAGCGCTGGAGCACGTGACCGCCGCCGTGTATGAGGTGATGCTGACCACGCAGGAGATGGGCGAATACGAACTGCAGGTGGTGGCGGCGCAGGATCGGATCGTGCAGCCGCTCAGCGAATTCAAAGCGGTAAAGCTGTAAGTGCATCGAGCCCCGGCGACAGCCGCCGGGGCTGAAACTTTACTTCAATCCTTCGGCGTTCAGCGCCGCATCTACCGCCGGGCGCGCCGCAACGCGATCGAACCAGGCCGCCAGATGGGCGTGCTTGCGCACGTCGAACTGCAGGGCGAACGCCCAACGCAACACGGTGAACAGGTAGGCGTCGGCTACGCTGAAACGGCTTCCCAACAGGAAGTGCTGCTTCGCCAGCACCGAATCCAGATAGCTGAACTGCTGCTCCAGCTTGGCGCGCGCGATGGTTTGGTATTCCTCGGGCGTTTTCGGGTTGAACAGCGGGCTGAACCCTTTGTGCAGTTCGGTGGCGATGTAGTTCAGCCATTCGATCGCGTGGTAGCGCGACAGGGTGCCCGCCGCCGGGATCAGGTTGCGATCGGGCACGCGGTCCGCCAGGTATTGCACGATCGCCACGCCTTCGGTCAGCAGGCTGCCGTCATCCAGCAGCAGCGCCGGTACCTGTCCCTTGGGGTTGATGGCGAGGTAATCGGCGCCGCTCTCGGTCTTCTTCTGCGCCAGATCGACCTTCTCCGCCGTAAAATCCAGCCCTGCCTCACGCAGCACGATATGCGGGGACAGCGAACAGGCGCCGGCTTTATAGAACAGTTTCATCGGAAGCTCCTTGTTGATGACGAATGACGGGCATGCTTAACCTCTCATCGTAGTCCCATAGCGCCAAAATTACAGCGGCTTAGCTAACAAATTTAACCGATGATCGCCTCGGCGGGCTGCAGCTGCGTCAGCGTTGCGGCGATCTGCTGTTGCAACGCCTGCGGCGCTACCTGCATCGGCGAGCGCAGCTCGTTGGCGATCAGCCCCTGCTGAGCCAGCACCGTCTTGACCGGCGCCGGATTCGGGAAGCTGAACATCTGGTGGATCATCGGCAGCAGCTCATAGAAGTTGCTGCGCGCCGCGGCCAAATCGCCGGCGGCGACCTGCTGCACCAGCTGCACGAAACGTTCCGGGTGAACATGCGCGGCGGCGGAGATGGCACCGGTGCCGCCGAGGCACAGCGTGGTGAGGATCAGATTGTCTTCCCCGGTCATCACATCGATTTCGCCGTCGGCGATCAGCGCCATGGTGGCGTCAGGATTGCCGCCGCAGTCCTTGATGGCGGTGATGCGCGGATGGCGCGCGAGCCGGCGCAATGTGGCCAGCTCCATGGCGATGCCGGTGCGCTGCGGAATGTTGTACAGGATCACCGGCACGCTGGAGGCGTCGGCCAACTGGGTGAAATAATCGATCAGGCCGCATTGCGAAGGGCGGATGTAGTAAGGCGCCGGGATCAGCACGCCGGCGATGTCGCGCAGCTGAATGGCCTGCTGCATCTGCAGCGTGGCGGCCATGTTATTGCCGGAAAGGCCCATCACGACCTGGTGTGCGGGCGCCACTTCCAGCACGGCGTCGAGCACCGCCAGCTGTTCTTCTTTGCTCAGCGCGGCGGCTTCACCGGTGGAGCCGCAGACCACCAGGCCATCGATGCCGGCGTCGAGCAGGTGCCGCGCCAGGCGTTTCACCGCCGGCAAATCGACGGCATCGTGATTGAAAGGGGTAACCATCGCCACCCAAATACCCGAAAATGAGGCCATAAAATATTCCTTCTGTGTGACCGACAGAGAAGCCAGATGAGAAAATTGAAGGCGGGGCGTTGCGCGCCATCCAGTCAGCTCATCTGACGGGACAGCTCGCCCCGGTCAAATGAGCGTCTGTTTCTTCGATTTAACCGCCGCCAAATCGCCAACGGGCAACGCAGGTGTTATCAGAAAGTCGGCGTTGCGTGGGTAGGCCATGGCGGTCTCGTGAAAAGGGGAAGTGGGGTGATAATGAATATTCTTCATCAGGCTGTCAATTTACAACAGATTGATAACATTGTTATTCATGATTCGGTAGCGAGGATGAGTTTGGCTAATAAATAAAAATCCCCGCAGCGGCGGGGAGAGTTTGGCCGGCTCAGCGCGGCGGGCGGGAGCCGATGGTGGCGGACCAACTGAAGGTGTCGCCGCTCGGCCGATAGCGGTTGGCCTTGCGTTCTGCACGCTCCGCCTTGGCGAGCTTCGCTCTGGCGGCCATGATGCGCGCCACCACTTCATCCTTGACCTTGTGCTGTTCGGCGTTGGTCAGCGGCCTGCCGTGGCTTTTGCGCGCCTTGTCCAGTTCGGTTTTCACTTCCCGCTGTTCGCTTTCCGTCATCTCTTTCAACGTCAACTTTTTCATCTGTGCCGCCCGTTCGGTGAAGTTGACCTACAGTTTAGCGGCGTTATGTGACCGAAAATGTTATGGGCATAACGAAATGCGCGGTAAGCCGGCATTACACCTCTTCCAGCAGATCGTCGACAAAGCGCCGCATGCGTTCGGTGCGCTGCTCGGCCATGTGCCGCCCGGCAGCGGTCTGGAAGCCGTCTTGCAGTTTGAACAGCTTGGTTTCGAAGTGATCCAGGCTGAAACGCTTGTCGTCGTATTGGCGATGTTCGGCCCGCGGGTCGGCGGCGTCGTACAGCGCGCTGCGCATGCGGCCGCCGATATAGAAGCAGCGCGCCACGCCGATAAGACCTATGGCGTCGAGGCGATCGGCATCCTGCAGGATCTTCGCCTCCAGCGTTTGCGGGGGGATGCCGGCGGAAAAACTGTGCGCTTCGATGGCGTGAGCCACCGCCGCGATATCCGCCGGCGCCCATTCCAGCCGGGTCAGCGTCAGCGTGGCTTGCTCCGCCGCCATGCGTGAGGCCAGATGGCGCTGCGGCGAATTCTTTTCCACCGCGACGGCGTCGTGCAGCAGCACCGCCGCACAGAGAATGCGCCGGTCGCCGCCTTCCAGCTTGCTGATCCGGCGGCAGTTCTTCCAGACCCGGTGCAGATGCGCCACGTCATGCGAACCATCGTCCGACTCGAGGGTGAGCGGCAGCAACGTTTGCGCCAGCGCCTGGTAGGGGGAAAAAGGTTGTAACAGCTCTTGCGTCAGCGAGGGTAAAGACACGTTCAGCTCCTGTTGGGGGAAATCGGTCAATCAGCATAGCCGCGCCGGATGCCGGGAGAATGACAGAAAAACGGCTATTGTTTACTAAAGTGCAACCCACTATTGTCATAACTGCGGTTTTTGCAGCGAAACAAGCAACCTAGAATAGCCGTATTCCGCCGTCTCCGCTTGGTGAGAGCCTGTGTCCGCGGAGATGGCCGGAATATCCTCATCAGCCATGGGAGAAGAGACATGCCAACCCCTCTTGAAATAGTGCGCGCAACCTATGAAGGCAGCTCCGAAGAAAACGGCCGTAATCTGCTGGCGGCGCTGGCCCCCGATGCCGAGTGGACCGAAGCCGCCGGTTTCCCCTACGCCGGTACCTATATCGGCCCGGAAAATATCATCAAGAACGTGCATCAGCGCCTGGGCAGCGAATGGCAAGGTTACCGCGCCGACGTCGACCACTTTTACGACGCCGGCGACAATGTGATCGCGCAAGGTTTTTATCACGGCACCTACCGGGCCACCGGCAAATCCTTCAGCGCCTCTTTTGCGCATATTTATACGCTGCGCGGCGGCAAAATCGTGAAGTTCGTGCAGATCGTCGACAGCGCCAAAGTGCTGGAAGCGATGCAGCCTTAATCGCCGCTGCGCTTGCCGAATTTGCGGTCGAACTCGCGCCGGTAACCCCGGGCCTTGTTGCGATCGCGGATCCACAGATAGCCGCACACCAGCGCAACCGCTCCCGAGAAGGTGACGTTGCGCATATCCCGGTCATACCAAAACACCAACAGCGCATCCAGCGCCGCAATCAGCGCGATCCATTTATACATATGGGATTGACGCCGCGTGGCGGCGTTGAGTCGCTTTAACTGTCTGGCTTCGTCCAACACCGGTTTTTGCTGCATAGCGTTTCGTTATCATCAGGCTGTTCACGCTAAATTAGCAGAATTTCCCTCACCGTCGCAAAGATTAACGCGCGGTGCCATGCGGTTTTCCCCGCCGCTGGCGCGGGGCAGAAAATTTGTGCCGGACGCTTGAATTGTCCATCGGGCGTGGTAGGTTATTTATTCGCTATTTTTGGGTTTTTATTCAGCATTCGCCGTGTCATCAAGCTGCAGCACCGGGCGGTTAACGTGATGGGTTCGATACATGCGGCGGTTAACTTCAGCAGGAGGATGTGATGAACGATAAAACGGCACGCCCGCAGGATGTGGTTCAACAACAGCTTGACGCCTATAACGCCCGCGACATCGACGCCTTCATGGCCTGCTGGGCGGACGACGCGCAGTATTACGAGCATCCCGACACGCTGCTGGCCAGCGGCAAGGCGGCGATCCGCGAACGGCATCTGGTGCGTTTCCAGGAGCCGAGTTTGTACGGTGAACGGATAAAACGCATGGCGGTGGGGAACATGGTGGTCGATCAGGAAGTGGTGACACGGAACTTCCCGCAGGGGCGTGGCAAAATGGATGTCATCGCCATTTACGAAGTGGAACAGGGGCAGATCGCCAAAGCCTGGTTCAAGATCGGCCCCTGCGTGCCGGATGAGGGCGCGCTCTAGCCGCGCATTATTGCAACGCCATCACCGCTTCTATCTCTACGCACACCTGCGGTGAAAACAACGCGCTGACTGCCATCAGTGAACAGGCCGGCAGCGCGCCATCGAAATAGTCAAACAGCACCGGGCGCACGCCCGCCAGATCGGCGATGTCGGTCAGGAACACGCTGATTTTAATCAACGCTTTAAGATTAACGCCTTCGCTGGCGGCGATAGTGGCTAACTGCTCGAGGATCTCCTGCGTTTGCTCCGGCGCGCTCAAGCCTTGCGCGTCGGTGGCGAAGGCCGTCAATCCCGACACGTACAGGCGATCGCCGTGGCGCACCGCATGCACATAGGGGCCGCCCGGCGTGGGCAACTGCGGATAATTCGTGCGTTTTAATAATGTCATGATCAAACCCCGCGCAAGACCGGTTAATAAAATCGACAAACTTGGTTAGGATACTGAGGAAACGGCGGCCAGACGCCGCGCACCGATGATATTTGAGAGTATCATCCTTCTTTATTTTATACGCCCTCTCTCACCAGAATGTGACAGTGCGGCGCAGCTCGGCCACAAGGACGCATGAGACGATGAACCCGCTTTTTACTCCCTACCTGCAACGCTGGCAACTGGAACAGGACGGCAAAGCCTTCGAAACCCACAGCAGTCTGCTGATGCCGGTGCGTTACCGGGGCGAGGCGGCGATGCTGAAGATCGCCCGCGAGCAGGAGGAGCGCTTCGGTGGCCAACTGATGTGCTGGTGGCGCGGGGAAGGCGCCGCGCAGGTGCTGGCGTGGCATGACGACGGCATTCTGCTGGAGCGCGCGCAGGGTGAAGGCTCGTTGGCGCAACTGGTGCGTGACGGCGACGATGAGCAGGCCACGCAAATCCTGTGCCGGGCGATCGCCGCCTTGCATGCGCCGCGAGCGGAACCGTTGCCCGAGCTGATCCCGCTGCAGGAGTGGTTCAGCTCACTGTGGCCGGCGGCGCAGGCGCACGGCGGCATGCTGCGTCTCTGTGCCACGGCGGCGGCGGAATTGCTGAACAGCCCGCGAGAAGAGAGCGTGCTGCACGGCGATATTCACCATGACAACGTGCTGGACTTCGGCGAACGCGGCTGGCTGGCGATCGATCCCAAGCGTTTGTATGGCGAACGGGGCTTTGACTACGCCAACATCTTCTGCAATCCCAACTACGGCATCGCCACCGATCCGGCCATTTTCCAGCGCCGCGTGGAACAGGTCTGTCGCTTGGCCGGGTTGGATCGCCGGCGCTTGCTGCAATGGATCCTGGCCTGGTCGGGGCTCTCCGCCGCCTGGTTCATGGAAGACGGGCAGGCGGCGGACATCGACTTTCGCGTCGCCGAGCTGGCGGCGCGCGCGCTGGATCTCCCGCTGCCGGGCGGCGACTCAGGGTTCATCCTGCCAGTAATCGAGCGAGGTTGAAGGGCGCTGCAGGTAGCGCACCTGCTGGCCGTCTGCGCCGCGCGCCATCGCCTGGTATTTGCCGGAATCCGGGTACATCACCAGCTCCGGCTGCTCGCGCGTGCTGACGGACAGGTACTTCAGCGGCGCATCGGAGGTGTTGATGATCTGGTGCGGGTATTCCGGGCCCGGCGGAATGAAGATGACATCCCCGCTGACGATCGGCAGCATTTCTCCGGCCACCCGCAGCGTACCGCTGCCTTCCAGAATGATGAACATTTCCTCCTGAGCGTAGTGAAAATGGTAGGGGCAGGAGCGCATACCCGGCGCGACACAATCGAAAGAGGCGCCCAGCTTGTCGGCGGCGGTGCCGGTGCCGAGGCGAGCGCCGACGCTGTCATACAGCGGCGGCCGCCGATCGTGCCGCTTATCTACTCGTTCGACATTGCGTATCAGGCGCTGAGCCAACAGCGCAGCTTTCTCAGTCATAGGCTTCCTTGGTGACGGCGTCACTTATTTTGTGAATTGATCTCAAGACGACAGAGAAAGTGAAGGCGCCATGGCGGCACTTGTCAATGTAGACCGCCCGTTATGCTTGGCTTGTTCGCTGCGGCAGCGACAGCAGCAGATGGGCGATCGCGCCGCCGACGATGCCCCAGAAGGCCGAACCGATGCCCAGTAACGTGACGCCGGAGGCGGTGATGAGGAAGGCGATCAGCGCCGCGTCGCGCTGTTTCTCATCATGCAGCGCGCGCTGCAGGCTGCCGCCGATGGTGCCGAGCAGCGCCAGCCCGGCGATGGTGTGGATCAGGGCGAGGGGCAGCGCGCTGAACAGCAGGCCGATGGCGCCGCCGAACAGCCCGGCCAATAGGTAGAAGCCGCCGGCGGCCACCGCGCCCATATAGCGGCGCTGCGGATCGGGATGCACGTCCGGGCCCATGCAGATGGCGGCGGTGATCGCGGCGATGCACACCGAGAATCCGCCGAACGGCGCCAGCAGCAGCGCGGTGAGCGCCGTCCAGGCGATCAGCGGTGAGGTGGGGACGCGGTAGCCCGCCGCCCGCAGCGTGGCGATGCCAGGCGCATTCTGCGAAGCCATGGTCACCACGAAGAACGGCACGCCGATGCCCAGCAGCGTCGGCCAGCTGAAGTGCGGCGCGATAAATTCCGGCATGGCAAACGCCGGCGCGTGTTGTGCCGGCTGGATATCGCCCTGCAGCGCGGCGATCGCCAGCCCGGCCGCCAGCGTCAGCACGATGGCGTAGCGCGGCAGATAACGGCGGCTGAGCAGATAGGCCAGCCCCATGCCGGCGCTCAGCGGGAAATTGAGCTGCAGCGAAGCGAAGGCGTCCAGCCCGAAACGCAGCAGGATCCCCGCCAGCATCGCGGCGGAAATCGCCTGCGGAATATAGTCCATCAGGCGGGCGAACAGCCCGGTGACGCCGCACAGCAGGATCAGACCGGAAGCGAAGATAAACACCCCGATCGCCTCGTTGATCGGCGTACCGGGCAGGCTGGTGACCAGCAGCGCCGCGCCGGGCGTCGACCAGGCGGTGAGGATAGGAGTGCGATAGTAAAGCGACAGTCCCAGCGAGGTGACGCCCATCGCGATCCCCAGCGCGCTCAGCCAGCCGCCGATCTGCGCCGGTGTGGCGCCCGCGGCGGCGGCGGTCTGGAAAATGATCGCGGCAGAGCTGGTGTAACCCACCAGAACGGCGACAAAGCCGGCCATGACGGCGGGCAGGGTCAGATGGCGCAGGGAGAGGGCTGGGCGCATGAGAAGCTCCAATTGGTGGTTGTGCGTTATAACGCACGATGAGAAATCAGCATAGCACCGTGCGCTATAGCGCACAAGCGGGTATAATCGAGCCCGACATGCAGAGGAGAACAGGATGCAGGAACTTGCCGGCCATTTGGCGCACACCCTTCGCACGCTGCGTGCACAGCGCGGCTGGAGCCTGACGCAGGCGGCGGAATACACCGGCGTCAGCAAGGCGATGCTCGGGCAGATCGAACGCGGCGAGTCCAGCCCGACGGTGGCGACGCTGTGGAAGATCGCCACCGGTTTCAACGTGGCGTTCTCCGCTTTTCTTGAGGCGTCGCCCGCGCAGCAGCAGGCGACGCTGCACCGCTACGGCGATCTGCCGGTGTACGATCAGGACAACGCCGACATGCGCGTGGTGCCGTTGTTTCCCTACGATCGCCAGCTGGGTTTCGATATGTTCGTCATCGATCTTGCGCCGGGCGCGCTCAGCGAGTCGTCGCCCCATGAGCCGGGCGTGATCGAGCATGTGATCGTGATCAGCGGCCGGTTGGAGTTGGCGATAGACGGCGAATGGCACAGCCTGGCCGCCGGCGAGGCGATGCGCTTTCAGGCCGATCGGCCGCACGCTTACCGCAACGCCAGTTCACAAACGGTGCGTATTCACGATCTGATCCACTATCCTCAATCCTGACTCAACGCGGCGGCCGTGGGCTTTGACTCCGCGCCGCCAAACGCCTACCTTGTTGAAAATGACTCTTATTTCACAGGCTGTCGCCCACGACGGGGCGGCGTTGCAGCCGACTCAAAAGGAGCTTGATTTTGCCGGTCACCAATCGACGTCAGTTTATTAAACTCAGTGCGCAAACCGCAGGAGCCGTATTCGCGATGACTTCATTACCCAACAGTATCCGCCTGGCGATGGCGGCGGAAGGCGGCGCGGCCGCCGGCGATGAATTCCTGTGGCTGGAGGAGCTGCAGGGTAAAAAAGCGCTGCAATGGGTGCAGCAGGAAAATCAGCGCACCGTGGCGCGTTTCGGCCAGGGCGAAGACTTTCAGCGCATTGAGCGCGAGGTGCTGGATATCCTCAATAAAGACACCCAGATCCCGTGGGTGAGCAAGCGCGGCGAGTACTATTACAACTTCTGGCAGGACCAGGCCAACCCGCGCGGCCTGCTGCGGCGCACCACGCTGGACGAGTACCGCAAGGCCAAACCGGCCTGGGAAACGGTGCTGGATATCGACGCGTTGGGCAAGGCGGAGGGCAAGGATTGGGTTTATCAGGGCTCACAACCGCTGGCGCCGGAATACCGCTATTGCCTGATGCAGCTGTCGCCGGACGGCGGTGACGCCACCGAAATCCGCGAATTCGATCTGGTGGCCAAACGCTTCGTCAAGGACGGCTTCAACGTGCCGGTGGCGAAAAGCCGGGTTTCCTGGGTCGATCGGGACACGCTGTTCATCGCCACCGATTTCGGCCCCGGCTCGATGACCCAGTCCGGTTACGCGCGCATCGCCAAACGCTGGCGGCGCGGCACGCCGCTGAGCGCCGCCGAAACGCTGTATGAAGCGCAGCCTGAGGACATGGCGGTCTTCGCCTATCACGATCGCACGCCGGGCTTTGAGCGCGATTTCGTCGGCCGCAGCCTGGATTTCTATCGCCGCGACTACTTCTTGCTGGCTCAGGACGGCCGGCAGATCAAAATCGACATCCCGGCCGACGCCGAGCTGGATACGCACCGTGAATGGCTGCTGATTAAACCGAGCAGCGACTGGGAGGTGGGCGGCAAGCGCTATCCGTCCGGCGCGCTGCTGGCGGCCAACTTCGATGACTATCTGGCGGGCAAGCGCGAGCTGCAGCCGCTGTTTACCCCAACGGCGGAGCAGGCGCTGAGCGGCTACAGCGGCACCCGCGATCACCTGATCCTCAGCATCATGGATAACGTGGTCAACCGGCTGGAAGTGCTGACGCCGAAGGGCGGCAGTTGGCAACGTCGCCCGCTGGGCAACCCCGGCGCCATCAGCACCATTTCCGCCGGCGGCATCGACGAAGAGAGCAACGCCTATTTCCTGACCGTCAGCGGGTTCCTGCAGCCGACCTCGCTGTACATGGGCAATCTCGACGGCGGTGAGGCGACGCTGCTGAAACAGGCGCCGCAGGATTTTGACGCGTCAGGCTACCAGGTGAGCCAGCATTTTGCGCGCTCCAAGGATGGCACCCGCGTGCCGTACTTCCAGATTGCCGCCAAAGATCTCAAATCGGACGGCAGCACGCCGACGCTGCTGTATGGCTACGGCGGGTTTGAAGTGCCGCTGCTGCCGGGCTATCTCGGCGGCAAGGCGCCGGCCTGGCTGGAGCGCGGCGGGGTGTACGTGGTGGCCAACATCCGCGGCGGCGGCGAATACGGCCCGGCCTGGCACCAGGCGGCGCTCAAGCAGAATCGCCATCGCGCCTACGAGGATTTCGCCGCCGTGGCCGAAGATCTCATCGCACGCAAGGTGACCTCGGCGCCGCATCTGGGCGCGCGCGGCGGCAGCAACGGCGGCCTGTTGGTGGGCAATATGCTGACGCTGTATCCGCAGCTGTTCGGCTGCATCGTCTGCGAAGTGCCGCTGCTGGACATGCAGCGCTATACGCAGCTTTCCGCCGGCGCGTCGTGGATCGCCGAATACGGTGACCCGAGCAAGCCGGAGCAGTGGGCTTATATCAAAACCTTCTCGCCGTACCACAACATTCAGGCGAAAACGGCCTATCCGCCGGTGCTGTTCTATACCGCGACCAGCGACGATCGGGTCAACCCGGCCCACGCCCGCAAAATGGCCGCGCGCATGCAGGCGATGGGGTATCAGCAGGCTTATTTCTACGAGAATACCGAAGGCGGGCACAGCGCCGCCGCCGACAAGCAACAGGCGGCGTTCCACAGCGCATTGGTGAGCGAGTTCATGTGGGCCAACCTGAGCGGCAAACCCAAGTCAGCGTAAGCCTTTTTCTTGCAGGCATAAAAAAACACCGGGGCGTTAACTCCGGTGTTTTTATTTACGTCTCAATCTGCCGGCGATCAGCGAGCCGCGGTGGCTTCCTGCGCTTTCTGATTGGCGTCTTCGGTGGTGTCCAGCGTCATGCGATACAGCTTCGGCGCGGTCAGCATCATCAGGATAGCGATGACGGCGGTGACGATACCGATCTGCATAAACACATGGCTGTAGATGGCCAGCGAAGCGTGCGCGTCGTTGATGTCGCTTGGGACGGCGGTCAGACCGGCAACCTTACCGGCGATCAGCGCGGCGGCGGCGGTAGTCAGGAACCAGGAGCCCATGATGAAGCCCATCAGGCGCTGCGGCACCAGCTGCGCCACCATCGCCAGACCCAGGCCGGAAATCATCAGCTCGCCGATGCTCTGCAGCGCGTAGCTCAGGATCAGCCAGTTGACCGACACGATGCCCTGTTCGTTGGCGAAGCTGGCGCCCCACGGCAGCACCAGGAAGGCGCAGGAGCAGAGGATCATGCCGAAAGCGAACTTGTGCGGCATCGGCAGGCGATCGCCCATTTTGTTATACAGCGCCGCCAGAATCGGGCTGGCGAGCATGATCCAGAATGGGTTCAGCGCCTGATACTGCTCCGGCTCGAAGGCGACGCCGAAGATGCTGTGTTCCACGTTGTGGATGGCGAAGAAGTTCAGCGAGGTTGGCATCTGGCTGTACAGCACGAAGAACACCACCGCTTCCAGCATCAGCAGGAAGGCGACGATCATCTTGCGGCGAGCGGCGCCGTGCAGGGCGAAGGTTTCCTTGGCGAACACCAGAACGATGCCGGCGGAAACCAGGGCCAGCGCCCAGCGCGCGATCACCTGGTTGTGCAGCAGCCAGCTGGACACGGCGATCAACGCCACGATGCCGACCAGCACCATCAGCAGTTTCGGCAGATGCAGCGGCTTGAAGTCAGGCTTGGAACCGTTTTCCTTCACCCACTTGCGGCACATCATAAAGTTGACCAGGGTGATCAGCATGCCGACCACGCTCAGCGAGAACGCCACGCTCCAGCCGTATTTCGCCGCCAGCCACGGAGTGGCCAGCATAGAGAAGAAGGAACCGATGTTCACCGACATGTAATACATGGTGAAGGCACCGTCGAGACGCGGATCGTCTTTCTCATAGCAGGTGGACAACAGGGAGGACGGGTTGGCCTTGAACAGACCGCTGCCCACGGCGATGGTCGCCATGCCCATGTAGACCCAGAAGATGTCGTGGCCGGAGTAAGCCACCATGGCGTAACCGGCGGCCAGCACCAGCGCGCCGAGCACGATCACGCGTTTGGCGCCCAGCACTTTGTCGCCCAGCCAGCCGCCGATGGCGACGAAGCCGTATACCAGGGCGCTGAAGGAAGAGAACAGGGTGATGGAGTCGGCTTCGCTCATGCCGAGCATCTTGACCAGATAAACCGCCATGATGCCCTGCAGGCCGTAGTAGCCGAAACGCTCCCACAGTTCGATCGAGAAGATCAGATAGAACGCTTTCGGTTGTTTGAACGCGTTAAGGCTAACGCTCTCCGGATGTTGGTTGTTTGCTGTTGACACTGGTACCTCTGTTTTTTCGCAGCCCGTCTTTGGAGGACGGGAAAGTACAAAAGTTGATGCGGAACGGCATCCTTTTGCGTTGTTATAGGATGGGGACGGCGGTTAATGTTCACTATCTTTGTCAACGAGGCAAGCAGTTTGTCATATTCGGTTACATTTAACGCCCGCAGGATTATGCCGCGATGTTGCAAATGTTATGCAGTATTAACTTTCGGGTTTTAATGGTTTGCCGATTTTTTGTTTTGATTAAAAGCTATACGAATTTTAAACAGGGATATATTCTGCTGAATTGCTATTTTTTAGCGCATCAGTGTAGGTGAGGTTATTAATCCGTTGGAATGTTGTGCACATGGCGCGTTTTGTAAAATTATAGAAATTTGGGAAAACGAGACTGGCATTTGTGAACGCCTTGTGATCCTGAAAGCGTGACGTTCACCGCAATTTTCGACTAATTTTTCGCTTGAAAATAACACGGCACTGAGCTTTTCACTGAAAACCTCGAAATTGCCGGGGTTACTGCTGCGCGATATCACATTTCCGATAAAAAAGAGGCGCTGGCGGGGGGAGAGGTGGCGACGGGTGCGGTTTGCCGCACCCAACAGACTCAGGATTCCGGATAAACCTTTTCTTTATACTCGCACAGGTCTTCGATAATGCAGGAGCCACAGCGCGGTTTGCGCGCGATGCAGGTATAGCGGCCGTGCAGGATCAGCCAGTGGTGGCAATCGACCTTGAATTCGGCGGGCACCACCTTCAACAGCTTCTCTTCCACCTGATCGACGTTCTTGCCTGGCGCGAAGTGAGTGCGGTTGCACACCCGGAAGATGTGGGTGTCCACGGCGATGGTCGCCCAGCCGAAGGCGGTATTGAGCACCACGTTGGCGGTCTTGCGGCCGACGCCTGGCAGCGCTTCCAGCGCGGCACGATCTTCCGGCACTTCGCCGCCGTGCAGCTCCAGCAGCATGCGGCAGGTTTTGATCACGTTTTCGGCCTTGCTGTTGAACAGACCAATGGTCTTGATGTACTCCTTGACGCCATCAACCCCCAGCGCCAGCATGGCGGCGGGGGTGTTGGCGACCGGATAAAGCTTGGCGGTCGCTTTGTTGACGCTGACGTCGGTGGCCTGTGCGGACAGCAATACCGCGATCAGCAGTTCAAACGGCGTGGTGTACACCAGTTCGGTGGTCGGATGCGGGTTGTTGTCGCGCAGCCGGGTCAGAATTTCCAGTCGCTTCTGCTTGTTCATCAGGCCTTCTCAGCACGTCCTTGTTCCAGCAGCGGTTCCACCGCCACGGCGCGGGCTTTGCGCGCCTTCATTTTTTCGTCGATCAGATATTTGACCGCCAGCAGCAGCCCCAGGCCGATAAAGGCGCCCGGCGGCAACATGGCCAGCAGGAAGGGGCTGTCGAAATGCACCACTTCGATGCGCAGTGACTTGGCCCAGCCGCCCAGCAGCTGGTCGGCGCCATCGAACAGCGTGCCGTTGCCCAACAGTTCTCGCATCGAGCCCAGCGTCACCATCACGCCGGTGGCGCCGAGGCCGATGGCCAGACCGTCCAGCGCCGAGAGGCCGACCGGTTTTCGCGCCGCCACCGCTTCGGCACGGCCGACCACGATGCAGTTGGTCACGATCAACGGAATAAAGATCCCGAGCGACTGATACAAACCGAAGGCATAGGCGTTGATCAGCATCTGCACGATGCTCACCACCGCGGCGATGATCATCACGTAGATCGGAATACGCACTTCGCTCGGCACCCAGCGGCGCACCGCGGAAATCGAGGCGTTGGTCAAGACCAAAACCAGGGTGGTGGCCAACCCCAGGCCGAGCGCGTTGGTGACGGTGGAGGTCACCGCCAGCAGCGGGCACATGCCCAGCAGCTGCACCAGGGCGGAGTTGTTCTTCCACAACCCCTGGACGATCAATTCTTTGGCTTCACTCATTCGGCGGCTCCACACGCAGGTAAGCTTTCAAGTTTAGGCGGCAGCGTTTCCATATACAACGCCGTGCGGCGCACTGCATTGACCACCGCACGCGGGGTGATGGTAGCGCCGGTGAACTGATCGAACATACCGCCGTCTTTCTTCACCGCCCAGCGCTTATCGTCCGGGCCTTCGATTTTCTTGCCGCTGAAGAAGGAAATCCAGTCGGAAATGCGCAGTTCGATTTTGTCCCCCAGCCCCGGGGTTTCGTGGTGTTCAATCACGCGGGTGCCGAGCACCGTGCCGTTGAAATCGGCGCCGACCAGCAGCTTGATGGCGCCGGAGTAGCCGTCCGGCGCGGTGGTTTCCAGCGCGGCGGCGGTCGGTTGCCCGTTTTTGCGCGCCAGGTACAAGCGGTGCGGCGCGCCGTCGCCCAGCGCCGGATCGCTGACCAGGAGGCATTCGTTCTGCATAATGTTGTCGTAGTTTTCCGGCGGCACCACCTGATCGAGCAACGCTTTTTGCTGCAGCGCCGCCTGATGGGCGATGGTGCCTTTCGTCAAGGTATAGACCACGGCGGTCAGGCCGGTGGTGACCGCCGCGAACACCGCCAGCGTGGTGCCGTGCTTTCTCATGGAATTCAGCATGGCGGCTCCTTAGCGATGGCCGTACACGCGCGGCTGCGTGTAGTGGTCGATTAACGGGACGGTGATGTTGGCGAGCAGCACGGCGAAAGCCACGCCGTCGGGGTAGCCGCCATAGACGCGGATCAGCCAGACCAGCATGCCGATCAGCGCGCCGTAGATCAGGCGGCCCTTCGGCGTGGTGGAGGCGCTGACCGGATCGGTGGCGATAAAGAACGCGCCCAGCATGCTGGCGCCGGAGAACAGGTGAATCAGCGGCGAAGCCTGATGCGCCGGATCGATCCACCAGGCAAGGCCGGAGCAGAAGGCGATGGCGGCCAACATGCTGAAAGGGATTTGCCAATGGATCAGGCGCCGCGCCAGCATAAACAGGCCGCCGGCCAGGAAGCCGAGGTTGACCCATTGCCAGCCGATGCCGGCCAGCGCGCCGCCGAACAGCGGCTGCTGTAACACCTGTTCCACGCTGTGGCCGCTGCGCAGGCCGGTTTTGAAGCCGTCGAGCGGCGTGGCCTGGCTGATGCCGTCCACGCCCATCTGCAGTTCGTGCAGCGTCGCGCCTTGCGAGGTATGGCCGCTGAAAATGGCCAGCAGCGTGTCGTGGAGCGACAGCGCGGTGGCGCGCAGCTCATCCGGCGGCAGCCAGCTGGTCATCTGTACCGGGAAGGAGATCAGCAGCACCACGTAACCGACCATCGCCGGGTTGAACGGGTTCTGCCCGAGGCCGCCGTACAGCTGCTTGGCGATGACGATGGCGAAGAAGGTACCGATAACGATCATCCACCACGGGGCCAGCGGCGGCAGGCTGATGCCGAGCAGCAGGGCGGTCAGCAGGGCGGAGTTATCCGCCAGCCGGCTGCGCACCGGCAGCTTGCGCAGCCTGAGGATCGCGCCTTCTGCGGCCAGCGCGACGATCGCCGCCAGCGCCACCTGAATCAATACGCCGTAGCCGAAGAACCAAATCTGCGCCGCGATGCCGGGAATGCACGCCAGCATCACCCACAGCATGATGCGGCTGGTGCTTTGCTGGTTGTGGGTGAACGGCGAGCTGGCGATGTGTAAGCCTTTGGCGGCTGTGGGTGATACCGGCCTGAACTTCATAGAGTAACGATACCTTCTGCGCCGCGCCTGCGGCAGTTTCGATGCGCCGAATTGCGGGCGCGGCAAAAATAATAGCCGAGCATTCTACCTGATTCGATGCGAGGGTAATACGCCTTAATGATAGGGGTATTCGGCTTTCCGCGCATCTGGCGATCGGGACGGCGCGATTTGATTTTTTTTTGGCCGGAAAATAGGCTAACGTGAGGAATTGTCAGTGGAACTTGTGCCGCCATCGACCGCAATAAATGGGTTAACCGTATGAATGAAATATCATTTTTCACCAGATTTCCGCACAAAATAACAACTTTCACATAATCCGTGTAGGTTACTATCGCGAACATTATTGAGTCAGTGAACCCATAATAATGACAAATGAAGACATTTTTTTTATTGAAGAGCTAATTGAGTGGGTGGAGATACATCTGGAGAAACGGCCAAACCTGGATGAAGTCGCGCGTATTTCGGGCTATTCCAAGTGGCATCTGCAGCGTAAATTCAAGCGTATTACCGGCATTCAACTCGCCACCTACATCCGTTCGCGTATCCTGACGCGCGCCGCGGTGGCGCTGCGCATTACTCGTCGCTCGATCATCGACATCTCCGATGAGCTGGGCTTCGACTCTCAGCAGACCTTTACCCGCATGTTCAAGCAGCGCTTCGGCACCACGCCCAATCGCTACCGATCGATGACGCACTGGGACGTGAAAAACCTGATGCCGCGCTTTAACTTCGATGCCAGCTACGGCGCCGGTTATTACCCGGAAGTGAAGCGGCTGACGCTGCCCGAGATGCAGTTGGTCGGTTTCACGCGCCGGCTGGATTTCGCCTCCGAACAGGAGCTGGAGTACTCTTCCTGCATGGCGATGAAGGACGAGATTTTCAACGACTTCTTCAAGGGGCTGCACGTCGACTGTCGGCGGATTTACAGCATCTACTCCCCTCATGCCGGGGAGGGCGACGAGCTCTCATCCACGCTGGTGATGGCGGTCGATCCTGAACACAAAAAAGATATTCTTTCCAACTATCAAATCGACACTTTCCATCTGCCGAGCCGCGAGTTTATCTCCATCAACCATAAGGGTTCGGCGAAAGAGTGTTTG
Organism: Serratia sp. CY38905; assembly: GCF_052168875.1. Lineage (NCBI taxonomy): Bacteria > Pseudomonadati > Pseudomonadota > Gammaproteobacteria > Enterobacterales > Yersiniaceae > Serratia > Serratia sp. CY38905. Next base: position 104,346 of record NZ_JBJNLV010000009.1, on the reverse strand, counting down.
CAGTTTTTCGGCTACCTGATGTCGCATGTAATGCCGGGGCTGAAGGATGAAGTGCGCGGCAGTATGGAAATGGAGATCATTCAAACCAAAGAGTGGAATCCGGAATCCAAACTGCGCCAGATTGATGTGGATTACACCTACCTGATCTCTATCGATTAAACGGCGCCGGCGTCAGCCAGGCGCCGCTGTCATCATTTGTCTTCCGTTTCCGCCGCCAGCGATTCCCTGGCGGCTTTTTTGGCTTTGGCGCGGGCGATAGCCGCCGCGACCGCCGCCTTGCGCGGATCTTCCTCGGTGACTGCCGCCGCCGTTTCCGCCGCTGCAGGGGCATCCGCCTGCTGAGCCGCTTTCTTGGCTTTGGCGCGGGCGATAGCCGCCGCGACCGCGGCCTTGCGCGGATCTTCCTCGGTGGCTGCCGCCGCCGTTTCCGCCGCTGCAGGGGCATCCGTCTGCTGCGCCGCTTTCTTGGCTTTGACACGCGCCAGAGCGGCAGCGACCGCGGCCTTGCGCGGATCTTCCTCGGCGGTTGCCGGCACCGTTTCCGCCGGTGCAGGGGCGTCCGCCTGCTGCTCTGCCTTTTTGGCTTTGGCGCGGGCGATGGCCGCCGCGACCGCCGCCTTGCGCGGATCTTCTTCGGCGGTTGCCGGCGCCGTTTCCGCCGCTGCAGGGGCATCTGCCTGCTGCTCTGCCTTTTTGGCTTTGACGCGCGCCAGGGCGGCAGCGACCGCCGCCTTACGTGGATCGTTCTCTGCTGCTGCCGGAGCAGTGCTGTCTGCGGCCGGCGCTTCCTTGCGCGCTTTCACGCGGGCCAGCGCCGCGGCCACGGCGGCTTTGCGCGCGTCGTCGCCGGAGGCCGCCGGTGGCGCCTCTTTTTCCGCCTCGGCCGCCAACTGGGCGCGGCGTTCACGCGCCTGCGCTTTACGCGCTTCGCGGGCGGCGATCATTTCGCTGTTATCCGGCTGCTGGCCGTCGACCGGCGTAACCGCCGCTTCGGCATTCTTGCTGCGCACGCGCGCCAGCGCGGCCTGCACCGCACCCTGATCGTCGTCGGTCAGTTTGACGGCGGCTTTTTTGTGCCGCTCTTCGCGCGCCAGCTTCTCGCGCTCCAGGCGGGCCAGCTTGGCTTCGTAACGCGCCTTGGCCTCGGCGGCGCGCGCCGCTTCCAGATCGATAGCCTTGATCTCGGCCTTTTCCTGACGGTAGTACTGTACCAGCGGGATGTTGCTGGGGCAGACGAACGCGCAGGCGCCGCATTCAATGCAGTCGAACAGGTTATGGTTGCGCGCCTTGTCGTGCTCCTGCCCACGGCTGAACCAGTACAGCTGCTGCGGCAGCAGCCCGGCAGGGCAAGCGTCTACGCACAGGCCGCAGCGGATGCAGGACTGCTCCGGCTCCTGCGGTGTCATTTCATCGACCGTCGGCGCCAGAATGCAGTTGCTGATCTTGACGATCGGCACGTTCAGCGCAGGCAGGGTAAAGCCCATCAGCGGGCCGCCCATGACCACCATCTGCTGCGCCTGCGGGCGGAAACCGGCGAAGTCAAGCAGGTGCTGCACCGGCGTGCCGATGCGCGCCCACAGGTTGCCCGGGTGCTCGATCGCGTCGCCGGTCAGGGTCACTACGCGCTCAATCAGCGGTTCGCCGTCGACGATCGCTCGCTTGATGGCGAAGGCGGTGCCGACGTTTTGCATCAATACGCCGATGGCAGAGGAGTGCTTGCCGTGCGGCACTTCCTTGCCGGTCAGGATCTTGGTCAGCTGTTTGGCGCCGCCGGACGGGTATTTGGTGGGGATAACGCGTAGCGCAATGCCGGACTGGCCGCGCAACGCCTGCTTCAGCGCCGCGATCGCCTCCGGTTTGTTGTCTTCGATGCCGATCAGCGTGACCTTGGGTCGCAGAATATGTTGCAGGATCTGCGTGCCTTCAACGATCTGATCGGCATGTTCCTGCATCAGGCGATCGTCGGCGGTGATGTAAGGCTCGCACTCGGCGGCGTTGAGGATCAGCGTTTCCACGCCGCTCATGCCGCCCTGCAGCTTGCTGGCGGTCGGGAAACCGGCGCCGCCCAGACCGGCGATGCCGGCCTGATGAATACGTTGAATCAGATCCGCGGCGGGCGCTTGGCGGTAGTCAGCCACCGGATCGCGCTCGCACCAGCGGTCTTCGCCGTTCGCCTCGATAATCACGCACAGCTCCGTCAGCCCGGAAGGGTGCGCGGTGATGTGCGGCGTGATGGCGCTGACGGTGCCCGAGGTCGGGGCGTGAACCGGCACGGTGCGGCCGCGGCCGACGGTCAGCGGCTGGCCTTTCAACACCCGATCGCCGGCATTGACGCACAGCTCGCCTTCCGGCCCCAGATGCTGCTGCAGCGGAATGATAAAGGTCTTGGGCAGGGGAGCGACACGCAGCGGCGCACCGCTGGACTGCGTTTTCATTTCCGGCGGATGGATCCCGCCGTTGAAATCCCAGATCCGGTCTTTTTTAAAGGCGGCGAACAGATTAAGCATGTTGCTCCACGTGGATCACTTGCACCGGGATCGTCTTCATGTCCCACTTCCAGTTGGCGGTGGTGGTGGCGACCGGTCTCATTTCAATACAGTCGGTAGGGCAAGGGGCGACGCACAAGTCGCAGCCGGTGCAGAGGTCGGTGATGACGGTGTGCATGGCGCGGGTGGCGCCGACGATGGCGTCCACCGGGCAGGCCTGAATGCACTTGGTGCAGCCGATGCAGTTGGCCTCGTCGATATAGGCCACTTTACGCTCCGGTTCGGCGGCGGCTTCGCTGCCCAGCGGCTGCGGCTCGACGTTGAGCAGCTCCGCCAGTTTCAACATCACCTGTTCGCCACCCGGCGCGCATTTGTTGATCATCTCGCCGTTGGCCACCGCCTCGGCGTAGGGGCGGCAACCGGGGTAGCCGCACTGGCCGCACTGGCTCTGCGGCAGGATCGCGTCGACCTGCTCGGCGACCGGATCCTCCTCCACCTCAAAACGGCGCGCGGCGTAGCCCAGCACCAGTCCGAACAGCAGCCCGAGCGCGCTTAAAGCCGCGATAGCTATCCACAACGCAGTCATTAGAATTTCACCAGCCCGGTAAAGCCCATAAAGGCCAGCGACATCAGCCCGGCGGTGATCAGTGCGATCGAGGAGCCGCGGAACGGCGCCGGCACGTCGGCGACCGCCAGACGTTCGCGAATGGCGGCAAACAGCACCATGACCAGCGAGAAACCGGCGGCGGCGCTGAAGCCGTACACGGCGGACTGCAGGAAGTTGTAGCCGAGGTTAACGTTAAGCAACGCCACGCCAAGCACCGCGCAGTTGGTGGTGATCAGCGGCAGGAAGATGCCCAGCAGGCGGTAGAGCGCCGGGCTGGTCTTGCGCACCACCATCTCGGTGAACTGCACGACGACGGCGATCACCAGAATGAAGGAGAGCGTGCGCAGGTACACCAGATCCAGCGGAACCAGAATAAAGGTGTTGATCACCCAGGCGCTGACGGAGGCCAGCGTCATGACGAAGGTGGTGGCCATTCCCATGCCGATGGCGCTTTCCAGCTTCTTGGAAACGCCGAGGAACGGGCACAGGCCAAGAAACTTCACCAGAACGAAGTTGTTCACCAGTACGGTGCCGACAAACAGGAGCAGGTATTCGGTCATTGCGATGCCTAAAAAAATAAAAGCCGCCTATTATCGGGAATCGGCGGCCGGACGACAACATATGAATCGCAGGGGTATTGCCTTTTTTGGCGAAAATTTACACAAAATACCCGATAAAACGTGCTGCAACCGCCCTTAACGTTCGGTAAAGGTGCCTTTGACCCGCTGCGAGCGCTTGATGTAAGGCACCAGCAGCGCCGCCATCAGCAGCGGCCAGCCGAGGCTGCGCACCGCCACTTCATCCGGCACCGGCGCGAAGGCGAAGGCTTTCACCGCCAGGAGCACCGTGATCAGCAGCCACAGCAAGAACAGTTTGGGAAAGCGCTGCGAGCGCTGGCAAAACAGCCACAGCAGCCACAGGGTGAAGCACCACATCAAGAGCGTGGTCAGCACCGAAAAGTACCATTGCAGGGTAAACGCCTGGGCGTTGGTCAGCAGGTAGTCGCGCGATTCGGGCATGAAGATCGCCATGGCGTACAGGAGCAGCATCAGGCTGGCGCTGAGCAGGGTGACGATCAGATAGGCCATCGGGGCCAGCAACCAACCGCCGATACGAGAGTATTCAGCTTGAGACATAAAGGCTTCCTGATTGAAACGGGGATCACAGGCGGCATAGCTTAGCGGGTAATACCGGCTTCGTCATCTCAATCAACCGGATAGCTCGGCATCGCGGCGGGTGGCAGCACGTTTGGCTACTCGACGCCGTATTAAGCCCGCTTCAAATTAACATCTCATTTACTTCTTGTTCCATCCGGCCGCATGGTGTCAAATCGAAAGGTCTGTCGTGAGCCTGCAAGAGGAAATCCCATGGCTGAGAAAATTCGTGTCGGGCTGGTCGGTTACGGCTACGCCGGCAAAACCTTTCATGCGCCGCTTGTCGCCGGTACGCCGGGGCTGGAGTTGGCCGCCGTCGCCAGCAGCGATGCCGGCAAAGTGCACGCCGACTGGCCGTCGATGGCGGTGGTGGGCGATGCGCAGGCGCTGTTCGCCGATCCCACCCTCGATCTGATCGTGATTCCCACTCCCAACGACACCCACTTCCCGCTGGCGCAGCAGGCGCTGGCCGCCGGCAAGCATGTGGTGGTGGATAAACCGTTTACCGTGACATTGTCACAAGCGCAGGCGCTGCAACAGCAGGTGCAGCAGAGCGGTTTACTGCTGTCGGTGTTCCACAACCGCCGCTGGGACAGCGACTTCCTTACTTTGAAAGCGCTGCTGAATGAGGGTGCGCTGGGCGAGGTGGTGTATTTCGAGTCGCATTTCGATCGCTACCGGCCGCAGGTGCGCCAGCGCTGGCGTGAACAGGGCGGCGTCGGCAGCGGTATCTGGTACGATTTGGCGCCGCACTTGCTCGATCAGGCGCTGCAACTCTTCGGCAAGCCCGAGCGGCTGTTCGTCGATCTGGGGGAATTGCGGCCGGGGGCGCAGGCGGTGGACTATTTCCACGCCTTGCTGAGCTATGGCAATCGCCGCGTGGTGCTGCACGCCAGCATGCTGGCGGCGGCGGAGAGCCCGCGTTACGTGGTGCACGGCACCCGCGGCAGCTATATCAAATACGGCCTGGACCCGCAGGAAGACCGGCTGAAGGCCGGCGAGCGCCTGCCGCAGGCCGATTGGGGCTATGACATGCGCGACGGCGTGGTGACGCTGTCACGTGGCGATCTGCTGGCGGAGCAACCGCTGCTCAACATTCCCGGCAATTACCCGGCTTATTACGCCGCGGTGCGCGACGCGATCGCCGGCATCGGCGAAAACCCGGTGCCGGCCGCCGACGCCATCGCGGTGATGGCATTGATCGAACTGGGGCTGGAATCGGCCCGGCTGCAGCAGGCGCTGCCGGTGGTCTGAGCCCGTCTATTTCTCTGTGGCCCGGCGCAACGTCGGGCCTTTTTACGACTTTACGTGCAAGGAAATCCGTTTCATGTCCTGGTTGCAGCGTTTGCGCATTGATAAATTTTTGCTGGTTCTGATTTTGGTGGTGATCGTCGCCTCGCTGTTCCCTTGCGAAGGCATCTGGAAAACCTTCTTTGAACACCTGACCACCGCCGCCATCGCGCTGCTGTTCTTTATGCACGGCGCCAAGCTGTCGCGCGAGGCGATCGTCGCCGGCATGAGCCACTGGAAGCTGCATCTGCTGGTGTTCCTCAGCACCTTTGCGCTGTTCCCGCTGCTCGGGCTGGCGATGAATCTGCTGGTGCCGGGCATCATGACGCCGACGGTCTATCTCGGCTTCCTCTATCTGTGCGCGCTGCCGGCCACGGTGCAATCGGCCATCGCCTTTACCTCGGCGGCGGGCGGCAACGTGGCGGCGGCGATCTGCAGCGCCTCGGCGTCGAGCATTCTTGGCGTGTTCCTGTCACCGCTGCTGGTGGGGGCGTTGATGCATACCCAGGGCGGCAATACCGACGTGCTGCACGCCATCGGTTCAATCATTCTGCAGCTGATGGTGCCGTTCGTGGTTGGCCATCTGGCGCGGCCGCTGATCGGCAAGTGGGTCGATCGCCATCGCAAGCTGATCAACCTGACCGACCGTTCGTCTATCCTGCTGGTGGTGTATACCGCGTTCAGCGCGGCGGTGGTGGAAGGGATTTGGCAACGTATCGACGGCTGGTCGCTGCTGACCATCCTGGTGATGTCGCTGGTGCTGCTGACGGTGGTGTTGGTGATCAACACCTATGCGGCGCGCTGGCTGGGCTTCAACACCGCCGATGAAATCACCATCGTCTTCTGCGGCTCGAAAAAGAGCCTGGCGAACGGCATCCCGATGGCCAACGTGCTGTTCCCGGCCGCGGCGGTGGGCGCCATGGTGCTGCCGCTGATGATTTTCCACCAGGTGCAGCTGATGGTGTGCGCGGTGCTGGCGCAGCGCTATGCGCGTAAAACCGCCAAACAACGGGCCGAGGCGGAAACGCTGGCGGCCAAATAGACCGCAGGCCGCTAACGGCAGCCCAGCGCGTCGAGCAGAAAGTCGGCGCGCTCGTCGGGCGAGGCGCGCGGCAGTTCCTGCAGCCGATAGCCCGATCGGCGGTAGACGGCCAGCATAGCTCGATAGGTCTGCTCGGCTTCGGCGAAAGATTGTTTTCTCTCGCTGTCCTGCGCGTAGATTGCTCGCCACGGTGGGGCGATGAACACCGTATCGGCATAGCGAAAAGCGCCGATCGCCGCGGTTAAGGGAGCGGGGATCGGCAACTCGCACAGCGTCAGGTAACCGGCGATATCCGGCAGGCCGCGATCGAAGAACCAGCATGTTGCGCCCGTCGCTTCCCGCCATGAGCGCAGCTCCCAATCCAGCATCCGCTCGGCGAAGGCCTGGCGATCGCCCCACGGCAGCGCATTGCCGCCAATACTCACCTGCTCCTGAATAATCGCCCGGCCTGCCTCCTGCGAATGCGGGTAGCCACGGCGATGAAGAACCTCGATGAGCGTGCTTTTGCCCGAACCCGGGCCGCCGGTCAGCACGATGCGGCGTAGTTTGTCAGACATAAGAAATTCCTCTAGTGCGGCAGAGTTATGGGTGAAAACAGCGATAAAGACGAGCAGGCGGAAGAAAACGGGGGATGAGAAGAAGGCGCCGTGTGGCGCCTTGGAGGAATTTAACCTTGCACTTTGGCGCGCAGCGCCTGTTTTTCCTGCTCGCTGAGGAAGGCCAGCTTCAGGCCGTTTTCCTGCGCGGTGCGGATTTCCTGCGGCGTCAGCCCGGCCTGCGGCGCGGCGACGCGGTATTCGTGCTCGATCTCGATGCCCTGAACCGCCGGATCGTCGGTGTTGATCGATGCCAGCACGCCGTGGCGCAGGAAGGTGGCCAGCGGATGCTGCGCCAGCGAAGGCACGGTGCTGGTCTGGATGTTGGAGGTCAGGCAGGACTCGATGCCGATGCCGTGTTCCGCCAGGAAATCCATCAGCGCCGGATCTTCAACCGCTTTCACCCCGTGGCCGATACGCTCGGCGCCCAGCTCGCGGATCGCCTGCCAGATACTTTCCGGGCCGGCGGCTTCGCCCGCGTGCACAGTGATGCGCAGGCCGGCGTCGCGCGCGCGGTTGAAGTGGTTGAGGAACAGGCTGCCGGGGAAGCCCAGCTCATCGCCCGCCAAATCCAGCGCGGTAATGCCGTCGCGGTGCGCCAGCAACCCTTCCAATTCCTGCAGACAGGCGGCCTCGCCAAAGGTGCGGCTCATGATGCCGATCAGGCGAATGTCGATGTCGCGATCGCGGCAGCCCGAACGGATCCCGTCGATCACCGCTTCCACCACGCCGGCGACCGGCAGCTGGTGCTTCATCGCCATGTAGTAAGGGGAGAAACGCAGCTCGGCGTAGTGCAGGCCGGCGTTGGCGGCGTCTTCGACGTTTTCGTAGGCCACCCGGCGGCAGGCGTCCAGATCGCCCAGCACCGCTACACCCCAGTCCAGTTTCTGCAGGAAGCTGACCAGATCCGGTTCGGCGTGGGTGATCTGCACGTGCGGGCGCAGGCTCTCCAAATCGTTGGCCGGCAGGGCGAGATTGAATTGGCGACCGAGGTCGAGAATGGTCTGCGCGCGGATGTTGCCGTCGAGATGGCGGTGAATGTCGGTAAGCGGTAGGCGGGGATCGATCATGCTGGGCACTCGCTAATTTATCGTAGGTAAAGTGCAGAACAGTATAAAAACAAATGAATGAAACTTGCCATCTCGTTGCATAAAAAAGTGACTTGAATCACAAATAATGCGAAATCTATCGCATTATCGTCGTGAATCAGGCTTTCAACACGCTGACGCCCGCCTGCTGCAACGGCGCGATCAATGCGTCGTCGGTGGCGCGTTCAACGATGATGGTATGCGCCAGCGTAATATCGCCGATCGCATACTGCGAGGCGGCGTTAAGCTTGGCGGCGGAGGCCAGCACCACGGTTTCCGCCGCGCGGGCCGCCAGCGCCCGCTTGATGTAGGCCTCTTCCAGATCGCCGGTGCTCAGCCCCGCGGTGGGGTGCACGCCGGTCACGCCCATAAAATAGATATCGGCGCGAATATGCGACATCGCTTCCACCGCGGCGGCGCCAACGCTGACGATCGAATGCTTGTACAGCCGGCCGCCGATCAGGATCACCTCCACCGTGGGGTGATCGACCAGGCCCACGGCAACGCTGGGGCTGTGGGTGACGATGGTGGCGTTCAGGTTGGGCGGCAGCTGCCTGACCACCTCGGCGGAGGTGGTGCCGCCATCGATAATCACTACCTGGCCGGGGGCGATCAGCGCCGCCGCCGCTTTGGCGATCGCGCGTTTGGCGCCGGATTCCAACTGATTGCGCTCGGCGAAGCTGGCAATGGCAGAGGAAACCGGCAGGGCGCCGCCATGTACCCGTTGCAGCAACCCCTCGGCGTCCAGTTCGCGCAGATCGCGCCGGACAGTGTCTTCCGACAGCCCGAACATTTCGCTGAGCTGCTTGGCCAACACCTGGCCATCCTGGGCCAGTTTTTCCAGGATGATTTTCTTGCGCTGGCTGGTCAACATGGCCATTTTCCTCTCAAATTTGCTTTGCACGAAATATCTTGATCATACACGAAATTGCACGATAGTATCAATTTCCTTCCTCTGGCGGAGTAAACCGATGATAGCCACCAAAGACAGGGTTCGCATTGTCGAAACCCGGGTGTTGTCCGATGACTGGTACCTGCTGAAAAAAACCACCTTTGATTTTCTGCGGCGCGATGGCGTTTGGCAGCGGCAAAGTCGCGAGACCTACGATCGCGGCGACGGCGCGGTGATTTTGCTGTTCAACCGGCGGGCGCAAACGGTGATCCTGACGCGCCAGTTCCGCTTTCCGGTGTTCGTCAACGGCCATGACGGCATGTTGATTGAGGCCGCCGCCGGGCTGCTGGACAACGCGTCGCCGGAGGCGCGCATCCGCGCCGAAGCGGAAGAGGAAACCGGCTATTTCGTGCAGAACGTGGAGAAGGTGTTCGAAGCCTACATGAGCCCCGGCTCGGTCACCGAGAAGCTGCACTTTTTCGTCGGCGAATATCAGGCGGGCGACCGCGTCAACGAGGGCGGCGGGGTGGTGGCGGAGGGGGAAGATCTGGAGGTGCTCGAGCTGCCGCTGGCGCAAGCCCTGCAGGCGGTTCGCCAGGGCACGATCGTTGACGCCAAGACCATCATGCTGCTGCAGTTTGTCGCCTTGAACCGCACGTTGGAGGAAGAACGATGAAAGCGCAACAAATCCTGATCGCCGGCCCCTATCGCAGCGGCACCGATGGCGATCCGCAGCGTATCGCTGCCAATCTGGCGCGCCTGGAACAGGCGGCGCTGGCGGTTTACCAGCGGGGGCACGTGCCGGTGATCGGCGAGTGGTTGGCGCTGCCTTTGGCGGCCGCGGCGGGTTCCACGCAGGTTGGCGATGCGGTGAGCGAGGCGTTTCTCTACCCGGTGGCCCATCGGCTGATTGCGCAGTGTCAGGCGGTGTATCGCATCGAAGGGGCCTCTGCGGGGGCCGATAACGACGTGCGGCTGGCCAACGAGTGGGGCCTGACGGTCTATCGCCGCCTGGAGGAGATCCCGCCTGTTCAGGGGTAACGCAGGGGCGGGCAGAGGCTCGCCCCCTCGCGCTATTGGTCGCTCAGCACCAACCTCAATCCGGCGATCAGCTTGTCCATGCCGGCCTCCAGCTTGCTGCGCGGGCAGCCGACGTTGAGGCGCAGGAAACCGCGGCCTTCCTCGCCGTAGGTAAAGCCCGGCATGATCGCCACCTTTTCGCGCTCGATTAGCACCTGCTGCAGCGCCCGATCGTCTACGGCCAGCGGCCGCAGATCGATCCAGGCCAGGTAGGTGGCCTGCGGCGGGCGCCAGCCCAGCGCGGGAAAAGCCTGCTCCAGCCGCTCGGCGACGTAGGTCAGATTATCCTGCAGGTAGTCGCGCAGGGCGTCCAGCCAGGGTTCGCCGTGGCGATAGGCGGCCACGTGCGCGGCCACCGCCAGCACCGCCGGCGAAGAGAGGCCGTCGCGGGCTTTGAGCTGCTGGAAGTAGGCTTCGCGGCTGGCGGCGTCGCTGATGAAGCCATAGGCGCCGGTCAGTGCCGGAATGTTGAAACTCTTGGAACCGGAGGTCAGCAGGGCCCAGGCGCCGCTCGCCACCTGGCTCCACGGCGTATGGCGGTGTTCCCCCCACACCATGTCCATATGGATCTCGTCGCTGATGACGCGCACGTCGTGGCGCTCGCACAGTTCGGCCATCTGCTGCAGCTCGTCGCGGCGCCACACTTTGCCGGTGGGGTTATGCGGGCTGCATAGCAGCAGGATCTTGGTCTGCGGCCGCGCCAGCAACGCTTCGAGGTGCGCCATATCGCAGCGCCAGTCGTCGCCGGCTTTTTGCAGCGGGCAGGCCAACAGCTGGCGCTGGTTGGCGAGGATCACCTTGTAGAAGGCGTCGTAGGCCGGGGTATGGGTCACCACGTAATCGCCGGGCACCGACCACTGGCGGATCAGCTGCGCCGCCATGTAGATAACGGAAGGGCCGTACACCGCCGTCGCGGTGTCGATGCCGACGTTGAAACGTTGCTGATACCAGTGGCGCAGCGCGCCGAGAAAATCCTCGTGCTGCCAGCGGCTGTAGCCCAGCACGCCGTGCTGCAGGCGCTGCTGCAATGCGTCGAGAATGCACGGCGCGGTGGCGAAATCCATATCGGAGATGGTGAACGGCAGCAGATCGGCGCTGCCGAAACGATCGGCGATATAGTCCCACTGGGTGCACCAGGTGCCGTGGCGGTCGATCGGGGTGGAGAAATCAAACATGGGTGGCTCCCTGCAGCGCCGCGGCAGGGAGCGCCGTGGCTATCAGTGAGTCTAATTCATCCTTAACCGATTGCACCTGCGGGCCGATCACCACCTGCAGATTATGGTCGTTGAGATGCACCACGCCGATGGCGCGGTTGGCCTTCAGCGCCGCGTCGTCCACCCGGCTCATGTCGTTGACCGACAGGCGCAGGCGGGTGATGCAGTTGTCCAGCGTGATGATGTTGTCCGGGCCGCCGAGCGCCGCCAAAATCGCCGGCACGTTGTAGCCGGATTTGCCCACCGCGCCGCTCGGCGCGCTTTGGCTAACGGCGCCATCGCTCTCGCGGCCCGGCGTTTTGATGTTAAAGCGCTGGATGGCGAAGCGGAAAATGGCGTAATAGCCAACGAACCAGACGGCGGCCACCACCGGCACCAGATACCACTTGGTGGCGGTGCCGTGCAGAATGCCGAACACCACGAAGTCGATGATATTGCCGTCGGTATTGCCGATGGTTACGCCCAGCAGCGCCATCACGGTAAAGCCCAGCCCGGTGAGCAGCGCGTGGATCAGGTAGAGGAACGGCGCGACGAACAGGAACAGGAACTCGATCGGCTCGGTGGTGCCGCCGACCACGCAGGCCACCACGCCGGAAATCAACAGCCCTTTGATTTTATGACGGTTCTCCGGTTTGGCGCAGTGGTACATCGCCAGCGCCGCGCCCGGCAGGCCGCCGAGGAACGCCGGCATTTTACCCTGCGACAGGAAGCGGGTGGCGCTTTCGGCGAAGCCGGTGGTGGTTGGGCAGGAAAGCTGCGCCTGGAAGATGGTCAGGGCGCCGCTGACGCTGTGGCCGCACACTTCCATGGTGCCGCCCGCCTCGGTAAAGCGGATCAGCGCCACCAGAATGTGCTGCAGGCCGAACGGCAGCAGCAGGCGTTCGCCGGTGCCGAACAGCATCGGGCCAAAGGCGCCGGCGCTGTTGATCACCCAACCCAGCCCGGTGATGCCGGCGGCGAACCACGGCCAGATCAGCGGGATCACCAGGCCGCACAGGCCCAGCACCACGGTGGTGACGATCGGCACGAAGCGCGTGCCGCCGAAGAACGCCAGCGCGTCCGGCAGGCGGATGGTGTGGAAGCGTTCATGCAGGCGATAGACGATGATGCCGACGATCACCGCGCCGAGGATGCCGGTATCGATCGACTGAATGCCGAGGATGTTCTGGATATTGTTGGCTTTCAGCACCAGCGGATCGCCGGTGGGCAGCACGCCGGCGGCGGTCAGGTAGAAATTGGTGCCCAGATTCAGCACGGCGAAGCCGACGAAGCCGGAGAAGGCGGCGACGCCCTTGTTCTCGCGCGCCATGCCCAGCGGAATGGCGATGGCGAACATCACCGGCAGGAAGCTGAAGGCGAAGGAGCCTACCTTGCTCATCCAGGTAAAGATCAGCTGGAAGATCGGGTGGCCGATAAACGGCATCAGGGTGATCACGTCGCGGCTGCTCAGCGAGCTGCCGATCCCCAGCATGATGCCGCAGAAAGAGAGCAAGGCGACGGGCAACATGAAGGTTTTGCCCAGGCTCTGGAAGAACTCCCAGAGGGTGATTTTTGGTTTGTTGGCTGCTGACATAACCGACTTCTCCTGGCGAAAAGACGAGCAAAAAGAGGACTGCAGATTAGATAAAAAGAAGATAAAACGTTTTACCTAGCAAAAATGCGCCGCCAATCACAAATCTGTCGCCCGGTTTTTGGCGACAATGCGGCAGGCAGTAAAACGTTTTACTGAGATAACGGATTCGGTATACCCTTGATCATTACGGCGCGGGTTGCCCAGGAACGGGTTCGCAGAGACTATGAGCATCAAAAAGATCACCATCACCGATGTGGCGCAACAGGCGGGTGTGTCGGTCACCACGGTTTCCCTGGTGTTGAGCGGCAAGGGGCGCATTTCGCCGACCACCGTCGAGAAGGTCAATCAGGCGATAGAGCAGCTGGGCTATGTGCGCAATCGCCAGGCGGCGACGCTGCGCGGCGGGGAGTCCGGGGTGATCGGCCTTATTCTGCGCGACATCTGCGAACCCTTCTATGCCGAAATGACCGCCGGGCTGAGCGAAGCGCTGGAGGCGCACGACAAGCTGCTGTTTTTGACGCAGAGCGGGCGCGACGGCCAGGGCTTGCAGCGGGCGTTTGACGCGCTGCTGGCGCAGGGCGTCGACGGCATCGTGCTGGCGGGCGGCATTCGCGCGGCGGCGGGCCTGAAGGAGAAGGCGGCCGAGCAGGGCGTGCCGCTGGTCTGCGTGGCGCGCTCCAGCGGTCTCGACGGCGTGGACGTGGTGCGGCCGGACAACATGCAGGCCGCCAAGCTGGCCACCGAATTTCTGATCTCGCGGGGCCACAGCCAAATCGCCTACCTCGGCGGGCAGAGCGACTCGTTGACGCGCGCCGAGCGGCTGGGCGGCTTTTGCGCCACGCTGGTGCAGTACGGCCTGCCGTTTCGCAGCGAATGGATCGTCGAGTGCGATTGCCGGCAGCGCCAGGCGGCGGAAGCGGCGGAGCAACTGCTGCGCCACTACCCGAACATTACCGCCATCGTCTGCCACAAGGCGTCGGTGGCGCTCGGCGCCTATTTTGGCCTGGCGCGCAGCGGCCGCAGCATCGGTTCGGACGGGGTCGACGCCTACTACGGGCGGCAGGTGGCGCTGATCGGCTTTGGCGACGTGCCGGAGGCCGAACTGACCGAGCCGCCGCTGACCTTCGTCTCCAGTTCGGCGCGGGAAGTGGGGCGCAGCGCCGCCGCGCGCCTGCTGCAGCGCATCGGTGACGCCGAGCTGCCGGCACAGAACGTCATTCTGCCGCCGACGCTGATCCGGCGCGGCTCCGCCTAGCCCTGCTGCTGTTCCTCCTCCGCCTCACGGCGGATCCAGCCGATAAAGGTCTTCATCGCCGGCGTCAGATCCCGCGATTTCAAATGGGTCAGCCAATAGGCGCCGAGCGCGGCCTCGGCGGCGAACGGCCGCTGCAGCGCGCCGGCGGCCAGTTCGCGGCGGAACATGCTGACCGGCGCCAGCGCCACGCCATCGCACTGGATCGCGCCTTCCACCATCAGCCTTGACGAGTCGAACACCGGGCCGTTGATCCGCCACGGCGTCACCTGTGCCGCCGCGAACCAGTGCTCCCACTCGTCCTTGCGGTAGGTGCGCATCAGCTGCTCGTGCTGCAGATCCTGCGGCGTGCGCAGGCGCGCGGCGACCGCCGGCGGGCAGAGCACCGTCAGCGGCGCGTCGAACAGCTTGATATTGCAGGTGGCGGGCCAGAGGCCTTCGCCGAAGCGGATGGCGAAATCCATGCCGTCGGCCGACAGATTGACCAGGTTGTTGTGGGTCAGCACCCGCAGATCGATAAACGGGTGCGCCGTGCGGAATGCCGCCAGCCGCGGCATCAGCCAGCCGACGGCGAAGGTGCCGACCACCGCCACCGTCAGCACCTCGTGGAAATGCCCGCCTTCGAACTGCTGCAGCACCGCTTCGATGCGGTCGAAGGCGTCGCTCAATACCGGCAGCAGCGCCTGGCCCTCTTCGGTCAGATCCAGCCCGCGCGGCAGGCGGCGGAACAGCTGAATGCCCAGCTGTTCTTCCAGCATGCGCACCTGCTGGCTGACGGCGGCCTGGGTGACGCGCAGCTCCAGACCGGCGCGGGTGAAGTTCAGGTGGCGAGCGGAGGATTCGAACGCCCGCAGGGCGTTGAGGGGAAGTCGATTGCGCATTGTCGATAGCCATAAGTTTTTCTTTATGCTGGCTGAAATTATTATCGCTTGTCAACCCGGCGGCAAAATCCGATATTTGGCGCGGCTGCTGCGAGCGTCGCGGCAGCCGTAAAGGAATGACATCATCAATCAGGGAAAGCGCCGTGCATAACGCCAATAAAAACTTTTGGCCGCGGCTGATACCCTGCAACCTAAGAGCTTCTATCATGACGAAAATGAACCGCCTGGCGGCCGCGCTGATCGCCGCACTGATCTTGCCGACCGCGCAGGCCGCGCAGCAGCAGGATATCGACGCCGTTATTCAGCCGCTGATGAAAAAATATGGCGTACCGGGCATGGCGATCGCCGTGTCGGTCGACGGCAAACAGCAGATTTACCCGTATGGCGTCGCCTCGAAGCAGACCGGCAAACCGATCACCGAGCAGACGCTGTTCGAAGTGGGCTCGCTGAGCAAAACCTTTACCGCGACGCTGGCGGTCTATGCGCAGCAGCAGGGCAAGCTGTCGTTCAACGATCCGGCCAGCCGCTACCTGCCCGAGCTGCGCGGCAGCGCCTTCGACGGCGTCAGCCTGCTGAATCTGGCGACGCATACCTCCGGCCTGCCGCTGTTCGTGCCGGACGACGTCACTAACGACGCCCAGCTGATGGCCTACTACCGGGCCTGGCAGCCGAAACACCCGGCGGGCAGCTACCGCGTCTATTCCAACCTCGGCATCGGCATGCTGGGCATGATCGCCGCCAAGAGCCTCGACCAGCCGTTTATCCAGGCGGTGGAACAGGGGATGCTGCCGGCGCTGGGCATGAGCCACACCTACGTTCAGGTGCCGGCGGCGCAGATGGCTAACTATGCGCAGGGTTACAGCAAGGACGATAAGCCGGTGCGGGTCAATCCCGGCCCGCTGGATGCCGAGTCTTACGGCATCAAGTCCAACGCTCGCGATCTGATTCGCTATCTGGACGCCAACCTGCAGCAGGTGAAGGTGGCGCAGCCGTGGCGCGACGCGCTGGCCGCGACGCACGTCGGGTATTACAAGGCGGGCGCGTTCACGCAGGATCTGATGTGGGAGAACTACCCGTATCCAGTGAAACTGTCGCGTTTGATTGAAGGCAACAACGCCGGGATGATCATGAACGGCACGCCGGCCACCGCCATCACGCCACCGCAGCCGGAATTGCGCGCCGGCTGGTATAACAAAACCGGCTCCACCGGCGGCTTCTCCACCTACGCGGTATTTATCCCGGCGAAAAATATCGCCGTGGTGATGCTGGCCAACAAGTGGTTCCCGAACGACGATCGCGTCGAGGCGGCTTACCACATCGTCCAGGCGCTGGAGAAGCGCTGACGGCCAGGGGCGCCGACGAGGCGCCCCTACCAGCGATGCTGCCGTTCACGTTGCTCGCGCATGAAATCGATAAAGGCGCGCAGCTTGAGCGGCAGATGCCGGCCGGCGGGAAAGTAGATGAAAAACCCCGACGCTTCGCTGGCGTAATCCGGCAGCACTTCCACCAGTTGCCCCTGCGCCAGCTCCTGCAACACCGTGCCCTGAAAACGCTGTGCGATACCCAGGCCCGCCAACGCCGCATCCTTGATCAGCCTATCTTCGTTAAAAATTAAACTGCCGCTGACGTCCAGCGCGCGTTCATCGTCGCCCAGGCTGAAATACCAGGGTTCCAGTTTGCCGCTGCCGGGGAAACGGTAGCGCAGGCAGTGGTGAACGGGCAGATCGTCCGGCGTGGCCGGTACGCCGCAGCGCGCCAGATAGTCGGGCGAGGCGACCAGCACCCGGCGCTGGCCGTTGTCGATCGGCACGGCGATCATGTCCTTTTGCAGCATGGCATGCATGCGAATGCCGGCATCGAAACTGCCCAGCACCAGATCGGAAAAGCGGTCTTCGGTAAACAGCTCCAGCTGCACCTCGGGATAGCGCCGCTGAAACGCCGCCAGATGCGGCATTACCAGCAGCGAAGCGGCCAGCTGCGGCAGCGTAATGCGCAGCAGGCCCGCCGGCTGCGCGCCCAGAGCGCGCACGTCGTCCGCCGCCACGTCGATCTGGCTCATCGCCGGCGATACCTTCTGATAGAACAACCGGCCCTCGTCGCTGAGGCGCACCGAGCGGCTGGTGCGGTGAAATAACCGCACTCCCAGCTGATTCTCCAGCGCCTGAATGTTTTGCGACACCGCCGGCGGCGTGACGCCGAGCTGGCTGGCCGCGCGGGTAAAGTTGCCCAGGCGCGCGACGGCTTCGAAATAGGGCAACAGCTGCAGGAGTGAACTCATCTATCAATAACCTGTGCTTAATGATTCATTAAATTATTCCTTATTTTAATTTATGACGAAGGTTTTAGACTGATTTTACTTTCCATCAGAGAGATGAAAATCATGTCGGCAGAACAACGGGCGTTAACAGAACGGATCGCGGCGATCGATCAACAGGCGATGGCCGAAGGGCGCATCGTGGGTAGCGTAGTGCTGGTGGCGCGGCGGGGCGAGATTTGCTACGCCGGGGCGGCCGGCTATGCCGATCGCGAAGCGCGGCGGCCGATGCGGCGAGAAACGCAGTTCCGGCTGTCGTCGGTCTCCAAACCCTATACCACGCTGGCGGCGCTATGCCTGATAGAGCAGGGCAAGCTGAGCCTGGATGACGCGGTCAGCGACTGGCTGCCGTGGTTCACTCCGGCGTTGGCGGACGGCCGGCGCCCGGCGATCAAGATTCGTCATTTGCTGAGCCATACCGCCGGGCTGGACTATCGGCTGAACCAGCCGCCGGCGGGCGTTTATCATCAGCTGGGGATCCAGGACGGCGTGGAGCTGTCGACGCTGACGCTGGAGCAAAACCTGCGGCTGTTGGCACAGGCACCGTTGCTGTCGGCGCCGGGGGAGCGCTTCAATTATTCGCTGGCGATCGACGTGCTTGGCGCGGTGCTGGAACGGGTGACGGGCATGCCGCTGCCGCAGCTGTTTGTCGAATGGGTGGCGCGGCCGCTGGGGCTCGGCAATACCGCGTTTTATGCGGCGGACGCCGCGAACCTGGCGACGCCGTATTACAACACGCCGCATGGGCCGCAGCGCATGCATGAAGGCCTGCGGCTGGCGCTGCCGGAGGAGATGGCGGGGGGCGAGGTACTGTTTTCACCCGCGCGGGCGCTTAACGCCGGGGCCTATCCTTCCGGCGGCGCGGGCATGGTCGGCGATGCCGACGATGTGCTGCGGCTGGTGGAGGCGCTGCGCAGCGGCGGGCAGGGCATGTTGCAGCCGGACACGGTGGCGTTGCTGCGCAGCCCGCACGTGGGGGCGCAGGCGCAAACGCAAGGGCCGGGCTGGGGATTCGGTTTCGGCGGGGCGCTGCTGGTGGACACAGATGCCGCGCAGACGCCGCAGCATGCCGGCACGCTGACCTGGGGCGGCGTTTACGGCCACAGCTGGTTCTTTGATCCACAGGCGCAGTTGAGCGTGGTGATACTGACCAACACCGCGTTTGAAGGCATGTGCGGCCGCTATCCGCAGCAGATCCGCGATGCGGTTTACGCCGCGGAAATGGGGTAAATAAAAAGGGCCCCGCAGGGGGCCCTTGATCAGGCTGTCAGGCGATTACTGCGCCGGTGCCGGAGCGGGTTCCGCTTCCTGCGCCGGTTCAGCGTCTTCCGCCGGGGCGCCCAGCATGGCGAACTGGCCGATGAACTCTTGCAGCGACATCTTGTTGCCGTTGAGGTCAACCTGGTTGTCGGCATAGTGGAACGTGCTCGCGATCACGCCGTCTTTCTGGGTGGTCAGCTTGAACATCTGGCCCATGGCCGCCAGGCCCTGCACTTGCTGCTGCGCCAGTTTCTGCGCGTCTTCCGCATTGTAACCCTGCAACAGCGCGGTTTTCGCGGTCACTTCGGTGGCCATCGCTTCCGGAATGGTCAGGTTGATATCCAGCTTTTTAACCGCCTGCGCGATCAGCTGATCCGGCGATTGCGCCGGGGAGGCGGCCTTGCTCGGATCGGTCAGCGCCAGATCCAGCGTGAAGGTGCTCTCGCCCTTGCTGTTTTTCCAGCTCAGCGGCGCGATGCTGAGGCTCGGGTTGCCTTTCAGCAGCAGCGGCAGGTTCTTTTGCAACAGCTCGGCGTTTTGCTGCTCATACACGGCCGGATCCAGGTTCTCGCCCTGTTGCAGCAGCGCCATGGTCTGGCGGTTGTAGCTGTCGGCGAAGTCTTTCAGCGCCTTGCCGTCGACGTTGTCGATTTTCAGCGCCAGCTTGCCGGCGCCGAAATCGTTGCCCTGCACCTTGAGCGCGTCCATGGTGTAGTCGATCTGGCCGCCGATGTTGCTGCTGCCTTGCTCGCCGAACTTGCTCACCAGGTTGAAACCGTCCAACGCCACGGTATCTTTACCGTCGATCGTCAGTTTGAACTGCTTCAGCGTCATCGTCTGATCGCCGAGCTTCACGCCGAACTTGCTCTCGTTGCTGTTGCCTTTCAGGTTGAAGCCCTGGAAGGTGATCTGCTCGTTTTGACCGAATTCGTTCGGGCTGGCGAACACGATATTGTCGCTATTGGCGTCCAGCACGAATTTTTTCAGATCGCTGGACACATCGGCGTTAATGGTGGCGCCGCTGAATTTCAGCGAAGACTTATCCTTCTGGTAGTCCAGCGGGATGATGTCGATGGCGGACGAGGTGTCCCCGCTGTAAGAGATGCGCGAATCGGCGGTAAACAGCGATTTGCCTTTGGTGGTGTCAAACAGGCCTTTCACCGCCGGGGTATTTTCCAGCTCGGTATGCACCGACGCCATGCTCGGCAGCAGATTGAATTTTTTCAGCTGGGCGAAGGGGAACGGGCCGTGATCGATGGTTTCCAGGAACGCCACTTCTTCGCCGGCTTTCAGCGCCGCGTCTTCACTGGTATCCGTGCCGTCGGAGCGCAGCACATAACGCACTTTACTGCTGAACAGGCCGCGCTGGTAATTTTCATAGCTCAGCTTCACGCCGGCTTTCGGCAGGTAAGCTTTCAGCTGGCCGTTGGCGTTGTCGACGACTTCGCCCATGTGCTGCTCGATCAGTTTCCCGGTGTACCAGGATGCCCCGGTCCATGCTGCGCCAAGAACCACAATGACGCTGACAGCGACTAACGATTTTTTCATAGCTCTGTTTCATCCTTTTTTCTTATCACCCTCCGTTGCGCGGGAGGGGCAAATAGGGGCCGAAAATAAACGCCCGCAGGCGTTTAATTGTGGGGGTAGCTCTCGCTTTCAGCAAGCAATTTGCTGAAATTTATCAACGGTTAGGCCAGCTGGTTATAAACCCTGGCGATGCGGCCGCTGCCGCTGACGTTGACCGGGGATTCGAAAGCCCCGATAAAGCAGGATTCGCCCGGTTTGAGCGTCAGGCGTTGCCCGGATTTTTCCAGCGTCGCTTCGCCGGTGACGCAGAACACGATGGCGGCGCTTTGCTGCGCCAGCGCCTGCGGGGCGGCGGTCAAATCGTGCAGCGAGAAGGCGAAATCCTCCACCGGAATCGGGAAGAACAGCTCGTTGCCGCGTGGCTCCGGCTGGGTCAGCAGGCCGGAAGCCGGCTGCGGGCGGAACTGCAGATTGGCCAGCAGCTCGGGCACGTCGATAAATTTCGGCGTCAGGCCCGCGCGCAGCACGTTGTCCGAGTTGGCCATCACCTCCAGCGCCACGCCTTTCAGGTAGGCGTGCGGCGTTTCGGCATACAGGAACATCGCTTCGCCCGGCGCGAGCTGCACCACGTTCAGCAGCAGCGGTGAGAACAGGCCGCTGTCGTCCGGATAGAAGCCGGCGATAAAGCGTACGGTATCCCAGGGTTCCCCCTGCTGGTTATTGAGCGCGGCTTTCAATACGCCGAGCGCCAGCGACTTTTGCTCGCCGCTCATCGTCAGCAGGCTGGCGAACAGGGTTGCGAGATGCGCGGTGTCCGGCTGTTGCAGGAAGGCGGCGATGTCGTGGTGTGCGCCGGCGATCGGTTGCAGCAGGGAAACGATATCGGCCAGTTCGCGAAAGCCGTTCATCGCCAGGAACGGCGTGAGGGCGAACACCAGCTCGGGCTTGTGGTTGGGATCTTTATAGTTGCGTTCGGCGGCGCTCAGGGGGATGCCGGCGGCATTCTCTTTCGCGAAGCCGATTTCGGCCGCCGCTTTGCTCGGGTGAACCTGGATCGACAGTGGCTGATCGGCGCAGAGTACTTTAAACAGGAACGGCAACTCGCCAAAGCGGCTGGCGACGTTGGTGCCCAGCTGTTTTGGCTGGTCTTCATCGATCAGATCGCGCAGCGAACGCAGCTCGCCGTCGGCGCCCGGCACGCGGGAAGGGCTCTTGGGATGGGCGCCCATCCACAGTTCGGCCATCGGCAGATTATCAGGGTTGGCGATGCCGTAAAGACGGGTCAGCGCATCGTGGCTGCCCCAGGCGTAATTCTGTACCGCGTTGGTCATTTTTTGCATGTCGATAAACGTCCTTAGCGTCATTGCCGTACCGGATGGCAATAACTTACTGATTTTATACGGTTAGTTAAATCTGTGCCGACAACCATCATACGCCCGCGTCGGCAGGAAAAATCATGGGCGCGATCAAAACAACGCCGAATAACGTCGCGCCCGGCAACGGGGCCAAAGTATAGCGTGATAACGATCGGCGCCTCAATTGGCGCGCAGGCCTCAAGGCGGCCCGGAAAACCCGCCATTCGATTATTTTTTGAACCGGCAGGATTATTGCCGATAGTCCGCTCATCCTGCCGCATTATTTATTATTCAGCATGTCAAAATATGACTGCTGAATTTATTTTTTACCGTCTGAGCCATTCCCTTATTATTATTTTCGCGCTGCGCCGGGCGATCACACGCCGAGCTTAAACCTGCGCGTCAGACCCCTTTACCGTAACGGCTAACGAGTCGATTTAACAAAACCAGAGGTCTGTTGCATGAAAAAACTGTTGTTGCTGTTGGGGCTTTGCGCCGGCGCAGCCCAGGCGGCGGTGATTGTCACCTATCCCTACGCGGCGCCGCGCGCCGTGGCGATCGCGCCGGCGCCGATCGTCGTTGCACCCGCGCCGGTCGCGGTTCCCGCCGCGATCGTGCCCGTGGCGCACCCGTTGGCGCTCACCGCCGGCGCGGCGGCGACCGGGGCGTATCGGCATCATGAACGGCAGGACGCCTACGACGAGATCAATCATCTGCAGCAACAACGTATCGATGAGCTCAATCATTTACAGGCGCAGCGCATCAATAATTTTAATTCGCGTCATCCGCGTTAATGATTAGCCACACTTTTATTCTCCTGGCTCATTCCCGGCCGTTTATTTCGCCGCGGGTTAACCGATGGAAAATAACCGCGTCGTTAATGGGTAAAAAAGATGAAACGTGCTGTGAGATAACTCTCTTAATGCGAATAGTTATTATGTCACTATACTGGGAGTGCATGCCGACGGGGGATAGCGCGTCGGCCTAACCCTACGATTTTAGGAATTATGCTAAGGAGATAATGATGGCAGGCGTTCGTATCGAAAAAGACTCTATGGGCCCCATCGAAGTACCGGCCGACAAGCTGTGGGGCGCGCAAACCCAGCGTTCGTTGGCGCATTTCCGCATTTCCTCCGAAAAGATGCCGACCGCGCTGATCCACGCGCTGGCGTTGACCAAGCGCGCCGCCGCGCAGGTGAACGTGGATCTGGGGCTGCTGCCGGCCGAACGGGGCGCCGCCATTATCAGCGCCGCCGACGAAGTGCTGGCGGACAGCCATGCCGACCAGTTCCCGCTGTCGATCTGGCAAACCGGCTCCGGCACCCAGACCAACATGAACATGAACGAAGTGTTGGCCAACCGCGCCAGCGAGCTGCTGGGCGGCGTGCGCGGTGAAGAGCGCAAGGTGCACCCGAACGACGACGTCAATAAAAGCCAGAGCTCCAACGACGTGTTTCCCACCGCGATGCACGTGGCGGCGGTGATTGCGCTGCGCGAACATCTGATCCCCGAGCTGAAAGTGCTGCACAAGACGCTGAGCGACAAGGCTGAAGCCTACCGCGACATCGTCAAAATCGGCCGCACCCATCTGCAGGACGCCACGCCGCTGACCCTGGGGCAGGAGATCTCCGGTTGGGCGGCGATGCTGGCGCACAATCTGAAACACATCGAGGACAGTATTCCGCACATCGCCGAGCTGGCGCTTGGCGGCACGGCGGTCGGCACCGGGCTGAACACCCATCCGGAGTACGCGGTGCGCGTTGCTAAAGCGCTGGCGGAGTTGACCCATCAGCCGTTCGTCACCGCCCCGAACAAGTTCGAAGCGCTGGCGACCTGCGACGCGCTGGTGCAAGGGCATGGCGCGCTGAAAGGGCTGGCGGCCTCGCTGATGAAGATCGCCAACGACGTGCGCTGGCTGGCTTCCGGCCCGCGCTGCGGCATCGGCGAGATTTCGATCCCGGAGAACGAACCGGGCAGTTCCATCATGCCGGGCAAGGTCAACCCGACCCAGTGCGAGGCGATGACCATGCTGTGCGCCCAGGTGCTGGGCAACGACGTGGCGGTGAACATTGGCGGCGCTTCCGGCAACTTCGAGCTGAACGTGTTCCGCCCGATGGTGATCCACAACTACCTGCAGTCGATTCGCCTGCTGGCCGACGGCATGCAGGGCTTCAACGAGCACTGCGCGGTGGGCATCGAACCGAACCGCGATCGCATCACCCAGTTGCTGAACGAATCGCTGATGCTGGTGACGGCGCTCAACACCCACATCGGCTACGACAAGGCGGCGGAAATCGCCAAGAAAGCGCACAAGGAAGGGCTGACGCTGAAAGCCGCGGCGCTGAAGCTGGGCTACCTGACCGAAGCGCAGTTCGACGAGTGGGTGCGGCCGGAAGCGATGGTCGGCAGCATGCAGAAATGATTGATCTGTGAGGCAACCGGGGGCTTACTGAGGTAAGCCCTTTTTTTGTGGAGAAATCAAGATGTCGCGCGCACAACGTTTACTCGATCTGATGCAGCTGCTGCGCAGCCACCGTTATCCGGTGGCGGGCCATGCGCTGGCGCAGACGCTGGGCATCAGCATGCGCACGCTGTACCGCGATATCGCCACGCTGCAGCAGCAGGGGGCGGAGATCGCCGGCGAGGCGGGCGTCGGCTATGTGCTGCGCCCCGGCTTTATGCTGCCGCCGCTGATGTTCTCGCAGGCGGAGACAGAAGCGTTGGTGCTGGGCATGCGCTGGGTCAGCCGCCGCGGCGACAGCCAGCTGGCGAGCGCGGCGGGCCAGGCGCTGGCCAAGATCGCCGCCGTGCTGCCGCCGGCGCTGCGGGAGGAGCTGGAGGCTAACACGCTGTTGATCGCGCCGGTTCAGGCACCGCCGGTGGCGGATGAGCTGCGGGTGCTGATCCGTGACACCATCCGCCGCGAGCGCAAGCTGCATATCGGCTATCTCGATCTGGCGGGGCAGCGCAGCGAACGCCTGCTGTGGCCCTTTGCGCTGGGCTTTTTCGACCAGCTCCAGGTACTGGTCGCCTGGTGCGAGCTGCGCCAGGCGTTTCGCCATTTTCGCCTCGATCGCATTCAGGCCGCTACGCCGTTGGAACAGCGCTATCCGCGCGGCCGGCGGCGGCTGCTGAAAGAGTGGCGCCTCAGCGAGGGCATTGCGGAGCAATAGCGGCACGCTGCTGCCATAAACTGTCAGCCGCGCGCTTTAGTCTGTGCCTATCGGGAACCGGCCGGTTCCCATCACCCAGAGGACAGACCGATGACTCTTCCCAGCATGACCCTGCTTTACGTCGACAACCCGCTGAACAGCGCCGCCTTTTATCAACGCTTACTGGGACAGGCGCCGGTGGAACTTTCTCCCGGCTTCGCCCTGTTCGTGCTCAACAACGGCTTTAAGCTGGGTATGTGGGCCAAACAAGGGGTAAAACCTGCGGCGACCCTGACCGGCGGCGGCGGTGAACTGGGCTTTTTGTGCCAGGATCCGCAAGAGGTCGAGGCGCGCTATAACCAGTGGCGCGAACTCGGGCTGCCGATTGAACAAACGCCGACCGAGATGGCGTTCGGTTACACCTTCGTGGCGCAGGATCCGGACGGCCATCGCCTGCGGGTGTATGCCCTCAGCGAGTAGCGTCGTCGGTATACAGGTGCAGGCGTGGCACCAGCAGCCGCAGCGGCCGGGCGTCGGGTTTGTAACGGTGTTTCACCGCGTCGACGTCGTAGTTGAGCAGCTCGCCAATCTTCGGCACTGCGGCGCCGTTTTCAACCTGACACAGGGCGATCAGCGGCAGCGGGCAGGGGTGTTGCACCTGTTTTTGCTGCTGCTGATACCACACCCGGGCGATCGGCTGCACTTTGACCGGCCGCTTGATTTTCAGCGTCGCGTGCTGCGGCAGGCGGCTGACGTCGTCTATCTCGCGGCTGACCAGGGCAGCCCACTGTTCACGGCTGTGCGGCGGCACCGCGCGGCCGGCTTTCAGGCTTTTCTCCAGCTGTGCCAGGATGTCGTCCCGCTTGACGTTTTTGATGATGTGCTTGTTGGCCCAGCCGAAGCGCACGGAGTCGGGATTGGTCAGGGCGGTGAGGGTGCGATAGGCGCTGAGGG
The DNA here is from genome assembly GCF_052168875.1 of Serratia sp. CY38905. Lineage (NCBI taxonomy): Bacteria > Pseudomonadati > Pseudomonadota > Gammaproteobacteria > Enterobacterales > Yersiniaceae > Serratia > Serratia sp. CY38905. Next base: position 78,629 of record NZ_JBJNLV010000009.1, on the reverse strand, counting down.
TAATCAGCCCGTGCAGATGGGTGTGCACGAACTCGAAACGCTGCTCCGGCGCCAGGCCGGAATCGACGGTGATAATCTGTTCCAGCTCGCCCTTCAGGCGATTGATCAGCGCCAGCTGCGTTTGCAGCGCCTGATACTCCGGCTGCTCCACCGCCAGACAGATGACGCCGGGCAGGCGAACGGCGGCCTTGCTGCTGACATTCTCCCGGTTATGGTGGATAAACAGCCGCTGATAGTGCTCCAGCGCCAGATCGCGCGCCGCTTGCCCTACATGCTGTTCGACCGCGATATGTGAGATGGCCTGATGTTCCTGGCCTTTTTCAACCTCCGGCAGGCTGAACACCCGCGCCGCCAGCAACCGCAGCGGGGCGATCTGCTGCTGCAGCGCGCCGAGCGCCTGCTCCAGTTCGGTAAAGCAGGCATTCATCCGGCCTATCACATCGTATCTGCTCATCGCACCTTCCTATTTTAGTTACAACATACTATAGAAGAGTAGCAGACTGGGGGCAACATAGGCTACCGGGGAAAAGGCGGCTTCATTGGCCACCCGGCTTATCAGCGGAAAATACGCCATAACGGTCTTTGGCGGCAGGGCACGCAAGACACTCTGTATGCGTAGTGTTTTGATTAATTTATGGATTTTATCCTGTTCGTTTGTGTTTTGTTTAATCCATTTTCCGCACGCCGTTGTCCAAACGCTGGAACAAACGGAATGGCAGGACGCGATGAGCCCTTGGGGTTATCTTTTCTTCTGTCATTAACGGGCGCTTTAAACGGAGGTTCACTGTGGATATTAAACAGAAAGTCAAAAACATGACGCTGGAAGAGAAAATCGGGCAAAAAATCATGCTGGATTTTCGCTACTGGGATCGGAGCGGTAGCAGCAATCAGGATATGACCGTTCCCGATGAAGCCATTGGCAAGCTGATCGCCGATAACCACGTGGGTGGGGTGATCCTGTTTGCCAATAATCTGAAAGACAAGCAGCAGATCAACACATTGACGGCCTGGTATGCCGCGATGAAAACCCACGCGGGCATTCGTTTGTTTATTGGCACCGATAACGAAGGTGGTAACGTTTTCCGGCTGCCGCGCGGCGACTATGCCTCATTTCCCGGCAATATGGCGCTCGCAGCGGCGATTGAGGGCGGTGCGGATAAACATCTCGCCGTTGAACAAGGCAAACTGATGGCCCAGGATATGCGCGCGTTGCATATCAATACCAACTTTGCCCCGGTCGTGGACGTCAACACCAACCCGTTCAATCCGGTGATTAACGTTCGCGCCTTCAGCGATGATAAGAACACCGTTTCCCGTCTGGCAGAGAAAATGGTGGCGGGCATGAAACAGCAGGGGCTGATCACCGCTTACAAGCACTTCCCCGGCCATGGCAGCACCTCGACCGACTCGCATACCGGTTTGCCGCGCGTCGATCGCACGCGGGAAGAGGCTTTTGCCATCGATATCGCCCCTTACAAGCAGGCCATCGATCGCTGCGCGGCGCCGGACATGGTCATGACCGCCCATATTCAGTATCCGGCACTGGATAACCGCCAGATAGACACCCGCAGCGGTGAAAAAATCACGGTGCCGGCCACCATGTCGCATGAAATTCAGACCCAGATCCTGCGCAATGAGTTGGGGTATGCCGGCGTAACGATTTCAGACGCGCTGGATATGGGCGCGATTGCCGAGCATTTCAGCCAGCAAGCGGCCGCTGAAAACGTCTTTGCCGCGGGGGTGGATATTGCTCTGATGCCTGTCAGCATCGCTTCGCCGGCCCAGGCGCGCTTGCTGCCGGATCTGATCCGTTACCTTGTGGATAGAGTGAAAGCGGGGCATCTCAGCGAGGCTGATATCGATGCCTCGGTCGAGCGAATTTTGCGCCTGAAATTACGCCATAACCTGATGGGCCATAGCGACAGGCCGTGTTTCAACGACGCTTCGTCCTCAGCGCACAAGCTGGAAAAACGCATCGCCGATCGCTCCATTACCGTGGTGATCAATCGCCACAGCCTGTTGCCGTTGAAGGACAAAACGCTGCGCTACTTTATTTTGACCCCGTGGGGCGAGCAGGCCAACGGTATTGCGCGCGTGATGGCGCAGGAGGGGTATCAGAACGTCGTTGCCGCGAAGGAAACGGAACTGAGCGATGCCCAGATCAGAGAGCATATTGCCGGCTGCGACGTGTTCCTGCTCGGAACGCTGTCAACCCGCTTTACGCCTGCCGAGCAGGATGGGGTGGTGACTTCAGCAACCGGAGCGGGCAATGAAGGCAGTCCTTATCCGGGCTGGTTGAAATACGCTGCCGAGCAAGGGAAAAAACGCGTTCACCTCTCACTGCGCGCCCCTTACGATATCGTGAACTATGCCGCAGAGGTGGAGGCGGCCGTCGCCACCTACGCCTACTACGGTTATGACAGCGGCGTGTGGCGCGGCCCTTCGATGGTCTCTTTGGCGCAGGTGCTGACGGGTAAAATCAAACCGCAGGGCAAATTGCCGGTCAACACCTGGCATGACTACGATGCGGAAACCAATACGGGCAAGGTGGCGTTCCCTCGCGGGACTGGGCTGAGCTGGTGATGGGGTAAGGACACCGGCGTCGTCTGAAAAAGGCGACGCCGGCAGCTTGATAACGGGCAGTTTCTTGCTCTGCACGTAACGACATGGGATAACCGTCACTCACGGAAGGAGAATCAGGATGCCGACAGGCGCAACAAAATTAGGCGGATGGCTGTTGATGGCCGCCATGCTGGGCGTGAGCGGATGCGCCAAGCCACCCGAACCGGAGAAGCCCCCGCGGCCGACACCGCCGATAACACCGATGCGGGGCATCTGGCTGGCCACGGTCATTGGCCTGGACTGGCCGCCGGCGGCCTCCCTGAAGGCGGAAACCGCGCAAGAGCGGGTTTGCCAGCAGAAACAGGGGCTGACGGACGCGCTGGACGAGATGGTGAAAACCGGGATTAACACGGTCTATTTTCAGGTTAAACCGGACGGCACGGCCCTGTGGCGCTCAAACATCTTGCCCTGGTCTGAGGTGTTGACCGGCACCGTTGGCCAGGATCCCGGCTATGATCCGCTGGCCTTTATGCTGCAAGAAGCGCATCGGCGCGGCATCAAGGTGCATGCCTGGCTGAACCCTTATCGGGTTTCCATGAATACCCGCCCACAGACGATTGATGCACTCAATCATACGCTGCAGTCGCCGCCGGCCAGCGTCTATGCGCTGCATCCCGACTGGATACGCACCGCCAACGAGCGCTTCGTGCTCGACCCCGGCCTGCCCGACGTGCGCAACTGGATCACCGGCGTGGTGGCTGAAATCGTCAAAAACTACGATGTCGACGGCATTCAGTTTGACGATTATTTCTATTACGAAACGCCGCAATCGCCGCTGGATGATGAACGAACGTATCGCGCATACGGCAAAGGATTTGCAGACAAAGCCGCCTGGCGCAGAGACAACACGCTGCAATTGATAAAACAGGTGTCAGCCGCCGTCAAAGCATTGAAGCCCGAGGTTGCGTTTGGCGTCAGCCCGGCGGGCGTATGGCGAAACAAAGCGGACGATCCTGACGGTTCGGCGACGCGGGCAGGCGCGCCATCGTACGATACGGCCTATGCCGATACGCGCCAGTGGGTAAAACTGGGGCTGCTCGATTACATCGCACCGCAGCTGTATTGGCCTTTTGATCGCGAAATTGTCCGCTACGACGTGCTGGCCAACTGGTGGGCCGAGGTGGTGAAAGGCACGTCGGTTCGGCTCTATGCCGGGGTGGCGCTGTATAAAGTAGGCGCGCCTGCCGCCGGTGAGCCGGCCTGGGCCGTCGAGGGCGGCGTTCCCGAACTGAAAAGGCAGCTCGATCTCAACGAAAGCCTGCCGGGAATGGGGGGAACCATCCTGTTCCGGCAACGCTATCTGACTGAGCCGCAAACGGATAAGGCGGTGGAGTACCTGCGCACCCGCTGGAAAACCGGTCAATAATCACAGGCACTGGCATGACAAGCCGCGGCAAACCACCGCGGCTTTTTCTCTTCAAAGGCGCGCCGCTTCCGGCAGGCGTTTCAGGTAATGCACCACCAGCAGCGCCAGCAGCAGCATCAGGCTGATGAACGCCGCCACGCCATTCCAGCCGAAGCTGTGCCAGAACACGCCGCCGAGGGTGCCGGCCACGCTCGAGCCGACGTAATAGCAGAACAGATATAGCGACGACGCCTGGCCTTTGGCGCGGCGCGCGCGGCGGCCGATCCAGCTGCTGGCCACCGAGTGGGCGGCGAAAAAGCCAGCGGTGAACAGCATCATGCCGATAAAGATCGCCGGCACCTGCGGCAGCGCGGTAATCAGAATCCCGATCAGCATAATTACGATCGAGGCCAGCAGCACCGGGCCGCGCCCGAAGCGCGAGGTGAGCGCGCCGGCCTTGGGCGAGCTGTAGGAGCCGGTGAGGTACACCACCGACAGCAGGCCGACGATCGCCTGGCTCAGGTGGTAAGGATCCGCCAGCAGGCGATAGCCTATGTAGTTGAACAGGGTGACGAAGCTGCCCATCAGCAGGAAACCTTCCGCGAACAGCAGCGGCAGGCCCTTATCGTGCCAATGCAGTTTGAAATTGATCAGCAGGGTGCGCGGGCGCAGCGAGCTGGCGCGAAAATGCCGCGAGGCGGGCAGGATGCGCCAGAACATGCAGGCGGCGGCGAGGGCGAACAGGCCGATAACCCCGAGCGACACGCGCCAGGAGAAGAAGTCGGTCAACACCCCGGTCACCAGGCGGCCGCTCATGCCGCCGATCGAGTTGCCGCTGATATACAACCCCATCGAGAAGGCGACGAAGCTGGGATGGATCTCTTCGCTGAGATAGGTCATGCCGACCGCCGCCACGCCGCTCAGCGACAGGCCGATCAGCGCGCGCATCAGCAAAATGCCGTGCCAGCTGGTCATAAAGGCGCAGATCAGCGTGCAGACCGCCGCCAGCAGCAACGCCACCACCATCACCGATTTGCGGCCGATGGCGTCGGACAGCGGCCCGGTAAACATCAGGCCGATCGCCAGCAGGCCGGTGGAGACCGAAAGCGACAGGCTGCTTTCCGCCGGCGAGACGCCGAAATCTTGCGACAGCACCGGCAGGATCGGCTGCACGCAGTAAAGCAACGCGAAGGTCGCCAGCCCGGCGGAAAACAGCGCCAGCGTCACGCGCATAAACTGCGGCGTGCCGCGTTCGATGTAGGGGAGTTTGTTGTTGAGGGTGGAGCGTTTTACTTTTGGCGCAGCGGCCGCGTCATCGTTGGCGGCCAGCGTCGACGGCATCGCGGCCGCAGAACGCACAGGGGTTGTCACAGCGTTTCCTTACCGAACTTCGGGGGAGATAAACAGACACTTTGCAGATAACAAAATGATAGGGAGCGGCGATTTTTTTGTCTAATATATTAATAATTCAAATTAAGACGTTTTAAATATGAATATCGAATTGAGACACCTGCGTTACTTTATCGCCGTGGCGGAAGAGCTGCATTTTGGCCGCGCCGCCGAGCGGCTGCGTATCTCCCAGCCGCCGCTCAGCCAGCAAATCCAGGCGCTGGAGGAGATGGTCGGCGCGCGGCTACTGGCGCGCAACAACCGCAACGTCAGTTTGACCCAGGCCGGGGAGATGTTCCTCAAAGAAGCCTATCAGGTGCTCGATCAGGTCGGGCGCGCGGCGGAAAAGGCGGCGCGTCTGGATCGCGGCGAACTGGGGGAAATGACCATCGGCTTTACCTCTTCCGCGCCCTTTATCGGCGTGGTGTCGCGCAGCCTGCGCGCCTTTCGTCAGCACTCGCCGCAGGTGCATATCAAAATGCGCGAAATCAACACCAAACAGCAGATCGAACCGCTGCTGAACGGTGAGCTGGATCTGGGGGTGATGCGCAACACGCGGCTGCCGGAGGCGCTTCACTATCAGCTGCTGCTGCGCGAACCGCTGGTGGCGGTGGTGCCGCAAGGGCATCCGCTGGCGGAAACGCCCGGCGGCGCGCTGCGGTTTCAACATCTGGCGCAGGAGCCGTTCGTGTTCTTCTCGCGTGAAGTCGGCACCGCGCTGTACGACGAAATTCTGCTGCTGCTCGGCAAGGCCGGCATAACTCCGTACATCACCCAGGAAGTGGGCGAAGCGATGACCATCATCGGGCTGGTCTCCGCAGGGTTGGGGGTGTCGATTCTGCCGGCCTCTTTCGCCCGGGTGCGGGTGGACGGCGTGCGCTATTTGCCGCTGGCGGAACCCGACGCCACCACCGAAGTGTGGCTGGTGCATCACCGCCGGCGGCCGCTGACCGCTGCGGCGCAGGCGCTGATGGCGTTGATGCTCAAATGACGCCGTAACCGGGTAAATAAAACTCGATTCACGCTGAAATTGCGAGGAATTTGTGCAGCAAATCACATAACGAATCAAATAGTTGACGCTGTATGACAAAAGCCCCACCATAACCCCTAGTCTTTATTTAGAAGCGCGAAAAATAGTAGGAGCAGGTTTGTGATTGCGGTTGGGCAGCCTGGGCATATCGATCAAATCAAGCAGACTAATGCGGGGGCGGTTTATCGGCTAATCGATCAACTGGGCCCGATTTCGCGCATCGAACTGTCAAAACGCGCGCAGCTGGCGCCCGCCAGCATCACCAAGATCGTGCGCGAACTGCTGGAAGCCCACCTGGTCAAGGAAACCGAGTACCAGGAAATCGGCAGCCGGGGCCGCCCGGCGGTGGGACTGGTGCTGGACACCGAAGCCTGGCATTACCTGTCCGCCCGCATCAGCCGCGGCAGCATCACGCTGGCGCTGCGCGATCTCAGCAGCAAACTGGTGGTGGAGGAACAGTTGCCGCTGGCGGCCGAACACCCCGAACCGCTGTTGAAACGCATCCTGACCGAAGTCGATCAGTTCTTTATCCGCCACCAAAGCAAGCTGGAGCGGCTGACGGCGATCGCCATCACGCTGCCGGGCATGATCGACGTGCAGTCCGGCGTGGTGCACCGCATGCCGTTTTACGACGTGCTGGAGATGCCGCTCGGCCCGGCGCTGGAAACCCGCACCGGCCTGCCGGTTTACCTGCAGCACGACATCAGCGCCTGGACCATGGCCGAGGCGCTGTACGGCGCCTCGCGCGGCAGCCAGAACGTCATTCAGGTGGTGATCGACCATAACGTCGGCGCCGGGGTGATCACCGGCGGCCATGTGCTGCACGCCGGCAGCCACAGCGTGGTGGAGATCGGCCACACCCAGGTCGATCCTTACGGTAAACGTTGCTACTGCGGCAACCACGGCTGTCTCGAGACCGTGGCCAGCATCGAGAACATGCTGGAGATCGCCCAGCAGCGGCTGAGCGGCTCGATGAGCTCCAGCCTGCACGGGGCGCCGCTGACCGTCGAATCACTGTGCGACGCCGCGCTGGCGGGCGATCAGCTGGCGCGGGACATTATCCTCGGCGTCGGCCACAGCGTGGGGCGCATTCTGGCTATCATGGTCAACCTGTTCAATCCGGAGAAGATCCTGGTGGGCTCGCCGCTCAACCGCGCGGCGGAGATCCTGCATCCGGCCATCGCCTCCTGCATTCGTCAGCAGGCGCTGCCGGCCTACAGCGAGCAGGTCAAGGTCGAATCCACGCAGTTCTTCAATCAGGGCACCATGCCCGGCGCGGCGCTGGTGAAAGAGGCGCTGTACAACGGTTCATTGCTGGTGCAGCTGCTGCAGGGCTAACATCAGAACTTCTTATTAATCCCGCAAAAGATTGAGCTACCTCAAGCCCCTATGAGGGCGCATCCCCTAGAATCTTTCCGCAAGACTTCTTCGCCGCCGGTGCGGCGACACATTGTTAACGGGGCATTCTGGGGCATTTTATTCATGTTGAAGCGTTTATTTGTGACAGGCACGGATACCGACGTCGGTAAAACCGTGGTTTCCCGCGGGTTGATGCAGGCGCTGGCCGCCGATGGCCGTTCGGTGGCCGGCTACAAGCCGATCGCCGCGCGCTGCCAGGAAACCAGTGAGGGCATCCGCAATAAAGACGCTTTGGTGTTGCAGGCCACCTCAACCCTGCCGCTGTCCTACGAGGAGATCAATCCCATCACCTGCCTGGATGAGGTGTTTCACGCGCATGCAACCGAGGACATCAACTATGGCGTGATGAGCAGCGGTCTGCGCGATCTGTCCGCCAAAGCCGATACGGTGGTGGTGGAAGGCAGCGGCGGTTGGCGGGTGCTGATGAACGATCTGCGGCCTTACGCCGAGTGGGTGGTGCAGGAACAGCTGCCGGTGGTGCTGGTGGTGGGCATCAAACTGGGCTGCGTCAGCCACGCGCTGCTGACCGCGCAGTCGATAATCAACGACGGTCTGCCGCTGCTGGGCTGGGTCGCCAACCGCATCAACCCGGGGTTGGCGCACTATGCCGAAACCATCGCGGCGCTGCAGCAGCGCATTCCCGCGCCGCTGCTGGGTGAAATTCCGTATCTGCCGCGCGCGGAGCAGCGCGAACTGGCGCACTACCTCGATATTTCCACGCTGCTGTAAGCTCGCTCAGGCGCAGAGCGTCGCCAACAGCCGGGCGGCGATCAGCAGGCCCAGCCCATACACCGTGTGGGTGAGCAGGCTGAGGAGCCGCGCTTTTCGTGGGTAGGCGGTTTTCGCCGCCGCCACGCCAAAGCCCAGCGCGGGCTGCATCACCAGAAACGGCGCCGCCAGGCTCAGCCAGCCGCTCAACAGCGCGATGAGCGGCTCCGGCGCCGCATACCATCCGCTGCCCGCCAAACCGAGCGGGATAAAGGCAAACGCGATGCCGATGGCGTAATGCAATATCCAACCGATTTCTCTCTCCCCCCGGCGCGGCGGCGCCGTAACGATGGTGGCGTGAAACCAGCGGCCGTCGAACATGCCGAGAAACCAACGGCCCACCAGCGCATAATCGAGAGAAGGGATGCCGAAGCGCCGCTTCAGCAGCAGCGCCCACAGATCCATACAGGGGGTGGCGCCGGCGCCGGTTAACAGGATGCGCACTAACAGATCGGGGGTCATAGGGTGTCCTTGGCTCAGTGACGTGATAATGTGCGCACAGTGTGCAACTTAAAGTCGGCTTCAAGTCAATGGCAAAAGAACTGGATATCGGCGCGGTGGCGCGCCTGAGCGGAGTCGCGCCTTCCGCGCTGCGGCATTACGAGAAGAAAGGGCTGATCGCGTCGACGGGCCGCCACGGTTTGCGCCGCCAATACGCCGCCGGCGTGCTTGACCAACTGCGGCTGATCGCGCTGGCGCGCCTGGCCGGTTTTACGCTGGACGAGATGAGCGCCTTGTTTGACGAACGGGGCAAGATAGCGCTCGATCGCGGGCTGCTGGCGGCGCGGTCGGATGAACTGGATCGCCATATCCAGCGCCTGATGCAGGTGCGCGACGGGCTGCGCCACATGGTCGATTGCCCTGAACCCGAGCACCTGCAGTGCCCACAGTTCAGGAAAATCCTGCAGCAGGGCGAGTTCTAAGCCTCGCGTTTGGGCGGCGGCGCCGAGTGATACACCGACACCGGCCGCAGGCCGCGCGACACGGTGGTGGCGATCACGCACGAGAGCAGAATGCCGGGCAGCAGCGCGTATTCGCCGGTCATTTCAAACACCATCAGCGCCGCCATGATTGGCGCATGGGTGGTGGCGGCCAGCAGGGTGGCCATGCCGGTCAGCGCCAGCAGCAGCGGCACCACCGCATCCATGCCCGGCCACAGGCCAAACAGCTGACCGATGATCGAACCGAGCGCGGCGCCGACGAACAGCGTCGGGGTGAAGACCCCGCCCGGCGCGCCCGACCCGCTGCTGGCGAGGATCGCCAACAGTTTGCACACCAGGATCGCCCCCAGCAGCAGCACCCCCGGCGGCGCGATCAGCAGCGCCTGTACCACGCTGTAACCATTGCCCCACACCTGCGGGAACAGCAGCGAAAGCAGCCCGACGATCAGGCCGCCCAGCGCCAGCTGCAACGGCGGCTTCAACCGCAGCGAGCGGAAGGCATGGCCGGTGGCGGTCATCAGCCATAAAAACAGCGGCCCACCGGCGCCGGCCACCACGCCGACCAGCGCCATCAGCAGGTATTGCGTCGGCAAGGGGGCGGCGAGCGGCGTCACCAGATAGAGCGGCGCCTGGCCGCCGTTGAGCAGGTTGGTCATCAGCAGGGCGCTGACCGCCGCGATCACCACCGGGCCGAGCGAGGCCAGCATCAGGGTGCCGAACAGGATCTCGGCGATAAACAGGCTGCCCGCCAGCGGCGCATGATAGGCGCTGGCCATCCCGGCGGCGGCGGCGCAGGCCACCCACAGTTTCCACTCTTTCTCGTGCGTAAAGCGCTGGGCGAACAGCGAGCCCACCAGCGCCGCCAGCAGGATCATCGCGCCTTCGCGGCCGATGGCGCTGCCGCTCGACACCACCAGCAGCGACGCCAGGCACTTCACCAGGCTGGCGCCGGTGTCCAGCTTGCCGTTGCCGGTCTCGATCGCTTCCATATAGTCGGTGGGCGCCGCCGGGCGCTGGTGGCGGTAGCGCTGATGCATATACAGCAGCAGGCCCGCCGCCAGCCCGCCCAGCGCCGGAGTGAGGGCGCGCCGCCAGCCGGGCAGCGCGGCGGCGGCGGCCACCAGGCTGCCGTCGGCATTGCCGAGCAGCAGCCACTCGAGGCCAATCATCGAACGGTGGAACAGCCACACCGCCAGGGCGGCGGCGACGCCGATGAACACGGCGATAAACAGGCTGCGCAACAGGGCGCGATAGTGGTGCAGATGGACCAATCTTTTCATGCGTGGGCAGCGTCGTGAGAAAAATCAAAGGGTCATCAGCGCATTGTGCTTGGCGCTCCGGCCGATGACCAGTGAATCTTTAGCAAACTGCGGCATGGGCGGGGCGGCGAGCGCCCCGGCGTGGGTTATTGCGGCGTCAGCACCCGGCGCGTGCGGCCGGAGCTGAGGTAGTCGGCGATATAATCCTGCGAGATTTCGCCGCTGTAGCGGCCATCTTCATCGACGATCGGCATCCAGGAGGTGTTGTGCTCGTACAGCTTCGACAGCACCACGCGCAGGTTCTCCTCCGCACGGGCGGTGACGCGGAAACGGTGCAGGCTGTCGGCGCAGACGCCCGGCGCGCCGCGTGCCTCGCGGCGCTTGACGTATCCCAGCGGCTTGCCGTCGGCGTCCACCACCGTCACCGAGCGGGCGTCGATATCGTCCATCAGCCCGAACGCTTCCACTAGCGGCGTCTCCCGCCGCACCGTCACCGTTTCCTGTTGATCGGCCACGTCGCCGGCCTGCACCAGCAGCAGGCGCTTCAGCGTGCGATCCTGGCCGACAAAGGAAGCGACGAAGTCGTTGGCCGGTCGCGCCAGCAGCTCATCGGCGCTGGCGTTCTGCACGATTTTGCCCTGGCGGAACACCGCGATGCGATCGCCGAGCTTCAGCGCTTCGTCGATGTCGTGGCTCACCAGCATCACGGTCTTTTTCAGCTGGCGCTGCATGTCGAGAAACTCGTTCTGGATGGTTTCGCGGTTGATCGGATCCACTGCGCCGAAGGGTTCATCCATCAGCAGCACCGGTGGATCGGCCGCCAGCGCGCGGATCACGCCGATGCGCTGCTGCTGCCCGCCGGACATCTCTTTCGGGTAGCGGTGCAAAAAACGCTTGGGATCCAGCGCCACCATGCTCATCAGCTCCTCGGCGCGATCGTGGCAGCGTTTTTTGTCCCAGCCCAGCATGCGCGGCACCACGGTGATGTTCTCCTCGATGGTCATGTTGGGAAACAGGCCGATCTGCTGGATGACGTAGCCGATTTTGCGGCGCAGGCTGACGGTATCCAGCGCGCTGGTGTCTTCGCCGTTGACCAGAATGGTGCCGCCGGTGGGTTCGATCAGGCGGTTGATCATCTTCAGCGTGGTGGTTTTGCCGCAGCCTGAAGGGCCGAGCAGCACGCAGATTTCGCCTTCCGGCACGTCCAGATTGATGTTGTCTACGGCGTTGAACGGCGTGCCGTTCTTTTGCATGAACTGTTTGGTCAGATTTTCCAATTTAATCATGAGCGGATCCCCTTGGGCGTTAGCGCAATTTGCAAGCGGTGCAATAACCAATCGAGGACGATCGCCAGCAGGCTGATCATCACGGCGCCGGTAATCAACTGGCGAATGTCGCTGCTGCTGATGCCGTTGAGCAGCAGCAGGCCGAGGCCGCCGGCGCCGATCACCGCAGCGATCGCCATCACGCCGATATTCATCACCACGGCGGTGCGGATGCCGCCGAAGATCACCGGCAGCGCCACCGGGATCTCCACCCAGCGCAGGCGTTGCCAGAACGTCATGCCGATGCCGCGGCCGGCTTCGCGCAGCCCGCCGGGCAGGTTGTCGAGCGCGGTGTGGGTGTTGCGCACGATTGGCAGCAGCGAGTAAAGGAACACCGCGGTGATCGCCGGCACGTAGCCGATGCCGTGGCCGATTAAGGAAAACAGCGGGATCATCAGCCCGAACAGGGCGATGGAGGGCACGGTCAGCACCAGCGTGGCCAGGCTCAGCACCGGCGTCGCCAGCCATTTGTGGCGGACGATCAGCACGCCGAGCGGCACGCCGATCAGGATCGCCAGGCCGACGGCGACGCCGACCAGCAGCAGATGTTCCAGCGTCAATCCGGCGATATAGGCCCAGTTTTGCCAGGCGTAAAGTATGGTATTCATCACATGCCTCCCTAAATCAGGCCGCGCTGCTTGAGGAACGCGTCGGCGACCTGTTGCGGCGTCTGGTAGTCGATATCCACCCTGGCGTTAAGCTCGGTGATCACCTGATTGTTGAACTGTTTCGACAGCGTGTTCAGCGCCTCTTCCAGCCCCGGCGTGTTTTGCAACACGTCGGCGCGCACCACCGGCGTGACCGCATAGCTCGGGAAGTAACCCTTGTCGTCTTCGAGCACCTGCAGATCGAAGCCTTTCACCCGGCCGTCGGTGGTGTACACCAGCCCGGCGTCGACGAAACCGTCGCGGATGGCGTTGTAGACCAGGCCGGGATCCATCTGGCGGATTTGCGGACGATCGAGCGGCATGTCGTACAGCGCCTGCATCGGCTTCAGGCCGTCCGAGCGGCCGGCAAACTCCAGATCCAGCCCCAGCAGCCAGTTGTGTTTCGGGTCGGTTTTACGCACCTGTTCCACTTTGGCCACCAGCTGCGACATGGTGCGAATCTGTTCTTTTTCTGCGCGCTGGCGCTGCATGGCGAAGGCGTAGGTGTTGTTCATGTCCGCCGGCTGCAGCCACACCAGGCCGAGTTTGGCGTCGAGCTTTTTCACCGTGTCGTAAGTTTCCTGCGGCGTCATGCGCTTATTGATGTGGTTAAAGATGATCAGCGAGGTGCCGGTGTATTCCCAGGTCATGTCGATCTGTTTGTTGATCATGGCGTTGCGGGTGATCACCGTGGCCAGATTGGTCTTGGGTTCGACCTGAAAACCTTTGGCCCGCAGGTATTGCACGGTGATCGCCGACAGAATGCGCTGTTCGGTGAAGTTCTTGCTCGCCAGCGTCAGCGGGGCGGCCCAGGCGGCCGCGCCGGTCATCAGCAAGGAGAACAGCAGCGCGTGGCGGAGGCGTTGTAACCATCGAGTCATCGCGTTTCTCCCATCAGGATGCGGTGTGCGGGCTGAGCCGGCGGCCGAGACCGGCCAGCGCCAGATCGAGCAGCAGGGCGATCAGCGCGGTGGCGGCGGCGCCGAGGATCAGCGTCGGGAAGTCGTTCAGGTAGATGCCGGGGAAGATCAGTTCGCCGTAGCTGCTGGCGCCGATCAAAAACGCCAGCGGCGCGGTGCCGACGTTGATCGCCATCGCGATGCGTACCCCGGCGAAGATCACCGGCAGGGCGTTGGGCAGTTCGACCTGGCGCAGCCGCTGCCCGGCGGTCATGCCAATACCGTTGGCGGCCTCGACCAGCGCCGGCGGCACCGAACGCAGGCCGGCATAGGTATTGCGCACGATGGGCAGCAGCGAGGCGAGGAACAGCGCCACCACCGCCGGTCGGTCGCCGATGCCGATGATCACCATCGCCAGCGCCAGCACCGCCAGCGGCGGCAGGGTGTTGCCGACGTTAAAGATCTGCATCACGTGCTCCGCCCAGCGGCGGGCGAAAGGGCGGCTCAGCAGGATGCCGCTGGGAATGCCGACCAGCAGCGACAGCAGCATGGAGCACGCCACCAGGAACATGTGCTGCTGGCCGAGGTAAATCAAATCTTCCCGGCGCGACTTGAGGGTTTCCCAGCCGATGCCGTAAACCAGCAGCGCGACGACGGCGATAAACAGCAGGCTCCCGAGGAGCAGGCGCCGGTATGGCGCTGACTTGTGCATGATGTTGCGTCCTCCGTTGCGCGGAGCGGCCGATAGGCGGCGCATTCCGCTCTGATTGTTACCCACTGCCCGGCGGGCGTGGTGGTACAAAACGGGCGTTTCGCATGAGGTTAGCGAGATTGAGCGAAGGGTGCGTTCGGCACAGCGTGCTGAACGTAGGCTCAATACGTGAGTTAATCAGCATAAGATACTGATATTTAAACCCGAGAAAGCACGAAGCCCAAAGGCACCGGCTAGGGAAGGTATAGCACCCTGTCGTTGAGCGTGCCAAGTTTTATGAACAAAATCAGCTGATTGAGTTTGCCCAGATTGGCGCCGCAGACCGCGTCAGCGCTGGGATGCGTGGAAAGTAAAAAAAATCCGCAGCAAAACGTTACGCCGTAACAATCAGTCCAAATGGTGCGATTCGCCGCCGGCAAAGGCAGGATGTGAGGGCGGATAGACTCGGCGCAGACGCTTGCTGATATACTCAGGGAAAATAAAAACGCCAGGAAGCCTGCATAACGCCATGACAAATAACGTTTCACCCGCACCCATCGCCCACCGCCCGCTGATCCTGATCGCCTGCATGCTGGCGATGTTCATGTCGGCGATCGAAGCCACCATCGTCGCCACCGCCATGCCGACCATCATCGGCGATCTCGGCGGCTTTTCGCTGCTGGGCTGGGTGTTCGCGGTCTATTTGCTGGCGCAGGCGATCACCATTCCCATCTACGGCCGGCTGGCGGATCTCTACGGCCGCAAGCGGGTGTTCTTCTTCGGCGCCACGCTGTTCCTGCTGGGATCGGTGCTGTGCGGCTTCGCCCCCGACATGTATTGGCTGATCGGCTTCCGTCTGCTGCAGGGGCTGGGCGCCGGCGCCATCATGCCGATCGCCTCCACCATCATCGGCGACATCTACAGCGCCACCGAGCGGCCGAAGGTGATGGGCTACCTGTCGAGCGTGTGGGGCGTGTCGGCGATCATCGGCCCGCTGCTGGGGGCGTTTATCGTGCAGCACCTGCCGTGGGCGCTGGTTTTCTGGGTCAACCTGCCGATCGGCCTGCTGGCGATGTTCTTCCTCTGGCGCTATCTGCCGGCGCATCAGCAGCTGCGGCGGCACGCGCTGGATCTGGCGGGCACCGCCTGGCTGACGCTGTTTGTTTCGGCGCTGCTGCTCGCGCTGTTGCAGATGGAAAGCCTGGGATGGTGGGTGGCGCCGTTGCTCGCGCTGGCGGCGGCGTCGCTGGCGCTGCTTGTCCGCCAGGAGCGGCGCGCGGTCGAACCGCTGTTCCCGCTGGCGCTGTGGCAAAGCCGGGTGATCGTCGCCGGCAACATCGGCGGGCTGGTGATCGGCGCGGCGATGATGGGCATCAGCGCCTTCCTGCCTACTTTCATTCAGGGCGTAATGGGCGGCTCGCCGCTGGAGGCGGGCACCACGCTGGCGCTGATGTCGATCGGTTGGCCGCTGGCCAGCACGCTGAGCGGCCGTTTGATGCTGATGACCTCGTACCGCGCGACGGCGTTGCTGGGTGCGCTGCTGTTGGTGGCGGGCGGCCTGATCCTGCTGATGCTGCAGCCGACCGGCGGCCTGCTGTGGGGGCGGGTGGCGGCGTTTATGGTCGGCGCCGGCATGGGGTTGTGCAACACCACGTTTTTAGTGTCGGTGCAGAACGCGGCGCATTACAGCATTCGCGGCATCGCCACTGCCTGTACGGTGTTTACCCGCATGGTGGGTTCGGCCATCGGCACTGCGATTTTGGGCGCCACGCTGAACCTCAACCTGCAGTGGCGTTTGCCGGAGGTTGACGACCCGGTGCAGCGGCTGATGGAGCCGGCGGTGCGGCAGAGCATGGGAAGCGAAGCGCTGGCGCAGCTGATCCAGCAGGTGGCGGCTTCGCTGCATTGGGTGTTCCTGGCGTCGGCGTTGGTGTCGTTGCTGGCGTTGGCGGCGGCGATGCTGATCCCGGCGCGTTGTCGGCCGCAGGGCGAAGGGGAAGAGGCGGAGCAGGCGTAAGGGAAAAGTAAAGGGCGCGGCTGTGAATGAACTGCGCCCTGGATAGCCGATGCGGCTTACTGCGTGTTGGAGGTATCCTGGCTGCTGCCGGTCTGCGCCGCGTCACCGCGATCGTCGCCATTGTTCAGGCGGGTATAGACGATCTTCTGGGTGTCGTTTTCGCAGTGGCCGACCACTTGGCCGCCCGCTTGATCGGCCTGATCGTTAGGCACGATCTCCAGTTTGAAGCCGGACTCCGGAACGCCGTTATTGATGATTTTCTGCGAAATGTCCGCTTTCACGCTTTCGCAGGAGGCCAGAGCCGCCAACGGCGCGCCGGCCAGCAAGACAGCGGTTAATATCAGCGTTTTCTTCATCACGTCATCCTTTTAGACAATGGACTTCCTGTAACAGGATAGCAGTAATGGCGGCCGGGTTTCACGCTTGCCCGCCCGCCGCAGGCGGATTAAGGATTAATCCGACGCCCGGTCTGACGATCCAGACATTTACGGGTGTCCGGCTCCCAGTATGCGTTAACGTTGTTGCTGTCGTTGCAGCGATCTTCGTCATCCGCCGCGCGATCGGCCTTGTCGAACTCTTTCTCGACGCGAGTGTTAACCTTGTGGCGCAGGGATTTGGTATCATTCCACTGCTCTTTGCTCTGGCGTGCTTCTTCGGTGCTCATCGCGCCGCTGCCTTTGCCATCGACGGTGACGCAGGTGCTGCCCTGCGTGCAGGTGGCGGCCAGCGCCGGCGCCTGCCAGGCGCCCATAACGGCCAGCATGGCGACCGGCAGCATCCCGCGCAGCAGTCGTTGGGTCGAAAATGTTTTCATCGTTTCATCCTTATGAGTGAGTGCGCCTGATGATGGCGGCACTGGCGTTACTTCGCCCGCAGGCGTGGTGACAAATATACCACCGCGCTTCTGAAATTCACCAGCCAAGCGCCGATTCGTTTACTTTATCGAGAGAAAACTGCGACCGATGTTAAAAACCACGCTGTTGTTTTTCGCCACCGCCCTGGCTGAAATTATCGGCTGTTTCTTGCCTTATCTCTGGCTCAAAAAGCAGGGCAGCGCCTGGCTATTGCTGCCGGCGGCAGTGAGCCTGATGCTGTTTGTCTGGCTGTTGACGCTGCATCCGGCGGCCAGCGGGCGGGTCTATGCGGCCTACGGCGGCGTGTATGTGGCGACGGCGTTGCTGTGGCTGCGGGTGGTGGACGGGGTGAAGCTGTCTGCGCTGGACTGGGTGGGCGCGGGGGTGGCGCTGGCGGGCATGTTGATCATCATTTCCGGCTGGCGCGCAGCCTGAGCAAACACGGCGGGAGTCGCCTCCCGCCGCCGGAGATCAGGCGCCGCGGTGGATGTTCAGCCCGGCGAAGGACTGGCTGACCGGCATCATTTCCAGCGTGTTGATGTTGACGCGCGCCGGCAACGTCGCGACCCAGAACACCGACTCGGCGATGTCTTCCGGCGTCAGCGCATCGGCGCCTTCGTAGGTTTTGTTGACCTTGCCGTCATCGCCCTTGAAGCGCACGTTGGAGAATTCGGTGCCGCCCACCAGGCCCGGCTCGATATCGGTCACGCGGATGCGCGTGCCATGCAGATCGGCGCGCAGCCCCAGGCTGAACTGTTTGACGAACGCCTTGGTGGCGCCGTACACATTGCCGCCGGCGTAAGGCCAGTTGGCGGCGGTGGAGCCGATGTTGATCACATGGCCGACGTTGCGCTCGACCATGGCCGGCAGCAGCGCACGCGTCATGTTCACCAGCCCTTTGGCGTTGGTGTCGATCATGGTTTCCCAGTCATCGGCGTTGGCCTTGTGCGCCGGCTCCAGCCCCAGCGCCAGCCCGGCGTTGTTCACCAGCACGTCGATCTGGCGCAGCTCGGCCGGCAGTGCTTCGATCGCCTGTTGAATGGCGGCGCGGTTGCGCACGTCGAGCCGCACGATGTGCAGCGCTTGCCCTAATTCGTCCTGCAGCTCTTCGAGACGCTCAAGGCGGCGCCCGGCGGCGATCACCTGATGGCCTTCACGGATAAAACGGCGTGCGATTGCCTCGCCGAAACCGGAGGTGGCGCCGGTAACAAAAATAATCATGTTGCTGTTCCTCAACTGTTTTTACCCTACATGCCTCTATCATTAGCACAAACCCGCTGGCAGTGGCAGCGGTTATCGCGGCGCAGAGAAAAAAAGGCCGCACCGGGCCGGCGGCCCGGTGCGGATCAATGCTGAGGCGGCAGGTGGTAGACCACGGCGTCATACTTGATGTTTTCACGCTTGCCGGCCAGCACGCCGCCCAGCGACTCGGCGAGGCGGCGGCTGGCGGTATTTTGCTCGGCCACCGGGTAGATAAGGTGCTGAGGCTGAAAGCGCTCGCTGACCCAGCGCGCGATGCCCTGCACGATTTCGCGCCCGTAGCCCTGGCCGTGCAGGCTCTCTTTCACCCAGATGCCCAGCTCCGGGGTGCGGCTGCGCAGGTTGTGCGCGCCGCCGACGCCGACAAACTGCCGGTCTTCGCGCCGACGGGCGACGAAGATCACTTCTTCGCCTTCGCGCATCAGCGGCAGCCAACCTTGCCAGACGTTGGCGAAATCTTCCGGCGACGCCTCCGGCTCAAAGGCCATAAAGCGCGTCAGAGTGGGGGTGATCGCCTGGTAAACATCGTCGGCGTCTGCTGCGGTAAAGGGGGCAATCAACAAACGGTCGGTGTCCACGCGGCACTGAGAAAGGTCATTATGATTCATCTTATTTTCCCTCGCTTTTCAGGCCAGAACGGCAAAAAATCCGCGCCCATAAATCAGGGCGGATCGTCGATATTACGCGCATTGGCGGCAGAAGCGACTTATTTTTCGCCGCTTGGGCAAGATGGAAAGATCGGGATTGGTGACAATGTCACGTTATGAATGAAGCGGCGAGCGCGCTGAGGTGCGCCCGCCGTCGGGGATCAGAACTTCACCGAGCCTTGCAGATAGATCGTGCGCGGCTGGCCGATGTACAGACCTTTGTTATTGTCGTCATAGGCACGGGTGAAATACTCGTGGTTGAACAGGTTTTTCACGCCGACGCCCAGATTCAGGCCGGCCATTTCCGGGCCGAAATCATAGGCGGCGCGCACGCCCCACAGCATATAGCCGGGAATGCGACCGGTGCTGCCGTCGGCGCTTTCCGCCACGGTGTTGGCGTTATCGGCGAACTGGCTGGATTGGAACTCGCCGTTGAGGTTAAACGCCCAGTTGCCCGGCGTGTAGTCCAGCCCCAGCGTGCCTTTATGCTTCGGTGAGAACGGCACCTGGTTGCCCTTGTAGCCGCCGTCTTCGCGGATAGTGGCGTTGACGTAGGCGTAGCTGGCGTAGGCGGTCAGATCGTCCAGTTTCGGCGTCAGCTGCGACAGATCGTAACGCAGGCTGCCCTCCAGCCCGGCGTGGCGAGTTTTGCCGCGCGCGGTCACGCTGTCGGTCACCTGGTTGGAGTCGTACTGGTTGTTGAAGTTGATCAGGAACAGCCCGATTTCGCCGGTCAGCGCATCGCCGGCGTAGCGGGTGCCCAGCTCCCAGGTGCGCGCCTTCTCCGGTTCAATCTTGCCGCTGTCGACCGCTTTGCCCATCTGGCTGTACTGCACGGTGCCGAAGGAGCCTTCGGTGTTGGCGTACAGGTTCCAGTATTCGTTAAGGTGATACATCACGTTCAACGCCGGCAGCGGCGCGTTATAGCTGACGTCGAGGCGGTTGTTCTTGATGTAGTTGTTCTGATACGACTTGATGTACTCGTAGCGCATGCCTGGCGTGATGGTCCAGTCGCCGATGTCGATGCGATCGTCGATATAGAAGGCGTGCGCCTCGGTGCCGGACTGGGTATCGCGATCGTACGGGCTGGCGCTGGACGGCAGCCGGCCGGTGCTGGCCTTGCTGGTGTAGCGCAGCTCGTGGGTGGATTCGCTGACGTAGCGGTAGCCGACGCCGACCTCATGCGCCGAGTCTCCCCAGCGGAAGCTCTGGCTGTAGCGCGGTTCCACGCCGCGCACCCAGTATTCGCGCGGTGACAGCGTCAGATTTTTGCCCTGATCCAGATAGCCGCTGCGCAGGGTGTAGGTGTAGAAGCTCTGCACGTCGAACTTGTGCTGTTGATCCGGCTGATACTGATAGCCGAAGTTCGCCAGCTGGCGGCGGCCCCAGAACTTGTCGTACGGGCGCGTCGACTGGAACGGGTTGGCGTTGTAGTCCGCCCGGCTCAGGCCGCCCGGCATGTCCGCCTCGCCTTCGTAGTATTGCAGCAGGCTGTTGAAGGTGTGCACCTCGTTCGGGGCGTAACGGCTTTTCAGCATCACGTCGTCAATCTTGGTCGCGCTGTGTTCGCGCCAGTCGCTGCCGCGGGTGCCGGAGTAGAGCAGCGCCGCGCCGAAGCCGTTGTCGGCGGTGCCGCCGATCATCAGGTTGCCGGTGCCTTTCGGGTGATCCTGGCGCGAAGTCGGGCTGAGCTGCCCCTGCATGCCCGCCTCCATGCCGAAGGTTTTCGGGATGGCGCGGGTGACGAAGTTGACGACGCCGCCGACGCTCTGCGGCCCATAACGCACGGCGCCGCCGCCGCGCACCACGTCGATCGCGTCCATATTGCCGAGCGAGACCGGCGCCAGCGACAGCTGCGGCTGGCCGTAAGGCGCGAAGGGCACCGGGATGCCGTCCATCAGTACGGTGGAGCGGCTGGCGAGGCGCGGGTTGAGGCCGCGAATGCCGAAGTTCAGCGCCATGTCATGGCTGCCGGTGCCGTTGTTCTCCGGCGCCACCACGCCCGGCACGCGATTCAACGCTTCGCGCACGGTGGTGGTGCCGGTTTTGGCGAATTCTTCGCGGCGCACCACGTCGCGCGCGCCGGGATGTTCGAACACGTCTACCTGGCGGCCTTCCGCCAGCCAGTCACCGACCACGGTGATGTCTTCTTCCTTCTGCGGCTGCGGCAGTTTGGCCAGCGTGTAACCGTTGTTGCCGAGCGCTTTAGCCTGCAGGCCGCTGCCCGCCAGCAGGGCGTTCAGGCCGTCATCGACGCCGTAGCTGCCGCTCAGGCCCGGCGAACGTTTACCGGCGGTCAGCGTGCCGTCCACTGAGAGCGCGATGCCGGCGCGAGCGGCGAAAGCGTTCAGCGCGCCGTCCAGCTCACCGGCCGGAATATGATAGGCTGCGGCGGCGCTGGCGGCGCTCGCCGTCAGCGGTGCGGCGAAGGCCAGGCCAATGGCCACGGCCAGCGGCGTGGCGCGTTTTCCCCAAAGCGAAGCCGGCGCTCCCTTTTCCCAAGCGTTGTTCATACCTTCTCCTGAATCATTTTTTATTTATTGCTGCAGTGTTTTCCTGGGAGTCGGATGAGCGAAGCAAAAGGGACAATCAAGAATGCGATTTTTTATCATTTTCATTTAAAAAATTCAGGCGGGAACGATTTGCAGCCAATAGCGGGTAAAGCTTTGCAGGCGCACCGGCAGCGTCTGGCTGAGCAGGGCGAGGGCGCGATCGGTATCGTTGAGCGGGAAACTGCCGCTGACGCGCAGGCCGGCGACGGCCGGATCGCAGCTCAGGTGGCCGCGTCGGTAGCGCGCCAGTTCGGCGATCACCTGGTCCAGCCGCCATTGGCTGACGCTCAGCACGCCGCGCAGCCAGCCGTCCTCCGCCGCAGCCGGTTGCTTGTCGCTGAAGGCCGAGGCGCTGAAGCCGATCTGTTCCCCGGCGTCCACCCGGCGCGTTTGCTGCGGATCCTGCGCCAGCTGCGCTTCGACCGCATGCTCCAGCACCGTCAGGCGCGTCTCTCCGCCGATCTCGCGCACCAAAAAGCGGGTGCCGAGCGCGCGCATCGCCCCTTGCGGGCTTTGCACCCACAGCGGCCGGGGGTCGCGCCCGGTAATCAGGCTGATTTCTCCGGCGTGCAAACGGATCAACCGTTGACGATCGTCGTAATGCACGTCCACCGCACTGGCGGTGTTCAGCACCAGCTGGGTGCCGTCGCTTAACACAATGGGTTTGATTTCGCCGGTGGCGGTGCGGTAGTCGGCGCGCAGCTCCCGGCCGAACGGCGATTGGTAAAGGAAACCGCCGCCGCCTACGCCAAGCAACAGCAGCAGGCTCTTCAGCAGGGTGCGGCGATCGATTGCCGACTGGCGGCCGGCGCGATCGAGCGCGCGGTAGCTGAACTTGCCCGGCACGCCCTGCAGCTGGCTCTGCAGCGCTTCGACGCGCTGCCAGGCCCAGCGGTGATCGGCGTGCTGCTGGTGCCAGGCTTGCCACTGTAGGCGCTGGCGGTCGGTGACGTGCTCATCGCACAGCAGGGCATACCAGTGTGCGGCCATCTTCAGCGCCTGGCGCTGCTCGGGGGTAATGGCGTTGCTCATGAGAAAACGTCGTTTTCCAGGCTGAACAGCAGGCAATGCTCGGTGGCCTTGGCCATGTATTTTTTAACCGAACTGACCGACACGCCGAGGCGCACGGCGATGTCCGCATAGCCCAGGCCTTCGAGCTGCGACAGCAGAAAGGCCTGTTTCGCTTTTGGCCCCAGGCCGTCGAGCATGGCATCGATCTGCTGCAGGCTTTCCAACAGGCTCTGGCGCTGTTCCGGCGACGGGGCGTAGCCTTCCGGGATCAGCGTCAGCATCTCCAGATAGGCGCGCTCCAGCGTTCTGCGGCGGAACAGATCGACCATCACCCGCTTGGCGACGGTGACCAGAAAGTCTTTCGGCTCGCGCAGGGTCGCCGCGGCGTCGCTTTTCAGCAGGCGCATAAAGGTGTCCTGCGCCACATCGTCCGCGTCGAAAGCGCAGCCCAGCCGACGGCGCAACCATCCCTGCAACCAGGCGTGATGGGTGGCGTAAAGGCGCGACAGCGCGGCGTGCGGGGCGGAAGCGGTGGCGGACATGGTTTTCGCATTGCTGGTCAAAAAGATGCGCGGATGATAATTGAGAATGGTTATCGTTTCAAGTTTGTCGGGTGGGTTCCTGAATGGTTCCGGCCTCTTTTTATCGCGTTGAAATAGGCTGACGGGCGCGAAAATATCCCTTTGCCCATTAAAGGTGCAGCAACGGTGTTATTTCGGTAAGCAAACGGTTGCTATTAGTCTGCCGTCGAAGATCGCCGCGTGTTTTATTCTTTTTCTTCGGTTGGTTTTCTTTGTTTAATTAGTATCACTTTGTTTTAACGTGAAAATATATTTTATGTCGGTCTGTTGGCACACGGCTTGCTATGCTTAACCCGGTCTTTAAGTTTGGGCAACAGAAGGCATTGTTTCATCGGCGCAGGTTATTATGCGGGTGAGATTGGCCGGTCGTCACAAGGAAGAAAATAATGGCACTGCAATTCACCACGGCTATTCGTGGCAATTTTTTTGATATCGCGGCCTGCGTGGAGGAACCGCAACAGCTTGACGAACGCCTGCGGCACATTCCCGACGGTTTGTTGCTGCTGAACGGGGGCGTTATCGTCTGGTTCGGCAGCTGGCAGCAGGGTGAGGCGCTGCTGCCGCCGGGTTTCGCGGTCACGGAGTATCGCGACAAACCGATCGTACCGGGCTTTATCGACACCCATATCCACTATCCGCAAACCGAAATGATTGGCGCCTATGGCGACCAACTGCTGGACTGGTTAAATAATTACACCTTCCCGACCGAAAGCCGCTATGGCTGCGAGCGGCACGCCGACGCGATGTCGGCCTTCTTTCTGCGGGAGTTGCTGAGCAACGGCACTACCACCGCGCTGGTGTTCGGCAGCGTGCATCCGCAGTCGGTCGATGCGCTGTTCAGCCAGGCGCAAACGCTGAACATGCGCCTGATCGCCGGTAAGGTGATGATGGATCGCCATGCGCCGCAGGCGCTGCTGGAAACGCCGGAGCAGAGTTACCGCGACACGCGCGAGTTGATTGAACGCTGGCACGGCAAAGGCCGCCTCGGTTACGCCATTACGCCGCGCTTTGCGCCAACCAGCACCCCGGCGCTGCTGGCGCAGGTGCAGCGGCTGCGCGAAGAATTCCCCGACGTGTGGCTGCAGACGCACCTGAGCGAGAATCCGCAGGAAGTGGCCTGGGTAAAATCGCTGTTCCCGCAAAGCCAAAGCTATCTGGACGTTTACCATCGCTACGGCATGACCGGCGGCAAAAGCGTGTTCGCCCACTGCCTGCACCTGGAGGAGCAGGAGTGGGACTGCCTGTGCGAGACCCGTTCGGCGATCGCCTTTTGCCCCACCTCCAACCTGTTCCTCGGCAGCGGGCTGTTCGACCTGCAGCAGGCCTGGCGCAAGCGGGTGAAGCTCGGCATCGGCACCGACGTGGGGGCAGGCACCTCCTTCAATATGCTGCGCACGCTGGGCGAGGCGTACAAGGTCGGCCAGCTGCAGCATTACCGGCTCTCCGCCGTAGAAGCGTTCTATCACGCCACCCTGGGCGGCGCCCGCGCGCTGTCGCTGGACGACAAAATCGGCAACTTCGACGTCGGCAAAGAGGCGGATTTCGTGGTGCTCGATCCGGCGGTGACGCCGCTGCAGCAGTTACGCTACGCCAACAGCGCCACGCCGGCGGAACAAGGCTTCGTGCTGATGACGCTGGGGGACGATCGCAATATTTATCGCACCTATGTGGACGGCAAGGTGGTTTATCAGGCGGCGGTGTCAGACTGATTTCATTCGCGGTGTTGGCGCAAAGGCATATTGGAATACGCCGACACCGCGTGGCGACAATTTTAACATAAGGAAGTGAAAGCCTTGATAGCGTTATTGCTGCACACATTGTGGATGAAAAACAGACAATGGAAGGGCGGCGCATGATTATTTATTGGACATGCCGAGATGTAGTCTGAATACGATTATTTGGTTAGGAGACTCTTTATTGGTTTTTTATGAATATACCTAGTGATATACAGCCATGTTGCTGGATAAGTGCGTAAAAAGCATTGCATTTCTTCGGGGGGCTCTATATCATAATGAGAATAATTATCTTTACGATATCGCTGCTTAAAAAGCAACAGGCTTGTTTTAATCACTGTTGCTGTTTTTTCGGTGTACTTCTGCATTTTACGAGCCAGGATTGGCTTGAGCTTTATTTCTGGAAAGGGATTTCATGCGTGATTTGTTTCGACAGGAAGCCACGGATCATCAGCGGGCGAAATGGGCGGGTAAGGCCTTATTGATAAACGGCTTGCCCGCCTGGTGCTTTGGTCTTTTATCGTTTTTATTTATTCTTGTTTTCCTCTCTTTTCTTATATTCAGTCATTATACGCGCCGCATTAATGTTTATGGTGAAATCACCACCTTCCCCCGCTCAGTCAATGTGTTTGCACCCCAGCAGGGTTTTATCTCGGAACGCTTCGTCGAAGTGGGCGACGTGGTTAAAAAAGGCCAGCGTCTTTATCAGATTGATGTCAGCCGGGTGACGGATAACGGGAAAGTGAGCGCCAATACGCGCCTGGCGCTGGAAAACCAGTTAAAACACGTTGACAGCATCATCCTTAAGTTGCAAGACAACAAGCGCATGACGCTGGAAAATCTACGCGCGCAAAAAAAACAGTATGAATTGGCGCACATGCAGTCCAAACAGCTGTTGGATAACGCACGAGAAGGGGTGGCATTTGCTCAGGACAACATGCGTTCCTATAAGGAATATCAGCAGCGCGGTCTGATTACCAAAGATCAGCTTAGCGGACAAACCTATTCGTTTTATCAACAACAAAGTCTGTTCCAAAACCTGCATAGCCAACACATTCAGGAATCGTTGCAAATTACGAATTTGGAAAG
This sequence comes from Serratia sp. CY38905, assembly GCF_052168875.1. Lineage (NCBI taxonomy): Bacteria > Pseudomonadati > Pseudomonadota > Gammaproteobacteria > Enterobacterales > Yersiniaceae > Serratia > Serratia sp. CY38905. The sequence goes on along the minus strand of NZ_JBJNLV010000009.1, from coordinate 52,550 downwards.
CGACATCGTTACGCGCGCGGCAGATTTCGATAATCAAATTTCACAGTACCAGTTTCAGCGTAATGATTTGCAACGGCAGTTAGCGGAAGCCGATGCCAGCGGCGCATTGATCGTGAACGCCCCGAGCGATGGCCGCATTGAATCTCTCAGCGTTACCCCGGGTCAGATGGTCAATAGCGGTGACAGTCTGGTACAGATTATTCCACGTAATGGCGCGATTTATCAGCTAGTTTTATGGTTGCCGAACGCCAGTGTGCCTTATGTTTCAGCGGGGGACGCCATCAACATTCGTTATGATGCTTTCCCCTATGAGAAGTTTGGCCAGTTTCCCGGCAGGATAGAAAGCATCGCTTATGTGCCGGCCTCCATGCAAGAAATGTCAACTTACAGCAGTTCTCCCGTGCATCAGCCCAACGCGCAAACGGCATCTTATTACAAGGTCACCGTTTCCCTGGATGAAACGCATATCAGTTACCAGGGCAAGGCGTTGCAGCTCACTAACGGCATGCGGGCTCAATCCACGCTGTTTCTGGAAAAAAGGCCTTTATATCAATGGATGTTCTCGCCTTTCTACGATATGAAAAACAGCCTGATGGGGCCAATTAATGACTGAATCTTATTTCGACACGCTAAAGGGCAAACTCAATTTGTCGCTGCGCCGCAAAGTGCCGCAGATCCTGCAAACTGAAGCCTCGGAATGTGGGCTGGCCAGTCTGGCGATGGTATGCCATTACCATGGCTTGCAAATCGATCTGTTTAATCTGCGCAGCCGCTACGGCTTTTCTTCACGCGGGGCGACGCTGTCCGCGCTGATTGACATCGCGAGCGCACTGAAACTGCAATCCAGAGCGTTATCGCTGAATATCGATGAACTTAAGGCATTGAAAATGCCTTGTATTCTGCATTGGGACATGAAGCATTTCGTGGTGCTTGTCAGTGTCAGCCGAGGGCGGGCGGTGATCCATGATCCTGCCTTTGGCCGTAAAGTGCTGGGGTTGCATGAACTGTCGCGGCATTTTACCGGCGTAGCGCTTGAGCTGTGGCCAGACAGTGAATTTCAGCCGATCAAACAGCAAAGCAGATTGCGTTTTCGCAAGCTGATGAGCAATGTGCGCGGCCTCAAGGGGGCCTTGCTAAAGATCTTCTGTCTGTCGATCGTGATTGAAACGGTTAATCTGCTGTTGCCCGTCGGTACGCAGTTGGTCATGGACCATGTGATTCTGGCCGGCGATCATGATCTTTTAGCGCTGATATGCATAGGATTGCTGTTTTTTATTTTATTCCGTACCGGCGTATCCATGTTGCGCTCGTGGATCTCTATCGTCATGGGCGCGTTGATAGACGTGCAATGGAAGGCGGGAGTGTTCGATCATCTGATGAAATTGCCGCTTTCCTTCTTTGAGAAGCGCAAGTTGGGTGATATTCAATCCCGTTTCGGCTCATTGGATACGATAAGAGCGACTTTCACTACCAGCATCGTCAGCAGTATTATTGATGGCATCATGTCCGTAGGCGTATTTATCATGATGCTGCTCTATGGCGGCTGGTTGGTTTGGGTGGTGCTCGGCTTTACGGCGATATACGTTATTCTCAGGTTGTCGACCTATCAATATTATCGGCAGCTGTCGGAAGAGCAGTTGGTGAAAGGGGCACGAGCCGGGTCTCATTTCATGGAAACGTTGTATAGCGTCAGTACGTTAAAGGCGCTGGGGTTATCTGAAACCCGTTCGCAGTATTGGCTGAATCTAAACGTAGAAACGATCAATGCCGGTATCAAGCTGACCAAATTAAACATGATGTTTGGCGGCCTGGGGGCGTTTATCGCCACCTGCGATCAGGTGATCATCCTTTGGCTAGGCGCGGCATTGGTCATAGACAATCAAATGACGATCGGCATGTTTATCGCGTTTAACGCCTACCGCGGGCAGTTTTCGGAGCGTGCCAGCAGCCTGATCGACATGATGCTTCAGCTGCGAATGCTGAGTTTGCATAATGAAAGGGTGGCGGACATTGTGCTTTCGTCACCGGAATCGCAAATGCCTGCGCGCCAGCTCTTCACAAAAGGCAAAGCCGCGGAGCTTCAGGTGCGGAATCTGCGCTACCAGTATGATCGCTTGGCGAAACCCATTATCGCGGATTTGAATCTCAGCATTGCAGCGGGAGAAAGCGTGGCGATTGTCGGTCCCTCCGGCGCGGGTAAAACCACGTTGATGAAGTTAATGTGTGGGTTGCTGTCGCCGGATGAAGGGGCCGTGCTGGTCGACGGTATGGATATCAGCAACATTGGCGTTAATAATTATCGCCAATGTATCGCTTGCGTGTTGCAGGATGACAAGCTGCTGGCGGGATCTATCGCTGAAAATATTTCAGGATTTGATGCCGAAATGGATCTGAAGCGTATTGAGGCGTGCGCACGACGTTGCAATATGCATGATGATATTCAAAACATGCCGATGGGCTATGAAACATTGATCGGCGAACTGGGGGGGAGCCTTTCTGGCGGGCAGAAACAGCGCTTATTGATAGCCCGTGCGCTCTATCGTCGCCCCAGCATTCTGTTTATGGACGAAGCGACTAGCCACCTGGATCTAGATAATGAAACACATATTAACCGCGCTATTTCACAACTGAACATTACCCGCGTGATTATTGCGCACCGTCCGTCGACGATTGCCTCTGCGGATAGAGTCATTCGACTCGGGTAATGTCAGCTTCGCTTTACCTGGCCTCTTCACCCCGATATTTTCGCTACGTCAACCGCGCACTCATCCTGCGGTGAACCCATGAAAAAAGGGTTATCACAATGATAACCCTGGCATGATGTGACGCTTTAGGCGCTGAAGCCAATGTTAACCGCAGAGGTCAACCGCGAGGCTTGCAGGGCCCCGATCAGTTCGAATCGGTATTGTTGTTGTTCCCCCACATGGTACCGCCGCCGTTGCTCCCGCCCCAGGGAATGCCTGATGGGCCAACTGAGCCGGGGGCACGATCGCCGGTGACATAGTTACCGACAGCACCGCCGACAATAGTGCCGACAACGCCGCCCGCCACGCCACCGATAGAGCCGATGCCGCCGCCGATCGCTGCGCCGACAGTTTCTGCGGAAACCGTCAATGTACCGCTGCGATCTCCTGCACCGGAAATGATTGAACATTCTTCAGAGGTAAGATTGCGCATACTTGCTCCTTAGTAATTAAATTTTAAAATAAGCCACGTTGATCATGCTGAGCGTCGCCCGCGATCGCTATTGAGCAATTTATGCGTGGCGATAACGGCAAAGGCGATAAGGGCGTATTTCAAGAAACGATTGAGGCTGAAATAATCCGCAATCGCGCCAACAACAAGCCCGATTAAAATGGCGAACAATATAATGAATAATCTTTTCATATGATGGATACGAATCTTCCTGCATTAGTTACTGTCGGCAGGATTGTTCGTCGATGTTTGTTTATTGCCACCCAACATGGATTCCACCATTTTGCCAGCGGTATAGGCGGCACCACCGATAACGGCACCGGCAACAGCGCCTGGGCCAGCACCGACGCCGCCAGCCATGGCGCCGGTCATCGCTCCACCAACCGCGCCGGCAGCGACTGCACCGCCCAACTCTGCATAGCTGAAATCCCCAGCTGCCGCGATAAAGTTCACTTCATTAAGTGTAAGCTCTCTCATAATGACTTCCTTATATTATTGGTTTTTGGTTTTTGCAGTTTTCCGATACCAGAAAAATGCCACTAGCAAGGTTGAAAAGATAAAGGATTGAATGATTGTGCTGGTAAACCTCCTGTCTTCGGAAAAAAATAAAGAATAAAAAATATCCATAAATGTGTAGTAAAAGCAGAACAAAAAAATCCAACTGCTTAGTAATTTCATCAGTGCCTCGATAGGTTTGATTGATAGGGGGTATCTTCTCGCGTTATTCCAATGATGTTGACAACGCGTGCAGCAATTGCGTCAGCGCTCGAAGAAGTTGAGCGTTGTTTAAAATGCTGTAATGCGTTTCTGCACAATAACTGAGTTGAACGCTATGCGAGGATTGCATCTCCCAGCGTTGTGCAAGATGGGGGTGTTTACGCTGACGTTGCTGGCTGAGCCAAAGCGTTAGCGGTATCGCTATCTGCGGCAGGGGGCCGGCGTTATTCGTTAGTTCGAACGATTTTTTCAGCGCCCAACAGAAGGTTTCGGCATGTTCCAGCGTGATCTTCTCCGCAAGCACGCTCTGATTCAGCGCATAGTGCATTTTTATCTCGTTGGCGAAGCTGTCTATCGCATTCGTTTCTTGACGCCGACACAAATGGCGCGCAATACCGAGGGAGTCGAACAGACTGAGGTAACTTTGGGCCACGCTGAAACGTCGCTTCACTGCGGGCTGCTGGGCGGGCAAACCGCTGTCGACAACCACCGCATGCGCAAAGGGCGCGCCTTGTTCCGCGGCCAGCGCCGCCATATGGACAGCTAATTGGCCACCCAATGACCAGCCGGCGATAACGGCCGTGTCGCGTTTGGCACGCGGTATGGCCGCCAAGTGGGAGGCGGCCAATCGCTGCAGGGTGAGTGTGTCGTCTGCGCCTGGCGCGGCCAACCCCGGGCTGGCGATGGTAATGATGTTGGCGCAGGCGCAAAGCTGTTTTGTCCACTTTGCATATTGATGTACCTGGCCGCCGGCGCCATGCACCAAATACAAGGTGGGCAGAGTGGGGCGATCGGCTGAGCCGGACAGCATCGATAACGGCAGGGGCGCATTCGCGCGCAGACGCTCGGCAAGTTTATCGAGCTGTGAGTAGCCAAGGATTTCCGCCAGGGTTAATTCCACATTAAGGGCGCGCTTGATGTTGCCCAAAAACGTGATGCCGGAAAGCGAGCTGCCGCCATTGCTGAAGAAGCTGGCATGGGGGTCGATCTTGTCTGGGGTACAGCCTAACGTATTCGCCAACAGCTCTCGTAGCAGCATGAGTTCCGCGGACGCCGCGGGTGCAACATCGCTGGCCTGACTCCGTTCGGTGCCTGGCGATAGCAAGGTGCGATCCAATTTGCCGTTGCGTGAAAGCGGGAAACGTTCAATGAGATGATAGCGGGATGGCGCCATATACGTGGGCAATGCGGCCGTAACCAGCTCGCGTATTCTTTGCTCTGCTTGAATGCAGGTTTTCCCCGCCTCGGTCAATGTGATGTAAGCCTCCAGATGCGGTGTGCCGTTCCCGGTTTCATCGCGACAGACGACACACGCTTCAGCGACCAGCTCGCTGCTTTTGAGCGCGAATTCGACGTCACCCAATTCGACGCGAAAACCCTGCAGTTTCACCTGTTGGTCTTCGCGGCCGAGAAACTCGATGTAACCGCTGCGATGCCAACGGCCGCGATCGCCGGTGCGGTACACGCGTTCTCCGGTGGTTGGGAAAAGCACAAAGCTGCCGGCGGTGGTTTGGCTATCGCGCCAATACTCGCGGGCGACCCCAACGCCACCGATATAAATGTCGCCGGTAACGCCGAAACCGCACGGCTCGAGTTTTTCATCCAACACCCACATGCTCTGATTTGGCAATGCGGTTCCATAGGGGATGGCGTTTCTGTAGTGCGTATCTCGTGTAACCGGATGATAAATTGACCATATTGCCCCTTCGGTTGCACCGCCAAGGCTGGTGATGGTGGCGTTGGGGCAAAGCCGATGTGCCTCGGCGATCAGCCGCGAAGAGATGCGATCGCCGCTCAGCCAAATATGCCGCAGTTGAGGCAGCGACAGGATGTTTTCTTGTGCGCAATATTGCACCAGCATTTGCAAGATGGCGGGAACCGAGTTCCAGATGCTGATTTGCCGCTGGCGTATCGCATTTAGCCATGCTGACGGCTCTTTCGCTTCATGCGGCGATAGCACCGTTACCGATGCGCCGGCTAGCCAGCTGCCGAACAGGTCATAGACCGATAAATCGAAGGCCAGATCGGCGAGCGCCAATACGTTGTCACGATGAGAAACGTTAAACTGTCGGTTCATGGTCAGCAAGGTATTGGTGACGGCACCCTGTTCCATAGCCACACCTTTTGGCGTGCCGGTCGTCCCCGACGTATAAATGACATAGGCGAGCGCTTCCGCTTCGCCTGGCGGGAAGGTCGCTGTGTCTGTGACATGAGGGGAAAACAGCGCCTCCAGATCTTGAATGCGGGTAGTCTGCGGATAGCGGGCGCGATGGTGAGCCTGGTTGCTCAAAACCCAGGCGCAACCTGATATCCGCATAATGGCCGCTGCGCGGGCATCCGGCAATCCTTCGGCCAACGGCAAGTAGGCGCGTCCGGCGAGGATCACGCCGAGCGCCGCAATAGCTTGATGAGCGCCGCGTGGAAGATCGATGGCGATGAGCGCGCCTGGGGCGGTATGGGCGATCAGCCAATGCGCCACGAGGCCGGCGTGCCGCAACAGTCGATCGTAATGCCATACGCTATCGCCCTCGTACAACGCCGGGCGATCCGCATGCTGGTGGGCAGTGCGTAACAGCCGATCGGAAAGAGGTTGCCGCAAGAATGCCGGCATTGCCTGTCCGATGGAGAGCTGACGCAATTGCCGGTTATCGGCCATTGACGCCAGCGAATAGTGGCCGACGGCCCGCGAGGGATCGCAGGCAATTTGCTGCAGCAGCAATGCGTAAGCTTGCGCCAATCCATCAATGCGCTCCGGCGTAAACAGCTTGGCGTTGTATTGCCATTCCAACTGAATGCCCTCTGCGCTGGAAATCACTTCCAGAACCAGATCAAACTTGGGCGGCGCATAGCCTCTCGGCAGGGTGTTAACCTGCGCACCGCCAACATTTAGCTCATTGCTTTTGCGATGTTGGCAGACGAACATGATTTGATAAATGGGGTGAAACTTGCCGCGCGTGGGCTTGAGTTGTTCAACCAGGTAAGAGAATGGCAAACCCTGATGTTTGAAAGCGCGCGCAAATTTATTCGCGTTCTTTTGCAGCAGCGCGGTGAAACTGTCGTCGCCAGTGATGATAAATTGGTGAGCGATCGTGTTGACGAAGCTGCCCACGGCATCGTTTAACGTCGGCTCGTTCCTGTTGGCGATCGGGCTACCGATGACCACGCGATCCGTCGCAGATTCTCTGGCAATCAGTAACGCGAAGGCGGAGTGCAACAGCGTAAACAGCGTCGTACCGTTATGTTTGGCTAACTGGGCCAGAGCCGACTGCAGTTCGTTCGTCAGCGATGTTCTGACGATATTCTGTGTTTTTCCTGCTGCGGTGATGGCGATATCGTATTCAAGCGCGTGTTTTTCCGGCGCACCATCCAGTTCATCGCGCCAAAACGCCATGCTGTCATCGACATTGGCGACGGCGAGGAAAGGGTCTTCAAGGTAGCGGAAAAACGCCTGGCCGTTGTCATAATGGCAATGCTCTTCGTGCGCGTGATAGCCACGGCTCAGTTCATCCACCAGCAAATTGGCCGTCCAGCCGTCGACCACGCAATGGTGAAAAGTCAAGAACAGATAGTGGTGCTGCGCGCTCTTTCTCAAGATCCGGCAGCGCAGGGGATACTCGGCACCGAGATCAAACGGAATCGTGCACTGGGCGTTAAGCGCCGCTAGCATACTTTTTTGCTGCTCCTCACTATTCTGCCCGCTGATGTCCTCGAGACTGTGTTCGAAAATGGTTTCATCAGGGTGCACGATGTCAACGGTGATGGCTTCCCCGTCTAGCCGATAGCGGCCGCAAAGCGCACCGTGCCGCTTGAGTAGTTTTTTCAGCGCGGCGAGCAAACGCGTGGGTTCAAAGGGCCCCAGGATCTCTTTGGCGATCGGAATGTTATACAGCGGGCTGTTCTTGGTGAAGTTTTCATACAGCCACAGGTATTGCCCCGCGTAGTGATTGACGGTGTAACAAGGCTTCTCCCCGGTGTCTCGCACTGCATTATCTGGCGTACAGACAGATAAAAATGCGGTGATGTCTTCCTGCACCGCACTGAGGGCGGCGGCGTCGACATGCTCAATGGTTTGGCGTCGAGGCGACAGCTCGCCGAATGTTGCTCCCTGTTTCGCCATTTCCATCAGATTGATCAGGCCGATGACGCTCATCAGTGCACTCCTTCTATGTTGACGTCGATAGCTTTCCCTGTTCGACCGCTTTTATTCGGGCGTTTGTCGCTGTGGGCGGAAATCAAATTCAGCCAATGCGACAAGCTACACAACTGCACTCCCGGGTTTCTCCGCTGTGCCATTGTGAAGGCGGCGCGATGATCGATATTCTCGCCATCATCGAAGCCGAAGATCCTCAGTACGCAGCCGTTCAATCGCTCATTGGCCGTATCGAACCGGATGTGCGGGAAATAGCCAAGCCGCGCGGAAAAGGCTATCAACTCAGTAACGCCGGCGTCGACGGCTTGGCGGCGCGAATCGGTTTTATGCAGCAACAGCAGCCGCTCATGCCGAAAATCGCGCAGCAGGCTTTGCGTGAGTCTGGCGCCGCCGGCTGTATCATGCATAAAGATCATGTAGTTAACTCGGCCGGGCAGGACGAGCAGCAGGGCCGAAAGCGCATCAAGCCAGCTGGCATATTGCGTGGCTTCGTTCGGTACGTTGAATATGGCCGCGTTCAGCGGCCATTCAGCATGCAACGGCAGCGCCTGCGGTGACAGAATGTCCACACCGTGTTTGTCGGCGAGGGCGGCCAACAAAAGTCGTTCATCTGCGCCTTCGGGGGATTGAATAAACAGCCGGCTGCTGGCCGGCGCCTCGGTTGATAGGCGGCGGCCGATAGCGCAACGGATGTCCAGATGCTGCGGATCCAGGCCATAGCGTGCATGGGCCAGCTGCGTTAGGTGTCGGCAGAAATCGGCGAGTCTCGGATGTTCAAAAATGTCGCTCAGGTTCAGATCCAACCGACAGTGGGCGTTAAGCGCGTTAATGATTTTTATGGCCTGCAGCGACTCGCCGCCGAGCGTGAAGAAGTCGCCATCGTCACTGCCCAGCGTCGCCAGCCAAACCTCATTCACCAGGGTGTTGAATGTCGTAGAACGCAATTCCCGTGTGGGTTCAGGCAGCCGGGATTGTCTTTCCAGGGTGCGATAATCAATCTTGCCGTTAGCCAGTTTGGCCAGCGGCGTTGGGTGATGCACGAAGCGCTGAGGAATATGTGCATTGGGCAGTTCGCCATACAGCGTGCGGCGCATTGCCTCGCTGAGCGGCTGCCGGCTGTGATAATGCGCGTACAGTTCCGTTCCCGCGTCGCCGCTTTTGGCCAGCACGGCAATTTCGACAATTGCGGGCAACCGGGCCAGACAGCTTTCTATCTCACCCATATTGACGCGCTGCCCGGCGATTTTCGCTTCACGAATTTTGCGGCCAAGGAACACCAGCTGCCCATCCTGGCGCTGGCAGGCGATATCGCCGGTACGAAAGGCGGGCATGGGATGGCCATTAACCTCAAGGGTGACGAACTTTTCCGCGCTCAGCGTTGGCTGATGCAAATATCCCAGGCTGACGGTCGCTCCGGCTATCAGTAATTCGCCGCTGCAGCCGAGCGGCAACAGCCTGAGATCCTCGCCGACGATCGCCGTGTATATACCGTCCAACGGTGCGCCTATCGTCACGGCGGCGCCATCGTTTTTGATTTCGGCGACCGTCGCCACCACGGTTGTCTCGGTTGGGCCGTAGGAGTTGAATAACTTTCTGCCTTTGGGATAGTGCGCGAACCAGCTTTCTTTGGCTCGCGGTGAAAGGCTTTCGCCGCCGATGATAACGGTCGTGACGGCCTGCGGCAGCGTCTGTTCGCCGCCGGAGGCGAACAGCATCTCATTAAAGTAGGCGGTCGGCAGATCCAACAGGCTGATTTGATGATCGGCGCAGAATGTGAAGAAAGCGGCAAAACTGTGCTTGACGGCCTCAGGGGCGATACACAGGTGGGCGCCGGCACCCAGCGTCATGAAAATTTCTTCAATGCACGCATCGAAATGCAAGGGCGCAAATTGCAACACGCGTTCATGCGGTTGAATGCCATAGCATTTTATCGCCGCATCGACAAAAACGTTGAGAGCATGTCGGGCGCCTATCACGCCTTTAGGCATTCCCGTCGAGCCGGAGGTAAACATGATATAGCCGGTTCCGGCCGGGAATGGCGGCGCCTCTGCCGCTGTTTGCCGGCGAAACACGGTGAAGTGCGCGAAATCCGCCGGCATATCGAGTGTCGATGCGCGCCAATGCGCCAATGCGTCAGGTTCGGAATGAAAGGAGGGAAGTGTGCGATCGGTAATCAGGATAGCGTCGCTAAACTGTTCAAGCAGCTGACGATGAGCCGCTCCATCCCCTTTGGCATTCAGGTTGACGAACGGCATTTTCAACTGCAGCGCAGCAAGCATGCAGATGATGGCTTCCGGCCCTTGCGGCAAGTCGAGCAACAGCACGGTGTATGCAGCACGGGCGGGGGCCAGGGTATCGGCCAGCGCACGCCACTGTTGCTGCAAAACGGCATAAGACAGCGCTCTTAGCGACAACGAAGCGTGTGCGGGCGTGAGGATCGCCGTGCGTTGCGGCGCTTGAACGACGGCACGATCGATACGTTGCATTATATCGACCACGTTCTCGTTGGCTGCTTTACCCTGCAGCGAGAGCGGGAAACGTTGTCGCAATGCCGCGACGGAAAGATTTTCCGGGACGTGATACAGCAAGGCGCACAAGGTCTGTATCCCCTGGCTGTGCCGCACCAGGCTGGCCGCATCGTAAAGCCCTGAGTCGGCATCGATCTCCAGCCGAAGCGTTTGGTTATCGAGATCGGGACGCATGTTGAAGACCAGATCCTGCGCGCCTCCTGAGCGTAAATTACGGATTTCGCTGCGCTGCGCGGAAGAAAATGAGGCTGCCGCTTCAAAGGGAATGATATTGACCACGATGTTGAACAGCGGCGAGCGGCTGGTGACGCTCCTCAGACTTTTTATCTCTTCGTAACGGAACGCTTGATGTTTTTTGAGTTGCCTGAGCATGCGTTCAATGGTCTGCGCCAACTGTCGGCATGAGGCCGTGTCCTCAATATCGAGCGTCAAAGGAACAACGTTGGTTTTGCAAGTCAGCGCCTGCCTCGTCAGGGAGTCTGTTCGCGCCATCATTGGGACGCCGATCGTTTGCTGTTTCTCGCCGGTACACAAGTACAAATATGCCATCACTGCCACGAAAGTGCGCGCCAGCCAAGAAGGGTGCCCGGTTTGCAGCGCAAGGCGCTCGGCAGGATAGGGCAACGACGTCACATGGCGGATCGTTTGTCCTGAGGGAATATTGGCGCAGGCTAATGTCATCGGGTCTGGTAGTGAGGCGCTGGCTGCTTGCCAAAAATGTCGGTCCGCTTGATAGGCGGCTGACTGTTTATACTCAGATTCAGCCCTGAGCAAGGCATCGAGCGCAGGTACGTCTTGCGGTTGCTGCGTTTGGCCTCGGTAGGCCTGTGCCACTTGGTGGATCAGCAAATAAGTGCCGTAACCATCAAGCAGCAGATGGTGGCTGCAGAAATACCACAGAAAGCGTTGCTCACCCAGTCTAATGATTTTTTGTCTGAATAACGGCGCAGCGTTCAACGAGAACGGGCGCTTGGTATCCGCTTCCATTAATTCGATAGCGGTGGCCATATTGTTGGCGCGCTGCGAAAGATCTACCCATTCCACTGAGATGTTGGCGGTGACGGGATATTGATAAGGCGTACCGTTATCTTCATCAAACAGAACGTGCAGCGTCGGCGTTTGGCTGATGACGCGATGAATGGCACGTTTCATTCTTGCGATATCGAGAGTGTGATTTATTTCGACATATTCCGCGATATTATAGCTCGATTTGTCATCGCCGATCTTGGTGCCGTAGTAAAATCCCGCCTGTGAATCCAATAGTTGATGCTTGCTCATCGGTTCATCCCTGATGTTTATTTTTCTTTATTTTTTTACCGTCATCAGTTTGCCCGTTCGGCGGGAACGCCATACAACCGTGCGACGTTCTGCGATTGGGTGAACTGTTTTAAGGTGTTCCAAACATAAATGCGCGCTGCCTGGCTTGCAGCAAAAATCTAAAATACACAGCGTGCCGCCCTCATCCCATTCTGAGGTATGGAGAAGAAACTGCGGATCGTTAATAAATCGACCCAGCGCCTCATCTCTCAGGTAGGCCCAGGTTATATATCCTAACGGATTATCCAAATGGTCGAATAATATTTTGAATTGGTTTTGATTAATCGCTTCCTGAGTCCATAGCTGCAACGTTTTTATATGGTACAAACTGTAATTTTTATTCATCAGCATACAGTTAACGGCGAAGCCCAGGCTCTCGTATTGACTGAACTTACTTTTACCCTGCTGGTTTTCTTTGATAAAACTCACGAAATATCCTCAGCGTTATTATTGTAATACGTTGATCGTCTGGCGCTCGAAACGATCCAGATAGGTTTGCAACTGTTCGCTGATCTCGCTGACTTCACCGCGCCAGCCTGCAATTTCTTGAAAAATCACTTCACGGCGCATGAACGCGCGGGAGCCCAACCTTCGGGTGACGGTCTGCTTCATCGCCTGTTGTAATCCGGCGGCGGTTTGATCCGCTGATGTTTCCTGAAGGTACTTCGCGTATAACCGCTGGAATGCCAGAGAAAATTTCTCCTCCGCTGTCGTACCCTGTTGTTCGGCGGAAACCCTTACGGGCGAGTCGATGAGCCGATGCAACAGGGCAATCGCCGGATGAGCATTCCCCTGGCCCAGACCTTGTCGACGGCTAAAGACGCCGGGAGCCAAATCGAACATTTTTTGCAAGCGTTCGCCTAAGGCGAACCATTCGGCGGTGAGAGGCAGGCGTTGTAAAAATGCAGGGGCAAAACCCGCCATACCGAGATTATCCAGCAGGCAGGCTCGCTTGTAGGCCATACTAAAGGCCGCGCCGATGCCTTGATGCGCTGCCGCGAGAAATGCCGGGCCAAATTGATGCTTGGCTAAATAAAAAGCGAGATCTTGCATGCCTCTCAGCAACAAAGGGGCGTCTTCGTTGAGTTTGTTGTGCTGAATGTAGCTGCGGCCGGGATCTCGACGTTCTGCGGGAAAAACGCTGCGAACACCATGAAAGTCCAGCAGCCTGCCGGCCATATCGCAATTGGAGGGTGAGGTCATCATCACCAAATGGCGGGTACGGCAGTAAGCTATCTGCGTCGCAAGGCGCCGGGCAAGCTCGCAGAGCCCGTAGAATGCTCGTTCTTCCTGCGGCAATGCCAACCAGCGCACAGCGTCAAACTCAGAGGGACGAGGCAGAAAGGACGGTGCGGCGACAATGAGCTTTTCGGTCCGCTCAATATCCGAAGGCTGCCTTTGCATCGCATCATGAGGATGATAGTAGGGCGCGCGGCAAAAATGTGCAGGGCGCACGACGGGTTCGCGCACCAGCAACGCCTTGCGGTTATGGACATCTCCCGCCGATGCAGGAGAGAGGGTGGCGATGGGGTTGTCGGTCAGCAAGATCGCCTTATTGGGCACGGCGCCGTAAGGCAGCAGTTTGGCCATGACGTTTCCCCACAATGCCTCCAATACTGCGCCGTTCATTGTCAACTCGCCATCGATATGCTTTGCCCCTTGACCGACTAACGCATTGGCTCCGATGCCTTTAACCTGCCATCGCCCATCAAAGCCACAGCGTGCGCCACCGCCGTTGCGCGAAATAGCCCCGCCGCCATAACGTTCGGCGAAAAAGACTTTTTCATCGTTTAAGAGCGGCGTGCCGTCATCAAAAATAGCATGACGATTATTTTCTTCGATGAGATAGCTGGCCTCATTTTTCAGTTCGTCCTGCTCGGCAGGGCTTAATTCGTTGTGCCAGAGTAATTGAGAACCTGTCTTTTTTGCGACAAAAGGAATCAAGCTTTCGTGAAGCATGGCGAGGTTTTTCATTTTTTTAATCGTTATTTTTATGGGCGCAGGGCAAGTTAAATATCGGCCTTGTTGTTCAAGGGATAATAAGGTCCACGTTTTTTAATTTGAAGAATCCGGTGTTGAAAGTGACGACGACGGTGAAGGGCGACCACCGCCACTGCCATTCCATGTTGGGCCCATGGGAACCTGTGGAATAGCAACGTTAACCGGCATGTGCGGTGCGGCCTGAATAGCGATTTCCGTGCCCACGCCCACGGCTAATGATACGGGGGTGGGCAATTTCGCTATTGTGCTCAGGCTGCCGACAATAAGTGAAGTCGGATTATAAGAATCATTGCCGTCAGAACCGTTAATACATGACAACTCAACTTCCGTTAAGGCTCTCATTTAAGCTCCTTCTTGCGAGAGGTAATAGATAACACAAGCGAAAAAATAACTGCCATCGACAAACCATACATTGCCGTGATTTTAAGGGCGGCCGTATCCAAAAGGATCGCTTGGCGCTGCAGGCAGTAGTCTAAAAATACGGCAAGGGGGAATATCAAGAACAGCATGACGATATGGTACGTGCGCAAGCCTTTTTTCTTCGCGTTTTTATAAGTTGCACTGATAATGAGGATGAAAATGACAATAAGAACTATTTCCGTTATAAGCTGCAATTTGATTAGCTCCATTAATCAAAATTTACATCAAGTTACATTGAGTAACCTGATAAGTCAACAGGGTATTTTATGATTCTTCTTTATTTATCAATGGCATTGAATTAATTTCCTATAAACTAATTACATTATGTGACTATATATTGATGATAAAAAACAAAGATGTCACTGGCGCTTCTGGCAGCGGCCGGCGAGGCGGCTAACTTCTAATCACTTGTTTTTGCTCAAACTGCCAACTGCACCTAAGCTAGGAGGTGACTCAGAGGGAGCGATTCCCCGAGACCTTATTCCGTGAACATGGAGGAGTTTCGATTTGATGCGTTTATCCACATTGGTGCTGGCGATCGGCATGGCGCTGGGCTCGCAGGCACAGGCAGCAGAAACCCAACCTCACGCCGACCATAGCGCGCTGCCCAGCGGCCAGGCGAAGGAGGCTAACGTGACCGGTGAAGCCAATCAGCACGACAAGCAAAAGACTCAAAATCCGTTCTTCTATCAAAGCCGTCTGCCGTTCCAGGCGCCGCCGTTCAACCTGATCAAGGAGAGCGACTACGCGCCGGCGATCGAAGCGGGCATCAAGCAAAAGCGGGAAGAGGTGGAGAAGATCGCCAACAACCCGGCCAAGCCCAACTTCAAAAATACCTTCGTGGCGCTGGAGCAGGCTGGTTCGTTGCTGACGCGGGTGATGAACGTGTTCGGCGCCATGACCTCGGCCAACACCAGCGACGCGCTGCAAAAGCTGGATGAAGAAACCTCGCCGAAGCTGGCGGCGCTGAACGACGACATTATGCTCAACGGCAAGCTGTTCGCGCGCATCAAGGCCATCTATCAGGATCGCGACGCGCTGAAGCTGGATCCGGAGTCGCGCCGGCTGGTGGAAGTGACCTACAAGAACTTCGAACTGGCGGGCGCCAACCTGTCGGACGCCGACAAGGCCAAGCTGAAGGCGCTGAACCAGGAAGCGGCGACGCTGAGCACCCAGTTCACCAACAAGCTGCTGGCGGCGAGCAAAAACGGCGCGCTGGCGATAACCGACCCGGCGAAGCTGGACGGCCTGTCGGAAGGCGAGCTGGCTGCGGCGGCCCAGGCGGCCGCCGAACGCAAGCTGGAGAAACAGTGGCTGCTGGTGCTGCAAAACACCACGCAACAGCCGTTGCTGCAGAGCCTGAAAGATCGCGACACCCGCCAGGCGCTGTTCGACGCCTCCTGGACGCGTGCGGAGAAGGGCGACGGCAACGATACCCGCCAGACCATTTCCCGTCTGGCCAAGGTGCGTGCCGAGCAGGCCAGGCTGCTGGGCTATCCGAACTACGCCGCCTGGAAACTGCAAAACCAGATGGCCAAGACGCCGGATGCCGCGCTGAGCTTTATGCGCAACATCGTGCCGGCGGCCACCGCGCGCGCCGAGCGTGAAGCCAAAGACATTCAGGCGGTGATCGACCAGCAGAAAGGCGACTTCAAGGTGCAGGCCTGGGACTGGCAGTTCTATGCCGAACAGGTGCGCAAGGCCAAGTACGATCTGGACGAGTCGCAGATCAAGCCTTACTTCGAGCTGAACAACGTGCTGAACAACGGCGTGTTCTACGCCGCCAACCTGCTGTACGGCATCAGTTTCAAGGAGCGCAAGGACATCCCGGTCTATCAGCCGGACGTCAAGGTGTACGAAGTGTTCGACAAGGACGGCAAGTCGCTGGCGCTGTTCTACACCGACTACTTCAAGCGCGACAACAAGGGCGGCGGCGCCTGGATGAGCAACTTCGTCGATCAGTCGAAGCTCAACGGCACCAAGCCGGTGATTTACAACGTCGCCAACTTCACCAAACCGGCACCGGGCCAGCCGGCGCTGCTGTCGTATGACGACGTAATCACCATGTTCCACGAGTTCGGCCATGCGCTGCACGGCATGTTCGCCGATCAGGAATACCCGAGCCTGTCGGGCACCAACACCGCGCGCGACTTCGTCGAGTTCCCGTCGCAGTTCAACGAGCACTGGGTCAGCGATCCGAAAGTGTTCAGCCACTTCGCCAAGCACTACCAGACCGGCGAGGCGATGCCGCAGGAACTGGTCGACAAGATCAAGAAGGCCGACAAGTTCAACAAGGGCTACAGCATGACCGAGCTGCTGTCCGCCGCGCTGCTGGACATGCACTGGCACATGCTGACCGCCGATCAGCCGCAGCAGGACGTGGACAAGTTCGAAGCCGAGTCGCTGCAAAAAGACAAGGTCGATCTCAGCTACGTGCCGCCGCGCTACCGCTCCAGCTACTTCCAGCACATCTGGGGTAACGGCTATGCCGCGGGCTACTATGCCTATCTGTGGACGGAAATGCTGGCGGACGACGCCTTCCAGTGGTTCACAGAACACGGCGGCCTGACCGCCGAAAACGGCCAGCGCTTCCGCGACATGATCCTGTCGCGCGGCAACAGCCAGGATCTGGAGAAGCTGTACATCGACTGGCGCGGCAAAGAGCCGAGCATCGAACCGATGCTGATCAACCGCGGGCTGAAGGACGAGTAAGTTCGGCCACTCCCGGTAAGCAAACAAAAGGGCGCGTTATGCGCCCTTGGTCTTTTTGGCTTGGTCGACATTCAGCGGTTCACCACCTTGGCCGGCAGGGCCACCACCAGCAGCGAGCTGAGCAGCAGGCAGCCGGCGAAGGCCCAGAGCGCGCCGCCGCTCTTGCCGGTCAGATCCAGCGCCAGCCCCATCAGCGAATTGCTCACCAGCCCGGCGATGTTGGCCAGCGAACAGGCCAGCGCGAAGCCGGTCGCCGCCGCCGTGCCGCGCAGGAAGGTGGCCGGCAGGCTGAAGAACACCGGCACCGCGCCGATGATCGCCGCCTGGGCGATGGAGAACAGCAGCACCGTGGCCAGCGCGTTGTGGGTAAAGAAGGTGCTGCCGGCCATCGCCAGCGCGCCGACGATAAACGGCACGATGATATGCCAGCGCCGTTCGCGCAGCCGGTCGGAACTGCTGCCGATCAGCAGCATGCCGAGCAGGGCGGCGACGCTGGGGATCGCCGTCAGGTAGCCGATGGTGGTGATGTCGGTGACGCCGGCGGTTTTGATGAAGGTCGGCATCCAAAAGCCCATGGCGTAGGCGCTGAGCAGAATGGCGAAGTCGATGCCGCCGAGCATCCAGACTTTCAGGTTGAAGAAGCCGTCGCGGAAGCTGTGCTTGCCGTGATCGGCCTCGGCGTCGTCGCGCGCCAGATCGTCGGCGATGCGCTGTTTCTCCTCGGGCGTCAGCCACTTGGCCTGCTGGTAGGTGTTAGGCAACAGCCAAAAGGTCAGCACGCCCAACAGCACGCTGGGAATGCCCTCCAGCAAAAACAGCCATTGCCAGCCGTGCAGCCCGTGAAGCATGTCGAAATGGCCCATGATCCAGCCGGACAGCGGCCCGCCGATCACGCTGGACAGCGGCAGGCCGATCATGAACAGCGCGATGATGCGGCCGCGGCGATAGGTCGGGAACCACAGCGTCAGGTAAAAGAGCACGCCGGGCAGGAAACCGGCCTCCGCCACGCCGAGCAGGAAACGAATGACGTAGAACTGGGTCGGCGTGGTGACGAACATGGTGGCGGTGGACAACAGCCCCCAGGTGATCATGATGCGGGCGATCCACATTTTGGCGCCGACGCGCTGCAGGATCAGGTTGCTCGGTACCTCGAACAGAATATAGCCGACGAAGAACAGCCCGGCGCCGAGGCCGAAGGCCGCTTCGCTCAGCTGCAGCGCGTCGGCCATCTGCAGCTTGGCCAGCCCGACGTTGATGCGATCGAGGTAGGCCGCCAGGTAACACAGGCAAAGAAACGGGATCAGTTTCCAGGTGATTTTGCGGTACAGCAGCAGCGATTCTGCGTCCGCTTTCCCCGCCAGCGGGGTGTCGACAATGGCCATGATGTTGTCTCCAGGTGGTGCGTGTTGGCCTCCGCAGGAGGCGCCTGTTGTGTTTGCGTTGCATGGGCGCCGCCCTGTTTCGGGCGGTCGCGTGAGGCGCTGTTTGCGCCTTCGTTATTGTCGTTGCAGGTGAATCCTTGACTCATAACCGGTTCAGGTAGTCGAGCGCCTCCCGTTTGTGCACCACGTCGCCGTATTTGCTGTCGATATCGAACAGGTTGGCTTCGTGTGGGCCGGGGTGACGATCGCCGACGCACTCGCGCACCACCATGGCGCGAAAGCCGTGCTGCACCGCGTCCACCGCGCTGGCGCGGATGCAGCCGCTGGTGGAGCAGCCGATCATCAGCAGCGTGTCGATCCCTTGCGCCACCAGCAGCGGCGCTAGCGCGGTGCCGAAAAAGGCGCTGGCGTATTGCTTGCTCAGCACCACCTCATCGGCCAGCGGCGCCACCGGCGGGCAGAACGCCGCCAGCGGGTTGCCCGCCACCATGTCCTTCATCACCGGCGCTTTCTTCATCCACAGGCCGCCATCGGCAAAATGGCCTGCATGATAGCGGATGTGGGTGTGGATGACAGGAATTCCCGTGCGGCGCGCGCAGGCCAGCAGCTCGCGGCTCTCCTCGACCGCGCTCACCACGCCCGGCGCGAACAGCGGCGCGCCTTCGGTGGTGTAGGCCTGCATAAAGTCGATCGCCAGCAGCGCCGGGCGCCGGCCGAAGCCGATGCGCTGGCCCCAGACGCCGCGGTAGTTGTCGCTGAGGGTGTCGTTCATCCTGCCTCCTCAATAGGCGCCGGACAGCAGGGCGCCGGCGCCGGGGACGATCGGTTCCAGCTCCAGCGCGGTCAGCATCGCGTAAGTGGTGGCGATGGCGGCGGTGATCACCGGCTTGCCGGTTTGGGCCTCCACCGTCGGAACCGCCGGCAGCGAAGGCATCTGCACGCAGGCGGACAGCACGATAGCATCGACCTCGCGTAAATCCATCTCGGCGACGATCCCCGGCAGCCTGGCCGGATCGTGCCGGCCGACTTCGAGGTTGTCCGGGATCTCCAGCGCGCGCCACACCTTGACCTCAATGCCTTCGTGCTGGATGTAGTCCACCACCAGCTGGGTCAGCGGTTTCATGTAGGGCGCCACCAGCGCGATGCGTTTGGCGCCGATCACCTTCAGGCCGTTGACCAGCGCGCCGGCGCTGCTGATAACCGGCGCGGCGGCCTGATTGTCTTTCGTCACCTGCGCCAGCCGGGCCTGCGATTCGCGGTGGTAGCCCAGCCCCATCGCCATGATGGCCACCAGGCAGGCGTAGCCGAGCACGTCGACCCGCGCGTCGGACAGCTCCAGGGCGCAGCGATCGGACTCGGCGTCCATCGCCGCCAGCTCTTCTTTATTGACGTGTTTCATGCGCATGCGGCTGGAGTGAAAGGTGAAGCGCTCCGGGCGTATCAGCTGGCGCGCGCCCAGCATCGCCGGGATCTCGGTTTCCATCGTGGTGTTGGAGCTGGGCACGATCTGGCCGATGCGGTAGTGGTTGCTCATGTCGGTGTTCCTCAGTTAATCCAGAAAATCGCCCAGGGCGCGGAAGAAGCCGTCGAAGTCGTCCCACGGGATCATGTGCCCGGCGTTCTCGACCTCGACGATGGCGATCTCCGGCTGCAGCGCGCGGATCTCCGCCCGGTCTTCGGGCTGAATGACGCCGCCTTTGCCTGCGGCCATCAGCAGCGTCGGCATGGTCAGCAGCGGGTAGTCGCGGTGGCTGTCCACCTGATGAAAATCGTCGTAGGCGCGTTGGATCGCCGGCTCGTAGCAGGTGTGCAGCCACTCGGCGCGCAGCCGGCGCTGCTCTTCGCTCCAGGTCGGGCAGAAGGCGCGCATCTGCTCGGCGCTCATGCCCGGCAGCGACTGCCGGATCGAGTCGGCGTACCACGGCCATTGGCCGGGATAGGCGCGGCGGCCGGGGCCGGAAACCGGCGGATCGACCAGCACCAGCCGCCGCACGCCGGCGGGCTGCAAAACGGCGGCGCGCAGGGCGAAGCGGGCGCCCATCGAATGGCCGAGCAGGGCGTAACTGGCCAGGCTCAGCGCGGCGGCGAAGGCATTGACGTCCTGCGCGCAGGTCTCCGCGTCATAAGCCAGTTCCGGGCCGCTGGACGACAAACCGCGGCCGCGCACGTCGAGCACGTAGACGTCGTATTTTTCCCCCAGCCGCTCGGCGACGAAACCCCAGGTGATCGCCGGGCTGGTGATGCCGGGGATCAGGATCAGCGCCGGGCCGTGGCCGCCGTAGCGCAGGTAGTGTTGGCGAATGCCGTTGGCGTGAACGTGGGCGCCGTAGAGGAAAGTGCTCATGCGGCGTTCTCCGATTTCAGCGCTTGCGCGTACAGGTCATAGCCGTAGACCCAGGCCGGATCTTCCTGGGTGCGCAGGAAGGTGTTGGCGTTGGACACCGCCTGCACCCGTGAAGCGCGCTCCTTGCGGTTGGCTTCATACAGCTGGAAGGCGGTGCGGTAGTCGCCGAGGCCGGTTTCCTGCAGGCAGCGGGTCAGCATGGCGGCGTCTTCGATCGCCATCGCCGCGCCCTGCGCCATGTGTGGCTTCATCGGGTGGCAGGCGTCGCCGAGCAGCACCAGGCGGCCCTCGCTCCACAGCGGCAGCGGTTTGCGGTTCAGCAATGGCCATTTGGTGACCTGCTCGCTGGATTCGATCAGCGCCTGCACGATCGGGTGGTAGCCGGCGAAGGTCTCGAACATCTCTTCGCGGCTGCTGTCGATGAAGCTGCCCTGGAAATCCCAGGCCGGGTGCGGCACGCCGCTGACGTAGTAATACTCGTCGCGCCGTTGGGTGGTGTAGTAGACCATCAGATGGCGGTCCGCCGACCACCACTTCACGCAGTCTTCGAACGTCAGGTTGTATTTCGCCAGCTTCTCGCCGCGGATCAGCGCGCGGTGGGCCACCCAGCCGCTGTAGGTCGGCGCTTCGGCGCCCAGCAGATGTTCGCGGATGCGCGAGTTGATGCCGTCGGCGCCGATCACAATGTCGGCATGGGCCGAGGTGCCGTCGACGAAGTTCAGCACCACCTCGTCACCGCGATCTTCAATCTTGCTCAGGCATTTGCCGAAGTGCAGGGTGCCGGGCTGCAGCGCGGAGAGCTGCAACGCCTGCAAATCGCCGCGGTGCACCGTCACATAGGCGGCGCCGTACTCCCGGCGGGCAAAGCCGCCCAGTTCGATGCGCGACAGGTAGTCGCCGCTTTCGGCATCGCGGCTGAACCAAAAATCGGGATGAGACGCCATCTGCTCCAGCCGCTGCTCAATGCCGAGTCGGCGGAAAATCTTCAGGACGTTCGGCCCCATGTGAATGCCGGCGCCGAGGCGCGAGAACGCCGGGCTCTGTTCATACAGATCGACGGTAAAGCCGGCTTTTTGCAGCAGCCCGGCGGCGGCGGCGCCCCCCAGCCCGGCGCCGACGACGGCGATGCGTGGTTGTTTGCTCATCATGTTTCCCCTGTCTGTTGGCTTTTTCAGCGTAGGTCCAACGCATGGCTGGACGATCGATTTATAGTGTATGCGCTAGATAACGCAAAGTTGCAAAAGTGTTAAATCAGATCTTGCTCACGCTAATTGACAGCGCTTTACTGTTAAACTCATGTTAATCACAGGATTAGAAAGGGATGAAATAGGACTTTCTTATGGTGGATATTCGCAGCTTGCTTTCCTTTGATTTTTTGACTTAGATAAAAATGAGTGTGTTCACTTTAAATTGTTTGAAAAATCACCGCCGCCTTGCGGGCGGCGGACACCCTTGACGAGACAGGAGACAGGCCATGGCGGTCAATGAAACCCAGTTGGTACAGCTGTTTGAGCAGGTGCTTACGCTGTCGAAGGTCGATGCTTCGCAGAGCGTGGCGATTTTGAAAAGCCATTATTCCGATGCGCGCACGGTGCGCGCCGCGACCGACGCGGCGCTGCGGCTGGGCGCCAGGGTGTATGCCGTCGAGCTGCCGGCGTTCAACCATCCGCGGGCGATGGGCAACGACATGACCGCCTATTGCGGCGATACCGCGCTGACCGGCAACCTGGCGGCGCAGCGTGCGCTGGAGGCCGCCGACCTGATCGTCGATACCATGATGCTGCTGCATTCGCCGGAGCAGGAGCAGATCCTGAAAACCGGCACCCGCATCCTGCTGGCGGTGGAGCCGCCGGAGGTGCTGGCGCGCATGTTGCCTAACGCGGAAGACAAGGCGCGGGTGCTGGCCGCCGCCGCCGTGCTGGAGCAGGCGAAGCTGATGCAGGTGACGTCCGCCGCCGGCAGCGATTTCCGCGCGCCGCTCGGGCAATACCCGACGGTGACCGAGTACGGCTATGCCGATGAACCGGGGCGCTGGGATCACTGGCCGAGCGGTTTCCTGTTCACCTGGCCGAATGAGGAGCAGGCGGAAGGGGTGCTGGTGCTGGAGGTCGGCGATATCTTGCTGCCGTTTAAAAGCTACGCGCGCGAACGCATCACGCTGGAGATCGAACAAGGCTTCGTCACCCGCATTCACGGCGGCTTCGAGGCGGAATACCTGCGCGAATACATGAAATACTTCGACGATCCGGAGGTGTACGGCATCTCGCATATCGGCTGGGGCCTGCAGCCGCGCGCCCAGTGGACGGCGATGGGCCTGCACGACAAGAACGACGGCATGTGCATGGACGCGCGCGCTTTCTACGGCAACTTCCTGTTCTCCACCGGGCCGAATACCGAAGTGGGCGGCACGCGCAAAACGCCTTGCCATATGGACATCGCGCTGCGCCGCTGCGACATCCGCCTCGACGGGCAAACGGTGGTGGCGGATGGGGAAGTGGTGGCGCCGGAGGCCTCGCGCGCGCGTCGGGCTTAATCGTTGCTGCCAACGGCGGGGGTTTGTACTATTCTCGTGAATTCCATAGATGGTGAGAGTAACGCAATGACGCCCCCCGAATACCCGTCAGCCGTGAGCGGCCAACCCGAAAATTATCATTTTACCGAGCAAGTCGGGCACCTGCTGCGCAAGGTTTATCAGCGCCACCTGGCGATTTTTCAGCAAAACGTTGGCGATTCGCAGCTGACGGCGGTGCAGTTCATCACCCTGTGCGCGGTGCGCGATATGGGGCCGAGCTCGCTGACCGAGCTGGTGCAGGTGACGGCGGTGGATCAGGCCACCATACGCGGCATCGTCGAGCGGCTAAAGGCGCGCGATCTGATCACGGTGACGCCGGATCCGGTGGATCGGCGCAAGGTGGTGGTCGGCCTGACCGACGCCGGCGCCGTGCTGCTGACGGAAACGGTGCCGCAGGCGGCGAAAATCACAGAGCTGACGTTCGGCACGCTCAACCCGGCCGAACGGATAGCGCTGATATTCCTGCTGAATAAAATGCTGGAAGATCCGCCCACCGGCTGATTCGCCCGCGCAACGTCGGTTGCCTGGTGGTCGGTGGTGAGAGGCCAGCCCATAAGACCATCAAGTGCAGGCGGAGACGCGAACAATGGCGATATCTGAAGTGCAATCGCCCAGGGAAGGCGCGAAAACCACGCTGACGGAGCATCCGCTGATGCTGTCGGTGAACGGCGAACAGCTTCATGCGCAGGTGATGGCGGATACGCCGCTCTTGCTGGTACTGCGCAACGATCTGGCGCTCAACGGCCCGAAATACGGCTGCGGCCTGGGCGAATGCGGCGCCTGTACCGTGTTGATCGACGGCGTGGCGGCGCGCTCCTGCGTGATCCCGGCGCTCGGCGTGTCCGGCCGGGCGATCGTGACTCTGGAAGGCCTTGGCGATCGCCAGCGCCTGCATCCGGTGCAGCGCGCCTTTATCGAAGAGCAGGCGGCGCAATGCGGCTACTGCCTCAACGGCATGATCATGACCACCAAAGCCCTGTTGGATCGCAATCCCGCTCCGAGCGAGGCGGAGATCCGTCAGGCGCTGTCCGGCAACCTGTGCCGCTGCGGCACCCATCTCGAAATCCTGCGTGCGGTTCAGCGCGCCATCATTCTCTGCCGCGATGAGGGCGCCCACGCTTATGACTGATTCCCGTCCCTCATCGCCGAGCCAGGCCGAATTGCTGCAGCGCGACGGCGTGCTGCTGATCGTCGACAGCGTGCAACCGCCTTCGGGGCCGGTGCCCAAAGGGCAAACGCCGGTGCTGAAGCCCAGGGAGCAAGGGCTGTTTATCGCCCTGTGCGACAGCGGCGAAATCTATGCCTTTAACGGCCATGTCGATCTCGGCACCGGCGTGCGCACCGCGCTCGGCCAGATCGTCGCCGAAGAGCTGTACCTGCGCATGGATCAGGTGCGCATGGTGTTGGGCGATACCGAGCGCGCGCCGAATCAGGGCGCCACCATCGCCAGCGCCACGCTGCAGATCTCCGCCGTGCCGCTGCGCAACGCCGCCGCCGAAGCGCGCCGTTGGCTGTTGCGCCAGGCGGCGCAGCGCTTCGATGCGCCGGTGGAACAGCTGACGCTGGAGGAGGGCGTGATCCGCGGCCCGCAGGGGCAGGCGCTCAGCTACGCCGAACTGGTGGCCGGCGGTCATGTCGAGCTGTCGATTTCCGGCGACGCACCGCTTAAACCGCAGGCAGAATATCGCCTGGTGGGCACCAGCGCCGCGCGCGTCGATATTCCGGCCAAGGCGACCGGCGAAACCACCTACGTACACGATATGCGCCTGCCGAATATGCTGCACGGCCGGGTGGTGCGGCCGCCCTATGCCGGGTACGACAGCGGCGAATTCGTCGGTACCAGCCTGCTGGCGGTGGATGAAACCTCGATCGCGCATATTCCCGGCATCGTCAAACTGGTGGTGATCGGCGATTTCATCGGCATTGTCGCAGAGCGCGAAGAGCAGGCGATCAAGGCGGCGCAGGCGTTACAGGTCAGTTGGAAAGACTGGCGGCGCAATTTGCCGCAGATGACCGACGTGGCGCAGGCGCTGCGCGACAACCCCCATTCGACCCGGGTGGTGCACGATACCGGCGATGTGGACGCGGCGCTGGCGGCGGCCGACAGGCGTTTCACCCGCAGCTACCTGTGGCCGTATCAGCTGCATGCCTCGATTGGCCCTTCCTGCGCGCTGGCGGACTACCGGCCGGAGCGCCTGCAGGTCTGGTCGGGCAGCCAGAACCCGCACCTGCTGCGCGCCGATCTGGCCTGGCTGCTGGAATACCCGGAAGCGCAGATCGAGATCGTTCGCATGGAGGCGGCCGGTTGCTATGGCCGCAATTGCGCCGATGACGTCTGCGCCGACGCGGCGCTGCTGTCGCGCGCGGTGGGCAGGCCGGTGCGGGTGCAGCTGACCCGCGAGCAAGAGCATGTGTGGGAACCGAAGGGCACCGCGCAGCTGATGGAGGTGGACGGCGGGCTGGACGCCGCGGGGCATCCGGTCGCCTACGATTTTCGCACCTATTATCCTTCAAACGGCGCGCCGACGCTGGCGCTGCTGCTGACCGGCCGGGTTGAACCGCTGCCGGTGGCCTATGAAATGGGCGACCGCACCTCGGTACCGCCTTACGAATATCCGGCGCTGCGCGTCAGCATCGAGGACATGGCGCCGATCGTGCGCGCCTCCTGGATGCGCGGCGTTTCCGCCTTGCCGAACACCTTCGCCCACGAATCTTATATCGATGAGCTGGCCCACGCCGCCGGCGTCGATCCGCTGGAATATCGGCTGCGCTATATCGATGATGAACGCGCCAGTGAGCTGATGCGCAGCACGGCAGAACGCGCCGGCTGGACGCCGCATACCGAACCGATGCAGACCCCGGCGGAAGACGGCGTGCTGCGCGGGCGCGGCTTTGCCTATGCCCGTTACATCCACAGCAAGTTTCCCGGCTTTGGCGCGGCCTGGGCCGCCTGGGTGGCCGACGTGGCGATCGACAAAGCCAGCGGCGAAGTGGCGGTGACGCGCATCGTGGTCGGCCACGACGCGGGCATGATGGTTAACCCGGACGGCGTGCGCCACCAAATTCACGGCAACGTGTTGCAATCGACCAGCCGGGTATTGAAAGAGCGCGTGACCTTTGAGGAATCGACGGTCTCCGCCAAAGAATGGGGGGCTTACCCGATCCTGACCTTCCCGGAGGTGCCGGAAGTGGACGTGGTGATGATGCCGCGCCCTTACGATCCGCCGCTGGGCGCCGGGGAATCGGCGTCGGTGCCCAGCGCGGCGGCCATCGCTAACGCGGTATTCGACGCCACCGGCATTCGTTTTCGCGAGCTGCCGATCACCTCGGATAAACTGCGCGAGGCGCTGAACGGGCCGGACGCCGAGCGGCAGGCCGCGCCGCCCAAGAAAAAGAAGCGCGGCAAATGGTGGTTCGGCGGCGCGGCGGGGCTGTTCGGCGCGGTGCTGGGCATCGCCGGCAGCGCCTTGCCGTGGCGGGCGGAGATCGCGCCGGTGGCGACGCCCGGCGCCGGCACCTGGTCGGCGGCCACGCTGGAGCGCGGCCGCCAGTTGGCCGCTGCCGGAGACTGCGCGGTTTGCCATACCGCGTCGGAAGGGGCGACCAACGCCGGCGGGCTGGCGATGGCGACGCCGTTCGGCACGCTCTACAGCACCAACATTACCCCGGACGTGGCAACCGGCATCGGCAACTGGTCGTTTACCGCGTTCGATCGGGCGATGCGCCAGGGCATCGCCCGCGACGGCCGCCATCTGTATCCGGCATTTCCTTACACCGCCTTCAGCAAAATGACCGACGGCGACATGCAGGCGCTGTACGCTTATCTGATGTCGCAACCGGCGGTGCGCCAGAGCAATCCGGCCAATCAGATGCGCTTCCCGTTTAACCTGCGGCCGCTGATGGCCGGCTGGAACGCGCTGTTCCTGCGCCAGGGGGAATATCAACCCGATCCGCAACAAAGCGCGCAGTGGAACCGCGGCGCCTATCTGGTCAACGGGCTTGGCCACTGCGCCGCCTGCCATTCGCCGCGCAATCTGCTGGGGGTGGAAAAGGGCGGCGCGGCTTTCCTGGCGGGGGGAATGGTGGACGGGTGGGAAGCGCCGGCGCTGAATCAATTGGCCAATGCGGACAAGCCCTGGACCGAGGAACAGCTGTTTCAGTACTTCCGCAGCGGGCATTCCGCCGAGCACGGCGTGGCGGCCGGGCCGATGGGGCCGGTGGTCAGCGAACTGGCGACGTTGCCGCAGAGCGATCTGCGGGCGATGGCCAACTATGTGATGTCGCTGAGCACCAAGGCGACGCTGAATGTGGAACCGCAGGCGCAGTTGGCGGCCCGCGCCTTGCCGGCGGCGGGGCAACTGGCCGGCGAGCGGTTATTTCAGGGCGCTTGCCAGGCCTGCCACAGCGCCGCCGCCGGCGGGCCGC
Source organism: Serratia sp. CY38905 (assembly GCF_052168875.1). Taxonomy (NCBI): domain Bacteria; kingdom Pseudomonadati; phylum Pseudomonadota; class Gammaproteobacteria; order Enterobacterales; family Yersiniaceae; genus Serratia; species Serratia sp. CY38905. The sequence continues at coordinate 24,787 of NZ_JBJNLV010000009.1, read as the reverse complement.
AGCTGTTCGGCGTCAGTCCCGATCTGGCCAATAACACCAATATCTTCAGCGATCGCCCCGATAACCTGATCAAGGTGATCCTGCAAGGGATCCCCAAACCGGCTACCGCCGAATTGGGCTTTATGCCGGGCTTTAAGGACAGCTTTTCCGATCGGCAGGTGACGGCGCTGGTGAATTATCTGCGCCAACGCTATGCCGGCGACAAACCGGCCTGGCGCGACGTGGAGGCGCAGGTGGCGCGGCTGCGCGCGGAGCCGGGGAATCATTAACATTGTAAATTGTTACATTGGGTTATTGACTGGCGGCGCTCATTTGGTGATTAATGTTAGCCTGATTTTTACCTTACCTATAAAAAACAGGAAGTTAACATGGCATTAACCACGCATAAAATGGAAAGCGGCCTGGCCGTAACAGTTCGTTTACCTGAGAATCAGGCCAAGGTTCCGGCGATTATTCTGTGTCACGGCTTCTGCGGCATTCAGGAGCTGTTGCTGCCGGCCTTTGCCGAGGCCTTCGTCAACGCCGGTTTTGCGGCGGTGACGTTTGACTATCGCGGCTTCGGCGCCAGCGAGGGTGAACGCGGGCGGCTGGTGCCGGCGCTGCAGATTGAGGACATTCTGGCGGTGAGCCGTTGGGTGCAAACGCAGCCGCAGATCGACAGTGAGCGCATCGGCCTGTGGGGCACATCGTTTGGCGGTTGCCACGTGTTCGGCGCTGCCGCGGCCGATCCGGCCATCAAGTGCATCGTTAGCCAGCTGGCCTTCGCCGACGGGGAAACCATCGTGACGGGGAAAATGGCCGCCGACGAAAAACAGGCGTTCATCGCCACGCTGGACAAAATGGCGGAGAAGAAACAGGCTACCGGCAAAGAGATGTTTGTCGCCGTCACCCGGGTGTTGAGCGATGACGAGTCGAAAGCGTTCTTCGAGGAGAACAAGGCGCGCTACCCGGCGATGGACATCAAGATCCCGTTCCTGACCGTGCGCGAAACGCTGCGCTATCAGCCGCGCGACAATGCGGCGCGCGTCACATGCCCGGTGCTGGTGGTGGTGGCGGGCAACGATACCGTCAACCCGCCGGAGCAGGGCATCGCGCTGTATGAGGCGGTAGGCAGCGCGAAAAAGGCGCTGCACGTCGAGCAGAATGCGAAGCACTACGACATGTACGCCGGCCCGCATTTCGCCGGCATCATCGGCCGTCAGATCGCCTGGTTCAACGAGTACCTGTAATACCGTCCTCCTCCTGGCGCAGAAATGCCACCAGCCGCTGCGCCGGCAATGGCAGCTGCGCCCGTTCGCGCACCACGATCGACAGACGCCGGATCGCCCAGTCGTCCGTCAGCGGCAGGGCGTTGCGCAGGATCTCGGGCAGCCGCCGGGCGCTCTCTTCCGGCACCACCGCCAGACCGGCGCCGCGCAGCACCATGCGGCAGATGGCGTCGAAATTGGCGGCGCGCGCCCGCAGCCGCATCGGGCCGCCGCTGCGTATCGCCAGCTGCTCCAAATGCTGTTGCAGCGCGCTCTGTTCCGGCAGGCCGATAAAGTCGAAAGGCAGGGCGTCCGCAAAGCTGAGCTGGCGGCGGCCGCTGAGCGCATGCCCCGGCGGCAGCGCCAGCACCAGACGATCCTGCCGGAAGGGGTAGCTTGCCAGCCCGCGCAGATCGGCATGATCCGCCACGATGCCGATATCCGCCGCCCGTTCGGCGATCGCCTGCGCGATGGCCGGGCTGGGCAGCTCCTCCAGCGCGATGTCGGTGTACGGGTGCAGCACCAGAAAATCCGCCAGCAGTTCCGGCAGAAAAGCGTCGGCGGCGACGGTATTGGCGACGATGCGCAGCTGGCTGCGCTGGCCCGGCGCGAACTCGGCCATGTCGCCGCGCAGCCGGTCGCGCTGCTGCAGCAGCACGCGCGCGTGTTGCAACAGGCGTTCACCGGCGGGCGTCGCCTGGACGCCGCGCGGATTGCGCGTCAGCAGCGCCACGCCGGCCTGTTGCTCCAGCCCGCGCATGCGTGCGCTGGCGGCGGCCAGCGACAGCCCGACGCGCTCGGCGCCGGCGGTGATGCTGCCGGTCTCGAGCACCGCCGCCAACAGCCGCAGATCGATAAAGTCAAAATGCATGCGTTCTTCCTCTGTCTTTGCCGCAGGCAGGCTCTGCCATTGCCGCATTGTGCCGCGGCGCGGCGCCGGCCACAATCGGGCCGTTGATTCGCCATAAGGATAGACGCATGTCGCTGACGTTACTCGAAATTGTCGCCCTGACGGGCATTTTTACGCTGGCCGGCACGGTCAAAGGGGCGATCGGTTTGGGATTACCGACGGTGTCGATGGGGCTGCTCAGCCTGATGATGCCGCCGGGGCAGGCCGCCGCGCTGCTGCTGTTGCCCTCATTGATCACCAACCTGTGGCAACTGCTGTGCGGGCCGCGGTTGGGGGCGCTGTGCCGTCGGCTCTGGCCGATGATGCTGTGCGTCACGCTGGGCACCTTGCTGAGCGCCGGCACGCTCACCGCCATCGACGGCCGCCTGGCGCCGCTGGCGCTGGGCATTTGCCTGACCGGCTATGCGCTGTTGGGTTTTACCCGTTTCGACTGGCGCGTTTCCGCTGCGGCGGAGCCTTGGCTGGGGCCGCTGTGCGGCCTGTTGACCGGCGTGCTGACCGGCGCCACCGGCGTGTTCGTCATACCGGCGGTGCCCTATCTGAACGCATTGGGCCTGGCGCGTGACGATCTGGTGCAGGCACTGGGGCTGTCGTTCACCGTCTCGACGCTGGCGCTTGCCGCCGGATTAGCCTGGCATCAGGCGCTGCCCGGCGCGCTGCTCGGCGTTTCGCTGTTGGCGCTGCTGCCGGCGTTGGCCGGCATGTGGCTGGGCGGGATCGCGCGTCGTCACAGCAGCCCGCTGATTTTTCGTCGCCTTTTCTTTATTGGGTTATTAATCTTGGGTGTTGAGATTATTTGGCGTTCAATTAATTGAATCGATAGCATCTACGTGTAATCAGGTTCGGTATATTATTCTGGGTTTTATTCTAATATGATTGTTTCCAGCATTGAGAATACACTTGCAGTCATTCTTGTCAAAAACAGCCCTTGTGGCAGCGGTTACGGAGCCAGTGGTTTCTGGGGGAATGGCAGTTCTACAGGAAATGGTTATGGCGGCAATGGCACTGAACCGAGAGAGGCCCGAGAATCCGGAACCAAACGCTAATTAACCGCTGCAATCCCAGCACAGAAGTAAAATTCTGTGCTTTTATGGGGTATATGATGAATAGATATGTTGTTTTTATAAAGAGTGATGAATCAAAAGTGCTAAGAAAGGACGTGGTTACACGCGAGATTATTAAGGATATGAAGCGGAAGGGCTTCAGAAAGCATCATGTCGAAGTAGAGGCTGATAACGAAAGCGATGCCGTTAACAAATTAAATAAGAACAGCAATGACTATTTGGATTCATTGAAAAATTTCTCCGGTGATTTATTGTTTTGCTCTATTTGTGTCATTGTTATGGTCATGGTTTATTTATTTAGGTGATCCATGATCTAGTGTTGAGTAATTCAGGTTTTTTATACTATACGACTGCCCGCCAAAACCCCAATAAGGCTCAGGCCTGCGCTCCACTCCAAATGGTCTCCTGCATGCCGGAGAGGATGCGTTCGCCGATTTCGCTCTCCCGTTCTTCATACCCGCCGTGGGCGATGACCCTGTCTTTGCCGTGCGTGAGGTCGCAGCGCTTGTGCGCTTTCAACACCCGTTGTTTCACTCGATAGCGGCGTCGCCCTGCCCGTAGGAGCGGCGGCAAAAAAGTCGTGCAGGCAATGAACGGCGATGGGGCAAGGCTATTTTTTCTGCCCGCTCCGGTTCTCAATTTACTGGGCGCTTACATTGCGCGATATTCTGGTTTTCTGATGGGCTAAGGCGGATGAGGGAACCATGACGGACAGCCAGGCGTTTGAACAACAAAGCCTCGACAATCTGCTGAGCTATTGGCGGCGCCATCGCCGCCTGCCGGGCGCGCGCTATCCGGCCGGCCCGACCGATACCCTGTGCGACGTGCCGGGCGTTAGCGTCGGGCATCACACCTTGGCCGACGGCGAATGCCAGACCGGCGTTACCGCCATCGTGCCGCCGGGCGATCTGTTCAACCAGCCGTTGCCGTGCGGCAGCGCGGTGCTCAACGGCTTCGCCAAACCGCTGGGGCTGGTGCAGCTGAACGAGCTGGGGGTGCTGCAAACGCCGATCCTGCTGAGCAACACTTTCGCCGTCGGCACGCTGTTCAATGCCATGGTGCGGCGCAGCTGTCTGCGCTACCCGCAGATCGGCCGCGGCAGCGCCACCATCAACCCGCTGGTGCTGGAGTGCAACGACGGCTACCTCAACGATATTCAGGCGATGGCGGTGCGCGAGGAGCACGTCTTCAGCGCGCTGGATAACCATTCCACCCGCTTTGCGCGCGGCAGCGTCGGCGCCGGGCGCGGCATGAGCAGCTTCGGCCTGAAAGGCGGCATCGGCACCGCCTCGCGCTATTGCCCGGGGCTTGGCACCACGCTCGGCGTGCTGGTGCTGGCCAACTTCGGCACCCTCGACTCGTTGACGCTGAGCGGCGTGCGCGTTGGCCAGGCGCTGGGCAGGCTGCTGGCGGATCCGCCGCCGCAGGTGGACGCCGGTTCGGTCATTATCATCATCGCCTGCGATCGGGCGCTGGACAGCCGCCAGCTGAACCGCATCGCCCGCCGAGCGGGCGCGGGCCTGGGGCGAGTGGGCAGCCATTGGGGGCACGGCTCCGGCGATATCGCGCTGGCGTTTTCCACCCGGTTGCTGGGGGCGACGCTGCCGGACGAACGGCTGGAGCCGCTGTTTGCGGCGGCGGCGGACGCCACCGAATACGCGGTGTTGGATGCGTTGCTGAGCGCCGAGGGCGTCAGCGGTTTCCAGCGGCACGATCGCATGGCGCTGGGCCCGCTGCTCGATCGGCTGGCGGAAAATTAAATAACGGGAGCGTGGCGTGAAAGTCTTTATCTCTGCAGATATCGAAGGTATCGCCGGCGTAATGCGGCCGGAGCAATGCAACCCGGCCCATGCCGACTATGCGGCGGCGCGCGAGCTGATGGAGCAGGAGGTCAACGCGGCCATCGACGGCGCTTTCGCCGGCGGGGCCACCGCGGTGACGGTGGCCGACAGCCACGCCATGATGCAGAATCTGCGCGCCGATCGCCTCGATGGGCGCGCGCGCCTGGTGCAGGGTAAACCGCGTGGGCTGTCGATGGTGGAAGGGCTGCAACACCAACGTTACGACGGCCTGATGTTCATCGGCTACCACAGCGCCGCCGGCGAGCATGGCGTGCTGGCGCATACCATCAACGGCCGGGCCTTTTACCGCGTCAGCCTGAACGGCGAAGCGGTGGGCGAAAGCGATCTGTACGCGGCGGCGGCGGCCGAGTTGAACGTGCCGCTGTGGCTGGTGAGCGGCGACGACGAGCTGCAACGCTGGGTAGCGGAACGTTACCCGCACGTCGGCTATGCCTGCGTCAAGCGTGCGATCTCGCAAACCGCCGCCGAATCGCTCAGCCCGCAGCGGGCGCGCGCCGAGATCCGCGAACGGGCAATGCAGCAGGTGCGCCAGGGCGGGAAGCTGCCGGTGGAGCGCCGCTTCATGCCGCCTTACCGGCTGACGCTGATGGCGGCCAAACCGGTATTGGCGGATCTGTTCAGTCTGGTGCCCGGCGTGGAGCGCCAGGACGCGCTCACCGTGGCCTTCGACAGCGACAACATGGCGGCGCCAATCCGCCTGCTCAGCGTCTTTTCGTATCTGGCGACGACGCAGAATTGATGCACGATGTGCGGGCGACCCGCCCGCAGCGCACGATTCCTCAACGAAAAAATCCCTTATCAAGATTAGGCCTGCTGGATAATAGGCTACGCTAATTATTGCTCTGTTGCGCTATGTCACCCGACCGGCGCAACAACCCATTCCCATAACAAGATTTGTTTCGCCGAAGGCAGTGACGCCTTCGGCTTTTTTGGAGTCATGAGCAATGAGCATATCCCAAGTTCCGCTTTCGCGGCGGCGGTTTATCGTCGGCGCCGGGGCGTTGGTGATCGGCGCCTATCTGCCGTCCACCGGCGCGCTGGCGCGGTCGAATGCCCCGGCCGCCTCTGGCGCGGCGGCGTTTGACGCCAACGCCTTCGTTCAGATCGGCGCCGACGGCGTCGTCACCGTCATCAGTAAACACACCGAAGTGGGCCAGGGGGTCTATACCGGCATGGCGACGCTGGTTGCCGAAGAGCTCGATGCCGACTGGGCGCAGGTGCGGGTCGTCGCCGCGCCGGTGGACACCCATATCTACAAAAACCTGAGCTTCGGATTCCAGGGCACCGGCGGTTCCAGCTCGGTGGCCAATGCCTATGAGCAAATGCGCCGCATGGGCGCCATGGCGCGTGCGCTGCTGGTGCAGGCCGCCGCGCAGAGCTGGAAAACCTCGGCGCAGGAAATTACCGTGCAGGCGGGCAGGATTCGCCATGCCGCCAGCGGACGCGAAGCGGGCTTCGGCGAATTCGCCGCGCTGGCCGCCACGCTGCCGCCGCCCGATCCCGCCAGCCTGACGCTGAAGGATCCGGCCAATTTCACCCTGATCGGCAAAACGCGCGGCCTGCATCGCGTCGATTCGCTGGCGAAAACCAACGGCAGCGCGCAGTTCTCGCAGGATATCCATGAGCCGGACATGCTGACCGTCACCATCAAGAAACCGCCGCGTTTCGGCGGCAAGGTGGCGGCCTTCGACGCCGAACGCGCGCTGGCGGTGCCGGGCGTGGTGGCGGTGAAACAGGTTGCCACCGGCGTGGCGGTTTACGCCAAAAATACCTGGGCGGCGATCCAGGGGCGGGAGCGGCTGAAGGTGACGTGGGACGATGCGCAGGCCGAACGGCGCAACACCGAGGAGATCTACGCCGAATTCCGCCAGGTGGCGCAGAAAACCGGCGTGGTGGCGAAGAGCCACGGCAAGCCGGACGAGGTGTTCGACAAGGCCGACAAGGTGATCGAGGCCGAATACACCTTCCCGTACGTCGCCCACGCGCCGATGGAGCCGCTGGACGGCTATCTGTTCTGGGACGGCGAGAGCGTCAAGGCGCGCTACGGCTGCCAAATTCAAACGCTCGATCACAAGCAGCTGTGCGATCTGTTCGAGTTGCCGCCGGACAAGGTGCAGATTGAAACCATTCTGGCGGGCGGCAGCTTCGGCCGGCGCATCGATTTAGGCAACCCGACGCTGGGGCCGGATCTGGCGGCCGACATGGCGGCGGCGGCCAAGGGCATCGGCCCCGGCCACGGCGTGAAGGTGGTATGGACGCGCGAGGACGACATCCGCAACGGCTGGTATCGCCCGATGATCCTGCACCGCCTGCGCGGCGCCATTCGCGGCGGCAAGGTGGTGGGCTGGACCGATACCGTGGTCGGCCACTCCTGGACGCGCCACAGCGCGATGGATGCGCTGGTGGTCAACGGACTCGATCAGATGATGGTCGAGGGCGCCAGCGAAGTGTCATACACCTTCGAAGCCTTCCGCTGCGATGCGCACATTGTGCCCGGCAAGGTGCCGACCACCTCGCTGCGGTCGGTCGCCAGCACCCACACCGGCCACGCGGTGGAGAGCTTTATCGATCAACTGCTGCAGGAAACCGGCCAGGATCCGGTCGAAGGGCGGCTGGCGCTGATGGGCGACGCGCCGCGCGCGGCGGGCGCGCTGCGGGCGGTAGCGAAAGCCGCTGACTGGCAGGGCGCCAAGGTGGTGGACGGGCGCGCGCGCGGCGTGGGCGTCGCCAAGGCGTTCGATACCTATGTGGCGCAGGTGGCCGAGGTGTCGATCGGCGAAGGCGGCATCCCGAAAGTGCACAAGGTGTGGTGCGCGGTGGACTGCGGCGTGGCGGTGAACCCCGATGTGATCCGCGCGCAGATCGAGGGCGGCATCGGCTACGGCCTGAGCATGGCGCTGTACGGCAATATCACGCTGAAAGACGGCGTGGTCGAACAGTCCAACTTCAATAACTTCCGCCCGCTGCGCATCGATGAGATGCCGGAGATCGAAGTGATCATCGTGCCCTCGAGCGAGAAACCGACCGGCGTGGGCGAGCTGGGGGTGCCGACCATCGCCCCGGCGGTCGGCAATGCGCTGGCGCTGCTCGGGCGGCCGCGCACCTCGCTGAGCCTGCCGCTGCATAATCCCACCGCGAACCCGGCGTCTGACAAGGAGAGAACCTGATGATTCAATTAACCGTAAACGAGCAGCCGCTGACCTTCGAGGGCGATCCGCACATGCCGCTGCTGTGGTTCTTGCGTGACGAAGCCGGCCTGACCGGCACCAAGTTCGGTTGCGGCATCGCCATGTGCGGCGCCTGCACCGTGCATCTGGACGGCGTGCCGGTGCGGTCGTGCATGACGCCGATTTCGGCCGCCGTCGGCAAAAAAATCACCACCATCGAAGCCGTGGGCGCCACGCCGGAAGGCAAGGCGGTGCAGGAGGCCTGGCTTGATCTGGATGTGGTGCAGTGCGGCTACTGCCAGTCCGGCCAGATCATGAGCGCCAGCGCGCTGCTGGCGCAAAGTAAAAATCCGAGCGATGCGGACATCGACGCGGCGATGGGCGGCAACGTCTGCCGCTGCGCCACCTATGTGCGCATTCGCGCCGCCATCCACCAGGCCGCCAAGGCGTTGGGTTAGGGAGAGATGTGATGAGCAACGCCTTGAAAGGGCTGTTATGGCTGATTATCGCCGTGGTGGTGTTGGCGGGAGGATATGCGCTGTACACGCTGCTGCGGCCCACCGGCGCGGAGCCTGCGGCGCCGATCGCCGGAGCGCCGGCCGGCATCACCGATAAACTGGCGCGCGGCGAGTACCTGGCGCGCGCCGCCGACTGCGTGGCGTGCCACACCGCGCCGGGCGGCACGCCTTATACGGGCGGCTTCGCCTTCAAACTGCCGTTCGGCACCATTTACGGCACCAACATCACCGCCGACAAGGAGACCGGCATCGGCAACTGGAGCGACGATCAGTTCGTACGTGCGGTGCGTGAGGGCATCGGCCCGCACGGCAACCTGTATCCGGCGATGCCGTACACCTCCTACACCGGGCTGAGCCGCGACGACGTGCTGGCGATCAAAGCCTATCTGTTCAGCCTGCCGCCGGTGAAGCAGGCCAACCCGCAAAACGATCTGTCGTTCCCGTTCAATCAGCGTTGGGGCATGAAATTCTGGAACCTGGCGTTCTTCCATGAGCAACGCTTTACGCCGGATCTCAACAAGGACGAGCAGTGGAACCGCGGCGCCTATCTGGCGACGGCGCTGGGCCACTGCGGCGAGTGCCATACGCCGCGCAATCTGGGGTTCGGCCTCAACCAGAGCAAGCACCTGAGCGGTGAAGTGGTGCAGGGCTGGTTCGCCGCCAACATCACGCCGGATAAGCAGACCGGCATCGGCGGCTGGAGCGACCAGCAGCTGTCGCAATATCTGGCCACCGGCCATGCGCCGGGGCGCAGCAGCGCCGCCGGCCCGATGGCGGAAGCGGTGGAAAACAGCCTGCAGTTCCTGACGCCGGAAGATAATCTGGCGCTGGTGAAATACCTGCGCGATATCGAACCGATCGCCGGCGACGCCGCCGCGGCGGTAAATCTGCAGCCGAAGGGCGCGGGGGCTTCCACGCCGATCCTGCCGGGCGGGCAAGAGCAGTCGCTCGGGCGGCGGGTGTTCGCCAACGACTGCAGCGGCTGCCACCAGTGGAACGGGCCGGGCCGCCAGAGCGAGTATGCGTCGCTGGTGGGCAGCACGGCGGTGAACGATCCGCAGGGGCGCAGCGTGGTGCAGGCCATCCTGAAGGGGACGAGCATCAGCATCGGCGAACGGCATGAAATGATGCCGGCGTTCGGCAGCGCCTATTCCGACGAGGAAGTGGCGGCGGTCGCCAACTTCGTGGTCGGCCATTTCGGCGATAAGCAGGGCAAAGTCACCGCCAAACAGGTGGCGGAGCAGCGCAAGCAGTAAAGCGAAAAGGCGCGCGGGCCGGTTTAGCCTGCGCGCTTCTCGACCAGAAAGTCCAGCAGCGCCCTGACCTTGGAAGACATGTGCTCACGGGAGGGGATATACAGGTAGAAGCCGGGAAACGGCTGCGACCAGGGCTGCAGGATCCGTACCAATTCACCGCGTTCCACCAGCGCCTTCACGGCGAAATCAAAGTGCTGAATAATGCCGACATGCTGCAAGGCGGCGCGGATCATGCCGTCGTCGTCGTTGGTGATCACGCTGCCTTGCGGCTCGACGGAAAAGGTATGGCGCGCGTGCCGCTCGATAGTGGAAAACTCCCATTGATAAATGGCACCGCTGGTTGCGTGACGAAAAGCGATGCAGTTGTGGTTGACCAGATCCGCCGGCGTGGCGGGCGTGCCGTTACGGCTGAGGTACTGCGGCGTGGCCACCGCCACCAGTTCCACCTGCGGGGTGATGGGGATCGCCACCATATGCTCGGCGAGGCTTTCACCCAGCCGCACGCCGGCGTCGTAGCCTTCGGAAATGATGCTGGCCATGCCGTCGTCCATCACCAGCTCAAGCTTCAGCCTGGGATAGCGCGCCAGAAATTCACCGACATGCGGTTCGATAAAGTGCTTGGCGGCCGTGCGCGAAGCGTTTATCCGCAGCAGCCCCGCCGGCTCGTGGCGGCTCTCTTCCAGCGTGCCGACGGCGTGTTCGATCGCGTTGAGGGCGGGAGCCAGGGCCTCGAGCAGGCGTTGCCCTTCCTCCGTGAGCGACATATCGCGGGTAGTGCGGTAGAGCAGCTTGACGTTCAGCTGTTTTTCCAGCGCCTTTAGATTTTGCGACAGCGCGGCGCGGGAAACGCCCATTTGGGCCGCCGCTTTGGTAAAGCTGCGATGCTGCGCGATATGCGCGAACCACGCCAGTGAGGGAAGCAGGGAAGGATCCATCGATACGTTCCGCATTGTAAATCACAGCTTAACACTGTAGTCCATTCCCTGGGCTTCTCAAAGAACAATACGGCGTCTAAAGTGAGCGTTATCCCAGCGGAAGCGATACCGAGCGCGTTTCCCGAGCCAGCAACCCTGTGAGGAACTCATGATGAAAACGGTCAAAATCAAGCGTCAGTATTGGGACATCGCGGCGGATATTCATTTCCCGCCGGATTTCGACGAGCGGAAAAAGTACCCGGCGATCATCAGCGCCCACCCGATCGGCAGCTGCAAAGAGCAGACCTCGGGGAACGTCTATGGCGCGGCGCTGGCGAAAGCCGGTTTTGTGGTCATCGCGTTCGACGCCAGCTTCCAGGGCGAGAGCGGCGGCGAACCGCGCTTTATCGAAGATCCCACCCAGCGCGTGGAAGATTTTCGCGTCGTGACCGATTATCTGGTGACGCTGGATTACGTTGACGACCAGCGTATCGGCGTGCTCGGCATCTGCGGCGGCGGCGGTTACGCCATCAACGCCTCAATGACGGAGCGGCGCATCAAAGCGGTGGCGACCATCACCGGCGCCAACTATGGCCGGGTGATGCGCGAGGGCGTGTTGGCCAATGGCGATCCTGTGGCTTTTCTTGAGGATATTGCCCGGCAGCGCACCGCAGAGGCGCGCGGTGCGGCGCTGCGCGTGGATGTAGGCCTGTATCCGAGCGTTGAGGCGGCGCAACAAGACGGCGCCGATATCGATCTGCGCGAAGCGACGGAGTACTACCGTACGGCGCGCGGCGAGAAGCCGAACGGCGTAAACAAGACGCTGTATTCCCACAACGCGGCGGCCGTAGGCTGGGACGCGTTCCACCTGGCGGAAGTGCTGCTGACCCAGCCGCTGTTGGTGATCGTCGGCGGCAAGCCCGGCCTGTTCGGCGCGTTGCGCGACGGCTATGAGATTGTGCGCCGCGCCAAATCGCAGCACAAAGAGCTGGTGGTGGTGGAAGGCTGGTCGCATTACGATCTCTACGACAAACCGGAGCCGGTAGCCCGGGCGCTGGAGAAGCTGGTGCCATTCTTTAAAACCACGCTGTAAGAGGCAGGCCAGGGGGCGAGGGAGCTTCTCCCTCGCCGTGGCGTCAGCGGCTGCGGCGCGACATGACCCGCTTGTCTTTCGGTCTATCCTGCCAGTCCTCAACCTGGTTATTGAAGTTGTCCGCCAGCAGGTAGGCCGGGGTTTTCGCCAGCCAGTCGGACAGCGAAATGTCCTGATAAATGCCGTTGTCCATCACGATCAGCACCTTCAAATCCTCATCGCCGATGTTCTCGATGTAATGGCCGAAGCCCTGCGGCACGTAACCGACGTCCGAAGGGGCGTACTCTTCCGTCTGCGCGTGGCCGTGCGAGCTGAACACCGTCATGCGGCCCTTACCGGCAATATAGTATTGCCATTCGTTGGCATTGGGGTGCCAGTGCAATTCCCGGATCGCGCCGGGTTTCACGATCTCGATGATGCCGGTCATGGTGGTTGAGATGGGAAATTCTTTCGACGACACCAAATGGACGCTGCCGGCGTCATTTTCAAAGAACGGTTTTTGCTTCATTAATTCATAGCGGTGGGTCAGCGGGGCGTTATTTAATCCGCCGTCGTTTTTCGGCAATGGCAAGGTGGGCGGAACGGCGCCGCCGACAATATAGGCCTCGCCCTGTTTGGCCTTGGAAAATACCGCCGCCGGCATGTTGACGCTTTTTTCCAATACCTCTTTCGGCATATGCGCCACCCAATCGGTAATGCTGAAGGTACCGAATTCGGAGAAGTGCCCATTATCGAACGCCAGAATAAAATGCGCGCCGTCTGCCAGCGCCTGAATGGAATGGCCATAGCCTTTCGGGAAATACCACACGTCGCCGGGGCCGAAATCCGCCACCTCGCATTTTCCCTCGGGATCGAGGATGGTGATGCGAGCATGGCCTTCCAGCATAAACGCCCATTCGGCGGCGATGGCGTGCCAGTGCAGCTCGCGCACGCCGCCCGGCTCCAGCGTCATGTCCACGCCCGCCACGCCTTCGGAGATCGGAAATTGCTCGACGGTGGCTTCGCGCGCCCAGCCGCTGGGCAGGCTGCGTTTCTTGCTGTCGGTGAATTTGTATTTATAGAGATGCTGCGCATCGGCAGGCGGCTGATAGCTGCTGGGGGGGACGATATTGCGATGATCGTCGGCAGTGGCATTTTTTACGATGCCGCCGATCATGCCGGCGGCGGCCGCGCTGACGGCGGAGACTTTCAATATATCACGACGCGATAGCATAGCATTTTCTCCAATATAAAACCGCGCGTCTGAATAGGCAGGCGCGGGGAAGGCAAAATTGCTCTTAAAAGGTGTTTTGTCATCGGCGAAATAGGCTGCGACCCTTAAATCCTAGCGGCTGGAATGTATTGCGTAGGCGCTTATTTGTTTGCGTTTGTTACTAAGTGAGTGCAGGTTTAATTAATTTATCTGAAGTTGAATAGTCATTAAGTGGAATTAATTTTAGTCGCTGACCTGTTTAAATAAATAATAAACGAACGTCATTTTTTATTGGCCGTTCGGGCTTTTTATGACTGCGCCACGGTCTCCAGCACCAGCTGACGAAAGCGCTCGACGATCGGCGAAGCCGGGCTGCGGCGCAGCGCCAGGTAAAGTGGGGCGCTGAGCTGCGCTTCTTCGGCGAGGGTGCGGTAGACGATGCCGTCGCCGCCCAGCCGCCGCATCGAGCCGGGCACCACTGACAACCCCAGCCCGGCGCCCACCAGGCTGAGGGTGGCCGGCAGGCGCGGCGCTTCCTGCACGATGCGTGGGCTGAAGCCGGCGCGGTGGCAGGCGGCCAGGATGGCGTCGTACAGCCCCTGGCCGGCCGGGCGGCGATAGAGAATAAACGCTTCGTGGGCCAGTTCGGCCAGCGGCAGCGGTTGCTGCGTCTCATGCGCCAGCCGGTGGCCCAGCGGCAGGGCGACGATCATCGGCTCGCTGAGCACCGGCTCCACGCTCAGGCCGGGAATGCCGTTGGCCGGCGAGCGCACGAAGGCGGCGTCGAGGCGCTGTTCCAGCAACGCCTCCATCAGTTCGCCGCTGCCGGCTTCTTCCAGCTGGGTGGTGATGCCCGGCAGGATGTCGCGGTAGCGGCGCAGCAGGTTGGGCACGAACGGGTGCAGCGCGGCGGAGCTGGTGAAGCCGATGGCGATGTGGCCCTGCTCGCCGCGGGCGGCGCGCTGCACCGCTTCGCGCAGGCGTTCGGCGCGCGCCAGCAGGGCGCGGGCCTCTTCGAACAGCACGCCGCCCGCTTCGGTGACGCGCACGCCGCGCGGCAGGCGCTGCAACAAGGTTACGCCCAGTTCGTCTTCCAGCCCCTGCAGCAGGCGGGTCAGCGGCGGCTGCTGGATAAACAGCCGCTCGGCGGCGCGGGTGATGTTGCCTTCTTCCACCACGGTGACGAACGCCCGCAGGCGACGCAGTTCGATCATTGCCATACCTCAAAGGTATCTTTAGTTGTTTAGGAATGCATTAGACATCATGGCACGGCGGCGCGCATGATACCAGACATCAAAACAAGCGATGTGGAATGGCAATGTCATGTCAGATATCAATACGTTAAAACCGCACCCGGCGGCAGCGCCGGGCAACGCGGAGCTGTTTGTGGGCTTTCTGTGGCTGGGGCTGATCGGCTTCGGCGGCGTGCTGCCGCTGGCGCGCAGCATGTTGGTGGAGCGCCGGCGCTGGCTGAGCGGCGAACAGTTTACCGAGCTGCTCGGGCTATGCCAGTTCCTGCCCGGCGGCAACGTCATCAACCTGTCGGTGGCGGTGGGCATGGAATTTCGCGGGTTGCGCGGCGCGCTGTGCGCCTTGCTGGGCCTCATCAGCGCGCCGACGGCGATCGTGGTGGGGTTGGGCGTGGTCTACGCCCGCTTCCAAAACGATCCGCATGTGCAGCATGTGTTCGCCGGGCTGGCCGCCGCTGCCGCCGGGCTGCTGCTGTCGACCGGGATCAAGATGCTGCTGCCGCTGCGCGGTAAATGGCCGGCGCTGGCGATCGTCGCGCTGGCATTGATCGCCATCGCCTGGCTGCGCCTGCCGCTGTTGCCGACCATGCTGATGCTGGCGCCGCTGAGCATTCTGCTGATGTGGCGGTGGCCGTCATGAGCGGGGTTTTAATTGCGCTGGCGCTGATCTTCACCGAGCTCTCGCTGCTGGCGTTCGGCGGCGGCATGACCATTCTGCCGGAGATGCAGCGGCAGGTGGTGGAGGTGCATCGGTGGATGAGCGCCCAGGAGTTCAGCGCGCTGTTCGCCATGGCGCAGGCCGCGCCGGGGCCGAACATGATGATCGTGCCGCTGGTCGGCTGGCACGTGGCCGGTTGGGCGGGGCTGCTGGTTTCTTCGGTCGCCAAGTTCGGGCCGTCTTCCATCGTTACGCTGCTGGTGATGGGTGCCTGGCGGCGCTTTAAGGATCGCCCGTGGCGCCGCATCGTGCAGGCCGGGCTGGTGCCGCTGACCGTGGGGCTGGTGGCGGCCAGCGGCATCTTGATCGCCGAGGCTTCTGCGCCCAGCTGGCGGCTGGCGGCGATCGTGGCGCTGGCGACGGGATTGAGCATGAGCAAGCGCCTCCATCCGCTGTGGGTGCTGGCGGGCGGCGCGCTGCTCGGGTTGCTGTTCGCCTGAGGGATTAGCGCGGGATCAGCATAAAGCGTGAAGGGCCGTTGCGATCGATCAGCTCATAGCGCTTCGGCGCGGTCAGGGCCAGAAACGCCACCATGCCGCCTTCGGCGTCGGTCAGCGTCATGCCGTCCGGCGTCGGCCGCCAGGCGACCGGCAACGTTTGCAGCGCCAGCGGCTGCAGGCACTGGGCGGAGGCGCTGAAGCGGAAGGCGTTGGTGTTGGCCACCGCTTCGTCGCTCAGCTGCACCTCGCAGACGGCTTTACCGTCGCCGATGGCGGCGAGCTGCCAGTCGCCCTTCAGCGCGGCGGGTTCCAGCAATGGCAGTGAACTGCCCAGGGCACTGCTGCACAATACGCTCATAACGACTCCCGTCAGGCTGGCGCGGCGCAAGGCGCGCATAAGAAAAAAGGTTGGCATCGGGTCACTCCTTTCGGCTGTCCATTCACACTTTAGCACGTACCCCCGTGATGATGAGGGAAGGATTAGGTTTTTTAATCCTCGATTATTCTGATCTAACCGGCGATAAAATGCGCAAAAAGACGAATGATTAACCCGTTAATGCACTTATTTTTCTCATTAATATAGTGAGAATACAAATTGTTACGAGTATCTCCATCTCAATGCCCGGCACGGTGAAGCCAGGCGGGGCGGGCTCGCGCCGCCGGGGTGAGTCACTATACTGGTCATTCCTAAGCCTTGGCTTAGATTAGAACGACTGATGAATAGTCTTACAAAGCGAGTGGGTTCCTATTGTGTAAAAGGAGAATGCAATGAGCAGTCGCCACAATGACATTTTGCAAGATGATGATGAGTTCACCAGCCTGGCCGCCACATCCCCCAACGATCATAACTATCAATTTTACTATCACCAGCCCGGCAGCCCCTATGACGGATTGGGCTACGGCGCGCTGTTTACGCTGGACAACGCCAACCTCTACAGTAACCAGCGCGGTGGGGCAGCCATCAACAACCTGGGTAAAATCCGCGATAACTTCAGCTTCGATCGCGCCGCCGACCAGCTGACGCGGCCGGGCCTGACGCACAACGGCGACCAGGTGTATCACCAGCCGATCGCGCTGACCTATTCCTTCCTGACGCAGAGCGCGCTGAACCGCATCGGCCAGACCGGCGACGGCGACAAGGGGCTGCAGCCGCTGACCCAGGCGGCGCAGGCGCAGGCGCTGAAATCGATGCAGGCCTGGGCCGACGTGGCGAACGTGACCTTTACCGAAACGGCGTCCACCGATATCAACCATCGCGCGGACATCACCTTCGCCTACTTCACCCAGCGCGCCGACGGCAGCACCGCTGAGGGCAGCGGCCCGAATGCCATTAATGCTTACGCCTATTACCCGCCGAGCTCCAAACCGGGCAGTGATAACGCCTTTGCCGGCACGGTGTGGTTCAACAAGAACTTCGCCACCCATCAGGCGCCGGTTAGCGGCGATTTCAGCAGCCAGACCTTCACCCACGAGCTGGGGCATGCCCTGGGGCTGGCGCATCCGGGATCTTATGACGCCTCGTTGGGCAACCCGAGCTACCAGAACGACGCGGCTTACTATCAGGATTCGCTGCAATACTCGATCATGAGCTATTTCAACGCCGGTTACACCGGCGCCGACACCAAAGGGGTGTATGGCTATGGCCCGATGGTGGATGACATCGCCGCGATCCAAAAATTGTACGGCGCCAACATGAACACCCGCACCGGCGACACGGTGTACGGCTTTAACTCCAACACCGGGCGCGATTTCCTGACCGCCACGGCGGACAACGGCAAACCGGTCAACTTCGCGGTGTGGGATGCCGGCGGCAACGACACGCTGGACTTCTCCGGCTACAGCCAGCAGCAGATGATCAACCTGAACGACGGCGCGTTCTCCAGCGTCGGCGGCGGCACGCAGAACGTCGCCATCGCGCGCGGAGCGATCATCGAGAACGCCATCGGCGGCAGCGGGCGCGATGTGATCATCGGCAACGATCAGGACAACCTGCTGGCGGGCAACGCCGGCTCCGACATCCTGTACGGCGGCCTGGGGGCGGATCATCTGTGGGGCGGCAAAGATGCCAACAACTTCACCGACTATTTCGTCTATCTCAATGCCAAAGAGTCCACGGTGGCGGCGTTCGACGTGATTGAAGACTTCGAGCACGGCATCGACAAGATCGATCTCTCCGGCCTGCGCTTCAACAACAGCCTGAGCGAGCTGCGCTTTATCGACAGCGGCAGCGCCTTCAGCGGCCAGAAAGGCGAGATCCAGCTCAACTTCGACGCCTTCAACGGCACCACCGATCTGTTGATGAACACCCAGAGCAACAGCTATGCCGCCGACTTCAAGATCCACGTGGTTGGGCAGGTGGAGCAGAGCGATATTCTGTTTGCCTGAGGGCGATGCAGGGGAAAGAGAAAAGGGCCGAACGGCCCTTTTTTTACGGCTGGGCCACCGCGGCGCTTTCCGCTACGAAAGAGCCGGTTGCCACCGCGCCGGCGCGGCGGTAGTGGGCCACGATCACGCCGCCGGGCGAGACCACCGATTGAGCCAGCGTGAAGGCCGCCGGCGCCGCGTTGTCATCGAACAGCCGCTTGCCGCCGCCGAGCAGCACCGGGTAGGTGAGCAGGCGCAGTTCGTCCACCAGATCGTTGGCCAGCAGCTGTTGCATCAGCGTGCTGCTGCCCTGCACCAGCAGTACCGGCCCCTGCGCGCGTTTCAGCTCGCGCAGCCGGGCGAGGATGTCCCGCCCCAGCCACTGGCTGTTCTGCCACGCCAGCGTCTCGCCGTGGTGGGTGGCGACGTACTTGGTGGCCTGATTGAACACGCGGGCGATATCGGCGGATAACGGGTCGGCCTCGTCGGTGATCTGCGGCCAGTAGCCGGCGAAGATGTCGTAGGTGCGCCGCCCCAGCAGCAGATCGAACGGCGCAGAGAAAAGATCGCCCATCGTTTCCGCAATGGCGTCATCCCAGTAGGGGGCTGTCCAGCCGCCGAAGCGAAAGCCACCGCTGCGGTCTTCGTCCTGCCCGCCGGGCGCCTGCATCACGCCGTCGAGGCTGACGAAGGCGCTGGCAATAATCTGTCGCATGGCTGTCTCCTGCCGTTGAGTGCCAGCTGAAAGTTTAGCCGCCGCGCGGCGGCTGCGCCAACCGGCCGCTCAGGGCCGCAGCGCCTTGAGCAACGCCTGATGGAAACGCTCCGGCTCCTCCATTTGCGGCGCATGGCCCAGCCCGGCGAACTCGATCAGCGTGGTGTGCGGGATCAGCTTCGCCGCCTGTTTGCCCAGCTCCGCGTAGTGGCCGATCCTGGCCTTGACCGCCGGCGGGGCGATATCGCTGCCGATGGCGGTAGTGTCGGCGGTGCCGATCATCAGCGTAGTGGGGGTTTGCAGATCCTTGAACTCGTAGTACACCGGCTGGGTGAAGATCATGTCGTAGATCAGAGCCGAGTTCCACGCCACCAGGCGATGGCCCGGCCCGTTGTTCAGCCCGGCCAGCATATCCACCCAGCGATCGTACTCCGGCTTCCAGCGGCCGCCGTAGTAGGTGCGCTGCTCATAGTTGCGGATGCCCTCGGCGGAGGTGTTCAGCTCGCGCTCGAACCATTGATCGACGCTGCGCCACGGCACGCCTTTCGCCTTCCAGTCCTCGAGGCCGATCGGGTTGACCATGACCAATTGCTCCACTGCCTGCGGATACATCAGGCTGTAGCGCGTGGCCAGCATGCCGCCGGTGGAGTGGCCGATGACGATGGCCCGGCTGATTTTCAGGTTCTGCAGCAGGCCGTGGGTGTTTTGCGCCAGCTGTTGGAAGCTGTACTGGTAATGCGCCGGCTTGGTGGAGGAGCAAAAGCCGATTTGATCCGGCGCGATGACGCGGTAACCGGCCTTGCTCAGCGCCTTGATGGTGTCCTGCCAGGTGGCGGCGCAGAAGTTTTTACCGTGCAGCAACAGCGCGGTGCGGCCGTTGGCGGCACCTTCCGGCGGCACGTCCATATAGCCCATTTTTAACGGCTGCCCCTGCGAGGTGAAGCTGAACTGCTGCAACGGGTAAGGGTAGTGAAAACCCTGCAGCTCCGGGCCGAACTTAGGCGTTTCGGCGGCGGCGGGGAACGCGGCCAGCGTGGCGCACAGCAGCGCGCGACGGGTGAATCTCAGCATCCTGATCTCCTGAAAAACGGACGATAGCCGAGTATAGCCACAATCAGGGCGTCGGCGCGCCGATGGTTTCAGATAATTCTGTAATGTTACGGCCCGATCCCGGGCAAGGTTCCGGCCACGGCCTTGCACACAGTGAACGCGGTCACGCCGCGCAACATTGGCGGTGCCTGATGGTTTTATTTCAAGGCTAAGTTATGCGATGCTTAAGCATTATTTATGCAAAAGGATCCTCGCATGTCCGCTTTATCCCGCTGCGCTTTCAGCGAAGGCAGCGTCGCTTTGCCGGAAGGCTATGCCGATCGCACCGTCAACGTGCTGTTGGCCGGCGATGATGTTTCCCCCTCAATCAATATTTCCCGCGATGCGCTGCAGCCGGCGGAAAACCTGGAAAGCTACGTCACCCGCCAGCTCGATGCGCTGGCGCAGGGGCTGAAAGGCTGGGCGTTCAAAAGCCGCGAGCCGGCGACGCTGGGCGATGGATTAACCGCCGGTGAATGGGTGCGCGCCAGCTACCTGCGCGACGGCAAGCGCATCTGGCAAAACCAGGCGGTGTTCGCGCTGGCGGAGGGCCGGGTGCTGGTGTTCACTCTGGCGATGGCGCGCAAGCTGACGCCGCAAGACGACGCGCTGCTGCAGCAGGTGCTGAGCAGCTACCGTGCGGCCTAACGATGAACTCTTTGCGTAAAAGGATCTTACGATGACCGAAGCGGCTCGCGTCGGCGATACCATCGGGCATTCCCATGCCCTGGCCGGCATGATTGCCGGCACGATTGTCGGCGGCCTGATCGCCGCCGCAGGCGCGGTGGCGGCGGGTGCGCTGTTCGTCGCCGGCCTGGCGGCTTCCTGTATCGGCGTCGGCGTGCTGCTCATCGGCGCCAGTCTGGCGGTGGGGTATCTCACCGGGGAGGCGGCCACCGCGGCGCGCGACGGCATTGCCGACGCCGGCGCCGGTAGCCTGACCCCCAAAGGCAATATCGTCACCGGCTCCCCCAACGTCTTCATCAACGGCAAACCCGCCGCGCTCGCCACCAACAGCCAGGTGACCTGCAGCGACGACGGCCCGAGCATGCAGATGGCACAGGGCTCCGACAAGGTCAGCATCAACGGCCAGCCCGCCTCGCGCGTGGGGGACAAAACCAACTGCGACGCGCAGGTGATGGAAGGTTCGCCCAACGTGTTTATCGGCGGCGGCACCGTCACCACCTTGCCGATCAAGCCCGAAGTGCCGGATTGGCTGTACAAGGTCTCTGACCTGACGCTGCTGTTCGCCGGCCTGGTGGGCGGCGTGGGCGGCGCCGCCGGCAAGCTGGGGGCGCTCGGCAAACTGCTGGGCAAGCTGCCCGGCATCAACAAGCTGGCGCGCATCGCCTGCCGCGCCGGCACCCTGATGACCGCCACCGCCGCCGTCGGCATTATCGCCCGGCCGGTGGATATCGTCAGCGGCCAGAAATTCCTCGACGGCGAAGACGATCTCGATTTCGTGCTGCCTTCGCGCCTGCCGGTCGCCTGGCAGCGCTATTGGCGCAGCGGCAACCCCGGCGACGGCGTACTGGGCCGCGGCTGGAACCTGTTCTGGGAGAGCAGCCTGCAGCCGTATCAGGACGGCCTGGTGTGGCGCGCGCCTTCCGGTGACTTCGTCGCTTTCCCCAGGGTGCCGCGCGGCCACAAAACCTACTGCGAAGCCGAAAAATGCTGGCTGATGCACAACGACGACGGCAGCTGGCAGCTGTTTGACGTCGGCGAACAGATTTTCCATTACCCGCCGCTGGCGGGCGATCAGCCGAGCCGGCTCAGCATGATCACCGACGCCATCGGCAACGCCACCTCGCTGTTTTACGACGACGAGGGGCTGCTGAGCGAACTGGTGGACAGCGCCGGGCAGCGCCTGATGTGCCGCTATGCGCAGGGCCGCCTGCGCGAAGTGGCGCTGCAAACCGCCGAAGGCGAACGGACGCTGGCGCGCTACGATTACGATGAGCAGGGCCAACTGACGACGGTCAGCAACCGCGCCGGTGAGGTGACGCGCCGCTTTGGCTGGCGCGACGGCCTGATGATCAGCCACCAGGACGCCGCCGGGCTGCTGAACGAATACCAATGGCAAGAGATCGACGGTGTGCCGCGCGTGACGGCCTACCGCAACAGCGCCGGAGAATCGCTGGAGTTCGGTTATGACTTCGCCGGTGGGCGCCGCAGCGCGGTGCGCGGCGACGGCAAACGGGCGGAGTGGCGGCTGGATGACGACGACAACGTGGCGCAGTACACCGACTTCGATCAGCGCCGCTACGGTTTTATCTACCAACGCGGCGAACTGTGCAGCGTGCTGCTGCCCGGCGGCGCGCAGCGCCAGAGCGAATGGGATCCTTACGGCCGCCTGCTGTCGGAGACCGATCCGCTCGGCCGCGTCACTCGCTATCAATATTCGCGCAACAGCGGCCGGCTGTTCGCCGTCGCGTACCCGGACGGCAGCAGCGAAGCGCAGCACTGGGATACGCTGGGGCGCCCGACGCGCTATGTCGATGCGCTGGGCAATGCCACGCTGTACCGCTATCCGGATGACGAAGAGAGCCTGCCGGCCGGCGTGATCGACGCGCTGGGCGGGGAAGTGAAGCTGGAGTGGGACGCCCGCGGCCAGCTGACGCGCTACACCGACTGTTCCGGCAGCGTGACGGCTTATACCTACGATGCGCTGGGGCAACTGACGGCGCAGACCGATGCCGAAGGCCACCAGACGCGCTACTGGTGGGATAACGGCGGGCGCCTGCACACCCTGATCCACCCGGACGGCGGCGAAGAGCGCTTTAACTGGAATGCGCACGGCCAGCTGGCAGAACATCAGGACGCGCTGGGCAGCCTGACCCGCTGGCAGTACAACGCCCTGGGGCTGCCGGTCAGCATCACCGACCGCATTAACCGCACCCGGTGCTATCACTACAGCCCGCAGGGCTGGCTGACGCGGCTGGAGAACGGCAACGGCGGCGAATACCGCTTCAGCTACGATGCGGTGGGCCGCGTGCTGGCCGAAGAGCGCCCGGACGACACCCGCCACTATTATCGCTACGGCGCGGCCGGGCTGTTGGAGGAGCACCGCGAGGTCGGCCTGCCGGGCAGCGCGGGTGAGCTGACGCAACGCGAACAGCGCTTCCGCTTCGACGAGGCGGGGCAACTGGTCTGGCGCGGCAACGCCAGCGCGGAATGGCATTACCGCTTCGACGCCATGGGACGGCTGCGCGAGCTGAACCGCCTGCCGACGGTGAGCGGTGCGGCGCTGGGCATCGAGCCGGACAGCGTGCAGATGCGCTATGACGCCGCCGGGCGGCTGCTCGGCGAGCAGGGCGTGAACGGCGAGCTGCAATACCAGTGGGATGCGCTGGCCAACCTGCAGGCGCTGACGCTGCCGCAGGGCGATCGCCTGCAGTGGCTGTATTACGGCTCCGGCCACGCCAGCGCCATCAAATTCAACCAGCAGGTGGTGAGCGAGTTCACCCGCGATCGCCTGCACCGGGAAACCGGCCGCAGCCAGGGCGCGCTGCAGCAGCAGCGGCGTTACGACGCCATGGGCCGCCGCAGTTGGCAGAGCAGCGCCTTCGGCCACGACAAACTGACCCGGCCGGAAGACGGCGTGCTGTGGCGCGCTTATCGCTATACCGGCCGCGGCGAGCTGGCCGGAGTGAGCGACGCGCTGCGCGGCGAAGTGCACTACGGTTACGACGCCGAAGGCCGCCTGCTGCAACACCGCGAGCCCAATCAGGGCAAACCGGGCGCACGGCTGGTGTACGATTTGGCGGATAACCTGCTGGGCGAGCGCAGCCCGCAGAGCGACATCGACGCGCACCTGCCGCTGGCGCCGATTGTCGATAACCGCCTGACGCACTGGCAAAAACTGTTTTACCGTTACGACGCCTGGGGCAACCTGATCAGCCGGCGCAACGGCCTGTATGAACAGCACTACCGCTACGACGCTGACAATCGACTGGTGCAGGCGCATGGCCGCGGCCCGCAGGGCGAGTTCGAGGCGCAGTATCATTACGATGCGCTGGGCCGCCGCAGCCGCAAGGCGGTGCGCTACAAGGGCAAAACCGAACAGACGACTCGTTTCCTGTGGCAGGGTTACCGGTTGCTGCAGGAGCAGCGCGACGACGGCAGCCGCCGCAGCTGGAGCTACGATCCGGCCAGCCCGTGGAGCCCGCTGGCGGCGCTGGAGCAGGCGGGCGACAGCCGCTCGGCGGATATTTACTGGTATCACACCGATCTGAACAGCGCGCCGCTGGAGGTGACCGACGCGGCGGGCAACCTGTGCTGGTCCGGGCAATACGACACCTTCGGCAAGCTGCAGGGCCAGACGGTGGCCGGCGCGGCGAAGCGGCAGGGCGCGCAATATCAGCAGCCGCTGCGCTACGCCGGGCAATATCAGGACGACGAAAGCGGCCTGCACTACAACCTGTTCCGCTACTACGAACCCGAGGTGGGGCGTTTCACCACGCAGGATCCGATAGGGTTGGAAGGCGGGTTGAACCTTTATCAGTATGCGCCGAACCCGCTGATGTGGGTGGATCCGTTGGGGTTGACAAATGAGGATGTAACGACATTCTATCATGCTGGTGATATTAAAGGAGCAATAGACCCTTCTTACGGAAACGGACTAAAAGACTTTGATCCAGCAGGCAAAGGTGGATTCTATGTTACGACTGATAGAGCTCAAGCGGAAAGGTGGGCTCAGATGAGAACCGACCGAAATATGTCTATAACTCAATTTGATGTGCCAAATTCAGAATTAGCCAAACTTAATATTAAAACGTTTGGTTCAGCAAATGCAGAGTGGGCTGAGTTTGTCACGAAGGCTAGAGCAGGAACTCTTGCACATTCATATGATGCCGTGAGTGGCCCTATGCTATTGAATTTAAAAGATTTCAGGAGAGGGGGTAAACCTAGGGCTGGTGGTTCCCAATTTGCAATATATAGTGATAAAGCAGCAACAACATTTAATAAATACAAATCAGGATGTAAGT
>NZ_JBJNLV010000008.1:0-229550 GCF_052168875.1 Serratia sp. CY38905 | reverse complement strand
CCTGAAGGAACGTTTAAGACTAAGACGTTGATAGGCTGGGTGTGTAAGTGCAGCGATGCATTGAGCTAACCAGTACTAATGATCCGTGAGGCTTAACCTTACAACACCGAAGGTGTTTTAGAGACGAAGATATTTTCAGCGAAGTTCCGAGATTGGTTCTGATGGCGACACGAGAGTGAAGCGGTTGGAATGAAACAGAATTTGCCTGGCGGCAATAGCGCGGTGGTCCCACCTGACCCCATGCCGAACTCAGAAGTGAAACGCCGTAGCGCCGATGGTAGTGTGGGGTCTCCCCATGCGAGAGTAGGACACTGCCAGGCATCAAATAAACGTTATCAGCGTGACGACTGGTAATGCGCAAATCGCAGCGCGCGAATTTGCCGGCATCGAGAGATGCAACGTAAAAGAATCGGTGGAGCGGTAGTTCAGTTGGTTAGAATACCTGCCTGTCACGCAGGGGGTCGCGGGTTCGAGCCCCGTCCGTTCCGCCACTTATTTAATTATGCCTGCTTTATTAGCAGGCATAATGTTAAGCGAGATTTAGGGGCGTAGCTCAGTTGGTAGAGCACCGGTCTCCAAAACCGGGTGTCGCGAGTTCGAGTCTCTCCGCCCCTGCCATATTAAGAACCCTTTGCGAAAGCAAAGGGTTTTTTTTGCCTATCATTTTTCTTCCTTACCGCTTTGGAATAGAGCGCTTTTGACGCTATATGCCGATGTTTGCCCGATCCTGGTTGCTTCATGTTCCTCCGAACTCTATCCTGCCGGCCTCCTGATTCTTATCTCGTTTTGCATTATCTTCTCTCAGAAGGCGATGAGCGCGTTTTGGCGTGATAGACAGGCATGACCACGATGACGGCGTTTAAGGCCGCCATAACGCTTTAGGCTGCGGTATTTAAAGGTATTTTAAGTAATTGCCGAATCAAAGGCTGTTGATCGCTGTTTTGCAACCAGACGGCATACAGTGGGCGGATAATCGGCGGGATCTCGGTGGCGGCCACCAACTGTGGATACTCTTTTTCCCACTGGCTGGGCAGGAAAGCACATCCACCCGTGGTTTCCAACAGCTGACGCGTCAGGTGAGCGGAGGTGGTAGTAAGCACCGGCACGTTATCACCTTCCAGCATGCGGCTTTCCTGTTGGTGGAAGTCGGCTCCCCATTCCAGCTTGATGTAGGGCATGGGGGCCTGTTTGTCACGATGCGCGGATGAGAACAGGCGTAATGAGAAATTGCTCAGTTGCTGGCTGGCCAATTCATCCATCTTAGGCGGTTCAGTGGTGATCAGTAAATCGAGCTGCCTTTCATGCAGTTGTTTTACCAAAGAGTGCCTTAATGCCACCCTGGCTTCTAGCTGCAGCGCTTCGCGTTGTTGATAGAGCGCCTGTAGCCAAGGGGTCAGATAGGCTTCCCACAGCGAAGCGGTAGCGCCGATCGACAACTCGGTGTGTTGCAGCGAACGCACGACCTCCTTTTTCGCCAGCTGCCAGGTGTTCATCAGGCTCTCGGCATAGGGCAGAAGCCGCTCGCCGGCAGGCGTCAGGCGGATATTATTGCGATGACGGGTAAATAAATTGGCGCCCAGCTGGTTTTCTAACTGACGGATGCGGAAACTGACCGCGGACTGCGTTAAGTACAAAGATTCTGCGGCTCTGCCAAAGTGACGCGTTCTACTGACCTCCAAAAAGGTTTTCAGTAATTCGGTATCCACACCTATCTCCAAAAAAATTTGTCGTTAAGATTTAAATGTTTTGTTTTACACGCTGTCAAGCCTATCTAATACTCCGCGCCATAAACAGCACGGCCATAAGAGAATTAGGAGCGTGTCAGATGGCGGATAGCTTCACCACGACCAATCGTTTTTTTGATAATAAACATTACCCTCGCGGGTTCTCCCGTCACGGCGATTTCACCATTAAAGAGGCGCAATTGCTAGAGCGCTTCGGCTACGCGTTTAACGAGCTGGACTCGGGCAAACGCCAGCCGGCCACTGAAGAAGAACAACTGTTCGTCGCAGTGTGCCGCGGTGAGCGCGAAGCGGCTACCGAGCAGGAAAAAGTATGGGCTAAATATCTGGCGCGCACACGTCGCCCGAAGAAATTCCATACTCTGTCCGGCGGTAAACCGCAGGCTGACGCAGTAGAAGATTACAGCGACAGCGAAGACTAAAGACGATGGGGCCTGCGGGCCCCATTTTCATTCCAGACTACGATGCAGTTGTAACAGCAGGCGGTCCATGCTGCGATAGCCCAGCGCTTCGCTGAGGTGGCGCCTGTCAAGCTCAGCATCTCCCGCCAAATCCGCCAGCGTGCGCGCCACTTTCAAGATGCGCTGCCAGGCGCGAACCGATAACCCCAGCGCGTTTAATGTCGCTTCCAAAAACTCGGCGTCTGCCGACTGCAGAACGCAATCCCGTTCCACTTCGCGGTTGCTCAGCAGCGCGTTGACTTTACCGGCGCGTTCAAGTTGCCGGGCGCGTGCCAGCAGCACTCTTTTCCGCACTTGTTCGCTGCTTTCTCCGTGTGTTTTCCGATGACTGAGTGTTCCCGGCGGCAACAGCGGCACTTCGATAGACAGATCGAAACGATCGAGAAAAGGCCCTGACAGCCGGGCCAGATAGCGCAACACCTGCTGCGGTGAGGCGCGATTGTGCAACCCCTGATAGTGCCCCGTCGGGCTGGGGTTCATTGCCGCGATCAGCTGCACTCTGGCGGGGAAACAGACCTTGGCGTTGGCGCGTGAAATCACGATCTCGCCGGATTCCAACGGCTCACGCAGCGCATCCAGTACCTTACGCTCGAATTCCGGCAGTTCATCCAGAAACAGCACGCCGTTATGCGCCATCGAGATCTCGCCCGGTCGCGGCAGTGAGCCGCCGCCGACCAATGCCGCCATCGAGGCGCTGTGGTGCGGTGCGCGAAACGGCCTCTGGCGCCATGGTAGGGCAGTGGGAATGTGATGCTGCAAGCTGGCGACCGCTAGACTTTCCAGCGCCTCAGGCTCCGTGAGCGGTGGCAGTAGGCCCGTGAGGCGGCTGGCCAGCATGGTTTTACCGGTGCCCGGCGGCCCAATCAGCAATAGGTTATGCCCGCCGGCGGCGGCGATCTCCAGTGCCCGCTTGGCCTGCTCCTGGCCGATGATATCGCGCAGATCGGCGCTGTCGCAGGCGGTGTCTGCAGCGGGAGGCGTGGCCGCCACCGGCAGTTCGCCCTGGCCGAGCAGAAAGGCGCAGACTTCCAGCAGGTGCCGGGCGGTATGGGAGTGCGACTGCTCGATCAGGCCGACTTCGGCGGCGTTGTCCGTTGAGAGAATCAGTTGCCGCCCGGCATCAGCCGCCGCCAGCGCCGCCGGGATCGCGCCCCTGACCGCGCGCAGTGAGCCGGACAGCGCGAGCTCGCCAAGAAACTCGTAGCGCGCCAACGGTGCGAGGGGCAATTGCTCGGAGGCGGCGAGGATCGCCAGCGCTATCGGCAGATCGTAACGCCCGCCTTCTTTCGGCAGATCGGCGGGCGCCAAATTGACGGTGATGCGCCGGGCGGGAAAGGTGAAACCGTTATTGATCAGGGCGCTGCGCACCCGATCGCGCGCCTCTTTTACCGTGGTTTCCGGCAGGCCGACCAGCGTCAGGCCGGGCAGGCCATTGCTGATATGCACCTCCACCGTCACGGAAGGGGCCTGAACGCCGATGATGGCGCGGCTATAGATTACCGCCAGTGACATATCGCTCTCCTTGCTGAGGGCGACATGATGCGTGATTCATCTGGGCATTGCGCGGCGTTATTGGTGGTTTTTCGATGCATTTAGCAGAGTAATCGCTGATTTTCATCGAAATAAATGAGGTTGTGCGAGCCGCCTCGCAACCTGCGGCAATACCCATTAACAATTCGCTGAAGGCTGCAACATATTAGCGGCCCATACGCATTGCAACCATAGGGTTAACGGGTGTATTTAACAATTGATTAAAAGAAAAATCACTTATTTAACAAACCCCGACCGCCGCCGCATTCTGCCCGGCAGCCGCTAAACCTCCTGACTTCGTACTCTACGGTAGGGATAACACTATGTTTGGTTGGACCCCGCTGCAACGCAACGCGGCAATCGCCAGCTTTTCAAGCTGGACGCTCGACGCTTTCGATTTTTTCGTGCTGGTATTCTTACTCAGTGACATCGCGCAATCTTTTCACGTCGGTCTGGAACAGGTGACGTTGGCGATTCTGCTCACGCTGGCGGTGCGCCCGATTGGCGCGCTGATCTTCGGGCGGGCGGCGGAAAAATATGGCCGCAAGCCGATCCTGATGCTGAATATCGTCTTCTTCTCGGTGTTTGAGCTGCTCTCCGCCGCCGCGCCCTCGCTGACGGTCTTCTTGCTGTTGCGGGTGTTGTACGGCGTTGCGATGGGCGGCATCTGGGGCGTGGCGTCGTCGTTGGCGATGGAAACCATACCGGACCGCTCGCGCGGCCTGATGTCGGGTATTTTCCAGGCCGGCTATCCGTTCGGTTATCTGCTGGCGGCGGTGGTGTACGGCCTGCTGTTCGAAACGGTCGGCTGGCGCGGCATGTTTGTCATCGGCGCGGCGCCGATCCTGCTGCTGCCGTTTATTTATTATTGCGTGCAGGAGTCGCCGGTGTGGCTGGCGGCGCGTGAACGCAAGGAAAGCTCTGCCTTGCTGCCGGTGTTGAAGAGCCACTGGAAGCTGTGCTGCTATCTGGTGCTGCTGATGGCGGCGTTCAATTTCTTCTCCCACGGCACGCAGGATCTGTATCCGGTGTTTCTGAAAGTTCAGCACGGTTTCGATCCAAAAACCGTCAGTATCATCGCCATTAGCTACAATATCGCGTCAATTATCGGCGGCGTTTTCTTCGGTTCGTTGTCGGAAAAGATCGGCCGCAAAAAAGCGATCATCATCGCCGCGTTGCTGGCGCTGCCGGTGATCCCGCTGTGGGCATTTTCCAGCGGTTCGCTGATGTTGGGGATCGGCGCTTTCCTGATGCAGTTCATGGTGCAGGGCGCCTGGGGCGTGGTGCCGACCTACCTGACTGAGCTGGTGCCGGCCAACACCCGCGCGGTGCTGCCGGGGTTCGTGTACCAGTTGGGTAACCTGATCGCTTCGGTCAACGCCACGCTGCAAGCCACCATCGCCGAGCATCATGGGCATAATTACGGCCTGGCGATGGCGATCGTCGCCGGTACGGTGGCGGTGGCGATCGCCCTGTTGGTGTTCTTCGGTAAGGATACGCGCGGCAAGGCGATCACAGACGCGGTGAAAAATCCGGGCGTGCGCGCCAACGTGTGAAATCCGGGCGATTCGCGTGAGGTATGACCAGATTGCGCCGAATAATAACGCAAAAAAAGTGTTGTCATGCCGCGCGCGACTATGGTACCTCTGTAAGCATTAGTTCTGAATGAGCACAGTGAACAAACCCATTATGAAAGCCTTTGCCCAAGTGATTAGCCTAGTCGTGATTAGCGTGGTGGTGATTATTATCCCACCGTGCGGGGCTGCACTTGGACGAAGAAAGGCTTAGCAAACAAGCCGGAATCGCAAGAGAACCCCCGCACCGTCAGGTCCGGGGGTTTTTTATTGGCAAGAGAAAAGTGGAGCAAGGGGCAGAGAATGAAAAACAGAACAAAATCCTGCGGTTGTCGAAGTAAGGCGGGGAAATAACTATGAATGGCGCTCAGTGGGTAGTTCAAGCGTTGCGTGCGCAGGGTGTGGATACCGTATTCGGCTATCCGGGTGGGGCAATCATGCCGGTGTACGATGCGCTGTACGACGGCGGAGTGGAACACCTGCTGTGCCGCCATGAACAGGGCGCCGCGATGGCCGCCATCGGCTACGCCCGCGCCACCGGCAAAGTCGGCGTTTGCATCGCCACTTCCGGCCCCGGCGCCACCAACCTGATCACCGGCCTGGCTGATGCGCTGCTCGATTCCGTTCCCGTTGTCGCCATCACCGGTCAGGTGGGTTCCGCGCTGATCGGCACCGATGCCTTTCAGGAGATCGATGTTCTCGGCCTGTCTCTGGCCTGCACCAAGCACAGCTTCCTGGTGGAATCGCTGGACGCGCTGCCGGGCATTATGGCGGAAGCCTTCGCCATCGCCGCCGGTGGCCGCCCTGGCCCGGTGCTGATCGATATCCCGAAAGACATCCAGCTGGCGCAGGGCGACTTGCACCCGCATCTGATACCGGTCGATGAAGCGCCGGCATTCCCGGCGGCGGCGTTGGCGGAGGCGGCCGAGCTGCTGGCTCAGGCGCACAAACCGATGCTGTACGTCGGCGGCGGCGTGGGCATGGCGCAGGCGGTGCCGGCGCTGCGCGAGTTCATCGCCGTGACCCGCATGCCGAACGTCGCCACCCTGAAGGGGTTGGGCGCGCCGGATGCGCAAGATCCGCTGTACCTCGGCATGTTGGGCATGCACGGCACCAAGGCCGCCAACCTGGCGGTGCAGGAGTGCGATCTGCTGATTGCCGTCGGCGCGCGTTTCGATGACCGCGTGACCGGCAAACTGAACGCCTTCGCACCGCACGCCAAAGTGATCCACATGGATATCGACCCGGCGGAAATGAGCAAGCTGCGCCAGGCGCATGTGGCCCTGCAAGGCGATCTGAAAGCGTTGCTGCCGGCGTTGCAGCGCCCGCTGAACATCGCCCCCTGGCAGCAGCAGGTGACGGCGCTGAAAGCCGACCACGCCTGCCGCTACGATCACCCCGGCCAGCCGATCTACGCGCCGCTGTTCTTGCGCCAGCTGTCCGCCCGCAAGCCGGCCAACAGCGTAGTGACCACCGACGTGGGCCAGCACCAGATGTGGAGCGCGCAGCACATGACGTTCGAACGCCCGGAGAATTTCATCACCTCCAGCGGCCTCGGCACCATGGGGTTCGGCGTGCCGGCTGCGGTGGGCGCCCAGATCGCGCGCCCGCAAGATACGGTGATCTGCGTCTCGGGCGATGGCTCCTTCATGATGAACGTGCAGGAACTGGGCACCATCAAGCGCAAACAGCTGCCGCTGAAGATCGTACTGCTGGACAACCAGCGCCTCGGAATGGTGCGTCAATGGCAGCAGTTGTTCTTCGACGGCCGCTACAGTGAAACCAACCTGTCCGATAACCCCGACTTCCTGATGCTGGCCGCCGCCTTCGGCATTCCCGGCCAGCGCATCAGCCGCAAGGATCAGGTGGAGGGCGCGCTCGAGGCGTTGTTCAACACCGAAGGCCCTTATCTGCTGCAGGTCTCTATCGACGAACTCGAAAACGTCTGGCCGCTGGTGCCGCCGGGCGCCGGCAACGAAACCATGTTGGAGGAAATATCATGATGCAGCATCAACTCTCGATCCAGGCGCGTTTTCGCCCCGAAATGTTAGAGCGCGTATTGCGGGTCGTGCGTCATCGCGGCTTTCAGGTTTGTGCTATGAATATGGTTTCCCCGGCCAACGCCGACAGCATCAATATCGAATTGACCGTTGCCAGCCCGCGTCCGGTTGCCCTGTTGTCATCTCAATTAAGTAAACTGATGGACGTCTCCTGCGTCGAGATCCAGCAGCCAACATCACAACAAATACGCGCCTGAGGCGCCGAGAAGGATAAATAACAATGACAAAGAAAGCCGATTACATTTGGTTCAATGGTGAGATGGTTCCCTGGGCCGAGGCCAAAGTGCACGTGATGTCGCACGCGCTGCATTACGGCACGTCGGTATTTGAGGGGGTGCGCTGCTACGACTCGCACTTGGGGCCGGTAGTGTTCCGTCATCGCGAGCATATGCAGCGCCTGCACGATTCGGCGAAAATCTACCGCATGCCGGTTTCGCAAAGCGTTGACGAACTGATGGAAGCCTGCCGCGCCACGTTGCGCAAGAACAACCTGGTCAGCGCGTACATCCGACCGCTGGTGTTCGTCGGCGATGTCGGCATGGGCGTCAACCCGCCGGCCGGTTACAAAACGGACGTGATTATCGCGGCGTTTCCTTGGGGCGCTTATCTGGGTGAAGAAGCGCTGGATCAAGGCATCGACGCGATGGTCTCCTCCTGGCACCGCGTCGCACCAAACACCATCCCCACCGCGGCCAAGGCCGGCGGCAACTATCTTTCTTCTCTGCTGGTGGGCAGCGAAGCGCGTCGCCACGGCTATCAGGAAGGCATTGCGCTCGACGTGCACGGCTACATTTCCGAAGGGGCGGGCGAGAACCTGTTTGAAGTGAAAGACGGCGTGATTTACACCCCGCCGTTCACCTCTTCGGCGCTGCCGGGCATCACCCGCGACGCGATCATCAAGCTGGCGAAAGACATGGGCTTCGAAGTGCGTGAGCAGGTGCTGTCGCGCGAATCGCTGTACCTGGCCGACGAAGTGTTCATGTCCGGCACCGCGGCGGAAATCACGCCGGTGCGCAGCGTGGACGGCATTCAGGTCGGCATCGGCAAATGCGGCCCGGTGACCAAACAGATCCAGCAGGCGTTCTTCGGCCTGTTCAGCGGCAAGACAGAAGACAAATACGGCTGGCTGGATCCGGTCAATCCGTAACGACAAGACAGACAGATAAGAATATCCAGGCGGTTCGTTCGCCGCCTGTCATAAATACATTTGGAGTGAAAAGAGCATGCCTAAGTACCGTTCCGCCACCACCACCCACGGCCGCAATATGGCGGGTGCCCGCGCATTGTGGCGCGCGACCGGGATGTCCGACGCCGATTTCGGCAAGCCGATCATCGCCGTGGTCAACTCCTTTACCCAGTTCGTGCCGGGCCACGTGCATCTGCGCGATCTGGGCAAACTGGTCGCCGAACAGATCGAAGCCTCCGGCGGCGTGGCCAAAGAGTTCAACACCATCGCGGTGGATGACGGCATCGCCATGGGCCACGGCGGCATGCTCTATTCCCTGCCGTCGCGCGAGCTGATCGCCGACTCGGTCGAATACATGGTGAACGCCCACTGCGCCGACGCGATGGTGTGCATCTCCAACTGCGACAAGATCACCCCGGGCATGTTGATGGCGGCGTTGCGCCTGAACATTCCGGTGATCTTCGTCTCCGGCGGCCCGATGGAAGCCGGCAAGACCAAACTCTCCAATCAGATCATCAAGCTGGATCTGGTGGACGCGATGATCCAGGGCGCGAACCCGAACGTCAGCGACGCCGACAGCGAGCAGATCGAGCGTTCTGCCTGCCCGACCTGCGGTTCCTGCTCCGGCATGTTTACCGCCAACTCGATGAACTGCCTGACCGAAGCGCTGGGCCTGTCGCAGCCGGGCAACGGCTCGCTGCTGGCCACTCACGCCGATCGCAAAGCGCTGTTCCTCAACGCCGGCAAGCGCATCGTCGAGTTGACCAAACGCTATTACGAGCAGGACGACGAAAGCGCGCTGCCGCGCAATATCGCCAACAAGGCGGCGTTTGAGAACGCCATGACGCTGGACATCGCCATGGGCGGCTCGACCAACACCGTGCTGCACCTGCTGGCTTCGGCGCAGGAAGGCGAGGTGGACTTCACCATGGAAGACATCGACCGCCTGTCGCGCAAAGTGCCGCACCTGTGCAAGGTGGCGCCGAGTACGCAGAAATACCATATGGAAGACGTGCACCGCGCCGGCGGCGTAATCGGCATCCTCGGCGAGCTGGATCGCGCCGGCTTGCTGAACCGCGAGGTGAACAATGTGCTGGGGCTGACCCTGCCGCAGACGCTGGAAGCCTACGACGTGATGCTGACCCGCGACGAAAGCGTCAAGAAAATGTACTCCGCCGGGCCGGCCGGTATCCGCACCACGCAGGCATTCTCTCAGGACTGCCGCTGGGATTCGCTGGACACCGACCGCAAGGAGGGCTGCATCCGCACCCGTGAGCACGCCTACAGTCAGGACGGCGGGCTGGCGGTGCTGTATGGCAACCTGGCGGAAAACGGCTGTATCGTCAAAACCGCCGGCGTAGACAAGGAAATCCTCACCTTCCGCGGCCCGGCCAAAGTGTATGAAAGCCAGGATGATGCGGTAGAAGCTATCCTCGGCGGCAAAGTGGTGGCGGGCGACGTGGTCGTTATCCGTTACGAAGGGCCGAAAGGCGGGCCGGGCATGCAGGAAATGCTTTACCCAACCACGTATCTGAAATCGATGGGGCTGGGCAAGGCGTGTGCGCTGATCACCGACGGGCGTTTCTCCGGCGGCACCTCCGGGCTGTCCATCGGCCACGCCTCGCCGGAGGCGGCCAACGGCGGCCTGATCGCCCTGGTGCAGGACGGCGACATGATCGCGATCGACATTCCGCATCGCGGCATCCAGCTGGACGTCAGC
Source organism: Serratia sp. CY38905 (assembly GCF_052168875.1). Taxonomy (NCBI): domain Bacteria; kingdom Pseudomonadati; phylum Pseudomonadota; class Gammaproteobacteria; order Enterobacterales; family Yersiniaceae; genus Serratia; species Serratia sp. CY38905. The sequence continues at coordinate 219,277 of NZ_JBJNLV010000008.1, read as the reverse complement.
GAGCAGGAGCTGGCGGCGCGGCATGAGGCGGAACTGGCGCGCGGCGATGCGGCCTGGACGCCGAAAAACCGTGAACGTCAGGTGTCCTTCGCGCTGCGCGCTTACGCCTCGTTGGCCACCAGCGCCGACAAAGGCGCGGTGCGCGACAAGAGCAAACTGGGGGGATAAGCAGTATGGCGGTCTCTCAACCCCTACCCAGCGCCCCCTGCGGCGCGGAATATCTGCGAGCGGTACTGCGCTCGCCGGTCTACGAGGTGGCGCAGGTCACCCCGTTGCAGGCCATGAGCAAAATCTCTTCGCGCCTCGGCAACACCATTTTGGTGAAGCGCGAAGATCGCCAGCCGGTGCACAGCTTCAAGCTGCGCGGGGCCTATGCGATGATCGCCGGGCTGGACGAAGAGCAGAAGGCGCGCGGCGTCGTAACGGCTTCGGCCGGCAACCACGCGCAGGGCGTCGCCTTCTCCGGTAAACGGCTGGGGATCAAAACGCTGATCGTGATGCCGGTGTCCACCGCGGACATCAAGGTGGATGCGGTGCGCGGTTTCGGCGGCGAAGTGCTGCTGCACGGCGCCAATTTCGACGAGGCCAAGGCGAAGGCGATCGAGCTTTCCCAACAGCAAGGAATGACCTTCGTGCCGCCGTTCGATCATCCGACGGTGATCGCCGGGCAGGGCACGCTGGCGATGGAGCTGCTGCAGCAAGACGCGCATCTGGATCGGGTCTTCGTGCCGGTCGGCGGCGGCGGCCTGGCCGCCGGGGTGGCGGTGCTGATCAAGCAGCTGATGCCGCAGATCAAAGTGATTGGCGTCGAAGCGGAAGACTCCGCCTGCCTGCGCGCGGCGCTGGATGCCGGCCATCCGGTGGATCTGGCGCGCGTCGGGCTGTTCGCTGAAGGCGTGGCGGTGAAGCGCATCGGCGACGAAACCTTCCGCCTGTGCCGTGAGTATCTGGACGACGTGATCACCGTGGACAGCGACGCCATCTGCGCGGCGGTCAAAGATCTGTTCGAGGACGTGCGCGCCATTGCCGAACCTTCCGGCGCGCTGGCGCTGGCGGGGCTGAAAAAGTACGTGCAGCAGCACAACATTCAGGGCGAGCGTCTGGCGCACGTGCTGTCCGGCGCCAACCTCAACTTCCACGGGCTGCGCTACGTTTCCGAACGTTGCGAACTGGGCGAACAGCGCGAAGCGCTGTTGGCGGTAACCATTCCGGAACAGCAGGGCAGCTTCCTCAAGTTTTGCCAACTGCTGGGCGGCCGCTCGGTGACCGAATTCAACTACCGCTACGCCGATGCCGACAACGCCTGCATTTTCGTCGGCGTGCGTCTGACGCGCGGCCACGCCGAACGGCGGGAGATCATCGACGAACTCAACGCCGACGGTTATCAGGTGGTGGATCTGTCGGACGACGAGATGGCCAAGCTGCACGTGCGCTACATGGTGGGTGGGCGTCCGTCGAAGCCGCTGCGCGAACGGCTGTACAGCTTTGAGTTTCCGGAGTCGCCGGGCGCGCTGCTGAAGTTCTTGCAGACGCTGGGCACGCACTGGAACATTTCGCTGTTCCACTATCGCAGCCACGGCACCGACTTCGGCCGGGTGCTGGCGGCCTTCGAGCTGGCGCAAAGCGAGCCGGAATTCGAGCGTCACCTGCAGGCGCTGGGCTACGATTGCCACGACGAAACCGACAACCCGGCGTTCCGCTTCTTTTTGCAGGGGTGAGTCGGATTGATAAGCAACCGTGACGCGTTAGTCAGTTTATGGGTTGCATGGTTGTGATTTTGTCGTGCATTTTTATACTGCCAAGACTTCTGACGTATAGGGATGCACGACAATGAAAACCGCTTTTTCTACGCCGTTCGGTTCCCCCGAAGACGATTTGACCAACGCCGAGTTTGCCCGCCTGTTGGGCAATACCGGCGTACAAGAATTCTATCGCGATATTAATCTGCAAGCCTTGCAGGACTCGCTGGACTGCAGCCTCGCCTTTCATGGCGTGGGCATTATTTTTTCCGACGGGCAGAACTCATTTTTAGTCCGCCCGACGCAGCACACCGGTTACTCAAACGCTTCGCAGGTTACCCACGTGGTCATCAGCAAAACGGTGGCTCATACTTCACGCGTTGCCGCGACCAATACGCTGTCGGAAGCGTTGAGCAAACCCAGCGTCAGCAAAGAGTTGGCCTCGGCCGCGCTGTCGTGCGGAACGCTGCTGGTATCGGTATTTTTACTGGCGTCGGGCAGCGTCGCCGTGCCGTTTACCGGCGGCACCAGCTCGGCGGTGGCTTATCTGGGTTATGCCGGCATGGCTGCCAGCGCGTTGCAGTGCGGCAATGGGCTGTACCGCGTCAACAAGCTTTATGACGGGAAAGGCGATGAACTGGCTCAGCTCGACTCAGAACAGTGGTATATCGCTACCAGTACCGTGCTCGATGTGATCTCGCTGGCCAGTGCCGGGGCTGCCCTGAAGGAAGCGACGATGACCTACCGCGCCATGCGCCGCATTTCGGCGCGCAAGGCGACGGAATGGCTGAAAAGCATGCCCCGTAGCGAAAGGAAGCGGCTGACCGAAAACATCATTCGGGCGGAAAATCCGGGAATTTCCAATAACGTCTTGAAAGAGATGGTGAAGAACGGCTTATACCCGAAGCGCTACCCGACGGAAGCGATCCAAAACGGGCTGCGCCAGCAATTGCATTCGGCGCTCAATAACTCATTGACGTTCGTGGGCAGCGGCATCAGCGGCACCCTGTCTGCGCCGGTGAATGTGAAAACCACCGGGCAGTATTTTGTGGGCATTATGCAGAAATTGCCGCAGATGGTGAGGTAATGGCGGACTGGATGATTAAACGCCTGATCGCGCAGGGCCGGGAGATGGAACGCCAAATCGCGGCGCGCGATGGCGCGCTTTTCGCCGGTGTGGATGCGCAGCTCGAGCAGCATTTCCTGACGCCGGGCCAGCGGCTGTCGCCGCCGGGCGTCGGCAATGTCATGTTGCTGATGGTTTGCCTGACGCTGGGGCTGGCGGGCGTGATGGGCCTGGCCACGGACGTGGCGGCCGCCTGGAGCGGCAAGACTTCCGCTGCCGTTCTCATGGGCAGCGGCGCGATCGTGGCGGTGTGGATGACGTTGATCCTGTTCCAACTGGTGCAGGGTAAAAACAGCGGGGTGGTATTGTTGCAATATTACCTTGGCATGCTCGGCCTGTTTTGCCTTGGCGCCGCGGCGGCGTGGGCGGCGGGGATGACCGGCATCGCCACTGTCGCCATGCTGCTGGGGGGCGGGGTTGGCGGTGCGCTATTCAGCAACCGGGCGGCGTTCTATCTCTATGTCGCTTATTTTCGCACGCGTCGGCGCGTATTTATCAAACGCCGTTGGCAGAGAGAAGATCTGCGCAACACCCGATAAACCGTCAGAACGGAAAAACTTATGACGCAACCCTTCTCCGGCTTTAGCCAGCAGGGTCTGAATTTCCTGCAACAGGTGCGGATCGAGAACGATAAGGCGTGGTTCGACGGCAACCGCGACATCTACGATCGCGAGCTGCTGGCGCCGTTTCGCGCGCTGGTGGAGCAGTTGGCTCCCGGCATGCTGGCGATCGATCCGCTGTTCGAGACTCGCCCGGCGATCGGTAAAACGCTGTCGCGCATTCATCGCGATACGCGTTTTTCACATGACAAATCGCGCTACCGCAGCCGCATGTGGCTGACGTTCAAGCGCCCGAGTAAAGACTGGAAAGACGCGCCGGTCTACTTTTTCGAACTGGGGCCGGACATGCTGCGCTATGGGCTCGGCTACTACAGCGCCAACAAGCCGACCATGGATCTGTTCCGCCATACGCTGAGGCAGCGGCCGCAGCCTTTCCTTGAGGTGGCCGCCTGCTGCCGGCCGCCGTTCGAGCTGGTGGGAGAGAGCTACAAGCGCCCGCTGGTGAAGGAACAGGCGGCGGAGATCGCCACCTGGTACAACCGCAAGTCGTTTGCGGTGATGGTGACCGACAGCGAAGTGGAAAAGCTGTTCAGTGCCGATCTGATGCCGCTGCTGGCCGGGGCATTTTTGCAGCTTGAGCCGCTCTACCACTGGCTGATGCAGGTAGAGACGATGAAGCAGATCGACCCGGCGGATCTGTAAACCCCGCGTCAGCGGGGATGCAGCAAGCGCCAAAAGGCGTCGATCAGCGGATCGCTGAGGCGCTTTTTCTGGACGCAGACCCCCAGCTCGAACGGTTCGACCATCGAGATGTTATCCAGCTGCGAGATGCGGTTGCGTACCGGCTCCGGGCTGTTGTCCACCACTACGCTCGGGATCAGTGCGATGCCGCAGCCCAAAGCGACCATCGACACGATGGCTTCGTGGCCGCCGACGGTGGCGTAAATCAGCGGATTGCTGATGCGGTGGCGGCGGAACCACAGCTCGATGCGTTTTCGCGAAGGGCCGTGCTCCGGCAGGATGAACGGGATCTCGGCCCAGTCGGGCCTGTCGGCGAACGCCTGGCTGCGCACCGCGCAGGGCAGCGCCGGCGCGATCAGCACCAGCGGGATTTCGCCGATTTTGGTGAACGCCACGCTGGCGGGCAGCGTTTCCGGCCGGCCGGCGATGCCGAGATCGGCCTCGTTGGATTGCACTTTGTCGACCGCGTCGGCGGCGTCGCCGGTGGTCAGCTTAATCTCCACCAGCGGGTGCTGCGCGCGGAAGCGATCGAGGATCGGCGGCAGGTGGCTGTACGCCGCGGTCACCGAGCAGAACAGCCGCAGTTCGCCGCTCAGCGAAGGGCCGTGCTGGCCGAGCGAGTGCTTCAGCTGCTGATATTGCAGCAGCGTTTGCTGGGCGAATTCTTTCAGCTGTTCGCCGGCGTCGGTCAGCTGCACGGTGCGGTTATCGCGCAGGAACAGCGGCTGCCCGAGGATCTCTTCCAGCCGCTGGATCTGGCGGGAGAGCGTCGACGGGCTGACGTGCATCGCCTTGGCGGTGCGCCCGAAGTGATGGCTTTCGGCCAGATGCAGGAACAGCTTTAAATCACGTAAATCCATATCGATACGCTCGCAGTGAGAGTGTTGCAAAAATTGCAATATCACGTTCTCAATATATCAATTTAAGCAACGCATTTCCTGTTATACATTGAGTTTAACGAATCTCCGCACAGACAGGGCGGGGAATGAAAATAACAATGCAAGACAACATCAAACCGGAGTACCACCATGGCTAACTATTTCAACACATTGAACCTGCGTCAGCAGTTGGCGCAATTGGGTAAATGCCGCTTTATGGCGCGCGACGAATTTGCTGACGAAGCCGGCTACCTGAAAGGTAAAAAAGTGGTGATTGTCGGCTGTGGCGCCCAGGGCCTGAACCAGGGGCTGAACATGCGCGATTCCGGTCTGGACGTCGCCTATGCCCTGCGCAAAGAAGCGATCGACGAGAAGCGCGCTTCCTGGCGCAAGGCGACCGAAAACGGCTTCAAGGTCGGCACCTACGAAGACCTGATCCCGCAGGCGGATCTGGTGGTCAACCTGACGCCCGACAAGCAGCACTCTTCCGTGGTGCGTGCGGTGCAGCCGCTGATGAAAGACGGCGCGGCGCTGGGTTACTCCCACGGCTTCAACATCGTTGAAGTGGGTGAGCAGGTGCGTAAAGACATCACCGTGGTGATGGTCGCGCCGAAATGCCCGGGCACCGAAGTGCGCGAAGAGTACAAGCGCGGCTTCGGCGTGCCGACCCTGATTGCGGTTCACCCGGAAAACGATCCGAAAGGCGAAGGCATGGCGATCGCCAAGGCCTGGGCGGCGGCGACCGGTGGCCACCGCGCCGGCGTGCTGGAGTCCTCCTTCGTCGCCGAAGTGAAATCCGACCTGATGGGCGAGCAGACCATTCTGTGCGGCATGCTGCAGGCGGGTTCGCTGCTGTGCTTCGACAAGCTGGTTGCTGAGGGCACCGATCCGGCTTACGCCGAGAAACTGATTCAGTTCGGCTGGGAAACCATCACCGAAGCGCTGAAGCAGGGCGGCATCACCCTGATGATGGATCGCCTGTCCAACCCGGCCAAGCTGCGTGCCTATGCGCTGTCCGAACAGCTGAAAACCATCATGGCGCCGCTGTTCCAGAAGCACATGGACGACATCATCTCCGGCGCTTTCTCGAGCGGCATGATGGCCGACTGGGCGGAAGACGACGTGAAATTGCTGACCTGGCGCGAAGAGACCGGCAAAACCGCGTTCGAGAATGCGCCGCAGTTTGAAGGCAAAATCAGCGAGCAAGAGTACTTCGATCACGGCGTGCTGATGGTGGCGATGGTGAAAGCGGGCGTTGAGCTGGCGTTCGAAACCATGGTCGATGCCGGCATCATCGAAGAGTCGGCTTACTACGAGTCGCTGCACGAGCTGCCGCTGATCGCCAACACCATTGCGCGTAAGCGTCTGTATGAAATGAACGTGGTTATCTCCGATACCGCAGAGTACGGCAACTACCTGTTCGCCAACGCGGCGGTGCCGTTGCTGAAGGACTTCATGACCACCCTGCAGGCGGGCGATTTGGGTAAAGCCGTGGCGGGTACGGCGGTGGACAACGCGCAGCTGCGTGACGTGAACGAAGCGGTACGCAGCCACCCTATCGAAACCGTCGGCCGCAAACTGCGTGGCTACATGACCGACATGAAACGCATCGCCGTTGCGGGCTGATTTCCCGCAAGGCAAAGCACACAGAGCCGGCAGCGATGCCGGCTTTTTTATGCCTCCGGCATGACCTCGGCGGGAATGATGGCGCCGCGGTGTTGGATCACCGTTGCGGCGAGCAGGTGGCCGCGCTGCGCCGCCTGTTGGGCGCTGCCGCCGTTCAGGCGTACCGCCAGGTAACCGGCGCTGAAAGAGTCGCCCGCCGCGGTGGTATCCACCACGCGCTCCGGCGGCAGCGCGATGGCCGGCACCTCAAGCCGCTCTCCCTCCACGCTGAACACCAGACAGGCATCCGCGCCGCGTTTGATAACGATCTCGCCGACGCCGAGCGCCTGCGTGCGCGCCACCACCTGTTCAACCGGCTGCGCTCCCCACAGCAGCTCTTCGTCATCCAGCGTCAGGAAGGCGATGTCGGTGCAGGCCAGCACCTCACGGTAGGCCTGCTGCGTTTCCTCACGGCTGTGCCACAGGCGCGGGCGATAGTTATTGTCGAAGATAACCTGGCCGCCGTTGGCGCGGCAGCGGCGCAACAGCGCCAGCAGCTTCGTGCGGTCGGCAGGCGCGAGGATCGCCAGGCTAATGCCGCTGAGGTACAGGTAATCGAACTGCGCCAGCCGGGCGCACAGTGCGTCGGCCTGGGGACCCGCCAGCCAATACCGGGCGGCGGCGTCGTTGCGCCAGTAGTAGAAGGTGCGTTCGCCGGCGGCGTCGGTTTCGATCACGTACAGGCCCGGCAGTTTGTTTTCCAACCGCTGAATCAGCCCGGTCTCGATCTTCTCCTGCCGCCAGGCCTGCAGCATCTCGTCGCTGAAGCTGTCGGTGCCGAGCGCGGTGACGTAATGCACCTGCAGCGTCTGTTCCGGCATTTGGCGGGCGAGGTAGACGGCGGTGTTGAGGGTATCGCCGCCAAAGCCGCGCGTCAGCTGTGCGCCCTGCTGCGACAGTTCGATCATGCATTCGCCGATCACGGCGAGATTTCGGATAGTCATCGTCAATAAGCCCTGGCTAAAGAAGAAGCAACAACCGCCAGTCTCCACGCAAGGCGGTGAGGGAGTCAATAAATTAAAACGGTGTTTTGATTTTTTATGATCGCGATCGGCCCATGCCAAAACAGGGTGAAGAAGAAACCGTGCGGCAATTCGTGCTTAAAGTTTTGCGCGGCGCGGCCGATAAGCTGGGTAAAGAAACAGCGGCAGCGCTCTCACTTCCCCGCCACGGCGATAGTACCGATGATAACCAACCTGATCTCGGGTCTGCTGGCGCCCTGTTTTGCCCTCTATGCCTGCGCCAAATCGCGGCGCTACTGGCGGCAATGCCGGCGCTTGTATACCTTCCAGCCGATTTATCGCACCAGCGGCGCGCTGCTGGCGGTGGAACTGCTGACGGCGGTATATCACCCGAATGAACCGGACAAACGGCAATCCCCGGAACAGTATTTTTCCTCGCTCGGCGTCGCCCAGCGTTTGCGGGTGATCCAGGAACAGCTGGCGCTGTTGCAGCGCTGGCAGGCATTGTTCATTCGCCACGCGTTGATGGTGTCGGTCAATATCGACGGCATGGCGCTGCAAGCGTTGCAGCGCCATAGCGAGCTGCAGCGGCAGATCGCCGAGATGCCCTATCTGCGCTTCGAACTGGTGGAGCACGCCGAAACGGCGTCAAACCGCCCGTTGCACCAGATGGTCGGCGGCGAACGGCTGTGGCTGGACGATTTCGGCAGCGGGCTGGCCAACTTCTCCGCCGTCGGCGCCTGGCGCTATCAATACATCAAGGTAGCGCGCGAATTGTTCACCTTGCTTAAACAGTCTGAAGAGGGCGTGCAGCTGCTCGGCACCCTGATCAAGATGATGAACCAGCACAGCGACGGGGTGATCGTCGAAGGCGTGGAAACCGAGCAGGAGTGGCGGCTGGTGCAGCGTTCCGGCGCGTTGGCCGCGCAGGGTTACTATCTTTCCCGCCCGGCATGCTTTGAAACTTTACACAGCGTACCGACGCTGTTCGCCGCGCCCGGCGCGCCGGCGTGAACTCCGGCCTATCCTCAGCTAATCTTAAACGGGGCTGCTCATTCCTTTTCCTTTCATTCGGCAGCCCGGTTTATGTGCTGAGGGAGCCCTATGACAAGAACAGGAAAGGTTTTCAGCTGGCTGGGCGGCATTGTGCTGCTGGCGGTCGCCGCGCTGGCGATCTTCATCGCTACCTTCGACTGGAATCGACTCAAGCCCACCATCAACGACAAAGTGTCGGCCGAACTGCGGCGGCCGTTCGCCATCCGCGGCGATCTGGGCGTCGACTGGTCGCGTAACCGGGATGAGGGCGGCTGGCGCGCCTGGGTGCCCTGGCCGCATATTCACGCCGAAGACGTGTGGCTGGGTAACCCGAAAAACATGCCCGGCGACAGCATGGTGACGCTGCAGCGCGTCGACGCCAGCATCGCACCGCTGGCGTTGCTGAAGAAAGAACTGCTGATCCCGCGCATTTGGGTCAAGCAGCCGAATGCGTCGTTGCAACGCCTGGCCAACGGCGACAACAACTGGACGTTTGACCTGGCCGCTGGCCAGGATCCGCAGCAACCGCCTTCCGACTGGTCGTTCACCGTTCACGACATCGTGTTCGACAAGGGGCAGATCGCCTTTAAAGACGCCACGCTGAAGGCGGACTTCCGCGCCGTCATCGATCCGCTCGGCAAACCGCTGCCGTTCAGTGAAGTGACCGGCAAACAGAGCAGCGGCAAGGCCGCCACTCCTGACTACGTCTTCGGTTGGCAGGTCAAGGGCAAATACAACGGCGAGCCGCTGAGCGGCAGCGGCAAGATTGGCGGCATGCTGTCGCTGCAGAGCGCCGATCTGCCGTTCCCGCTGCAGGCCGACGTGCGCTCCGGCAGTACCCGGGTGGCGGTGGCGGGCACCTTGACCGATCCGCTGAACCTCGGCGGGCTGGACGTGCAGCTGAAATTTTCCGGCGAAAGCCTGGGTAATCTCTATGGCCTGACCGGCGTGCTGCTGCCGAACACGCCGCCGTATGCGACCGATGGCCATCTGATTGCCCGCCTGCATCAGCCGGGCGGCGCCGTGTTCGAATATCAGAAATTCGACGGCAAAATCGGTGACAGCGACATTCACGGCGATTTGAAATACGTTGCCGGTAAGCCGCGGCCGACGCTGAGCGGCGCGGTGAGCTCCCGGCAGCTGAGGTTGGCGGATCTGGCGCCGCTGATCGGCGCGGACTCCAACGCCGCCAAAGCCGGGCGCGGCGAGAAGAGCCGCCAGCCGGCGGATAAGGTGCTGCCGGTCGAACAGTTCGATACGCAAAGCTGGCGCAAGATGGATGCGGACGTGAAGTTTGCCGCCGCGCGTATCGAACGCGGCAGCGATTTGCCGCTGAGCGATTTGGCCACGCATCTGAAGCTGAACAATGGCGAACTGCGCCTGGATCCGCTGCGCTTCGGCATGGCGGGCGGCAGCCTGAACGCCGTGGTGCGCCTCGACGGCGGCAAAAAGCCGATGCGCGGCCAGGTGGATATGCACGCGCGCAAACTCCAGCTCAAACAGCTGTTGCCGAACGTGGCGGCGATGAAGCGCAGCCTCGGGCAGATGAACGGCGACGCCAGGCTGACGGGCAGCGGCAATTCGGTAGCCGAGCTGCTGGCGACCAGCAACGGCGACCTGCGCCTGTTGATCAATAACGGGGTGATCAGCCGCAGCCTGATGGAAATCCTCGGTCTGAACGTTGGCAACTATCTGGTGGCGCAGCTGTTCGGTGACGATGTGGTGGGCATCAACTGCGCGGCGGCGGATGTCGGCATCCGTAACGGCGTCGCCGCGCCACGGCTGTTCGTGTTCGACACCGAGAACGCGGTGATCAACATCACCGGCAACACCAACCTCGCCACCGAACGGCTGGATTTGTCCATCGATCCGGAAAGCAAGGGGATGCGCGTGCTGACCCTGCGCTCGCCGCTGTACGTGAAAGGCACCTTTAAGCACCCCGACGCCGGCGTCAAAGCCGGGCCGCTGATCGCGCGCGGCGCGGCGGCGGTGGCGTTGGGCGCGGTGCTGACGCCGGCGGCGGCGCTGCTGGCGCTGGTTTCACCCAGTGAAGGCGGCGAGGAGAACCAGTGCGGGCAGATCCTGCGGGAGATGAAAGGCAAAAAATAGTCAGGCGTGCGGCGGCGGCGTGAGCAGCCGGCAGTCGTGATCCTGGATCTCTTCCGCCGAGGCCAGGGTAAACGGCAGCAGGCTGCGCTCGGTCGCCAGCAGCAGGAAATCGCCGTCCGGCAGCGCGGTCATCGCCAGGCCGAAGCTGCCCATGCGCCCTTCGGCGCGCGGCAGGCCGGAAGCCAACAGGCGGAAGGCGCCCTGTTGTTCCAGTTCGGCGGGGGTCACCCGCCGCCCCAGATAGTCATGCCCCAACAGGCCGCCGGGCAGCGGTTGCCATTGATCGATAAAATCGGGGCCGATCTGCGCCAGCCGCTGTTTTACCGCCGGCAGCAGGCAGGAGATATGAATGTGCAGCTGGTTTTGCGTGCGGCCATATTCCGAGTTGATCGCCAGTGAAATATCGCCATCGTCGATCGGTTTGCCATAGCGTTCCGCCATCACGTGGCGCGCGCGCCAGGCCTGGGCGAAGAAATTCGGCGTAGTGGCGTCCAGCACCGCCGGGCTTTCTATCCCGGTGATTTTGGCGCTGGGCATCAGCAGGTATTGCAGCGGCCCGTTGCGATCTTTAAACACCACGAAGCCGGCCGGCACATCTACCTGCGCGCAGGGCGCCGGGTTGTCATGCGCTTGCTGATTGGGCAGACATTGCTGGCTGACGATGCGCCACAGCGCATCGGGATGATCAGGCTTCAACCCGTAATAGAGCGCGATGGCGAGAGCCGCCAGCAGCGCAACGCAGACAAATACTCCACGACGCAGAGACATCGGCCGATCCTGTTACCGAGAGAAACATCCAGCATAGCCCGGTTTTATGACAGTAAACGAACAACGCGTGCGGCCCCCGCAGTGAGGGGGCCGCAGGGGATCACAGCGACCGGTGGCGGGTTTCTTTCATCAACAGCAGGGCCAGCAGCGTCAACCCGGCCATCGCCGCCAGGTACATGCCGACGTAGAACAGCCCGTAGTGGGCCGCCAGCCAGGTGGCGATATAAGGCGCCACGGACGCGCCGAGGATCGACGCGACGTTGTAGGAGAACGACGCGCCGGTATAGCGCACTTCGGTCGGGAACAGCTCCGGCAGCAGCGCGCCCATCGGGCCAAAGGTCAGCCCCATGATGCTCAGGCCGCACAGCAGGAAGCCCATCACCAGCGCCTGATTGCCGGAACCCAGCAGGGGCGGGAACAGGAACGCGAAGCCGATCATCAGCAGGGTAATGGCGATCATGGTCTTGCGGCGGCCGAACGCATCCGCCAGCAGGCCGGCGATCGGCACCATCACGCCGAAGCCGATCACCGCCACCATCAGCATCCACAGGAAGCTGTTGCGGGAGTAGCCGAGGCCCAGCGGCTGCGGCGCGGTGCCGTAGGTCATCGAATACACCGTCATCAGATAAAACAGCGTGTAGGTCGCCAGCATGATGAAGGTGCCGAGGATGGTGGCTTTCAGATGCTTGCTCAGCAGCGTGCCGAGCGGCACTTTCACCTGTTTGCCGGCCTTGGCCACTTTGGCGAACACCGGCGTTTCATGCAGCGATACCCGAACGTACAGGCCGATCAGCACCAGCGCCGCGGAGAGGATGAACGGCACGCGCCAGCCCCATTCCATAAACTGCTGGTCGCTCAGCAGCCAGGAGAGCAGCAGGAAGGTGCCGTTGGCGAAGAAGAAGCCGATCGGCGCGCCCAACTGCGGGAAGGAGCCGTACAGCGCGCGCTTTTTGGCCGGCGCGTTCTCCGTCGCCAGCAGGGCGGCGCCGCCCCATTCGCCGCCCAGCCCCAGGCCCTGCCCAAAGCGCGCCAGCGCCAGCAGGATAGGGGCGAAGATGCCGATGGTTTCATAGCTTGGCAGCAGGCCGATCAGCACGGTGGAAATCCCCATGGTCAGCAGCGAGGCGACCAGCGTGACCTTGCGCCCTACCCGATCGCCGAAGTGGCCGAACAGCGCAGAGCCGATAGGGCGCGCGACAAAGGCGACGGCGAAGGTGGCCAGCGACTGCAGCGTCGCGGTGGTCGGGTCGCCCTGCGGGAAGAAGATGTGCGGGAACACGATCACCGCGGCGGTGGCGTAGATGTAGAAGTCGAAGAACTCGATGGCGGTGCCGACCAGCGAGGCGACGATGACTTTCCCGCGGGAGTTCACCGGTGTGGACGCCTCGTCGGCGTCGAGTGGGGGTGCGATGGTGGCTTGCATAATATTTCTTATCGTTAGAGGGGGTAAAAATCCATCTTAGTGACAGCATGCGGCCTTTTCAACGCGGGAGCTTTGGGCAACGCCGCTCCTAACCGGTTAAAAAGACTAATGTTTTACCGGGCTTCTTTTCTGCAGCGTTAAACGTTGAGAAATGGAGTTCGCGCAGAGGGAATGGCTGTAAAAACGGCAAAGAAAAGTGACTGGGCAGTTTGTTATGCTGGTTTTTCGGATGGCGCACCGCGCGATTCAGATGTATTGACTGGTTTTTTGGCTGTTAACCAGATGAACCTGCCGGTGTGTGCGATAACACCGGCACGATTGCATGGCTTCAGCGCGCTGGCGGCTCGCGTTCCGGCAACGCTTTGTCGCCTTTGTAGTCGGCGGTGGCGATCCAGGCGGCGCAAAACAGCGTCAAACGAGCGAAGAAGTAGAAGAACGCCATCAGCCCGATCACCGATCCGAAGGCCGCGCCGGAAGGCGACTTCGCCACCTGCGGCAGCGTCATGGTCATCACGAACTTGATCACCTCAAAGCCGATGGCGGCGAGCAAGGTGCCGCGCAGCAGCGCTTTTTTCTTCGGTTTGTGGCGCGGCAGCATCCAGAAAATCCACAGGAACAGCAGATAGTTGGCGAAGATCGAGATCGACAGCGCGATCGTCGTCAGCGCCGGCCGCAGCCATTCGATGCCGTCCAGCCCCAGCGCGTTGACGATCGCCGCCTGCGCCGACCCGGCGACCGAGGTCAGCGACAGCGTGATAATCAGCGCGACCACCAGGCCGGTCAGCGAGATGAAGTCGCGGGTGTATTTGAAGTAGATTTTCTCCTGATCCTGCGGATTGCGCTCCCAGACATCGCGCGACTGCGCGCGGATCGCCTCGCGCAGATTGCCCATCCAGCTGATGCCGGAATAGAGCGCCAGCGCCAGGCCGGTCAACCCCACGGTGGTGCGCTGCTGAATGGCGGTATTGACGGTGTTCTTCAGCGTGCTGGCCAGCGTCGGATCGCTGATGCTGCCGACGATCCGGTTGATCAAGCGGGCCAGCAGATCCGGATTGGAGGCCAGCACGAAGCCGGCGGCGGCAAACGACACCATCAGGATCGGGATCAGCGAGAGGAATGAAAAATAGGTGATGGCGGCGCCGAACTGGCTACCCAGCCGATCGTTAAAGCGTTCGGCCGCGCGCAGCAGGTGCGCCACGCTCGGCCAGGCTTTGATGCGTTCAATCAGACGTGAAAAACCACCGATGCGGCGGTCGAGGGTCTCATGGCCGGTCTTGATGGCGATAAGCGGCTTCGGCGGCGTGTCTTGTGCGGGCTGGCGGCGTTCCTGGTCTGGTCCTGTAGGCATTACTTCACGATTTCCTTAACGTTAAACGGCATGTTTCAGCATTGATTATAGCCAAAGCCCCGCGGCGTTTTGAGCGCCGGGGCGGTAAACGGTCATTTTCCGAGCTTAGCGCGTTAGCGCCCGGCATGAAATGCCGGGGAGGGGCAGATAGGTAAAATTCCTATGAAAACCCCGTGGCGCCTCGGTTTTTTTCACTTTCCTACCTCCAATTTTTATCTGTTTCGTCGGCGAGAAAGCGTTTACTCATGATGTGGCGTTGCGCTTTGCCGCTCGCCGCTCCGCTGCAGCCGTAGGGGCTGGAACGGTCTCATCCGTCATCAACAGAAAAACTGGAAGGTCTTATGAAATTGCTTAATCACCCCACCTGCCGCCCGTTTACCGAAGCGGGCAATCTGTCGCAGCTGTCCGCCTACTATGAAGAGGGGCGGCACATCATGTGGATGCTGCTGCGCGCCGCGCCGCGCCCCTGCTTCAACCAGGCGCTGATCGAAGACATCATGACGCTGGCGCAGGCGGCGAAGGAATCTTCGCTGCGGTTCGATTTCTGGGTCACCGGCTCGCTGGTGCCGAACATGTTCAACGTCGGCGGCGATCTGCAGTTCTTCGCCGACGCGATCAAAAACCGCAAGCGCGAGGCGATGATGGCCTACGCGCGCGCCTGCATCGACTGCGTGCATGCGGCGGCTCGCGGTTTCGACACCGGCGCGGTCAGCATTGCGATGGTCGAAGGCAGCGCGCTGGGGGGCGGCTTTGAAGCGGCGTTGGCGCACCATTTCGTGCTGGCGCAGAACAATGCGCGCATGGGGTTTCCGGAGATCGCGTTCAATCTGTTTCCCGGTATGGGCGGTTACTCGCTGGTGGCGCGCAAGGCGGGCATGCGCTTGGCCGAGGAGCTGATTTGGGGCGGCGAGTCGCATACCGCAGAGTGGTTCGAGAGCCGCGGGCTGGTGGATCAGCTGTTCCAGCCCGGCGACGCCTACATGGCGACGCGCACCTTTATCGATACCATTCGGCCGAAGCTCAACGGCATGCGCGCCATGCTGCGGGCGCGTCAGCGCGTGTTGCAGCTGACGCGCTCCGAGCTGATGGACATTACCGAAGATTGGGTGCACTCGGCCTTTACCATTGAGGAAAAAGACCGCGCCTACATCGAGCGGCTGGTGATGTTGCAGGATCGCCATACCCTGAACCTGCGTCGTGCCGGCTAACCTTAACGCGCCCGCCTCATGCGGAGGGTGAGCGCGGGCGATAGGACTGCAGCCAATGCTCCAGCTGTTCCGGGAGCATTGGCCGCGCAAACAGAAAGCCCTGTTTTTCGTCCACGCCGACCTCGTCGAGGAAGTGGTTTTCGCTCTCGGTCTCCACCCCTTCGGCGATCACCCGGAACGCCAACGCCTCCGCCGCCGCAACGATCGCGCGCACCAACGATTGCGATACCGGGTTGAAATTCACCCCGCGCACGAAGCTTTTATCCAGCTTGATGGCGTCCAGAGGAATGCGCGCCAGCTGCGCCAGCGACGAATAGCCGGTGCCGAAGTCGTCGAGATGCACCTGCGCGCCCAGTTCGCGCAGCCGGGTGATCAACGCGCGCGCGCGGTTCTCGTCTTCAATCAGGCTGCTTTCGGTCAACTCGAAGTCCAGCAGACAGGGGGCCATGCGGTGACGGCGCAGCACCCCGAGCAGGTCGTTGACGATGCTGTCATCGGCCAGCTGACGGGCAGAGAGATTGACCGCCACCCGCAGATTCAAGCCCTGTTCTTGCCACTGCGCCGCCTGCCCGGCGGCGGTCTGCAGCACCCATTGGCCGAGCGGGCCGATCAGGCCGGACTCCTCGGCATAGGAAATGAACTGCAGCGGCGGGATCAGGCCGCGCTCCGGCGAATCCCAGCGCACCAGCGCTTCCACGCTGTGCACTTCACCGCTGCGCGCGTCGATTTTCGGCTGGTAATACAGCACCAGCTGATTTTGCTCCAGCCCTTTGCGCAGGTTGGTGTCCAGCCACATGTATTCGGCGACGCGTTTATTCATCTCCGGCGAGAAGACGGTATAGGTACGTTTGCCGTGCTCCTTGGCGACGTACATGGCGGTATCGGCGCTGCGGATCAGGCTGTCGAGATCGTTGCCGTGCTCCGGGCACAGCGCGATGCCGATCGAACAGCCGGTATACACCTCAATCAGGCCGATGCGGAAAGGGGTTTTCAGCCTGTCGATGATGCGCTGCGCCAGCGTTTGCAGGCGCTCGCGATCGGTTTGCGGTGCCAGCACCAGGAATTCGTCGCCGCCGAGGCGGGCGAGCACCTGGTCCGGGCCCAGGCAGCCGAGGATCGCCAGCGCGACCTCGACCAGCAGCCGATCGCCGAACATATGGCCGTAGGCGTCGTTGACCTTTTTGAAGTTGTCGAGATCGAGGTACACCAGGCCGAAACTCTCTTCGCCGCGCGTGGCGATGGCGTGATTGATCTTGTCCTGGATGGCGTTACGGTTCGGCAGGCCGGTGATGAGATCGGTGTTGGCCAGCACCCGCAGTCGCTCCTGCGCCCGGCGTTCTTCGGTGATGTCGGTACCGGAGCAGATCAGAAAGACTTCGTTTTTGCCGCTGCCGCTGTGCACGAACTTATTGCGGAACAGGAACAGCCGTTCGCCCTTGACCGTCTTTACCCAGCGTTCCACCTCATAGGACGAACCGTTGCGGAAGAAGCCGGCGATGTTGCGCCGCGAAGCGGCGGCTTCTTCCGGGCTCATAAACAGCTGGAAAACGTTTTTGCCGATCACCTCGTGTTCGTGCAGCCCGGTATACTCCTCGCTCAGCCGGTTGAAACGCTGAATGCGGCCGTGTTGATCGACGATCACGATCACCGAGTTGGCTTCGGACACCACCTGCTCGGCGAAGGAGAGGCCGTGCACCAGGTCGCGCGCCACAGATTGGGTGTCGCTGAAGGCGGAAGCGGTGCCCGCCCATTCGAGGTTGTTGACGCGGCGCCCGACCAGATGCAGATGCAGCGGTGCACCGGCTAGCGTAATGGTCAGCTCCAGGCTGGCGGTGACGCCGGTCAGGCGACGGATTTTCGCCGCTTCCATGGCGCTGAGCGCCACCGCGACGTGGGCTTTGCCTTTAACGGCGGACAGCTCCAGGGCATTGCTGTCAAACGCCAGCCGCCAGTGGGGGCTTTGGGTGCCGAAGTGGGCGTTAAGAAGCTCAGGGCCTTGGTCTGCGGGCATGATGATTCCTCAAAAGAGCACGGGCGGCCGGTCAGCACAGCTCCGGGCAGCCTGTTGGCCCGAAAGCGATCGCCGTACGCATCTGTGCATCATATAACAGGTTTTCACAGGCGGGGCGGGTGATGGAAACTATTATATAAGCAATGATTAGTTTTGCGGTGTAAACGTCGCCCGGCGGCCGGTTGTCTTAAAGTGTAGGAGAACATCGGATCCTGTGATGCTGGTACTGACTTCCCCCGTTATCGGAAAACGGTTGATGTAAGGTTGCCGTGCAGGCGAGTAAATTATAACGGTAAGGGGAAAGCGGAAAAATAACTCCACCGGGGGGAGTGTTGCCGGGAAATTAAAATTTCCATCAAATAAACGCCATCTTCATAGTTTTCTCATAATTGGTGAATAAATCCGAGACGGGTTTTAAAAAGTTTACACACCCTCGCATTACTTGAAATTTATCAGCCTATTATTATCTCCGACGACGAATGAGCCTGTTAACGTACAGCGCTCCTGATGAAGAAAAACTTTTAAGGAAATGATTATGCGTAAATTGACGGCTTTATTTATTGCTTCCACGCTGGCCCTGGGTTCTGCTTCCGCGGCGTTCGCTGCGGACACCACTGCCCCGGCGGCGGATGCGGCGCCGATGAAAATGATGCATCACAAGGGTGAAGGCAAAGGCGGCCCGTTCGCCGGGCTGAACCTGACCGAGCAGCAGCGCCAGCAGATGCGCGATATCATGAAAGAGTCGCACCAGAAGCGCGGGCCGGGTATGAAAGAGGAGCGCCAGGCGCTGCACAATCTGGTCGCTTCCGACAGCTTTGACGAAGCGAAGGCGAAGGCGCAAATTGACGCGATTGGCAAAGCGCAATCCGAACGCATGCTGGAGCGCGCCAAAGCGGAAAATAAAATGTATAACCTGCTGACCCCTGAGCAGAAAAAACAATACAATGAGAATTATCAGAAACGTGAGCAAAAGATGATGGACCACATGAATAAAATGAAGGCGCAGATGTCCTCCGATCAGTAATATCCGCTCGCGGTGAATAATAAAGGGCCAGACTATTTGTCTGGCCCTTTTTCTATTTGGCGTTATCACTGGCAGGCTATGCAGTGAGTGATAATCATTCTCCGCCGACCATGTGCCGGAACTGCTCGGCAACGGCCTGAGCAAAGCGCGGGTCGTTAATATGATAAGGCGTTTTTATCAACCGGCGTTTGTCGGTGGCGCGCACCGTTTCTTCCAGCGCTTGCGTAAAGGCGGCCAGCGCCGCCGGATCCCAGAACGGTTGCCCGGGCGCGTCCAGAGCCGATACGCCGCCCGCCGGGATAACGAAACGCACTTCGCCCGCGCAGGCGTTGATTTTTTCGCCCATCCAACGCCCCATTAACGCATTCTCCCGCGCGCTGGTGCGCACCAGCGTCACTTGCGGGTTGTGAGGGTGGCGCAGACGGTTGGCATAGCGAGCCGGCACCGTGTTCGGCGCGCCGAAGTTGATCATGTCGATCGCGCCGCAGGAGAGCACGCACGGGATGCCGGTACGCGCGATGGCACCGAAACGATCGGTATTGCAGGGCAGCACGCCGCCAAACAGGTGATCGGCCACTTCGGTGGTGGTCAAATCGATGGCGCCGTGCAGTTGGCGGCTATCGATCAGTTTTTCCAACGCTCTGCCGCCGCTGCCGGTCGCATGAAACGTCAGACAATCCCATTGCGATCCCAACTCGGCAATCAACGCCTGAACGCAGGGCGTGGTGACGCCAAACATTGTCAGGCCGATCGCCGGCTTGTCGTCGTGAGAGTCGACGGCGGCGAAGCGGACTGCGCCGGCTATCTGGCGCGCCGCGTTGCCCAGCACCCGTCGCGAGATGCGATTCAGGCCGGCGAGATCGGTGACCGAATACAGCATGCTGATATCGCTGGCGCCGACATAGGCGGAAACGTCACCCGCCGCCATGCTCGAGACCATCACTTTCGGCAGACCGATCGGCAGTTGCTGCATGGCCGGCGTGATGATGGCTGTGCCGCCGGAGCCGCCCAGGCCAAGCAGGGCGGCGATATCGCGGCGCGTCAGGATAAAGCGTTCGAAAGCGGTCGCCATGGCGGCGAGCGCCTGGCCGCGGCTGGCGCAGAAGACCGCGCCGGCGCCCGCCGGATGGTGGCGAGCGACCTCTTCTGGGCCGATATCGGCCGGGGAGTCAAACGGCAAGCTACGGGTGGAGAGATCGACGGTTCGCGTGGGTAAATCCAGGCTGGCAATCAGCCGCCGCACATACTCCAACTCTTGTCCTTTCGTATCTGCTGTGGTAGCAATATAGACAAAATTTGAAGTATCTTTCATGGGTTTTTCCGAGGTGCTTCTAATTTTTATTTTAAAAATTAATGCATTATATTTTTTTAGGTGCCCTGGTGTTGGCATTTAAATTAAATTGATTAATGTATTTATATAATGAGACGGCAGTATCATTTTTGCAAGGGCAGCTCAGTGCAAAATGGGACTTCTGTCTCATTTTTGAGCTTTTTGCGCGGCCGAGCCTTTGTCGTCAACCTGTCGGCAGTGGCGTATCTCCAGCCGCGCAAGCATGTACAGATGTATGAGGTTTAAGTGCCGATAAATGCTTTTCCCACCCCGTTCGATCCTTCACTGACGTCCACCCGGGCAAAAACCTACCGTTTGTTGCTGGCCAGCGCGATGGCGCTGTATGACGAAGGCGCGTTTCCTTCGATCACCGAACTGGCGGCGTATGCGCAGGTATCGCGTGCGACCGCCTACCGCTACTTTCCGACCCAGAGTGCGCTGATTAGCGCCGTGGTGGCGGAAAGCCTGGGGCCTATTCTGGAATGGCGCCCGCAAGACGATGATGCCCTGAAGCGCATTCAGCAGTTGCTGACCTTCGCCTATCCTCAGATGGAACGGCACGAGGGGGCGTTGCGCGCGGCGTTGCAGCTCTCTTTGCAGCAGTGGGCGCACGCGACGCCGGGCGAAAAATTCGTGCGCGGCAACCGCAAGCGTCTGTTGGCGCTGGCGGTAGAACCGCTGCAGGGCAAACTGCCGCCGGACTCTCTGCAGAGAGTGATTCATGCTTTCTCGCTGATTTACGGCTCGGAGGTGTTCCTGGTGCTGAAAGATATCTGGGGGCTGGAGCTTGAGAGCATTCAGGACGTCACGCAATGGATGGCCAAAGCCATCCTTCGTCAGGCGGAAGAGGACGCGACGAACCGCAAAAAAACATCAGCAGGATAATCCAATTTTTGCCGATGGCTGACTGAAAAACCAGCATAATTCACTGAGTGAATATTGGCAAAATTTATAATTAAAAGTGATAAAAGACGCCTGTTAAGCACTTTTCAGGCGGCCACACCTTTCAGTTACCCCTGAATTATATTTTTATTTATCAGTTAATTAATATTTATTCCCTCACGTGCTATCGCCGCTCCGATACCGCCAAGCGTCATTGTCATTTCTTATCGTCGCTGGCCTGATTCACCCCTGAAACTTTCTCTCCTCCCGCCGAACTGCCGGATGACACATTAAGCGCACTTGAGATTGTTGTGCTTTATTTATTTGGTATTACCAAACTGTTACACAAAAAATCTTATAAAACATTTGCAAACAACAACGGACGGTATCTGGGATGGAGAAGAAACTTAGAGGAGTCAAATCCGCTCGGGCGGCCTTCGGCTGGCCTGAAATCGGAGTTCATCGCGCACAATGGAGCGCGATGCTGATCTGCCTGACGGCGATCGGCGGGGCGCAGGCCGCCAGCTATATAGAGAACGGCAAAGCGGGCGATCCGGCCAGCTGGCGCAGCAGTGAATTCAACGCGGAATGGGGGCTGGGGGCGATCCACGCCGACCAGGCCTACGCCGCCGGTTATACCGGCAAAGGCATCAAACTCGGCATTTTCGATCAGCCGGTCTACGCCAAGCACCCCGAGTTTTCCGGTCCTGATAAGGTGATCAATCTGGTTACCGAAGGCATCCGCGAATACACCGATCCCTATATCCCGGTGAAGAAAGGCGATGACTTCCGCTATGACGGCACGCCGAGCGTGGATTCCGACGGCACGCTCGGTTCGCACGGCACCCACGTGGGCGGCATCGCCGCCGGCAGCCGCGACGGCGGCGCCATGCACGGCGTGGCGTTCAACGCGCAGATCATCAGCGCCGAAAACGGCGATCCCGGCCCGGAGGATGGCATCATCCTCGGTAACGACGGCGCGGTTTACCAGGCCGGTTGGGATAAGCTGGTGGCCAGCGGCGCGCGCATCATCAACAACAGCTGGGGCATCGGCATTACCGATAAATTCGCCAAGGGAGGCAAAGATCCCGCTTATCCTCATTTCACGGTCGACGATGCGCAAAAGCAGTTCGATCAGATCAAGGTTATCCTGGGCACCAAGCCCGGCGGCGCCTATCAGGGCGCGATCGATGCGGCGCGCAGCGGCGTGGTCACCATCTTCGCCGCCGGTAACGATTACAACCTGAACAACCCGGACGCCATGGCCGGCCTGGCGTATTTCGTGCCGGATATCGCGCCGAACTGGCTGTCGGTCGCCAGCCTGCAGGATCCCACCAATAGCGGCGATTACAGCATCAGCACCTTCTCTTCACGCTGCGGCTACACCGCCAGTTTGTGCGTCTCGGCACCGGGTACCCGGGTATACAGCTCGGTGATCGAAGGCACCAGCGTGGAGAATCTGACGACCGGCTACGCCAAATACAGCGGCACCTCGATGGCGGCGCCGCACGTGGCCGGCAGCGTCGCGGTGCTGATGGAGCGTTTCCCGTATCTGAATGGCGCACAGGTGGCGGAAGTGCTGAAAACCACCGCCACCGACATGGGGGCGCCGGGCATCGACGCGCTCTACGGCTGGGGGATGATCAACCTGGGCAAAGCCATCAACGGCCCTGGCATGTTGGCGACCGTCGAGGATATTCCCGAAGAATTCCGCATCCCGGATCCGACGGGCGTGGCTTACGGCCCGACCCAGTTCGTGGTGGATCTGCCGGGCGTTGGCGCGGTGCTGGACAAGGGCAAACCGACCGAGCGCGTCTGCAGCAGCGATCTTTGCGGCCTGGACTTCTGGAGTAACGACATCTCCGGCCACGGCGGCCTGACCAAGCAGGGCATCGGCACGCTGGTGCTGACCGGAACCAACACCTATTCCGGCCCGACGCTGGTCAATCAGGGGCGGCTGGCAGTCAACGGCTCGGTCACCTCGGCCGTCAGCGTGCAGAGCGGCGGCATCGTCGGCGGCAGCGGTACGGTCGGTTCGCTGACCGCCCGTGATGGCGGCACCGTGGCGCCGGGCAACTCGATCGGTACCCTTAACGTGGCCGGTAACGTCAGCTTCGAGCCGGGTTCGCGCTACGCGGTGGAAGTGGGGCCGAACGGCCAGAGCGATCGGATCCAGAGCAGCGGATCGGCGACGATCGGCGGCGGCGAGGTGGCAGTGACGCTGGAGAACAGCCCCAACCTGCTGACGCAAAGCGAGGTGCGCAGCCTGCTGGGCCAGCAGTACAACATTTTGAGCGCGCAGCAGGGGGTGAGCGGGCAGTTTGACGCGGTGGCGCCGAACTACCTGTTCCTCGGTACCGGGCTGAGCTACCAGCCGACCGGGGTGACGCTGAGCGTCGGGCGCAACGGCACCAGCTTCGCCAGCGTGGCGCAGACCTCGAACGAGCGGGCGGTGGCGGTGGCGGCGGATGCGCTGGCGGCGGGCAACCCGGTGTACGAGAGCCTGCTCGGCAGCGGCACGGCGGGCGAAGCGCGGCAGGCGTTCCGCCAGCTGTCGGGGCAAATCCATGCGGACATCGCGTCGGCGCTGGTGAACGACAGCCGCTACCTGCGCGAGGCGCTGAACGGGCGCCTGCGTCAGGCGGAAGGGCTGGCGAGCTCGTCGGCCATCAAGGCGGATGAGGGCGGTGCCTGGGCGCAGCTGCTGGGGGCGTGGGACCACGCGTCGGGCGACGCCAACGCCACGGGTTATCAGGCCTCGACCTACGGGGTGCTGGTGGGGCTGGACTCGGCGGCGGCGGACGACTGGCGGCTGGGGGTGGCGACCGGCTACACCCGCACCTCGCTGCACGGCGGGTACGGGTCGAAGGCGGACAGCGACAACTACCACCTGGCGGCGTATGGCGACAAGCAGTTCGGGGCGCTGGCGCTGCGCGGCGGGGCGGGCTACACCTGGCACCGCATCGACACCAAGCGGTCGGTGAACTACGGGATGCAGTCGGATCGCGACACGGCGAAGTACAGCGCGCGCACCGAGCAGCTGTTCGCGGAAGCGGGCTACAGCGTGCAGGGTGAGTGGCTGAATCTGGAGCCGTTCGTGAACCTGGCGTACGTGAACTTCGAGAACAACGGCATCGCGGAAAGCGGCGGCGCGGCGGCATTGCGCGGCGACAAGCAGCACACGGACGCGACGGTGTCGACGCTGGGCCTGCGTGCGGACACCGAATGGCAGGTGAGCCCGGGCACGACGGTGGCGCTGCGCAGCGAGCTGGGATGGCAACATCAGTACGGCAGTCTGGAGCGTGGCACCGGGCTGCGGTTCAACGGCGGCAACGCGCCGTTCGTGGTGGACAGCGTGCCGGTCTCGCGCGACGGCATGGTGCTGAAGGCGGGGGCGGAAGTGGCGGTGAACGAGAACGCCACGCTGTCGCTGGGCTACGGCGGGCTGCTGTCGCAGAACCACCAGGACAACAGCGTCAACGCCGGTTTCACCTGGCGCTTCTAAGCACAAACACCATCGATTCAATCCTTGTACCGGAACCGTCTGCGGACGGTTCCTTTTTCACATCCTGCTAATGAAAGCCCGGCGCACCTGAGGCGTCGGCCAATAACAAGCAAAAGGTAAGGAAATGACAACAACAATGGGTTTTGATAGCAAAGGAAATGCTCGCCGCTCGCCGTGGCGGCTGAACGCGCTGGTCTGCTGCATGGCGCTGGCGGGGTATGCACAGGCGGCGCCGCACGAGGTGAACGGCCAAGCCGGCGATCCGGCCAGCTGGCGCAACGCCGAATTCAACGCCAACTGGGGGCTGGGGGCGATCCACGCCGATGAGGCCTACGCCGCCGGCTATACCGGCAAAGGGCAGAAGGTGGGCATTTTCGATACCCCGGTCAACCGCCATCCCGAGTTCGCCGGCGACGGCAAACTGATCAACGTGGTCACCGAAGGCTATCGCGCCTACACCGATCCGCACCGGCCGGGCATTAACGCCGGCGACCGCTTTTACTTCGACGGCACCTTCCACTTCTACAGCGGCTCACAGGGCATGCTGAGCAATCATGGGGTGCACGTTGCGGGCATCAGCGCCGCCAACCGCGACGGCGTCGGCATGCACGGCGTGGCTTTCGATTCGCAGGTGATCAGCGTCGATAACGACAACGACGGCCCGGCCTATGGTGAATTCCTCGGCCTGGACGGCGCCGTCACCAATGCCGGCTGGCAGGCGATGATCAACAACGGCGTGCGGGTGATCAACAACAGCTGGGGCGTCAGTATTCCCGACTTTCTGTCCGACGGCGGCCGCGATCCTAACGCGCTGCACTTTGAGCTGAAGGATGCGCAGGAACAATTCGATCAGGTCAAACCGCTGCTCGGCAGCCTGGCCGGCGCAGGCTATCAGGGCGCCATCGACGCCGCGCGCAAAAATATTCTGGTGCTGTTCGCCGCCGGTAACGACGGCAACTACAACCAGCCGGATGTGATCAGCGGGCTGGCCTACTTCGTGCCGGACATCGCGCCAAACTGGCTGTCGGTCGCCAGCGTGGCGCAGGATGCGGCATCGACCAACAGCGTGCCTTACACCATCAGCAGCTTCTCTTCCCGCTGCGGCTATACCGCCAGCTTCTGCGTCTCGTCGCCGGGCAGCAAAATCTACAGCACCGTGGCCAACGGTTCCGATCCGGCCAACCTGGTGTCGGACTACGGCAATAAAAACGGCACCTCGATGGCGACGCCGCACGTCACCGGCGCGGTGGCGGTGTTGCTGCAGCGTTTCCCGTACATGAGTTCGGCGCAGATTGCCGACGTGCTGAAAACTACCGCCACCGACATGGGCGCGCCGGGCATCGACGCGCTCTACGGCTGGGGGATGATCAACCTGGGCAAAGCCATTAACGGCCCGGGCATGTTCTATACCGTCGAGGATATTCCGGCGGAGTTCCGCATCCCGGATCCGACGGGCGTGGCCTACGGCCCGACCCAGTTTGTCGCCAATATTCCGGGCCTGGGCGCCGAGGTGGATGCCGGCACGCTGCACGCCAGAAAGTGTGACGACATCAGCTGCGAACTGGAAGTCTACTCCAACAACATCTCCGGCCACGGCGGCCTGACCAAAGAAGGGATGGGCACGCTGGTCATGACCGGCGCCAACACCTATGCCGGCCCGACGCTGGTCAATCAGGGGCGGTTGGCAGTCAACGGCTCGGTCACTTCGGCCGTCAGCGTGCAGAGCGGCGGTATTGTCGGCGGCAGCGGCACGGTGGGTTCGCTGACTGCCCGCCGCGGCGGCACCGTGGCGCCGGGCAACTCGATCGGTACCCTGAACGTGGCCGGCAACGTCAGCTTCGAGCCGGGTTCGCGCTACGCGGTGGAAGTGGGGCCGAACGGCCAGAGCGATCGGATCCAGAGCAGCGGATCGGCGACGATCGGCGGCGGCGAGGTGGCGGTGACGCTGGAGAACAGCCCCAACCTGCTGACGCAAAGCGAGGTGCGCAGCCTGCTGGGCCAGCAGTACACCATCCTGAGCGCGCAGCAGGGGGTGAGCGGGCAGTTTGACACGGTGGCGCCGAACTACCTGTTCCTCGGCACCGGGCTGAGCTACCAGCCGACCGGGGTGACACTGAGCGTCGGGCGCAACGGCACCAGCTTCGCCAGCGTGGCGCAGACGGCGAACGAGCGGGCGGTGGCGGCGGCGGCGGATGCGCTGGCGGCGGGCAACCCGGTGTACGAGAGCCTGCTCGGCAGCGGCACGGCGGGCGAAGCGCGGCAGGCGTTCCGTCAGCTGTCGGGGGAAATCCATGCGGACATCGCCTCGGCGCTGGTGAACGACAGCCGCTACCTGCGTGAGGCGCTGAACGGGCGCCTGCGTCAGGCGGAAGGGCTGGCGAGCTCGTCGGCCATCAAGGCGGATGAAGGCGGTGCCTGGGCGCAGCTGCTGGGGGCGTGGGACCACGCGTCGGGCGACGCCAATGCTACCGGCTATCAGGCCTCGACCTACGGGGTGCTGGTGGGGCTGGACTCGGCGGCGGCGGACGACTGGCGGCTGGGGGTGGCGACCGGCTACACCCGCACCTCGCTGCACGGCGGGTACGGGTCGAAGGCGGACAGCGACAACTACCACCTGGCGGCGTACGGCGACAAGCAGTTCGGGGCGCTGGCGCTGCGCGGCGGGGCGGGCTACACCTGGCACCGCATCGACACCAAGCGGTCGGTGAACTACGGGATGCAGTCGGACCGCGACACGGCGAAGTACAGCGCGCGCACCGAGCAACTGTTCGCGGAAGCGGGCTACAGCGTGCAGGGTGAGTGGCTGAATCTGGAGCCGTTCGTGAACCTGGCGTACGTGAACTTCGAGAACAACGGCATCGCGGAAAGCGGCGGCGCGGCGGCATTGCGCGGCGACAAGCAGCACACGGACGCGACGGTGTCGACGCTGGGCCTGCGCGCGGACACCGCCTGGCAGGTGACCCCGGGCACGACGGTGGCGCTGCGCAGTGAGCTGGGGTGGCAACACCAGTACGGCGGGCTGGAACGAGGTACCGGGCTGCGGTTCAACGGCGGCAACGCGCCGTTCGTGGTGGACAGCGTACCGGTCTCGCGCGACGGCATGGTGCTGAAGGCGGGGGCGGAAGTGGCGGTGAACGAAAACGCCACGCTGTCGCTGGGCTACGGCGGGCTGCTGTCGCAGAACCATCAGGACAACAGCGTCAACGCCGGTTTTACCTGGCGCTTCTGACGTTCAGCGATCATCGCAATGACCACGGAGCCGGCATGCCGGCTCCGTTTTTATTTGCGGCTGCGGGGTGAGTCCGTATGATGGCGCGGCGCCAGGGCAATAAAAAACCGGGATCCTGACGGATCCCGGCTTAAAAGTGGGTAAAACAGATTAGCGCTAAAGGCTCAAGCCCCGTTTGATTTGCGCAGTCCGAGCGATGTGCTCATCGTCTCAGTAGCGGCAACGGAACAAATTTTCCCTGGTGTTACTATGGTTATTATTAAAAAACGTGCTGGTGTTATTTTTTATAGTGTATTGCTGTATGTCTCTTTTGATACCATGTTTGACGATGCAACATGGTATGTCAAGCAACGTTTTTAACGCATAATTGCATGAGATGCCAGTTTTAGATGTGGCTTTTTCAGCGGAAATAATCAAAACGACTGATAAATCAGTAAAAAAAATCGAAGGAACAAATGGATAACAATCACCAAAAATTCGATTCACAGTCGATTGCCAATCGGGTCAGGGAGCTGTTTTTACATTACGGGATTGGAAAACGTCAGCATGCCCGCGAGCTCAGCCGCATCTTGGATCTGAGTTTTTCACATGCGCACCGCAAACTGAAAGGGCAAAGCCCCTGGACGCTGGAACAGATCAACAGCGTCGCGGCCGCGTTGGGAGAAACGCCGGCGGCGATCGCCGATTTGAGCGCCGAACACGAGACCACCGAGCCAAACATGGCGCGCGATGCCATCTTTTTCGTGGCGGGGGTGGCGATGCCTTGCGTCGGGCACATTGGCGATGAGCTTCCTGCCGGGCGGCCGGCGGAATTTGTGGCGCTGCGCGTGGAAGGGCAGTGGCGTATCTATCGCGCCGATGAGGCACCGGCAGGCCCGCGTTACGGCGTCGATCTGATCGAAATCCGGCCCGGCTTCGGCGACGACGAGCGGCTGAGCATCGCGGTATTGGACGATTCGCATCAGGCGGCCGATGAGCTGGCCAAGTATCTCGGCGGCTGCGGCTTCAACGCGGTGGCGTTTTACGACGTCGACAGTTTCTGTCAGGCATTGCAGCAAAGCCTGTTCGACGGCTACGTGGTGGACTGGCTGATCGGTGAGGAAACGGCGGATCGCTGTATCGCCACCATTCGCGCCTCCGACAACCCGGACGCGCCGGTACTGGTGCTGACCGGCGAACTGGGTACCGACCGACGCGAGTCGGAAATCGCTCAGGCGATGCGCGAGTACGACGTGCTTGGCCCTTATGAAAAGCCGGTGCGGCTCCATGTGATCGAAGCCGCACTGCAACGCTGTTTTAATCTTTAGCGGGGAACACCTCGGCCAGCGCGTTTGACAGCGCATCCAGCCGAACCGGCTTCATCAGGTAGTTATCGAACAGGGCGCGCTGATCCGCCGTCAGCTGCTCCGGCGTGTAGGCGCTGATGCCGATGATCGGCACATGGCGGTTGGGGCCGCGGCGGTTGCGCAGCTGCCTGGCCAGGGCGGCGCCGTCGATGCCCGGCATCTGCAGATCCAGCAACAGCGCGTCGTAAGGGCGTCTGAGCAGCTTCTGCAGCGCGCGCTCCGGCGAGTCGCACAGTTCGTGCTGGTAGCCCAGCTTGTCCAATAGCGCCGCAAAGGCGTCACCCACCGACTTGTTGTCATCCACCACCAGCACCTGCTGTGGCTTCTGCTGCAGAGAGGCATTGGCGGCGGCGGGCGCGTCGGCGCGTTCGTCTTCACTGATCTGCACCGGAATGCTGACGATAAAGGTGCTGCCCTTCTTGATTTCGCTGTACACCGTGATGGTGCCGTCGAGCAATGTCACCAAGCCGTGCACGATCGCCAGCCCCATCCCGACGCCGGCATACTGCTTGGTATGCGACTGATCCAACTGGGTAAAGGGCTTGAAGATCTGATCGAGCTGGTCTTTTTCGATACCGATGCCGGTGTCGGTCACTTCGATAATCAACGAACTGCCGCCCGGCTGGCGGCGCAGGCAGCTGTGCAGCGTAATGCTGCCGCTTTCGGTGTACTTGTAGGCGTTGGTCAGCAGGTTGACGATAATCTGCCGGATGCGCAGCGGATCGGAGTGCACCAGCAGGTGGCTGCATTCCACTTCACAGCTCAGTTTGACCTGCTCTTTGCGGGTCAGGGTGGCGATTTCGTTGGCGGTCTCCGCGATCAGCTTCTGCGCGTCGAACGGCACGATGCGCAATTCCATCATGCCGCTGTCGAGGTGCGCGTAGTCGGTCAGATCTTTCATCTGGCTTTCGATTTGCTGCGCGGCGGTCTCCAGCCGCTGGAAGGTGTCCGCATGCTCAGCCGACACCCGGGTATTCACCAGCACGTCGATGGCCGACATCACGCTCTGCAATGAGGTGCGCAGCTCGTGGCCGATGGCGCCGAGGAAGGCGTTTTTGGTGCGCGTCGCTTTCTCCGCCTCGATGGCCTTGGCCTGCTGGCGAATGGTCAGCCGCTGCTGACGGAACACGATCAGGGTGATGGCGATCAGCGCGATCACCGAGAACATGACGATCACCAGCCCATAGAAAATAATGTGCCGTTTCTCGATGTAATCCTCATAGGCGGCGGTGCGCTGCTTCACCTCGGCGTGGTCGGTCAGGTTGGCCATTTCGATGGCGTAAGGCTTGATGGCTCTCATGGCCGCGGAAACCTGGCCGAAGTCGATTTTCCGACTGCTCAGCAGCTTATCGATGCGATCCATCTGCAGGCGCATCTGTTTGACCACTTCCGGGTAGCCCGGCTCGGCGTACAGCGGCTGGGTCGATTCGGAGACGGTTTCCAGCACGTAAAAACGCGAATAGAGGATTTCGAACCGCAGCCGCAGGTTGTCGTTGTCCACCTGCGCGGCGTGGCTTTGCTGCTCGACCAGCGTGTCGAACTCCGCCAGCTTGATGGAGAACTTGGCGATTGACCAGGAGTAGTTCTCCTGCGTGCCGGCGATGGCATACAGCCCTTTCTTCGACAGGGTGGCGCTGTAGTAATAGAGCGTGACGGTCGAAGCCACTAAAAACAGCGCGGCGAAAATGGCCGGGATCGCCAGCCTGCTGCCGTTCTTAAAGGTCGTCAGCTTCATTTGATCACGATCCTGTCCACTTGCCAGATAAAGCGCGAGTTGTACAACGGCGAGTTCAGTTCAGGCCCGGCGGCGTCGCGCGGGTAAACCAGGAACAGCGGTCCGAAGTTTCTGAGTTTCAGCATCTCCCCGTCCATCTTGTAGGCCAGGATCATGTTGTACTTTTTGACGTCGGACAGCGGCACGTCGATGTAATAGTCGTTCAGCGCATAGAAGGTCAGCGTCTCGCCCTTGGCGCCGACGCGCTCCAGGATATCGGCCACCGAAATCCCTTCGAATTTTCTCTGCGGCGTCCAGGAAGTGGAGGTGGTGATGCTGCGCACCGGCATCGCCAACAGCTGCTTATCGGTGAACAGATAGCTTTTGTTGACCGGGTCGGTCACGTTGTCGATCTTGCCCGCCACTTCGAGGGTAAAGCTGAGCGCGCTGCTCTGGGCGATAATCAGGGCCACGCAGGCCATCGCAAGGGTTTTGCATAGTTTGAACAGCATCGGTGTTCTCCAGAGGCGCGGGGAGGTTGTATCAGTCCCGCTAATTTATCAGGCAGAATAATGGCAGAAAAAGCAGGCGGGCGCGAAAGGAATAGTAAACCGCACAAAAAGAACAGGCCTGAACCGGTCGTCCCGTGCGCGTAACCTTTCCCTTCCGTTTGTCAGCCGTTCCGATGTGCTTTCAACAGCTGCGCCAGCTGTGTCAGGCCTGCCGTTAGCTCGTCCAGCGAAGAGGAACCCAGGCACAGGCGAATGCCCGTTGCCCGTTCGTCGCGGTCCACCATCACGGCGTCCGGCGGCGTCACTTTTACGTTGGCCAATGCGGCGGCGGCGGCCACAGACTCGGCGGTTTCGCGCGGCATCGGCAGCCAGACATGATAAGCGTCGGGATGCGATACGCATTCGCCGGCGTCGAATATCGAGGTGGCCAGATGCACTCTGCGCTGAGCCTCATGGCGCAACGCTTGCGGTATCGCCTCGACCGCGCCGCTGGACAGCCACTCCCCCACCACTGCGCAAGACAGTGGCGAAGGCGCGAAGGGAATATCTTGCAAGGCTTCTTCCGCCGCGTTTTGCATGCCGGGCGGCAGAGTCAGCATACCGATCCGCAACCCCGGGCCGAGCGTTTTCGACAAGCCATTGACATGGAACACCCGCTCGGGTGCCAATGTCGCGAGCGCAGGCGTTGCTGAATGCCCCAAGGCATACACGCCATCCTCGATGATCCAGACATTCGCCTGCCGGCATATCTCGACGATAGCCTGCCTGCGCTCGGCGCTCATGGTGGCCGTTGTCGGGTTATGCAGCGTCGGTGTCAGATAGACCGCAGTATGGCCGCAGGAGACACGCTCGAGCGCGCGAGACAGCGCTTGCGGCACCATGCCTTGCGCATCGATATCGATACCGATCAAGCAATGGCCTTTGCGCCGGGCCAGCGCGATCGCGCCGGGATAGCTGATTCTCTCCGTCAGTATCGTCCCGCGTGGCCCGCAGGCCAGGTCAAAAGCCAGTGAAATCGCCTGACGGGCATTGCTGGTCAGCGCCAGATTCGACGGTTCGATCGTGACGCCGACGTTTTCGAGCCAGCGGGCCAACAAACGTCGGTGCTCCAGATGCCCGGTCGGAGGGGAATAGAGGTTCAGATGATCCGCATCCATTTTCCGCGCAATGCTGGCCAGCGTGCGCGCCAGCAAACGATCGGTCAGCACCGCCGGCGGCACATTGGACGAAAGATCGATTTCGCGTTTTTCACGGGCGTGGCGAATCGCCACGAACATCCCGCGGCCTTTCACGCTGCGTACCAACCCGCGTCGTTCCAGGATGGCATAGGCTTTGGTCACCGTGCCCAGACCGATCTCTAATTGCCAGGCGAGCGTACGGTGAGCCGGCAGACGATCGCCACCCTGCAATTTACCCTCGATAATGTCGTCGCCTAACGCCAACACCAGCCGCTCGACGGTGGTGACTTCCGCATTGGCCAGGCGAGGTTGCCAGGGCGATTGAAGCCGCATGGTGATGCTCCGAAAAATGAATAGTGTCACGTGACACTATTTAAATAGGTGAAAAGTGTAACACATAC
This sequence comes from Serratia sp. CY38905, assembly GCF_052168875.1. Classification (NCBI taxonomy): domain Bacteria; kingdom Pseudomonadati; phylum Pseudomonadota; class Gammaproteobacteria; order Enterobacterales; family Yersiniaceae; genus Serratia; species Serratia sp. CY38905. Next base: position 186,583 of record NZ_JBJNLV010000008.1, on the reverse strand, counting down.
TATGTTGGTGAAGAGTCCCCGAGTTTTCAACAACGTCTCGGCCGCAAGGCGGGTCAGCGGAGTTTTTCCATGAATGTCAGTCAGCTTGCGTTGGTTTATGGCGCATATCTTCTCGCAACCGCCAGTCCGGGCCCCAGCAACATGGCGATCATGGGCGTGGCGATGCGTGACGGCCGCTCACCCGCACTGGCGCTGGCTGCCGGAGTGGTGACCGGATCGCTGTGCTGGGCACTGTTGGCCGCGACCGGCCTTTCCGCCGTGCTGGCCACATATGCGCAGGCGCTGTGGGCCATCAAAATCGTCGGCGGCGTGTATATGCTGTATCTGGCGCTGCGCGCCGGCCAATCCGCATTACGGGCGTCTCCCGTCTCGACAGGGATAGCGGCAGGGGATGGCGGGCGATCTTATCGGAAGTTGTATCGGCAGGGCGTGCTGATGCATCTCAGTAATCCCAAGGCCATCATGTCCTGGATGGCGATCATGTCGCTGGGTTTGCGACAAGGGGCGCCTGAAGGCGTTTTACCGGCGATTATCGGCGGTTGTGCGTTGCTCGGCGTGACGATTTTCGGGGGGTATGCCCTGCTGTTCTCAACGGCGCCGATGATCGCGTTTTATACCCGGGTGAGGCGCTGGATTGAAGGAATGCTTGCGCTGCTGTTCGCTTGCGTGGGCCTGGAGCTGTTGATATCGCGGGGGTAATCACGCACGCCCGGCGTTAACCTGAGGAGAGAGGCGATGGTTTTTGGCATGCAGATGGTGGATGTCTTTGGCGCCGGGCCACTCGCCGGCAATCCGTTGGCGGTGATCGCGGGCGCCGGAGCGTTGTCGACGGAGGACATGCAGCGCTTGACGCGTTGGTTCAACCTGTCGGAGACGGCCTTTTTACTGCCGCCGACGCACCCACAGGCGGATTACCGGGTGCGAATATTCACGCTGGATCGTGAAATGCCGTTTGCCGGGCACCCGACGTTGGGCAGCTGCCATGCCTGGCTCGCTCTGGGAGGGGCGCCCAGCAACGAGACGGAGATCATCCAGGAGTGCGGAGCAGGATTGGTGAGCATTCGTCGCGAGGGAGGGCGGTTGTGTTTTGCCGCGCCACCGTTGATTCGTTCCGGGGCGCCGTTAGGAGAGACGTTGGCCGACGCGTTGCAGTTTTTGGGGATCGCGTCTGATGAGGTGCTCGATGCCGCCTGGATCGATAATGGCCCGGGGTGGCTGGGGATCCGGCTGGCCAGCGCCGAGCGGGTGCTTTCCCTGACGCCGGCGAGAAGCTGGCCGCGCAGAGTGGACATTGGCGTCGTCGGCCCACATGCCGAGGGTGACGCAGCCTTCGAAGTGCGCGCTTTTTTGAGCGATCATCTTGGCGCTATCGTCGAAGATCCGGTCACCGGCAGTCTCAATGCCTCCCTGGCCCAGTGGTTGTTCGCAAGCGGCGTGGTCAGCGGCGGATATATTGCCGCTCAGGGCCGCTGTCGTGGGCGCAACGGGCACGTGCATATCACCCGCGACGAGGGTGGCCGGATTTGGGTGGGCGGCAATACGCGCATTCAGGTCGAAGGGCGGTTGCAAGGGATTGGCACGGCGTAGAACGCGTCGCCGCACTGTGTGCGGCTGAACGGAATATCGATTTTCATCCGATGATAAGGAGTGAACAGTATGTTTGCGATGCCACAAAACGATACCCCCGTCGAAGCTGATATCACTCAGCCGACGACGGTCATCGATACGTTGAAAATGCTGGTACGTTACAAAGCGTGGGCGAATGCGCTGACCTTTGACACCGTAATGTCTTTGCCGGCCGGTGAAGCCTTGCGGCCGCGGCCGACCCGTTTTGGCAATATGGTGCATACCTTGAATCATGTCTATGTGGTGGACGATATCTTCAGGCACCACCTGCAAGGTCGAAAACATGGCTACCTCGCGCGCAACACCGAGCAAACGCCCGCGCTTGACGCTCTGCGGTGTGCGGTGGAGGAAATGGACCACTGGTATATCGAACAGGTGGATAACTGGTCGCCCGAGGCGCTGGCGCAGGTGGTGCAGTTCGAATTCGTCGGCGGGGGGGAAGGTCGCATGACGCGCCAGGAAATCGTGCTGCATGTCGTCAACCACGCGACCTATCATCGCGGTTTTGTCGGCGATATGCTCTATCAGGTGCCCTTCGCTTCGCCAGCGAACGATTTGCCGGTGTTTCTTCGCGATCACTACCACCGGGCGCCGTGAGGCGAGCGAGATAAATAAAAAAGCCAGACGCTTTCGCGCCTGGCCTGTTATGCGCCGGAACTCGGCGAGGCTGCGCCTCAGCGCATGGTAACGAACTCTTCCGCCGCGGTCGGGTGGATCGCCACGGTGTTGTCGAAGTCCTTCTTGGTGGCGCCCATCTTCACCGCCACGGCGAAGCCCTGCAGGATTTCATCCATGCCGAAGCCGATGCCGTGCAGGCCGACGATTTTCTCTTCTTTACCCGCGCACACCAGCTTCATGCGGCACGGCTGGCGGTGCTGCGTCACGGCGCTGTACATGGCGGTGAAGGAGGATTTGTACACCTTCACGTTGTCCGCGCCGAACTTCTCGATGGCTTCCGGCTCGGTCAGGCCGATAGTGCCGATCGGCGGGTGGCTGAACACCACGGTGGCGATGTTGCTGTAATCCAGGTGCTCATCCGGCTTGTTGTTGAACAGGCGCTCGGACAGGCGGCGGCCGGCGGCCACGGCGACCGGGGTCAGCTCTACCGCGCCGGTGTTGTCGCCCACCGCGTAGATGCCTTTGACATTGGTGTTCTGGAACTTATCGACGTCAATGTAGCCTTTCTCATTGGTTTTCACCCCGGTAACGCCGAGGTTCAGGTTGTCGGTCGCCGGTTCGCGGCCGATGGCCCAAATCAGGCAGTCGACGGTGAATGCCTTGCCGTTTTCCAGCTGCAGCGTCAGGCTGCCGTCGGCGTTCTTGACGATCGCTTTCGGCACCGATTCGGTATGCAGGCTCGGCCCTTCGGTGTTCATCACTTCCACCAGGGTTTCGACGATCATCGGATCGAAGCTGCGCAGCGGCGCGTGTTTGCGCACGAACAGGTGCGTTTCCGCGCCCAGCGCGTTCAGCACGCCGGCGATCTCCACGGCGATATAGCCGGCGCCGACTACGGCGACGCGCTTCGGCATGGCGTCCAGCTCAAAGAAGCCGTCGGAGTCGATGCCGTATTCCGCACCCGGAATAGCCGGGTGGCTCGGGCGGCCGCCGGTGGCGATCAGGATGTGGTCGGCGGTGATGGTCTCGCCGTTCACTTCCACGGTGTGCGCATCCACGAAGCGCGCGAAGCCTTTGATCACGTCGACCTTGTTCTTGCCCAGCACGTTATCGTAGGAGTTGTGGATACGGTCGATATAGGCGGTGCGGTTGGCGACCAGCTTCTTCCAGTCGAAGGCGTTGACGGTGGTGTCGAAGCCGTAGTCCGGGCCGTACTGATGGATGGCCTCGGCGATCTGCGCCGCGTGCCACATGACTTTTTTCGGTACACAACCCACGTTTACACAGGTGCCGCCCAGCTCTTTGGCTTCAATCAGCGCACACTTTTGGCCGTACATGGCTGCCCGGTTGATCGATGCGATACCGCCGCTGCCGCCGCCAATTGCTAGATAATCGTAATGTTTCGTCATCTGGGATTTCCATGAGTTGTGAATTTGAAGAGGGTAAGAGTTTAACGCCTGACCGGGGTTTGTCGCAAAGATTGCGTCGATGGCTGCGATAGGTGGACGCAGGGCGCGGCGAACAGCGCCCTGCCGGGGATTATTCCGGTACCACCCAGTTCACCAGATGGTGGCCGATGCCCGACGGCACCAGCACCTTGTGCAGCCACGGCAGCACGTTTTTCATCTGCTGTTCCAGTTTCCACGGCGGGTTGATGACGATCATGCCGGAGGCGGTCATGCCGCGCTGATCGCTGTCGGGTTTCACCGCCAGTTCGATCTGCAGAATGCGGCGAATGCCGGTGGCTTCCAGATCGCGCAGCATGCGTTTGATCTGCTGGCGCATCACCACCGGGTACCACAGCGCGTAGGTGCCGGTGGCGAAACGCTTGTAGCCTTCCTGAATGCCTTTGACCACGTCCTGGTAATCGGTCTTCATTTCATACGGCGGGTCCATCAGGATCAGGCCGCGGCGCGACAGGGGCGGCAGCTGGGATTTCAGCTGCTGATAGCCGTCGGCGCGCTGCACTTTGGCGCGCTCGTCTTTCTGGAACTCGCTGCGCAGCAGCGGGTAGTCGCTCGGGTGCAGCTCGGTCAGGTGAATTTTGTCCTGCGGGCGCAGCAGCTGGCGGGCGATCAGCGGCGAACCGGGGTAGTAGCGCAGCGTGCCGGAACGGTTGAAGTTGTGCACCACGCTCATGTAGGCCGCCAGCTCTTCCGGCAGATCGTCGCGCTGCCACAGCAGGCCGATGCCTTCCAGGTATTCGCCGGTGCGCTCGGCGTGTTCGCCGCTGAGCTGATAACGGCCCGCGCCCGAGTGGGTATCCAGATACAGGAACGGCTTCTCTTTTTCCTTCAGCGACTCGATGATCAGGCTCTGAACGGTGTGCTTGAGCACGTCGGCGTGGTTGCCGGCGTGGAAACTGTGGCGATAACTTAACATGACGGGTGGCGGTTCCTTGTGCTCCGCAGGCGGAGCATTCAATGCAATAAGGCTTATAATCTGCACAGTATAAACTGTCTGGCCGGGAAAAACCGGACTCCGTTGCCGCAGACGTTCACAGAAAGGGACAGGACGATGAGCAAACGGGCGTTCTGGCGGCCGGTGTTCGAAGCGTTCGAATGGGTTGAAACGCTGTGAATCACAAGGAGAAAGGATGAGCTGCATTTTTTGCGACATCGTGGCGGGCAAGGCGCCGTGCCATAAAATCTGGGAAGACGACGACCATCTGGCGTTCCTGTCCATCTTCCCCAACACCGACGGTTTTAGCGTGGTGATCCCCAAGGCGCACCACCCGAGCTATGCCTTTGACCTGCCGGACGAGGTGTTGGGCGCGCTGATGCTGGCGAGCAAGCGGGTGGCGAAGCAGCTGGATCGCGCGTTCGACGACGTCGGCCGCTGCGGCATGGTGTTCGAAGGTTACGGCGTCGACCACGTGCACGCCAAACTGATCCCGCTGCACGGCACCGCGTCGCTGGAGCAGTGGCGGCCGATCGAATCGACCTCGCCGAAGTTTTTCGCGCGTTACGAGGGCTATATCTCCTCCCACGACGCCGCGCGCGCCGACGACGAGCAGCTGGCGGCGCTGGCCGCCCGCATCCGCCAAAGCGCCGTTTAAGGCACCAACGATCAACGCCGGGCATTGATTTTCCTGTTGTCTGGCTCCATGTTAGAGATTCATACGCATTTTAAGGCTCGCCCCACGGCGGGCCCCAACGCTAATCAGGACTGCCCTATGACAAATCCGTTGCTGACCCCGTTTTCCCTGCCGCCGTTCTCGGCGATCCGCCCTGAAGATATCGTGCCTGCGGTGCAATCCGCGCTGGCGGACTGCCGCGCCGCGGTAGAGCGCGTGGTTGCGCAGCCGGGGCCGTTCACTTGGGACAATCTGTGTCAGCCGCTGGCGGAGTCGGACGATCGGCTGTCGCGCATCTGGTCGCCGATCGGGCACCTGAACTCGGTGAAAAACAGCCCGGAGCTGCGCGCCGCCTATGAGCAGGCGCTGCCGCTGCTGTCCGAGTACGGCACCTGGGTCGGCCAGCACGAAGGGCTGTACCAGGCCTACCGCAGCCTGAAAGAGGGCGCGGCGTTTGAGGCGCTGAGCGTGCCGCAGCGCAAGGCGGTGGACAACGCGCTGCGCGACTTCGAACTGTCGGGCATCGGCCTGTCGGCGGATAAACAGCAGCGCTACGGCGAGATCGTCGCGCGCCTGTCCGAACTGGGTTCCACTTACAGCAACAACGTGCTCGACGCCACCATGGGCTGGAGCAAACTGATTACCGACGAAGCCGAGCTGAGCGGCCTGCCGGAGAGCGCCCTGGCGCAGGCACAGGCGATGGCGCAGGCCAAAGAGCAGGACGGTTGGCTGCTGACGCTGGACATGCCGAGCTACCTGCCGGTGCTGACCTACGCCGACAACCGCGCGCTGCGCGAAGAGATGTACCGCGCCTTCGCCACCCGCGCCTCCGATCAGGGGCCGAACGCCGGCAAATGGGACAACAGCGAAGTGATGGCGGAAACGCTGGCGCTGCGCCATGAGCTGGCTCAGTTGCTGGGCTTCGATACCTACGCCGACAAGTCGCTGGCGACCAAAATGGCGGAGAGCCCGGAGCAGGTGATCGGCTTCCTGAGCGATCTGGCCAAGCGCGCCCGCCCGCAGGCCGAGCAAGAGCTGGCGCAGCTGCGCGCCTTCGCCAAACAGCACTATGGCGTGGACGAGCTCGAAGCCTGGGACATCACCTATTACGGCGAAAAACAGAAGCAGCACCTGTTCTCCATCAGCGACGAGCAACTGCGCCCGTACTTCCCGGAACAGCGGGTGGTGGAAGGGCTGTTCGAAGTGGTGAAACGCATCTACGGCATCACCGCCAAAGAGCGTAAAGACGTGGAGACCTGGCATCCGGACGTGCGCTTCTTCGATCTGTTCGCCGCCGACGGCGAGCTGCGTGGCAGCTTCTACCTCGATCTGTACGCCCGCGAAAACAAACGCGGCGGCGCCTGGATGGACGACTGCGTCGGCAGCCTGCGCAAGGCCGACGGCACGCTGCAAAAGCCGGTCGCTTACCTGACCTGCAATTTCAACCGCCCGCTGGGCGACCAGCCGGCGCTGTTCACCCATAACGAAGTGACCACGCTGTTCCACGAGTTCGGCCACGGTCTGCACCACATGCTGACGCAGATCGATACCGCCGGCGTCTCCGGCATCAACGGGGTGCCGTGGGATGCGGTCGAGCTGCCGAGCCAGTTTATGGAAAACTGGTGCTGGGAGCCGGAAGCGCTGGCGTTTATCTCCGGCCATTACCAGAGCGGCGAGCCGCTGCCGAAGGCCATGCTCGACAAGCTGCTGGCGGCCAAGAATTACCAGGCGGCGCTGTTCATCCTGCGCCAGCTGGAGTTCGGCCTGTTCGATTTCCGCATGCACTTCGAATACAGCCCGGAAAAAGGGGCGCAGATCCTGCCGACGCTGGCGGAAGTGAAGAAAATGGTGGCGGTGGTGCCTTCGCCAAGCTGGGGCCGCTTCCCGCACGCCTTCAGCCACATCTTCGCCGGCGGCTATGCGGCGGGTTACTACAGCTACCTGTGGGCGGAAGTGCTGTCGGCCGACGCCTACTCGCGCTTCGAAGAAGAAGGGATTTTCAACGCCGAAACCGGCAAATCCTTCCTCGACAACATCCTGTCGCGCGGCGGTTCGGAAGAGCCGATGGCGCTGTTCAAACGCTTCCGTGGCCGCGAGCCGCAGCTGGATGCTATGCTGCGCCATTACGGCATTAAAGGATAACCCGACACGTGAGCGTGTGTTTATTGTGTGAAGCAGGCGCCGATCCCGGCGCCTTGTCTGTTTTGGCGCAGCGCTGGCGGCTGACGTCCGACGACGACGCGCCGATGGCGCTGGTACTGACCCCGCAGCGGCTGGAGCTGCGCAAGCGCGACGAGCCGAAGCTCGGCGGAATCTACGTCGATTTCGTCACCGGCACCATGGCGCACCGGCGCCGCTTCGGCGGCGGCCGCGGCGAGGCGGTGGCCAAAGCGGTCGGCATCAAGGGCAGCTATCTGCCGGACGTGGTGGACGCTACCGCCGGGCTGGGGCGCGACGCCTTCGTGCTGGCGGCGCTGGGCTGTCGGGTGCGGATGCTGGAGCGCAATCCGGTGGTGGCGGCGTTGCTGGACGACGGCCTGCAGCGCGGCTATCAGGATGCGGAAATCGGCCCGTGGCTGCGCGAGCGCCTGACGCTGCTGCACGCCTCCAGCCTGACGGCGCTGGCGGATCTCAGCCCGCGCCCCGAAGTGGTGTATCTCGATCCGATGTTCCCGCACAAGCAAAAAAGCGCGCTGGTGAAGAAAGAGATGCGGGTGTTTCAATCGCTGGTGGGCAGCGACGATGACGCCGACGGCCTGCTGGAGCCGGCGCGCCGTTTGGCGACCAAGCGCGTGGTGGTGAAGCGCCCGGACTACGCGCCGCCGCTGGCCGACGTGCCGGCGCACGCCGCCACGCTGACCAAAAGCCACCGTTTCGATATCTACATGCCGCTGTAATGTCTGCCGGGCCCGCCGTGTCGGGCCCTCAGTTTTCCTCCCGCAAGCTTTTCCCCACGCCGCCGCCCGGATGCACTGCCAGCAAGGCGTCCTTGTCGTAACCGCTGCGCGCCATCAGGCAGGCGCAGGCGGCGTCGAAGATCGCCAGCACCAGCACAATTGAGGTGGTGGCCAGCATGTTCAGCGGATCTATCTCCTTTTGCACCCCGGTGGCGATCGTCAACTGCGCCGCCTGTGCGATGGCGGAATGCGGGTTTTCCGTCACCGCGATCAGCGTCACGCCCTTGGCCTGCAGCGTCGGCAGCAGGCGGGTCAGCTCGTCGGAATTGCCGCCGCGTGAGATCAGGATCAGCAGATCGTCGGCGCGCAGAAAGCCCAGATCGCCGTGCGCCGCGCCGGTGGCGTCGAGGTAGACCGCCGGCCGTTCCACGCAGGCCAGCATGTGGGCTATCTTGCGCGCCGCAATCCCCGAGGTGCCGACGCCGGTGACGGCAATTTTACCGCGGCAGTCGGCCAGCAGCGTCAGCAGCCGCTGCCAGGTGCGCGCGTCGAGGCGCTCGCCCAGCTGCGCCAGCTCCTGACTGTAGGTTTGCCAACCCTGCACGGCCTGCCGCCATTCCTGCTGCATCACGCCTCCTCCTGCATCAACCGGCGGTATTTCATGTGGTCGTTGTACAGCTCGTGGAATACCCGGTATTTGCGGTCGTAGTAGCTTTTTATCTGGTTGGTCTGCGGCGTGACCGTCTTGCCGATGCGGCTCATGGCGCTCATCGCCTCCGGCAGGGTGTCGAACACGCCGGCCGCCACGGTGCCCATCATCGCGCCGCCCAGCAGCATCGCTTCGCTCTCCTCCGGCAGCAGCATGGCGCAGCCGGTGGCGTTGGCGTGCTCCTGCACGAAGATCGGGTTCTTGGTGCCGCCGCCGCTGGCCATAATGGTGTCGATGCTGTAGCCGCTGTGGTTCATGGTTTCGATGATGTGGCGGGTGCCGAGCGCGATGGCCTGAATGGTGGCCAGGTAGTGCAGCGCCATGTCCTCCGGCGTGCGCGACAGCTTCAGCCCGGTCAGGATGCCGGTCAGCGTCGGGTTGGCGCGCGGCGAGCGGTTGCCGTGGAAGTACGGCAGCATATGAATGTCCTGCGTCAGGAAGGCGATATTCTCCGGCTCGCCGGCCATGCGGCGCAGAATGGCGTTCAACACCTCATAGATGGTCTGCCCCTGAGTTTTCGCCTGCGTCAGTAGCTCCGGGTAGCACGGGTGCGACTGGATGACGTGGTCGATCAGCGCGCCGGTGGCGGACTGGCCGCCTTCGTTCAGCCAGTATTCCGGCAGGATCGCCGAGTAATACGGCCCCCAGACACCGCCGATAAAGCGCGCGGTGCGCGACATCGCCATATGGCCGGTGGAGGTGCCGCCGATCAGCGCGACGCGGCGGTTGAAGTCGGCCACCTCGCCGGAGACGCCGGTGGCGCCCAGCGTGCCGAGGGTGCCGGCGTGGGCGTCGATGATCGACACGCTCACCGCCGTGCCGGCGATCAGCCCCATCTCGCCGGCGGCGCGCTGGGTCAGGCCGTGGCCCAGCGGCTCGCCCATCATTTTGACGTCGCTGCCGATCTTGGCCGCGTCATGTTCCAGCACGTCTTCCAGCCCGATCTGCTGGAAGTAGCTCTTGTCCCAGCGCTGTTCGTGGCCGAGATAGGTCCACTTGCATACCGTCGAACACAGCGAGCGGGTGGCGTCCTGGGTGGCGCGCCAGGTGAGGAAGTCCGGCAGATCGAACAGGTAGCCGGCGTTGGCCCAGGTGGTGGGCATGTGCTGTTTCAGCCACAGCAGTTTCGGCGTCTGCATCTCCGGCGAGATAATGCCGCCGACGAAGTCCAGCACCCGGTGTTTGGTGGCGTTGATGCGCTCGGCCTGGGCGATCGCCCGGTGATCCATCCACACGATGATGTTCTGTTCGGTGCGGCCGGAGGGGCTGACGGTCAGCGGCTTGCCCTCTTTATCCAGCACCACCAGCGAACAGGTGGCGTCGAAGCCCAACCCCTTGACCTGGATCGGGTTGATGTCGGCCTGGTTGACCGCGTCGCGCACCGCATTGCACACCGCCTGCCAGATGTTATCCGACGACTGCTCGACGAAATCCGCCTTCGGCCGGTACAGATCGATGGCCCGGCTGGCCTGGCCGACCATGCGGCCATTGAGATCGAATACGCCCGCGCGCGCGCTTCCGGTGCCCACGTCTACGCCAATAAAATAGCTCGCCATTATCTGTTTTCTCCTAAGCTTTTCGATTCTGTAACGCGATAAACAGGATCAGCACGCCGCCCCACAGGGCCATGGTCAGGTAGCTGCTAACCCCCAGCAAATTGAGGCCGCTTTCCAACATTTGCAGCACGATCAGCGCCAGCACCAGCCCCAGAATACGGCCGAAGCCACCGTCCGGGTTAATGCCGCCCAGCACCGAGGCCAGAATGGTCACCAGCAGATAAGATTCGCCGTAGCCGGCCTTGGCCGAGTTGAACTTGGCCATCATCAGCAGGGCGGCGCCCCAACCGAGCAGCGCCGACAGGATATACACCGCTACCTGCACCCGCGCGGTGTTCACGCCGCTGAAGCGGGTGGCCTGCTCGTTGGAGCCGATCAGGTACAGGCTGCGGCCCAGCGTGGTGTGCTCCAGCAGCAGCCACAGCCCGGCCGCCACCAGCAGGAACAGGATCAGCGCCACCGGCACGCCGAGCACGGCGCCGTTGCCGAGAAATTGAATCGCCGCCGGGAAGCCGGAGATCACCGCGCCGTTGGACAGCAGGATGTTCAGGCCGGTGATCAGGGTCATGGTGCCGAGCGAGGCGAGGATGGGCGAGACGCCGATCCAGGCCACCAGCGCGCCGTTGAGCGCGCCGATCGCCACCGCCACTAGCAGGCCGGCCACCAGCGCCAGCGCCAGGAACAGCGGCTGGTCAGGGTGGCTGACGATGATTGCCGCCATCACCAGCGAACAGGCGTTGGCGCCGGCGATAATCGACAGGTTGATGCCGCCGGTCAGCATGGTGATGCCCATGCCGAGCGCCAGCAGGCCGAGGATCGGCAGCTGCGAGGCGATCGACTGGAAGTTGCCGAGGCTGAAGAAGCGCGATCCGAGCAGCCCGGCGAACAGCAGCGCCACCGCGATGATGATCGCGCCCTGCAGGCGAATGATCCGATCGTTTGGGATCAACCGAGTTAACTGCGTCATGTCAGATCTCCTTGAGCAGCTTGCGTTTTTCGTTCCAGGCGGTGGTGCTGATGCTGATCAAAATGATCGCGCCGCTGAATACCTGGTGCCAATAGGCCGAGACGCTGAGCAGCGTCAGCCCGTTTTGCAGGAAGGCCAGCAGCACCACGCCGAGCAGGGTACCGGTCAACGAGCCGCGGCCGCCGCTCATGCTGGTGCCGCCCAGCACCACCGCCGCCAATACCGTTAGCTCGAAGCCAAGCAGCGAGTTGGGGGCCACCGACTGGGTGATCTGCGCCTGCACTACCGCCGCGACGCCGGCCAGAATGCCCATGTAGCCGTAGACGCAAAAATGCAGCCGCAGCAGGTTCAACCCCAGGCGCGACGCCGCGTCGCGGTTGCCGCCCATGGCGTAGATCTGGCGCCCCAGCCGGGTGCGGTTCATCAGCACGCCGGTGACGACGATGGTCCCCAGCAGGCACAGCAGCGGCAGCGTCAGGCCGTAGTCGTAGCCGTCGGCGCCCTGGAACGAGAACCAGTTGATGCCGTTCATGAACCAGTCCGGGAAGCCGTACAGCCAGGTACCGTTGGTGGCGTACACCAGCAGGCCGTAGAACAGGTTGAGGGTGGCGATGGTGATGATGATTGCCGGCACTTTCAGCCAGTACACCAGAAAGCCGTTCACCAGCCCGAGCAGCAGGCCAACGCCAATCGCCAGGGCGAACGCCAGCGGGAAGCTGCCGCCGTGCTGGATCACCCAGCTGGCCATCACATACTGGGCAATGGCGGTGACCGCCGGGAACGAAATGTCGATGCCGCCGGCGATCAGCACCACGAACAGCCCGCAGGCCAGGATGCCGAGAATGGTGTAGCTGGTGGCGACGTCGGTCAGGTTGCCGAGCGTCAGAAACTCGTCGGTGCCGGCGCTCAGGCCGATCGCCAGCAGCAGCACCAACAGGCCGAGATAAAACTCGTGCCGCCCGGCCAGGCGGGCCAATAATGACTTATCCATTCACCACCTCGGCGATCTGTTGCTCGGTACTCTGGTGCGGCGCAAACTCGGCGATCAGCTCGCCCTTGCGCATCACCATCACCCGATGGCTGTTGTAATAGGCTTCCGGGATCTCGTCGCAGATCATCAGCACCGCCATGCCCAGCTGCGCCAGATCGCGGGCGATCTGGTAGATCCCCTCTTTGTTGGCGATGTCCACGCCGACGGTGGGCGAGTCGAGGATCAGGATCTTCGGCTGGGTCGCCACCCACTTGGCGATGGCGATGCGCTGGGCGTTGCCGCCGGACAGGGTTTTCACCGGCAGCGCGCTGTCGGACACCTTGATGTTCAGATCGCGGATCAGCCGGTTGACCAGCTCGGTCGCCTTGGCGTGATCCAGCAGCCCGAGCGAGGTATGCAGCCGATCGAAGACGGTGACGATGGTGTTGTCGTAGATCGATTGCTCCATGATCAGCCCCTGCGTCAGACGATCCTCCGACACATAGCCGATGCCGCGGCGCACCGCTTCGCGGTTGTTGTGCAGCTGCACCGCCTGGCCCTCGATGCGGATCTCGCCGCTGTCCGGCCGCGTCATGCCGAACAGGCTGAGGCACAGTTCGGTGCGGCCGGCGCCGAGCAGGCCGACGATCGAGACGATCTCGCCGCCGCGCAGCGCCAGATTGACGTTGCGGTATTTCTCGCCGCGGCTGAGGTTGCGTACCTCGAGCAGCGGCGCCTGTTCGGCCGGCGGCAGCGGCGGCAGCGGGCTGTAGTGGAAGCGTTGGCCGGTCATCAGGAACGCCAGTTCATGGCTGTCCAGTTCGCTGGCCGGCCAGGTGCCCACCAGCTTGCCGTCGCGCATCACGCTGATGCGATCGGCGACTTCCATCACTTCATCCAATCTGTGGCTGACGAACACCACGCAGATGCCGGCCGCCTTCAGCTCGTTAACCACCCGCAGCAGGCCGTCGACCTCCTGGCGGGTCAGCGAGGCGGTCGGTTCGTCCATGATAACCAACCGCGCCTCGGCGGCGATGGCGCGGCAAATCGCCACCAGCTGCCGATCGGCGATCGACAGTTTTTCCACCTTTTTATCGGGATCGATGCGTACGCCGACCCGTGCCATGGCGTCGAGCGCCGTCTGGCGCATCACCCGCTTGCGCACCCAGAAATGGCCGCCGGGCAGGTAACGGTGGATGGCGATGTTCTCCGCCACCGTCAGGTTAGGGAACAGCGACAGGTCCTGGTAGATCACCTGTATGCCGTAATAACCGGACAGCTGCGGCGTCAGGGCGTGGAAGAGTTTGCCTTCCAGCGAAATGTTGGCGCCTTTTTCCGGCTGATAGACGCCGGAGATGATTTTAATGATGGTGCTTTTGCCGCAGCCGTTTTGCCCGGCCAGGCAGTGCACTTCGCCAATATTGAGCGTCAGGTTGATCTGGTCTAATGCCAGCACGCCTGGGAATCGCTTGCTGATATTCTCCAGGGTGATAAATGCGGGGGAGGCTGTCATAACGTTAACCTGTGCTTGCGTAGCGGCCGAAGCCCTGGGCGCAGCAAGCTGCGCCCCTACGAGGGTTTAACTACTTTCCCGGTGTAGCGAAATTACGCGAAAAATCAGAATCCAAGCGATTGGGCGTTGTCTTTGGTGACTTCCAAAATCTTATTAAACCGAATCACTTTGTGTTCCATGTCGACGTCGGCCTTGCCGAGGCCCTCGATCGCCAGATCCTTGTTCACTTCCTTGCCCTGCAGCAGCTGGTCGGCCACCGTCACCAGCGCATAGCCGGCGTCTTTCGGATCCCACAGCAGCGCTTTTTTGATGTCGCCGCGCATCAGGTAAGGGGCGGCCTGCGCCGGCATGGCGATGCCCACCACCGCGATCTTGTCCTTGGCGCGTTTCTTGGCCACCGCCTGGCCGGCGCCGATCGGGCCGAGCGAGCCGAAGCCGATGATACCCTTCATCTGCGGATAGGTTTTCATCAGATCCAGCGTGGTGGCGTAGGATTTGTCGATGCTTTCCGCCACCGGCAGGCGCGAGGTGACTTCAAACATGTCCGGGTATTTTTCTTTCTGGTATTTGATGGCGGAATCGGCCCAGGCGTTGTGCAGCGGCACGGTCAGCGAGCCGACGTAGATCGCGTAGCCGCCTTTGCCGCCCATGTCTTTCGCCAGTTCATCGACGTTGGCCTGCGCGTATTTCTCGCTGTCGATGGTCTCGATGTCCCACTGGCCGATCTGCTGGTCCGGGGATTCATGGGTCAGTACCACGATGCCTTTGTCGCGCGCTTTTTTCAGCACCGGCTCCAGCACCTTGGCGTCGTTCGGCACCACGATGATGGCGTTGACGTTCTTGGCGATCAGATCCTCAATCACCTTGACCTGCGCGGCCGGATCCGGCGTAGAAGGGCCGGTCTGGTAGGCGTTGACGTCGAGTTTTTTTGCCGCTTCGTTGACGCCCACTTCCATGCGGTTGAACCACGGAATGCCGGTCACTTTGGCGACCACGGCAATCTCATATTTATCAGCGGCGAACACAGGTGTTGTCGATAACATGCACGCAGAAACCACACATGCATTTAATAATGCGAGGTTAAATTTCATTAGCTGTACCTTTTTTTATCTGTAGGGGTGGCGGTTTTTCCACCGATGCAGATTACAAAGGAATGGAAGAGGGGGCGTAGCTGAAGTTAACGAAATGTGATCTGCGCACAGTTAAGTAAAATATTGCAGTATTTGGTGTTAAATAAATGTTTAATTATTTGGTGGTGGTAAATTTACTACCGATTAAGAAGCAATAAATAACCATTCATTAACTTTTATTTAACCAATTGGCATCATTTGGATGGCGAGAAAGCATAAAAAAATGCCGGCGCAGAGGCCGGCATTGAAGCATTTAATCGATGTGTGAACAAGATCACCTTTACGGCGGATTACAGCACGCCCTGCGCCAGCATGGCGTCGGCGACCTTGACGAAACCGGCGATATTTGCGCCGTGCACGTAGTGGGTTTGCTTGCCTTCGCCGCCGTATTCCACGCAGGCGTGGTGAATATCGGCCATGATATGTTGTAAACGTACATCCACTTTCTCTGCCCGCCAGCCGATGCGCGCGGCGTTTTGCGCCATCTCCAGCCCCGAGGTGGCCACGCCGCCGGCGTTGGCCGCCTTGCCCGGCGCGAACAGTACGCCGGCGTCGAGGAAGGCGTCGGTGGCCTGGATGGTGGTCGGCATGTTGGCGCCTTCCGCTACCGCCTTCACCCCGTTGCGGATCAGCGTCTGCGCCGCCTCGAGATCCAGTTCGTTCTGCGTGGCGCACGGCAGGGCGATATCCACCGGCACGTTCCACGGCTGCTGGCCGGCCAGATAGGTCAGGCCGCGTTCGCGGGCATAGTCCGCCACCCGGCCGTAGCGTTGGTTTTTGATCTCCGCCAGGTGCGCCAGCTTCTCGGTGGTGAAGCCGTCCTCGTCCACCAGGGTGCCGCCGGAATCCGACACGGTGATCACGCGCGCGTCCAGCTCCAGCGCTTTCTCGATGGTGTACTGCGCCACGTTGCCGGAGCCGGACACCGCCACCCGCATGCCTTCAAAGCCCAGGCCGTGGCGCTGCAGCATGGCGTCGGTGAAGTACACGAGGCCGTAGCCGGTCGCCTCGGGGCGGATCAGGCTGCCGCCGAAGGAGAGACCCTTGCCGGTAAACACGCAGGCGGTGTTGTTGGACAGTTTCTTCATCATGCCGGCCATAAAGCCGACTTCACGGCCGCCGACGCCGATGTCGCCGGCCGGCACGTCGGTGTCCGGCCCCAGGTGGCGATACAGCTCGGTCATCAGCGCCTGGCAGAAGCGCATGATCTCGCCCTGGCTTTTGCCCTTGGGATCGAAATCGGAGCCGCCTTTGCCGCCGCCCATCGGCAGGGTGGTCAACGCGTTCTTGAAGGTCTGCTCAAAACCGAGGAACTTCAGGATCGACAGGTTTACCGACGGATGGAAGCGCATGCCGCCCTTGTAGGGGCCGATGGCCGAGTTGAACTGCACGCGGAAGGCGCGGTTGACCTGCACCTGGCCGCGATCGTCCACCCAGCTGACGCGGAACTGAATGACGCGCTCGGGCTCCACCAGGCGCTCCAGCAGGGCCTGTTCGCGATAGCGCGGGTTGCGTTCGATAAACGGCCACAGCGAGGTGAAGACTTCGCGCACCGCCTGCAGATATTCCGGCTGGTGGGGGTTATGGCGCTGTAACGAGGACAGGAAAGACTCTACCGATACGGCATATTCCATGGATAACTCCTTTTAGCATTAAGTTTTCCCCCGCTATTTCTTATAGATATGGGTATAGGCGATGCCCGGGGGAGGATGTTGTGTCTTTAGCGACTATATCATCGGAGGGCGGTTGATTATCAAGCGATTAATCGGCGTGGCGGCATGAAAAACGCCCGCAGGGCGCGGGCGTTGGGCAGTTAAGTTAGCGAGTGCTTACTTTATTCGTCTTCTTCATCGCGCAGCGGCACGATCAGCATATCGATGTGCACGGTATTGATCAGCTGGCGAGCGGAAGACATCAGCTTGCTCCAGAAATCCTGGTGGTGGCCGCACAGTACCAGATCCATGTCATATTTCTTGATGGCATCGACCAATACCTGCGCCAGATCGCCGCTGCCGCTCAGGGTCTCGGTGATCGGGTAGCCGGCGTTTTGCGACAGCTCGGTCAGCGCCTGATGGGTTTCCTCGGAGATGCGTTTTTGCATGTCGCCGAGATTGACGTCGATCAGGCCGGTATAGAGGTCGGAATAGTTGACATCGACGTGGATCAGAGAAACTTTAGCGTTGTACGGCCGCGCCATCGAGACGGCTTTTTCTACCAGGATCTTGCTTTCCGGGGATAGGTCCACCGCGATCAGTATGTGTTTGTAAGCCATAAGAATACTCCTTCCATAAACATGCCGATTAAAAGGGTTAGCAGGCGTTCCGTTTACCCGCCTTGCGCTTTTGGTTCCATAGTATCATTCGGATAACGCAATGATATGTTGGGGCGATCACACTGCGCCGCATCGAAAATCTCTCCGCCCGATACCTTTCGTTGTACACCCGCGCGGCGTAAAAGCCTATTGATTATGCGGATGCTGCCGGTCTGACCGCTTGAATTATAAGCGTTATTAAACAAAGTATAGCGCTAAATGCGCAATCAGCGCTCCAGATGCGGCTGCAGCAGGCTTTCAAACCACTCGTGAAACACCGCCAGGCGGCGTGAGCGCTGGCGACGATGGGGATAGATCAGGGCGATCGGCATGGAGGCGGCGCGGTAAGCGGGCAGGACTTCCACCAGTTCACCGGCGTCGAGCAGGTGTTGCACGTCGTAGCGCGGGATTTGCATCAACCCCAGCCCGGCGCGGCAGCAGGCGATATAGCTCTCGGCGTTGTTGACCACCACCCGGCTGGGCAGTTCGAGCCGCTGGGTATGGCCGTCGTCGGTCAGGTATTCCCAGGGGGATTCGCGGCCGGTTTTGGGCGAGGCGTAACCGATGCTCCTGTGCCCCTCGGCAAGATCGGCGGGCTGAAGCGGATGGCCGAATTCGCTCAGGTAGGCGGGGCTGGCGCAGTTGATCAGCGCGATATGGCCGAGTGGGCGCATCACCAGGCTGCTGTCGTGCAGATCGCCGACGCGCACCGCGCAGTCGACCCCTTCCTGCACCAGATCGATGGCGCGATCGGCGGAGCCGAGCACCAGCTGCAGGTGGGGATGGCGCCGCAGCAGGCTGGGCAGCGCCGGCGCGATCAGCCGGCGGGCGATGCGGCTCGGCACGTCGACGCTGAGCCGCCCGGAGGCCTGGCGCTGGCTGGCCTGAAACGACTGATCGATATCCTCCACCTCGGCCAGCAGCGGGCGCAGCCGCTCGAGCAGCTGTTCGCCGTCGGCGGTCAGCCGCACCTGCCGCGTGGTGCGGTGCAGCAGGCGCACGCCCAGCTGCGTTTCCAGCTGTTGCACGGCGGCGGACACCGAGGCGCGCGGCACCTCCAGCACATGGGCTGCGCGGATAAAGCTGCCCATCTCCGCCACCTGCACGAATACGCGGTATTGATTGAATCTGTCCATCTCGTTGACCTGCTGTTCCTTGGCGCCGTTTCTGACAGAGAGTGTAGTCGCATGGCGCCGTTGCGCGCGAGCAGGTGCGGGGGCATCTCCGCCCCGTCGAACTTATTTGGTGGTGTAGCCGCCGTTGATCAGGATGGTTTGGCCGGTAACCCACCAGCCGTCGCTGACCAGATGGCGGATGAACGGCACCACGTCTTCGATATCGGTGAGGCCGGTTTTGCTGAACGGCGACAGCGCCGCCGCCGTCTTGTGGTAGGCCACGGCGTCCGCACCCTCCGCCGGGTAGAAGAACGGGGTGTCCATCGGGCCGGGGCCGACCGCCGTCACGGAGATGCCGCGCTCGCCGAACTCCTTGGCGGCGGCGCGGGTGAAGTGCTCCACCGGCGCTTTGGTGCCGGCGTAAGCGGCATAGAACGGCGTGAAGGCGCCGAGCAGCGAGGTGACCAGCGTGCAGATTTTACCATTGTCGTTGAGGTGTTTGCCCGCCTCTTTCAGGAAGAAGAACGCGGTTTTGGCGTTGACCGCGGTCATCTCGTCGTACTCGGCCTCGCTGATGTCGACCATCGGCTTTTTCAGCACTTTGCCGACGGTATTGATGGCGATATCCGGCTTGCCGACGGCGGCGACCGCATCGGCGAACAGCTTCTCGACCGCGCCCGCGGTGGTCAAATCGGCCTGCAGCGCGACGCCTTGCGCCCCGGCGGCCTGGATGGCGGCGACGGTCTTATCGGCTTCGGCTTTGGAGGCGGCGCTGTTGTAGTGGATCACTACCGCTTTGGCGCCTTGTTCAGCCAAATCGCGCGCGATAAGCCCGCCGAGATTTTTGGCGCCGCCGGCGATCAGGACGATTTTTCCCTTGATTGAATGGTTTGCCATAACAGTTTCCTTGGATGAGCGTAACGGAAACCTGAGTCTAGCCAGCGTGGGGGGAAAGATCAGCGGCGTGGGGCGGGATAGACTATCCAGAAAAAACGACTAATTGCAGACGAACGGTTATCACTTATAACGCCCCGGCGGGGGCGTTTCGGCGCGTGGCGGTAAATTTTATCCACTGATCAGGCCAGTTTGCGTTTCATTAACCTACAATGATGGATATGGGCCTCATCATTTCCCCTCTGAGTGGAACCACGCCGTGCAAATCTCTCTGTGCGGTGCGGTAATGTCTCCGGAGGTGGTGGGTTATGGGCGTGGCCCGTGCAGGCAAAAAAGGGGATGAGAGCGGTAAGCTCCAGCAGAGTATCGGGTAATGAGGTAGGGCGGTTGGACCCGGCGGATGGCCGCGGATAACAACGCCTTGAGGGGGTAATCATGATCAGTACCGTCGCGCTGTTTTGGGCCTTATGTGTGGTGTGTGTGGTAAACATGGTGCGGTATTACTCTTCTCTGCGCGCATTGCTGGTGGTATTGCGCGGCTGCGATCCGCTGCTGTACCAATACGTCGACGGCGGCGGTTTCTTCACCGCCCACGGGCAACCCAGCAAGCAGCTGAGGCTGGTGCGCTATATCTTTGCGCAACGCTATGTCGAGCACCACGATCCGGAGTTTATTCGCCGCTGCGAACGGGTGCGCGGGCAGTTCATGCTGACCTCGGCCCTGTGCGGCCTGGTGGTCATCAGCCTGATAGCGCTGATGATCTGGTATTAATGCCTTCCTGTTTCCCTTGATGCAGGCAAAAAAAAGGCGGCCCTGCGGCCGCCTTCCTCATGATGCTTATCGCTTAGATCAGCTTCAACGCAACCCAATACAGCGCACCGGAAAGCAGAATCGAGATTGGCAGGGTCAGTACCCAGGCCAACAGGATGTTCTTCACGGTTTTGCTCTGCACGCCGCCGCCGTCCACGATCATCGTCCCGGCAACCGCCGAAGAGAGGACGTGGGTGGTGGAGACCGGCATGCCGGTATAACTCGCCACGCCGATAGACAGCGCCGCGGTCATCTGGGCCGATACGCCCTGGGCGTAGGTCATGCCTTTCTTGCCGATCTTCTCGCCGATGGTGGTGGCCACGCGTTTCCAGCCCACCATGGTGCCGAGCGACAGCGCCAGCGCGACGGCGACAATGATCCACATCGGCGCGTACTCGACGGTCTGCAGCAGATCCTGACGCAGGTTCTTCAGGAAGCGCTGGTCGGCGGATGAGGTTTCCGGCAGCTTGGCGACTTTATCCGCCGTGTCGGTCACGCACATCAGCAGGCGGCGCAGGTGGCTGCGCTGCTCAACCGTCAGCTGATCGTAGCTTTGCAGGTTGGTCAGCATGCCCTGAGCCAGCTCGATCGCCGGCATGGCGCGCGAACTGTCGCAGTGGAACTCGGCCGGCTTGTTCGGCGCAGCTTCGTCATCCGGGCTTGGCACCAGCGGCGTCAACGACACCGCATGCGATAGCGCGTCGCCGTGCTGCTGGTAATATTGCTGCAGGTGGGTCACGGCGTCACGCGTACGGGTGATGTCATAACCGGTTGCATTCATATTGACCACGAAGCCGGCCGGCGCAACGCCGATCAGCACCAGCATGATAAGGCCGATGCCTTTCTGCCCGTCGTTGGCGCCGTGCGAGAAGCTGACGCCAATCGCCGACAGGATCAGCGCGATACGGGTCCAGAACGGCGGCTTGCGTTTGCCGTCGACCTTTTCACGTTCCGCAGGGGTCATGTGGATACGCTGGCGTTTCTTGGTGCCACTCCAATAGCGGCGCAAGGCGAACACCATCACTCCCGCCACCATCATGCCGACCAGCGGCGAGAACAGCAGAGAAAGGAAAATACCAATCATTTTCGGGACGTTAAGCGCATCCACCACCGAAGTGTGGGTCATCAGGGCGTTGGTTAAACCGACACCGATGATTGCGCCTATCAGCGTATGGGAACTGGAGGCCGGCAGACCGAAATACCAGGTGCCGAGGTTCCAGATGATTGCCGCCAACAGCATGGAGAAGACCATGGCTAATCCGTGTGCTGAACTGACGTTCAACAACAGATCGGTAGGCAGCAAGTGGACGATGGCGTAAGCAACACTCAAACCGCCGAGCATTACGCCAAGAAAGTTGAACAAACCTGCCATCACGACCGCAAGTTGCGAGCGCATGGCGCGGGTATAAATAACTGTAGCGACCGCATTGGCCGTATCATGAAAACCGTTGATGGCTTCATAAAACAACACGAACAACAATGCGAGAATTAACATCAGGCCGGTATGGAAATCCAGGCCAGCGAACAAATGCAGCATAAGCGTTACGCCAGTTTGTGGACATGAACGCCGCGCATTATCAGTGACAACCGGGGCCGGGGAAAAGGAAAATATGACGTTTTTTTGATTTGGACATGACGAAATGATGACGCGCCTATAACAAAAATATGGAATATCAATGCGTTATTCTCCTCTGACCTCTGTAATATTTTCTTACTATGGCGTTGGCGGCGCCGGGGCTTTACAATCTGCCGCCGTGAATTTGGCGGTGACCGGCGGCGAAACGGCGTAATATGGCGCCCTTTTGTCGCGATTGTGGTTTTGATAAGAGAGGCTCAGGTGGAACAGTTTGATGTCGTAGTGATTGGGGCGGGCGCCGCCGGCATGTTTTGCGCCGCGCAGGCGGGGCAACTCGGTTGCCGCGTGTTGCTGCTCGACAACGGCAAAAAACCGGGCCGCAAGATCCTGATGTCCGGCGGCGGGCGCTGCAACTTTACCAACATGTACGCCGAACCGGCGGCCTACCTGTCGAACAACCCGCACTTTTGCAAGTCGGCGCTGGCGCGCTACACCCAGTGGGACTTCATCGATCTGATCAACCGCTACGGCATCGCCTACCATGAAAAAACGCTGGGGCAGCTGTTCTGCGACGACTCGGCGCAGCAGGTGGTGGATCTGCTGGTCAAAGAGTGCGAGCTGGGCCAGGTGACGGTGCGCCTGCGCAGCGAAGTGCTGGGCGTGGAGAAAACCGAACATGGTTACGTGCTGGCGCTGAATGGTGAAAAAGTGAGTGCTCGCTCACTTGTGGTGGCCAGCGGCGGTTTGTCCATGCCGGGGCTGGGCGCTTCGCCGTTCGGTTACAAGCTGGCGGAGCAGTTCGGCCTCAGGGTGCTGCCGACGCGCGCCGGGCTGGTGCCTTTTACCCTGCATAAGCCGCTGCTGGAGCATGTGCAGACGCTGTCCGGCGTCTCGGTGCCGGCGGTGATCACCGCCGAGAACGGCGTCAGCTTCCGTGAAAGCATCCTGTTTACCCATCGCGGTCTGTCCGGCCCGGCGGTGCTGCAGCTGTCCAGCTACTGGCAACCGGGTGAGTATGTGAGCATTAACTTACTTCCTGAGCTGGATTTGGCGGCCTTCCTGGATGATCAACGCCGCCAGCACCCGAACCAAAGCCTGAAAAACACCCTGGCGCTGCAATTGCCGAAGCGGTTGGTGGAGTGCTTGCAAACCCTGGGACAACTGCCGGAGGCCACGCTGAAGCAGCTGAATGCGCCGCAGCAGGCGGCGCTGGTGGAGCTGTTGCAGAACTGGCGCGTGCAGCCGAACGGCACCGAAGGTTACCGCACGGCGGAAGTGACGCTCGGCGGCGTCGACACCAACGAACTTTCCTCCAAGACGATGGAAGCCCACAAGGCGCCGGGGCTCTATTTTATCGGCGAAGTGGTGGACGTGACCGGGTGGTTGGGCGGCTACAACTTCCAGTGGGCGTGGAGCTCTGCCTGGGCCTGCGCCCAGGCGTTGGCGGCGCAGGAGCGTTAACGTTCAGCAGCGTGAAGGGGCTAGGCCGATTTAGAAGGCTATTTTATGATTATCCGACATCCGGAACATACCGTGATTTAATCGGCCGCCGGCCCCTTAAGCTCTATGCGATTGCCGTCCGGATCGCTGAAGTAAACCGATGGCCCGTCGCCTTCCGCGCCGTAGCGCGATTCAGCAGGGTCGACGGCGATCCCCTGCGATCGCAGATAGGCCAGCAGTTCGTCTTCGTTGAAAGGATCGATACGCAGGCAGAGGTGATCGACATTTTGCCGGTGAGGATCGGGCGCGTCGCCGCCTTTTTTTCCAAGCTGGCCGTTCACGTCGACCAGATCAATCATGGCCGTTCCGGCGCGCAGGTGCACCAGCCCCAAATCGGGCCGCCGTTTGGCGATGTCGCAACCCAGCGTCTGGGTATAGAACCGCAGGCTTTTTTCCGCATCGCGCACGCGCAGAACCACATGATCGATAGTCTTCAGGCTGAAAGGGGGCATGATTTTCTCCCAGAATCGCTGCGTTACTCATCAGCATAATCGGCAACGCCCGATTTATCCTGTTTTCGCCCCCTATTGCTGCCAGAGCCGCCGCTTATCGCAGAGTCGCCACGATCTCTTCCAACGCCGCGCGCTGCGCCTCGCCGAGCGCGCTTTCCGTCGCCGCATTCTCCGCCAGCAGGGTTTGCAGGCCGATCAGCCAGTCATAGATATAAAACGCGGTGTTTTTGGTCGGCGTCGGCGCCAGCCGGGTTAACCGCTGCTGGCTGCTCCAGTCCACCGCAGGCTGCGGCGGCGGGGTAAAGATCGGCTGGCCGGGGTTGACGCGGCTCTCGGGGCGCGTTGCCGCATCGCGCCGCTGGAAGCCGAGCCAGGCGACGAAGTCGCCCAGTAGCGCCAGCGCCTGGCTGATTTGCCGATCCTCACCCTGTTCCGGCAGGCCCCCGGGGCACAGCGCGCGTTCCAGCTCATCATTGAGCCGCAGGCGGCAGGCGGCGCCGATCAGCGCATCGACCAGCAGTTCCAGGTGCGGCTTTTCGACGCCGAGCAGCTCCAGCAACCGGCGGCTGTCCGGCAGGCTGCGCAGATGGTTGATCCAATCCGCGAATACCCGCGCGGCAAAGGGCGACGCGGAGGGCTCGCCGGATGCCGGGATTTCCGGCGCGCCGAACAGATCGATGTCGAGCCCGAACGGTACAGGCGTCGTCGTCGGGGCCGGCGCGGCGTGCTGCTGTTGCTGATAAAGCTGGCGCAACGTATCGCGCTGCGGCAACAGCCGTTCCAGCAGTTCGCCGTGGCGGCCGGCCTGCGCCTGCAGCGCGCGCAGCAGCTGTTGGCCGCGTTGCTGCGCCGCGTGCGGATCGGCGGCGGTGAGCCAGTTGCCGAGCAGGCTTTCCGTCAGCTCACGCTGCAACTCTTCACGCTGTTCGAGCAGGCGCGCTTGCTTCTGGGCCGGGCGCGCCTGGGTGGCCAGGTAACTCACCATGCGGCGGCAATCCTGTTCATCCAGCGCCAGCAGCGTGGCCCAGCTGTCGCCGGGCTCGCCGACCTGGCGCTGTACGGCGTCGTCGGGGCGCGCTTTGCCTTCCCCGCGTTGATCGAACTGTGTGATCGCCCAGATCAGGCCGGGTTTGCGGCGCTGGCGCAGCGCCGGGGTTTCTCCCTGAGTCTGATTGACCCAGTTGGCGAGCGCCTGGCCGACGCGGGCGGCGTCCTGCTGCGTGGCGGCAGCATCGGCCACCAGCAGCAGGTTGGCGTGCAGGCCGTCTGCGCAGCGGGTCAGCAAATGGGCGCGTTTCGCCTGTTGCAGCCGCTGCGTCGGTTCCGCCTGCGGGCAGGCGCGGCTGCCGGGCAGGTCGATCAGCGCCACGTCGGCGGGCAGGCCCGCCTGCGCCGTCTGCGGCAGAACGGTGGTGACTTCGGCGGTCAGCCAGGTCAGATCGCTCAACGCGATCTTCCGTTCACCGCCGTGTTCGGCCATCACGACGATCGCGGCGTTTTCTGCTGCGGCGCTCGCGGTCAGCAGCGGTAAGGCGCGGTGCGGAGCATGAACCTGTCGGCTGCTACCGAGGGCATGCAGCGTGTGCGCCAGCTGGCGATAATGCGCCGTCAGCGTCGTTTCCTCTCCCCACAGCGGCGCAAACAGGCGCGCGCGATCGTCGATGCTCAACTGCGGCGCCAGCGCCACGGCCTGCGGCCAGAAATGCCTGTCCAGCGTCTGTTGCCCCTTGTCGCCGTAGCGGCGTTGGCTATCCCACAGCGCCAGCACATCGCTGTCGCTGAGGCCGTCGAGGGCGACGGCTTGGCGGTGACGCGCCAACGCTTGCAGATGGCCGGCGATCGCGCGGGCGTCCCAGTCCGGCCGGAAGCCGCCCATCGCGGCGGCATCGAGCGTGATGGCCAGCCACTGCGCTTCATCGAGCAGCGCGAGGGCGAGAGGATACTCGGTGGACGGCGTTGGCGCGGTGGCGCAGTAACGCACCGCCAGCGCGGCGTCGCCGTGCAGCCTTTCTGCGCCGGGGGCCAGCGCCGCCAGCAGGTGGGCCTTGGCGGCGGCGTTGTGGCCGTACAGGCCGATAGCGACCTGCTCAGGTTGCGCCTTCGCCAATTGCAGCGCGCGGTTATGGCAACGGCGCAGGCGCAGCGTCAGGCGATCGGCTTCCCGTTCCAAACGGGCGGACTGCCGGCGCGCGGCGCCCACCCAGGCGATCGCCTGCAGAATGCCGGCGCTGAGTGCGTGGTTCGGGGCCGATTGGGCGGTAGTGATAGCTTTCATCGTGGGTAAATGCTCCCGCTGTCTATCCAGTAGTGGGTCGCGCCGGAGGCGCTGGCAGCCAGGGTATTGAGTTTCAGTTGCAGATGGTGCGCCGGGACGGGGCTGCCGTTGGCCAGCAACGCCTGCGCGATCCTGACGCTTTCCGCGCCCTGTTCGGCGCTGGCGGTAATGGCCAGCCGCAGGGTGATCACCGCGTCGCCGGCCAGTTTGCGCGCCAGCTGGGCGTCATTGATGGTCAGCGTATAGAGCGGCGAGGCCGGCCAGCGTTCGTTGTCCAGTTGGCGGAAGCCCAGGCGCAGCGGGCCGCGCAGCTGGAAGCTGCCGGCGGGGTCGAGCGCGAAGTCGGCGCGATCCAGATCGATGTCGCGGTAATAGACGTTATCGTCCGCCAGCATGTTGTTGCCGTCCAGCATGCCCAGGTGGCGAATGGTGGAGTAAGGCTGGAAATCGCCGACGTTGAAGTAAAAACTCTCCAGCCGCAGGTCGATCGCCAGCAGGCACAACATGGCGCCCACCGCGGCGGTGGATTTCGGGTTGTCGATGCGGCCGCGCTTGTTGAACGGGTACCAGCTGCGGGTGTGGTAGCCCTCGAGCGGCAGAATGCGGCTGGCGGGCAGCGGCTGCAGATGGCGCAGCAGCGCCTGCACGCCGGGGAAACGCGCCGGGCGGCCGGTCAACAGCAGCACGTCGCAGGTATACAGCGCCACCACCTCGGCCAGCAGGCGCAGGCAGCGGCCGATGCCGATGCGATCGGACAAGAAGGCGGCGTGCAGATCGGCCAGGCGGATCACCAGCGGGGTGTGCAGAATCTCGAAGGCGTCGCTGTCGGCTTCGCGCTGCACCTCGCCGTTGATAAACGCCAGCACCTGCGGCGTCGGCGGCTGCGGCAGCAAATCGCCCAGGCTGGCGGCGATTTCCGCCCGGCTGTCCAGCGGGTCGTATTCTTCATAGGCGCCGAGCAGCGCGCGCCCGGCGGGCATGAAAATCTGCAGCGCGGCCTGCTGGCGCAGGGTGGAAAGCCCGTCCATACGCCCTTCGTTGCCGAACAGCCTGTCCATCAACGCCGGTGCGGCGCTTACGCCGGCGGCTTCGAACGCCTGCTGCACGGCGGGCAGGATAAACTGCTGGATGGCGTCCAGCAGGATATCGTCGCCGGCGACTTTAAAGCCCTCGCGGAACAGCAGGCGCGGGTTGATTTTGATGTTGTTGCCCACGCCGTCGTCGAGCGAATAGTGCGTGATCGCCAGATCGGTGGTGCCGCCGCCGATGTCGATGGAGGCGATGCGCAGCGTTTTGCCCGCCTGCTCATCCGGCGCCAGCGGCCGGTCGGGCCGGGCCATGGCGGCGAAAAAGGCGTCGGTGCGGCCGGCGAAGTTCACCTGGGTTTCATTGTACAGATAGACCATCTGGCCGCAGGTGGCCTCGTCCCACTCCATCTGCACCTGCGGCGCCGGGAAGCGGGCGTGCGCGCCGTCGAACGGCGCATCCTGCGGGTGCCAGTCGAGGGCCTTCCACACCAGCCCGATCGCCTCCTGCATGCGGCGGCGGAAGATCTCGCGCTCCGGTTTCGGCATCGCCGAAGGCAGCGTCAGAATGATGGCGCGCAAACGGCGCGGCGCGGCGGCGTTCGGCATGCGGCTGCGCTGGGCGATGCTGTTGATCTGCATCAGCGCCTGCGCCAGCAGCTCGCTCAGCATCAGCGTCATCACCGCGCTGCGGCTGTAATGGGCGGCGAACACCGGCAGCCGTTGCGCCGTCGGCAGGGCGGACAGCGGCACGCCTTCGTCGTTGATCAGGGTGGTCAACGGCGCGGCGGCGGCCATCGGCTCGTGCTGCTCGTTGAAGCGCCAGCCGGGCGCATAGCGCTCCTCGTCCCACAGGTAGCGGCGCGGGCTGGAAATGCCGGTAGTGCCTTCATGGCCCGTTCGCCGCTGCGCCAGCTGTGCGGCTTCGCGGCCGACGCGGGTGATGGACGGCCACTGGAAGGCGTCGTCGCGCCCGCTCTGGAACGACAGATGCGGCTTGCCGAAGCCGGCCCGAGAAAACTCCACCCGGCTCTCGAACAGTTCGTTGTAGACGCGGTGCGGTTCGGACAGCGAACGCAGCTGCAGCTCGTAGGTTTGCTTCAGGCCGTTGCTCTCCTCCGGATGATCCTCGACCAGCACGCCGCAGGTGTGGGAGTTGCCGACGTCCAGCACCAGATCGACGTCGATCGCCGGTTGCTGCAGCGTCGCCGCCACCATCTTTATCTGCGGCACCGCCAGCTGATGGCCAAGCATGTGCAACAGATTGAGGTAGTGCGCCTGATACTCGAAGGTTTTCAGCCCGGCGTTGATCTCCACTTCGGCACGCTGCTCCCGCTCGGCGGCGCGCTGGCTGAACGCCTCGCGCAGCCAGCCGTCCACCCAGGTCAGATCGAGGAACTCGCCCAGCTCGTGGTTGCGGTGCGCCAATGCGAAACGGAGATCGGTGCCGAGATCGCTTTCGCCCGGCGCCAGCGCCTCCTGGCCGGGCGCGGCGGCGCGGGTGTCGAAGGCCAGCACCACGCGCAGCAGGTTGCCGTCCTGATCCGGTTCATCCAACTGCACCACCTGCAGGCGCGCCCAGTTGTCCGGGCCCGACAAGAACAGGCCCGCCGGGGTGTGGCGCAAGCAGGGCAGCGGCAACCAGAGCTTATCCAGCAGGTGCAGCGACTGCTGCAGCGGATAGCTGAACTCCGGCCGCACCACTTCGGCGGCCTGGTCGCCCACGGCCGGCAGCTGGTATTTGCCGCTCTCGGCCTCCCATTGCAGGCGCAGCAGCGGGCCGCTGGCGGTCTTGCGCACGAATTTGCCGGGAAACTCGGCGTCCAGCAGCGGCGTCAGGGCAAAGTCCAGAAACTGAATGCCGCTGTCCTGAATCAGCGTAATGCCGTGTTTGTAGTCCGTAAGGGGTGCCAGCATCATTTACTCTCGCGCTTGAACGTCATGGGATAGGTGGTGTCCGCATCGTAGCGGCCGGTGCACTCCGCCGCGCCGGTGTCGCCCTGGCGGCAGACGATCTCCGGGATCTGGTAGCGGCTGCCGTCGCTGCAGCGCGCCTTGGTGCGGCTGTTGATCACCAGATTGCCGGACTGCATCAGCCCGGCTTCGACCGCCACCCGGCAGCTGACGCCGTCGCCGTAGGCGATGACGGCGATGCCTTTGCCGCCGTTCAGACGATATTGCAGGCTGGGGCGCTTGCCGGTAATCGGGTCTTTCAGCGCCACGGTGGCGCGCCATTTGCCATTAAGGAAACGGGTGGAGCCGGCCTTCACCGCCTCGGGCGGCAGCACCAGCGCATGTTTGTCCAGCGGCGGCGGGATGACCGGCGCCGGGGGCGGCGGCATCAGCGTCGCGTGCGCCAGCGGTAAGCGCAGCTTGGGCAACGGCGCGGCGGTTTTTTCCGGCGGCGCCGGATGCTGGACCTCCGCCGGCATCGCCGGTTGCGGCGGCGGCGAGCGGTGCAGCCAGGCGGCCAGCGCCGCACTGCCCAGCAACAGTACGGGCAACAGCCAGAGAGCGTAGCGCCGGCGCGGGCGAACGGCGGCAGAGGATTCGATAGGCGCTGCCGGGGCGGGCGCCGGTTCAGGCTCGGCGGCCGGGGCCGGTTTTACCGGTTCGACAACGGCCGGTTTACGCGGTGCGGCGGCGATCGGCGCCGGTTTTTCCACTTCCGATTCGAGCGGGTGCAGGCAGGCCAGCGGATCGTCCGGGCTCTGCGCCTGCGGCTTGATAAAGCCCCAGAAGGTCAGCACCGGCCGATCGTCCACCAGGTAAACGTGGTTGGGGTCGGGCATGTGCATCGCTTTGGCCAGCAGCGCGCCGAACAGGCGATGGCTGGGGTGATCGGTCGCCTGGGCCTGTTCCGTCAGGCTGTGGAAGGTCGTCAGGCAGTGTTCCAGGTGGCGCACCGCCTGCGCGCGCTGGGCGTCGCTCGCCGCCAGCCAGGAGGTGACCTTGCCGGGGAAGGGCGCATACCAGTCGATGCGGGTGCCGCTTTCGTTCGGCTGGGGGATCGCCAGACAGTCGGCGGCCTGCTGCTGCCGGCGAAGACGCAGGGTTTCCCGCAGCTGCTGCGCGCAGGCGTAGACCGGTTGCCCGTTTTCGCCTAAAGCCAGCACATCATCCAAACTGCCACTGCGTAAGAAGGGTTTCACCACGGCACCGCACCTTGTCCTGTTCTGCAAAAACGCATAAAAGTCCATGATACCCCGCAGGCAGAGCCGCCAAACGGCCAAGGACAGCCCGAAAAACGCCCTTCTTTGGCGTTAGCGGAACCGGCACAGTGAAAATCTCGCTATCCGGACCTGTCCGTGAACCGCTTTATCTGAAAAATAGAACCTGGCCCCGGCAAGTGACGCCGGGGAACGATGTTCTCTTTCACTATGATATCGCCTCGCGGGTTGCCGATTTCGGTATGCCTCAGGCGTGCGGAGCGTTCACATGACGGACAGTCAGTCTGAAAAAACTCTCGTTGTTCCCCCTGCGCATCCCGCCGCCGGGCATTCGCCCCAGGGCTGGATGAACGGCTTCCTCGGCATGATTATTTTCAGCGGCTCGCTGCCCGCCACGCGGGTGGCGGTGCTGGAGCTCGATCCGCTGTTTCTGACGGCGGTCAGGGCGGCGATCGCCGCCTTGCTGGCCCTGTGTGCGCTGCTGATCACCCGCCAGGCGCGGCCGACGCGGGCCGATTTGCCGCCGCTGCTGTTTGTGGCGCTTGGCGTGGTCATCGGTTTTCCGCTGCTGACGGCGCTGGCGCTGCAGCACACCACCTCGGCGCATTCGCTGGTGTATATCGGCCTGCTGCCGCTGGCGACCGCCGGTTTTGGCGTTTTGCGCGGCGGAGAGCGGCCCAAGCCCGCTTTTTGGGCTTTTTCAGGCGTCGGCGCCGTGCTGGTGGGCGCTTTCGCGCTAAGCCAGGGGAGCGGCGGCGGCTGGCAGGGGGATGCGCTGATGATCGGGGCGGTGTTGCTGTGCGGCCTGGGTTATGCCGAAGGGGCGGTGCTGTCGCGCCGGATCGGCGGCTGGCAGGTGATCTCCTGGGCGCTGGTGGCGGCGTTGCCGTTGACGCTGGCGGCCACCTGGCTGGCGGCGCCGGCCGGTTGGCCTGCCGTCAGTGGCGCCGCCTGGCTGTCGCTGGTTTACGTCTCGGTGTTCAGCATGTGGATTGGGTTTATTTTCTGGTATCGCGGCCTGGCGCAGGGCGGCATCGCCGCCGTCGGGCAGTTGCAGCTGCTGCAGCCGTTCTTCGGCCTGGCGCTGGCGGGCTGGCTGCTGCAGGAAACCGTCCAGCCGATGATGATCGCCGTGATGGCCGGCGTGGTGGTTTGCGTGTTCGGCGCCAAACGTTTTTCCCGCTAGGCGCCGCTGCCGGCGCAGGCCAGGATCACCTGTCCGAGCCGTTCCACCGCCTGTTGCACCTGGCGGTCGGCGTAACCGCCCAATCCCAGCACCAGGCCCGGCTCACCGTGGCCGGGTGCATACATCGGCGACACCGCCCGCAGCGCCAATCCGGCTTCGTTGGCGCATTGGGCGACCTGCACGTCATCGAGATCTTTCCTCAGCCACAGCACCATGTGCATGCCCTGATCGCAGGGCTGCACTATCGCCAGCTCAGCGGGGATATGCGTGTTGATCGCCTCGATCAGCACCCGGCGTTTCTCGGCGTAGACGCCGCGCATTTTGCGGATATGCCGGTCGAGATACCCTTCGGCGATAAAGGCGGCCAGCACGTGTTGATCCGCGCTGGGCGGATGGCGATCCATCAGGATCCTGGCGCCGCAAAAGGCGTCGACCAGCGGTGGCGGCACGATGGCGTAACCCAGCCGCAGCGAAGGGAACAGCACCTTGCTGAAGGTGCCGAGATAGAGCGTTCGCTCGGGCGCCAGCCCCTGCAGCGAAGGGAACGGGTGGCCGGCGTAGCGCATCTCGCTGTCGTAGTCGTCTTCCACGATCCAGGCCTGCCGCTCTTTGGCCCAGCCCAACAGGGCGCTTCTTTTCGCCATGCTCATCGGCATGCCCAGCGGATATTGATGCGACGGCGTGACAAAGGCGGCGCGGGCGTCGGCGGCCAGGCGGATACCGGCGGCGACGTCGATGCCGTCGGCGGCGACGGGCACCCTAATCATGCGTCGATCGCGAAACAGGCTGTCGAAAATGGCGGTGATGCCGGCGTAGGCGGGGTCTTCCACCCAGGCGCTGTCGCCGGCGTCCAGCAGGATCTGTGCGGCCAAATAGAGCCCTTGTTGCGTGCCGGAGGTGATGAGGATTTGCTGCGGCGTGCAGTTTACCGAGCGGGAACGGCGCACATAGTCGCAGATGGCTTCGCGCAGCGGCAACGCGCCCAGCGGATCGCCGTAGCCTGACGGGGCGCCGGGGCCGCGCGCC
The DNA here is from genome assembly GCF_052168875.1 of Serratia sp. CY38905. NCBI lineage: Bacteria > Pseudomonadati > Pseudomonadota > Gammaproteobacteria > Enterobacterales > Yersiniaceae > Serratia > Serratia sp. CY38905. The sequence continues at coordinate 154,181 of NZ_JBJNLV010000008.1, read as the reverse complement.
CGGATGCGGTTGCCGAGCCGCCGCCAGATATCGTCGGGCGCGGTATCGCCGATCGGCACCGAGACGGTGAACGGCACCGGCGGCAACGCCCGCGCCTGGGCGGCAAAGCGCGCCAGATGCTGCGCCTGTGCGGAAAGCGGCACGGCTGTGGACGGAGCGGCCTGCACCGTGGCGTGTGGCGTGCGGCGCGGCGCCTGATAGTGGGCGACCCGGGTGCCGGAGCCGGGCTGCGGTTCGAGAAAACCTTCCGCCGTTAGCTGAGCGAACGCCTCCAATACCGTGCCGCGCGCCAGATTCAGCGCCGCCGACAGCCGGCGCGTCGAGGGCAGCAGATCGCCCGCTTTCAGATCGCCCCGGTGGATGGCCTGGCGCAGGGCCTGCGCCAGCTGGTGGCTAAGTTGACCCGCCTGACGATCGAGCTCGCCGAGGGCGGGGACGTCAACGGCTTTGGCTGTTCTGGGCATGCATTCCGGCTCGCTTTGCAGTGCGAAAATGAGTATTCAGAGTAAACCACTCTGGCGTCACTCGCGAGCCTGTTGTCGTTCAGTTCAGCTCCCGCTGATTCAGCAGCACCCGATTCAACTCGCTGTTTTTGCGCACGTTCAGCTTGCGCATCGCCGAACGTTTGTGGGCGCTGATGGTTTTCTGGCTGCGCTGCAGCAGGCCGGCGATGCTACAGGCGGACATGCCGCTGCTCATCAGGCCCAGCACCTTTTTCTCACAGTGGCTCAGCGCGGCGAGGCGGCAGGCCTGGCATTTCCATATGTCGGCGGCGTGCAGCGCCATCCACGGCTGCTGAATGAATTTTTCCAGCGCCATCTGCAGCTTGAGGCGAATGGCGTAAACCGAGTCGCGCCGGTGGATGCTGAACAGCGGAGACAGGTTTTTCACCTGTTGCTGGGCCGTGTCGTCGAGGATCAGCAAGGTCAGCTGCCGCTGGCGCGGGATGCCGTAGGGGCTCCGGTAGCAGCAGGCGCAGCCCCAGCGCTCTTCCGGCGTGCGGAACACGATTTCGATGTTATCCAACGCCTGCAGCGCCAGCGGCGAGAACTGCGGGTACAGGCGTTGGCATTCGTTCAGGGAGTGCAGATAGTCCTGCAGCAGCAGACGCAGCCCCTGCTGGTAGAAGTTATCGCTGTCGAACAGCGTGAAGCGAATATCTGGCATGGGTGGCTCCTTAAAAGGCCGCGGCGCCGCGCCGGAGCGAACGGTGACGGCCAATCGCCGGCGTTCGCGCGCCGGTCGTTTTCCTGATTTCCCTGGGGCGGTGCGGGGCTTATTGGTACGCCAGCACAAAATTGGCGACGGAACTGAATTCGCCTTCGGTAAGGCTTTTATCTTTCATCGCGCTCGGCCGGGCCTGGACATAGGCGCTGAACCTCAGGGCGTTGGGGCCGTCTTGCAATGTCACCGCATCGGTCGGCGTGCCCAGATCAATCGCTTTGCCAGCACCGTCAAACAGCGCGATAGCGGCGCCGTTGGCGCCATTGTTGATCGCCAGCTTGCCCGGCAGTTCGGCATCTTCGGTGCCGGTAAAGGTGGCGGTGACCGATTTGAAAACGGCGGTTTTACAGTCGGTTAAGCGAATGGAAAATGACACGGGGTTGGTGTGGCCGTAGCGGTACAAGGTTTTGATCAACACCGTATCCATCTCGACGGTCTGGTGAAGAGACTGCGGGTCGATATTGCAGGGTCTGCTTACCACGGAGCCGAAAAAGTCTATTTCCTTATTTTCCGCCGCGACTGCGGAGGAAAATAGAAAACCGATGCCGCACAGAGCGGTGATTGTCCGATAGCTCTTCATCATCACCACCATTAAATATAATTAATCAGCAAGATTACGGTCTTGCGGAAATTGCCTTCCTGTCCTTCCCCGCTGGCCTGCAATGAGGCGCTGTAGGATTTTTGCACCTGATCGCGGCCACTCATGTCGGCAAAGCTGTCGAACTGATTGTATTTAATCCATTTGGGGTTGGAATTATCGTGGATGCGCAAGGTTGAACCATTGTCCATATTCAAGCCGGTAGCGTCGGTCAGCGTGCCGTTTTTCACCATGAAATTGGCCTCCAGCGCGAAGCTGTCGCTGCAGCCGTTTTTGCGGATCAAGATGCTGAAATCCTTGCTCGCTACGGTGCCCGCATTGGGTTTCCAGGTCGGGATCTCACCGAAGTCAACGCCTTCCGGGGTTGAAAGCTCCACCGAAGCGGCGCACTGGATCACCTTGATTTTATCCAGCCCGGTTAGGGTGAAACGGTAATTTTTTCCCGGGTGGACGTTGATGCCGCCTACGCCATCGAGCTGAAAAACGGCGATCTGACTGGCGCCCCCTGCGGTGATTTCTCCGGTTTTTTGCAAATAAACCTGATAGTTGACATGACCGAGCTCCCGTTGCTTGGGGGTACGAAACATATCGGTTTGTACTCGGGAGTTGATCAAGCCGAGATCCCGGCCGTTATAAATCACCCCCATGGCGATGCCGGCGGCGAACTGCCGGTTGTCCGGATTGGGATAGAAGTAAACCCATTCCCCATTGGGTTTGCTGGCGTGCGCCCAGCACATAACGTCGCGGCTCATCGGTTTGGAGGTCCAAAGCCGGCTGCCGACCGGTAAGGTGGCCGGTATGGTCAACCGGCCGATATCCTCACTCTCTTCGGTAATGCCGCTCTCGGTATTCAGGTGGCATTCCAGCGCCTGAGCGCCGAATGGCGTCGCCAGGCAACCCAGCAACGTCAGGCGTTTATAAATAGACCAACTGGACATGCACCACTCCTTTGAATTGGTTTGCTTCGATGAACGGACGGGTTGATTCCAATTGAGCGCTGAACCACAACGTATTGCCGCCCGGCTGCAAGACATAGGGGGCGCCGGGTTGGTTGAGGGACAATGCACGGCCCCGTTGATCTTTCAGCCGCAGGCCAACGCCTTGTACGCCGCCGTGCAGCTTCAGCAACTGCGGATTGTCGGGATCGCTTTCACCGAGGAACACCAGCGTGGCGGCCTGCTCCCCCCGCAGGTAGAGCAGGCCGGCATCGCCATTGCGCATCCCGGCCGGATTGTCTGCCAGCGCCCTGGCGCCCAGCAGGCAATGGTTAAAGGCGAGACGAAAACGTACCGGCGCGCTTTGATCGCCGACACGCCGGAAGGCGAGCGTGCCGATCTCACCGAGATCGACCGACTGATCGCGGCTGTCCGGCGCCAGGCTGCAGGGAGAGCTCAGCAGAGCGCCCTGAAAACCGACGGTGCCGCTGGTGCCCTGAACCTCTCCCGGCGGAGAGGCCATTGCGGCGCCGTTGCCGAGCAGCAAGGCGCCGATCAGCAGAGGCCGCAGGCGGCCGGTGAAGTCAGCCATGCCGTATCTCCTTATTTTTTTCCGGGTGCGGCGGTGCAGAGGCTAGCGCTGCAGGTGAAGCGCAGCTCGGGGTGGCCGCCGAAATCATTGATATAGGTGACGACGAAGGCGTCGAACCCATTGTCGCGCAAACGCACATTTTCGCTGGATTTGGGGGACAGCATCACCGGCTGAAAATCGCCGATCGCGCCACCGCCTTGTTTCTGCGTCTGACGGGCGATGCCGGTCAGCGTGATGTGGAACGGCGTCGGATTTTCGATGGTGAAACCGTCGGCGGTTTTGTGGAACACCAGCTGTTCTTGCCATATCTCACCCTGCGGCGCGACGATGGCCTTCGGGCGGAAGAACAGTTTGATCTGCGTTTGCAGCGCCAGCTGCATCACGTTGGCTTTGCTGCTTTTGGGCGGAATTTCACGCAAATTGAAATAAAATACCGATTCGCGATCTTGCGGCAATAGCTCGGCTTCCGGCGTTTTGGTAATGCGCACGACGCTGCGTTCTCCGGCTTCCACCCGTTGCAACGGCGGCAATACCACCAGCGGCGAAACGATCTTTTGATGTTGCGCATTCTCGATCCAGGCCTGAGCAAGGAAAGGCAACTCTTTGTTCTCATTGGTTATGTTAAGGCTGATCGATTTGGCGTCGCTCACATAGATGGCGCGCGTGCGATCCAACGCGATCGCCGCGTCGGCCGTCGAAGCCAGCGTCATCAACGCCAGGCTGCCCGCGGTTACTGCTATCGAATGTTTGTTCATGTTATGCGTCTACTCTCAATGTGTTGCGGATTACGGTTTGGCACACGGCAACAGCAGCCGGTCCAGCGGTTTGGCGGCGCCTGGGATGGCGATGCGGCACTGACGGCGGCCTTCCCAGGCGACGTCCAACCGCTCTTCCGGTTGGACGCCGGTCAGATACACCGAGCCGCCGTCGTTCACCACCGCGATTTCCCGTCCGGTTGCACTCAGCACCGTGGCGCCGAACGGCGGTTCGCTGCCGTCCGCCAGTTTGATGGTGGCTAACAGCTTGCTGCCTTTCACCACCTCGAAGTGGCGATAACCGATGGCGCCTTCCGTCAGCGTGCCTTGCACCACCGCGCGCGTGGCTTCAACGTCGTCTGCCAGCTTGTTGACGTCGATGCGCGTATCGGTGTTGTAGTAGCTGGTGATGTCCGAGATCACCGCCAATCCTAAGCGGTTGCTGTAAGCGCGGCCGTTGTTGATCGGCACGCCGGCGACGCCGTTGGTATCCAGCATCATGCGGCTGCCGCCGTTGCCGGCGTTCTGGTGCGCGGCGACGCCGTGCCGGGTAGCGGTCAGGCCGCCGCGGAAAGTTCCGCCTATCGAGGAGTAACTGCCCTGCTGATAAGACGCGTTGGCGTTGAGCGTGCCGAACGACGCGTTATGGGTGTAGTAACCGCTCGCCGTCGGTTTGCCGGACTGGGTGACGCCGCTGCCGACCTGCCAGGTATTGTTGATGTCGCTGTTGTCGGTGTAGGTCGCCGTTTGGGTCACGTCGCGGTTATTGACCTGCAGCGCGTAGCCCAGACGGTTGTGCTCGCCGATAGGCACGGTGAAATTGAGCATCGCGCTATCGTCGGTGCGGCCCCGATAGTGAGTGCGATAGGCCGCCAACGAGGCGGTGATGTTGCTGATCCCGCCGAAGTCGAACAGCTTGCTGGTCGACATGCCGTAGCGGTTTTGCGCGCCTGCGTCCCAGTAAGTCTGGTGTGAGTAGGTCAGATAAGCGGTGATCGCCTGAGCGCTGTCCTCCGCCATAAAGGTTTTGCTGGCGGTGACGGTATACAACTCTTTTTGTCGGCCGCTGTAGCGATCGTCAATGTCGCCGTAGCGCGCCTGCAGGTACTGCGACATGGTCATAAATTTGCGCTGCGAAAAGCGGTAGCCGGCAAAGGTGATTTGGCCGTTGAGCTCGTCGAAACGTTTGGCGTAGTTGACCTTGAATGACATGCCTTTGGCGCTGGGTTCATCGGGCAGGCGCGCGATCGACTGCGTGGCGTCCACCGACAGGGCGCCGAACAGGTTCAGGTCGCGCCCCAGGCCGAGAGCCCAGGCGTTGTAATCGCCGCCGAGCAGTGTGCCGCCGTACAGCGACCAGGCGTTGCTCAAGCCCCAGGAGAAATCGCCGGCGGAGAACACCGGCCCTTGCGTGCGGTGATCGTAGGCAGACGGCTTGCCCAGCGCCACGTTATAGCGCACGTAGCCGGGGCGGGTCAGATAAGGAATGCTGGCGGTATCTACCTGAAAAGTGGAAACGCTGCCGTCTTGTTCTTCCACTTTCACATCCAGTTTGCCGCGTACCGAGCTGCTGAGATCCTGAATGGCGAACGGCCCGGCGGGCACCGTGGTTTGATACAGCGTGCGGCCTTCCTGAGAGACGGTGATCCGCGCGTTGCTTTTGGCGATGCCGCGTACTTCTGGCGCGTAACCCTGCAGGTTGGGCGGCAGCATGCGCTCGTCGCTGGCGAGGTTGAGGCCGGTAAAACGGTAGGCGTCGAACACCGGCGAATTCAGGTAGGTTTCGCCCAGCGTCAGCCTGGCGGCCTGCATCGGCAGCGCGCGGTATGCGTAGATCTGATTCCAGTCGAAATTGCTGTCGCGCCGGCCGTATTGTTGGTTGAAATCGGTCTGATAATCGGCGCGCAGGCGCCAGGCGCCCAGGTTGGCGCCCAACGTACCGTAGCTGCTGAGGCTTTCGGCGGTGCCGTTGTCGTGGTGCTGTTTACCGATTTGGCCGCTGAGATTGTAATCCAGCAGCACGCCGGGGATGCCATCGTCCCACTGCTCGGGCGGCGTCCAGTCGGGATCGGAGTATTTCATCCAGGCCTGCGGAATGGTGATCGCCAGCACGCCGCCGCTGATGCGATCGGAAACCGTTGCGCCTTTGATGCCGCGAATGTCGGCACACTGGTTGTCGCGCCACAGGGTGACTTTTTTGGCCGCTTCTTCTTTCAGCGCCATTTTTTCCACCAGGTCAGGCGGCAGGCACACCTGGCTGCCGCTCTTGTTATCCGGCGACGGGAAATACTGAATGCTGCGCTGGGGCAGCGTTTTCTGGTTGATTTTGATATCCAGCAGATAGGTGCCCGGCATGACGTAATCGGCGTCGGAAAAGCGGGATAAGTCCACTTTGCTGCGTTCGCCGATATCCAACACGTCGGTATTGAATTCCGTGGCGGAAAAGACCGGTTTTGCCCAGAGAACAGAGAGAATGACGATGATGGGCGTTTTTTTTATTGTCAGTAAAGACGTCATAGAATGATCACTCATGGCAAATCCGCGCCTAATAGCAGGTCATCCCGTAAGACCTGAATACGTAATGCTGTACAGCGTTCCTAACGAAAACCGGCTACAAATAAGACAGGGTGAATTTGGCCAATGAGCTGAAACCGCCCGCCCGTGCCCTGTCGGGGTGAATGCGAAGCTGGGCGCCAAAGCGCAGCGTGTTATCGCCGGCAACGATCAGATAATCCGCCGTCGTGCTGCCGAGCGGGATCGGGGTGCCGGCGTCGGTCAGCAACTCGATAGCCATGCCGCGCGCCTCGCCATGGACGGCGAGCCATTGCGGATCTTGGCTATCCGCGATGCCGCTGAAGGTGAGGTTGGCCGCGCGATAAATAAAATCGGGCTTTATCTGGCTGGCCAGTTCGCAGTTCACCAACCTGATGGCGAAGTGGCGGCGGCTGCCGATGAGGCTCGGCTGGGCATCTCGCCCGGCGTCGCTCATTGAAACCAGCCCGAAATCAACGGTTTGATCCAAACTGTCGCCGGCGATGTTGCACGGCGTTTCGACGATTTCGCCGCCCAGGCTGACTTTGCCGTGGCCCTGAGTTTTCGCCGTGGCGCTAGCGCTGCCGATGCTGAGCGCGATCAGCAATGCGCCTCGCCAATGGATGGTCATGCTGGCTTCTCCCTGTCGAGATCGGTTCCTTTGCCGGAGCCGGCGTCGTTAAGCATGGGGATGCCCGCGCCGGCATCCCCAACGAGGCTTACTGATAAGCCAGGGTAAAGTTCGCCACGCTGGTGAACTGGCCCGGCACGACGGCGCCGGAAGCGCTGTTACCTTGCAGGTATGCGGCGAATTTCAGGGCGTTGTTGCCTTCGTTCAGGCCCTGGCCGTCCGTTGCGGTGCCCAGCTCAACTTCCTTGGCGTGCAGCTGGTCGTAAATCACGATGCCCGCGCCGCTGGCGGAACCGCTCAGCGCCAGCAATTTGCTGTTGACGGCATCCGGCGTGCCGGTGAAGGTCACCTTGACGTTTTTCATGGTGTTGAGCGCGCAGTCTTTCAGCTCAATGCTGAAGGGTTCGGCGCTGGATTTGCCTTCTTTGGCCAGGATGCGGCTGCTGATCTGGCCCATCGGGACGGTTTGATCGACGGAGTCCGGCGTGATGCTGCAAGGCGCATCGATAATTTCACCGCTAAAGGTCACGGTGCCGCTGCCCTGGTTCGGGGTCGGCGCCGCATGTGCAACGGAGGCGGTAGAAAAAGCAATGGCGGTCGCCAGCATTAATTTATTCAGTTTCATTTCTCAGGTTCCTGTAGAGAGTATTTAAATAAAAAGAAAAGCACACCTAAATCCCCGCAGAGCAGCAACGCCCTGTTAGCCGCACTGCGATGGGAGCCAGATCCTTTTGCTTTGGGCAATACGCACACTTTTCGTTATTTGCTTTTAATAACGAAATGGTTATGTGATGTTTGGTCGGTTTTATTTGATTTTAAAACCCGAATATCAGTATGGCGTTTTGCTGGGAATATTCTTGCAAACAATAGCATTACTTGGAAATAGATTTTGTTGAAATAACTCAAATTCAGAATATAAAACCAAAAGGAAAAAGTTAAATATAAGATCAAAAACCAATAGATCGTATGTAAATATTATCCAGAATAAATGACTGCATAAATAAGGTTATGCGAGATATTAGATCGACTGTAATAGCTGTTGCCCTACAATGCGCAATATCGCTTTGCTAATATTACGCTTTGACGAACATTGAAGAATTTTCTTTATGAAACAAAATGAAAAACATAAGCATTTGTTTTGTATGATTTTGTGTGGTTAGTTGTCCCTATGGCGTTCCACCGCCTATTCCTGGGTTGTCGAAGGGGTGTTAACAAAAAAATAACAACAAGGCAGAGGGAAGATTATTCTTATCAGATGCTATTTTTTGGACGCGCTTATGTTATTTAACCCATTGTGATTAACCAGAAAAGGGCAGGTGATGCCGTAGGCATTACATAATAATGACCTAAGTGATAATCAAAGGATGAACGATGGAATGATTACTGCGATTAATGCATTTAACAGATGTAAGGCGCATGCGTTGACAATGTTGGTAATTATGTATTCGCGGTTCGTTATGGGATTGTTTAAACATCTTCATATCATGATAACCATGAAAAAAATTGCACAGAAAAATCCTAGTGAAAAATCCGAGGAACAATGCATGACATTTTATCGGCAAAGGTTGGATTTATTAATAAATATTCATTCGCGCGGTGATAGGCAGCGCCAGGTCTATTTTATCGGAACAACGTCGTTTGCGCGGACGCCGCCGTGATTTATGCCCCTGCGCATCACTGACGTGCAGTCATGAACGGGGGCTCAGCAGTAACCACTCAGGAGGAATGCTATGGCCAAGGTGCCGAAAACGTTTGAAAGTAGAAAATCGCTGATGCTGGATGTGTTGCGGGGATTGTGCCGGGATCTTGTGGAAGGGGCCGGGGGCCTGCATCCCCCGCCGGAGCAGTGGCCGAAGACGCGCGAGCTGGCGGATAAATGCGGCGAAAACATTTATACCACCCGCACCCTGCTGCTGGCGCTGGAAAAGGAGGGCAAGGTCCGCTGCACCCACCGCAGCATCAACAATTCTCTACGCTGGTACAGCTGCGACGAACAGGCAGCGATAAAAAAAGAGTGATTCGACCCTGGCGGTCGCTTTTGACTATTCCTACAGCTAATCATTAGTAAAATTTATTATTTGACGGGGCGTTTTGCTCCGTCAATCCTCCTCTCCGCTCGCTGCCATCCGCACAGGCATTGCTAATATGTTTTTTGCGGCCATATACTTATCGCTCAGACGGGAACAGGTGTAGGGAGCCGGCATCGTAATGAAGGAAAAGAAAGACATACTGAGATTGGATGATATTCATTATCAAATAGACAACCAGGTGATCCTGGACTCCGTCTCTTTCACGCTGGGTGAAGGCGAGTTCAAACTGATCACCGGGCCTTCCGGCTGCGGGAAAAGCACCCTGCTGAAAATCATCTCTTCCTTAATGGATCCGACCAGCGGAAACCTCTATTTCGACGGACGAGCGATCGCCGAGATGTCGCCGGAGGCGTATCGCAAACAGGTTTCTTACTGCTTCCAGACGCCGGCGCTGTTCGGCAATACGGTTTACGACAATCTGGCGCTGCCCTACCAGATCCGTCAACAGTCGCCGGATGAACGAAAAATGCAGGCCGATCTGGCGCGTTTCGGGCTGCCGGAGGCGATGCTGACCAAAAGCATCAATGAGCTGTCCGGCGGGGAGAAGCAGCGCGTGTCCCTGATCCGCAACCTGCAGTTTATGCCCCGGGTGCTGTTGCTCGATGAGATCACCAGCGCGCTGGACGAGGAAAATAAGCGCAACGTCAATGAGATAGTGCATCAGCTGGTGGCGGAGCACCGGCTGGCGGTGCTGTGGGTGACGCACGATACCGAAGAGATAGCGCATGCGGACGAGGTGATCACCCTGCGCGCGCACGGCGCCGAGCAACAGGAGCAACAGCATGAATCAGCATAACATCACCAACGAATCCTTAGGCTTGTCGATGATCCTGGTGGTGGTCGCCATTCTGATCAGCCACCGGGAAAAGCTGGCGCTGGAAAAGGACATTATCTGGAGCATCTGCCGCGCGGTGGTGCAGCTGATCATCGTCGGCTACGTGCTGAAGTACATTTTCGATCTGGATAACGCGGTGCTCACCGTGTTGATGGTGCTGTTCATCTGCTTTAACGCGGCCTACAACGCCAAGAAACGCAGCAAGTACGTCGAACACGCGTTCGTGACGTCGTTTATCGCCATCACCACCGGCGCGGTGCTGACGCTGGCGGTGCTGGTCTTGACTGGCTCCATCGAATTTACGCCGATGCAGGTGATCCCCATCTCCGGAATGATCGCCGGTAACGCCATGGTGGCGGTGGGGCTGTGCTACACCAACCTCGGCCAGCGTTTCAAAAGCGAGCAGCAGAAGATTCAGGAGATGCTCAGCCTGGGGGCGACGCCCAAGTTCGCTTCGGCGGCGCTGATCCGCGACAGCATCCGCGCTTCGCTGATCCCGACCGTGGATTCGGCGAAAACCGTTGGGCTGGTCAGCCTGCCGGGCATGATGTCCGGGCTGATCTTCGCCGGCATCGATCCGGTGAAAGCGATCAAATACCAGATTATGGTGACCTTCATGCTGCTTTCCACCGCCAGCCTGTCGACCATCATCGCCTGCTATCTGGCCTACCGTAAGTTTTACAACGCGCGCCACCAGCTGGTGGTCGGCAACCTGAAGTAACGCCATGAAAAACGGCCTCCGCGGAGGCCGTTTTTTTACCCTTGCAGCAGGGCGATGCTCTGGCGGATTTCCCGTTCGATATCCGCCTCGCTCCAGCTGTCCAGCTGCGAAGAGAAGGGCTCGAAGGCATAGACGCCGGTGTAGCCCAGGCGTTCCAGGTTTTGCACCTGGCGGCGGCTCTCCAGCCGATCGCCCTCGCTCAGCATGATGCGCTCTTCGTCGCTCAGCGCGCCTTTATCCCGCCCATCCTCCACGCCGGACAGATGCACCAGGCCGATCTGCGCCACCTGGATCTGCGCGTCGAAGTCGGCCTGCGCCACACCGCTTAAATAGTGGTGGAAAGTATCGAGCACGATGCGGTACGGCGCGCCCGAATCGCGGATGAGCGCCTGGGTCAGCAGCGACGATCGCAGCGAGCTGATGCCGAAGCCCAGCGGCTCGACGTAGCCCTGCACGCCATAGCGGGCAAACAGCGGCGCCAGCAGCCGCAGCGCGGCGAGGGTGTCGTCGCGTTTTTGCTGCTCGCTGCGCGTGTCATCGGCGCTGCAGTGCGGGCATAGCACCAGCGCCCGGCTGTGGATGGCCTGCGCCTGCGCCAGCAACGCTTCGGCGCGCTGCTGCAGCGCCGCCGGGTTGTCCATCAGATTGAACATGCCGAGGGCGTTGATCGTGACGATCTCGATGCCGTATTGCGCAGCGAGCGCATTGAGCTGCGCGTCGCTCAGATCGTCGGTCACCTTGCCGCTGGGCATATCGTTGCGCAGCTCAACCTTACTGAGCCCGCAGCGTTTCACCAGGCGGAAAAAACTGTCCAGATCGAGATTCGGCGCGATCTTGCGGTTAATGCAGAAGCGGTCCAGTGCAATGGTCATGAGGCATTACTCCAGCGGTCAGGGTTGAGAGATCAGGATTTGCCGTTTTCCAGCGGCAGCGGCTTGCCGTCGGGCAGGAGGTGGCGGTGGCGTTTGGCCAGCACCACCTGCTCCATTTTTTCCAGCGAGACGCCTTTGGTTTCCGGAATATAGCGGCCGATGAACCAGTAGCTGAACAGGCAGCAGGCGGCGAAGATCCACATCGGGAAGGCGCCGTGGAAATGCGAGAACAGGTAAGGATGGTCGTTGATCATCGGGAACGACTGCGACACCGCGAAGTTAGCGACCCACATGCAGCCGACGGCGATGCTCATCCCCTGCGCGCGCATGCGGTTCGGGAAGATTTCCGATACCAGCACCCAGGCGCCGACGCCCCAGGACAGCGCATAAAACACCATGAAGAACAGCATGCCGAACAGCGCGAAATAGCCGGTGGCCTGGGTGTAGAGCGCGTACGAGGTGAGCAGCAGGCCGGCGATGGCGCCCAGCGTGCCGTAACGCATCAGCGGAATGCGGCCCATGCGATCCATCAGCATGGCGCCGATGACCGAACCGACCAGCTGCAGCACGCCGATCCAGATGGTCTGAAACAGCGCTTCCTGCGCGTTTTCGGTGACGGTTTTCAGCACTACCGGCGCGTAATACATCATTACGTTGACGCCGGTCACCTGCTGCAGCATGGCGATCATGCAGCCGACGAACAGGATGAAACGCACCCGCACATCGCCGTAGTTCAGCTTCCGATGCCGCTGTTGTTGATCCTGCTGCAGCGAGTCTTTGATTTCTTTCAGCAGATTCTGCGCATGGGCGGCGTTGGAAACCTTGGTCAACATCGCCAGCGCCTGATCGTCGCGGCCCATCATCACGTTCCAGCGCGGCGACTCAGGAATGACGAACACCAGGATGCAGAACAGAATGCAGGGGATGACGCCCGAGGCGAACATCCAGCGCCAGCCCATTTCCACCAGCCAGGCTTCGCTGGCGAGGCTGGCGATTTTGAAGTTGACGTAGAAAATCACGATCTGGCCGAACACGATGGCGAACTGCTGCATACTGAGCGCGCGCCCGCGCATGTCCTTTGGCGACACTTCCGACATGTACATCGGCGACACGGTGGCGGCAATGCCGACCGCCAGCCCGCCGATGATGCGGTAGATGACGAACCAGGTGAAGGTCGGGGCCAAGGCTGCGCCGACGGCGGAAACGGTGAACAGCAGCGCCGCCAGCATCAGCGCCTTTTTACGGCCCCAGCGCGCCGCCAGCGGTCCGGCGGCGAAGGCGCCGACCACGCAGCCGATCACCACGTTGGAGACTGCCCAACCGGTTTCGGCCGGGCTGAGATTGAAATAGGTTTTCAGCGCTTCGATCGCGCCGGAGATCACGGCGGTATCGTAGCCGAACAGAATGCCGCCCAGGGCGGCGATGCCGCAAATTCGCAATATGTAGCCGGTATTGTGCTTACGCTGATATGACATGTGTTGCTCCGATTTTTATCCTGGCTTCCGTCCGCACGGTTGGGTTATCGGGAAGAGGGCGAGCGGAAGGGTGTGAACCGTGCCTGTCATCAAGGCGATGTCGTCGATAAATGCTGGAACAAACAAGAACATTTATTTCATAATTAGTGAATAATGGAATATTGATTTTTAGATCCAGTTCAAAAAAAACCGTCACGCGCGATCCGGGCGCCTTGGGCGTTCTGGGGCGGGCGGTAACGGCGACAGGGCAGGCGCGGTGCGGTTTTTCTGTAGCAAAGTCAGTGTGTATTGCCCCTGGTTTCTCCTGCGCCGTTGCTCTTTCCCTGGCGCGGTAATGAAAGCGCCAACCCGATCGACACCGCAAAATTGCGACCTCACGCACTAAAAACAAATTTTTCAAAACAATTTATTTGAAACTTTTTTTTCAATGAAATAGAGTTTGCTGCATCCGGTCAGGATGTAGCCGGCTTGCCGACGGGGTTTGGCGAGCGGGACGATTAACGCCGCGCCGCCGGCGAGTGGCCAGGCGACAGCGGACTTGAAAAGAGGGCGTGACATGAAAACCGTGGGTAACTTTATTGACGGGCAGGTGTGCCTGAGCAGCAGCAATCAAACCGTCGACGTGCACAACCCGGCCAGCGGGCAGGTTGAGCGGCGCGTCACGCAGAGCACCGCCGCCGAAGTCAAGCAGGCCATCGACGTGGCCCATCGGGCGTTTGCCGATTGGTCGCGCACCACGCCGCTGCGCCGCGCGCGCATCATGTTCAATTTCAAGGCGCTGCTGGAACAGCACCGCGACGAGCTGGCCGAGCTTATCGTCAGCGAGCACGGCAAGGTGTACTCGGATGCGCTGGGCGAACTGACGCGCGGCATGGAAGTGGTCGAATTCGCCTGCGGCATCCCGCATCTGATCAAGGGCGAGTATTCGCCGGACGTCGGCAGCGGCGTCGACAGCTTCTCGCTGATGCAGCCGCTGGGCGTGGTGGCGGGCATTACCCCGTTCAACTTCCCGGCGATGGTGCCGATGTGGATGTTCCCTATCGCGCTGGCCTGCGGCAACACCTTCATCCTCAAGCCGCCGGCGCTGGTGCCTTCCGCCTCGGTGCGCCTGGCGGAACTGCTGAAAGAAGCCGGCCTGCCGGACGGCGTGTTCAACGTGGTGCACTGCGCCAATGAAGACGCGGCGCAGCTGTGCACCGATCCGCGCATTCAAGCGGTGAGCTTCGTCGGCTCCTCCACCGTGGCGGAACATATCTATACCACCGCCAGCGCGCACGGCAAGCGGGTGCAGGCCTTCGGCGCGGCGAAGAACCAGGCGATCGTCATGCCGGACGCCGATCTGGACGCCACGGTCAACGCGCTGATGGGCGGCGCTTTCGGCTCCGCCGGCGAGCGCTGCATGGCGCTGCCGATCGCCGTGGTGGTCGGTGACGACACCGCCGATAAACTGATCGCCAAACTGAAGCCGCTGATCGCGCAGCTGCGCGTCGGGCCGGGCTTGCAGCAGGGCGGAGAAGAGAATGAAATGGGGCCGCTGGTGTCGTCCGCCCACCAGAAAAAGGTGCTGGGTTACATCGATCTGGGCGTGGAAGAAGGCGCCACCCTGGTGGCCGACGGCCGCAATTATCAGGTGCCGGGCTATCCTGAAGGCTACTACGTCGGCGGCACGCTGTTCGACCATGTGAAGCCGAACATGCGCATCTACCGTGAAGAGATCTTCGGGCCGGTGCTGGGCATCGTGCGGGTGCCGGATTACCGCACCGCCATCGACACGGTGAACGGCCACGAGTTTGGCAACGGCAGCGCCATCTTTACCGGCAGCGGCCACTACGCGCGCCAGTTCGTGCAAGAAGTGCAGGCCGGGATGGTCGGCGTCAACGTGCCGGTGCCGGTGCCGATGGCGTTCCACAGCTTCGGCGGCTGGAAGCGCTCGGTGTTCGGCGCGCTTAACGTGCACGGCCCCGACGGCGTGCGCTTCTACACGCGCATGAAGACCGCCACCGCGCGCTGGCCGGCCGGGCAGCAGACGGTGTCCGAATTCAGCATGCCGACGCTGGGTTAAGCCATCGCAAAGTATGAGCGGGCCGTTGCTCCTTCGGGGCAACGGCCTTTGCACGGGGAGTTAACAGGAGAATCGAGATGTCTTCACTGCTTGCCAAATGTCAGACGCCGAACGCTGAGGGGCGTATTCAGCACGTGACGCCGGAAAATGCCGGGTGGCGCTATGTCGGTTTCGACGTTTATCGCCTGGCCGCCGGGCAGTCGCTGCAGCTGGAGTGCGGTGACAAGGAGCTGTGCCTGGTGCTGGTGGCCGGTATCGCCTCCGTCGCCACGCTGCGCGCCGAATACCCGCATATCGGCAAACGCATGAGCCCGTTCGAGCGCACGCCGCCTTACGCGGTGTATGTGCCGCACCACGATCGCATCGACGTGCGGGCAGAAACCGATCTGGAGCTGGCGGTGTGCAGCGCACCCGGCAGCGGCCACCTGCCTTCAAGGCTGATCACGCCGGCGGATATCGGCGTGGAGCGGCGCGGCAAGGGGCGCAACCAGCGGTTGGTGCACAACATTCTGCCGGACAGCGAGCCGGCCGACAGCCTGCTGGTGGTGGAGGTTTACACCGACGAGGGCAACACCAGTTCCTACCCGAGCCACAAGCACGATCGGGAAGACTCGCCGGACGAAACCTATCTGGAAGAGACGTATTATCACCGCATTCAGCCGGAGCAGGGGTTCTGCATGCAGCGCGTCTATACCGACGATCGCACGCTCGACGAGTGCATGCCGGTCTACAATCGCGACGTGGTGAAAGTGCCGCGTGGTTATCATCCGGTGGCGACCCTGGCAGGCTACGACAACTATTATCTCAACGTGATGGCCGGGCCGGTGCGGCAGTGGAAATTCACCTGGGAAAAAGACCACACCTGGATTAACGGCGACGGCTATCCCGCCGCGCAATAAGCGCCTGAGGCCCGGCTTGCCGGGCTTATTCTTTATCAGGGTATAAATTTGACCTAAATTTGCCCTCCATCTTGCTCAAATGATAACCTGTCCGCACGCGATCGCTCCCTGGCTGAGTGAATCTAACGAACCGCTGTTATGCAACGAAATTGCCGGTACACAGGAGGAAGAACCATGACGACTACCATGTCCCAAAAAGCGGCGCGCGAAGGATTAGGTTCGCCCGACCTGTTTGAAGGCGGGGTTTACGTCACAAAAAATGGTGTCGCTGAGCTGTTTGTGCAAACGGCGGCTGAGAGAGAGGCCGAAATTCGGGAACGCAATCTGGAGCGCCAGTCCAACGCGTTGTTGAAACTGACTATGCTGGCGAAGCAAGAGATTAAAAATCAGCGTGGTCTGTCGCCCGAAGAAACCTTGCAGCGGCTGCGTGACGCGCGGAAATAGGCCCGAGGTGCAGGATGCCCCAGGAAATACGTTTTACCGTCGCGCCGGCGGCGGAATGGAGCCTGAAAGACATCGAGTCTTATAAGAGCGGAACGATAGGAGCAGTCGCGGCCGGGGTGTTCGTGGACAATCTGTTGTTATCGTCCCTCGCGGCAATTGCCGACGATCCTGCCCGCTACCGCTTCAACGCCGTGCTGGCAGGCATGGGAGTGCGGTTGCACGAGCGATTGGATCCCGACAGCGAATACCGCGTCATCTATGACTACGACGGCCAGACGGTGGAGATTCTGCTTTTCATCAGCATGAAGCAGGATCTGGAAAGCGCGCTCTACCGCTATTTGTTGCTGCAATAACCCCGCCGCGCCCGAGCCTGTCGGGCGCGTTCCCCCCAGCCTTACTCGTCCCGGGCGTTATTCAGCGCCAGCGAAACCGCCAGCGTCTGCGCCAGGCACATCGAGGCCACCTGCGAACGGAACCCGTCCACCTGCGCTTCGCGCACCACGAAACAGACGTCGCTGAAGGCGGCCAGCGGGCTGACCTGGCTGTCGGTGATGGCGATCTGCTGCGCGCCGCGCTTGGCGCCCAATTCCACCAGTTCCACCGCCTCGCGGGCGTACGGCGAATAGCTGATGGCGATCACCACGTCCTTCGGTTTCACCATGCTCAGCTGTTCGGTGAACATGCCGCCCAGGCCGTCGATCAGAAACGCGCGGCGCTCCAGATGGCGCAGCGCATAGGTGAGATAGGAGGCGACGCTGAACGAACGGCGCAGGCCGATCACGTAGATGTTTTCGGCGTTGTTGAGCAGTTCGACGGCGCGATCCAGCTGCTCGGGGGCGATCTGCATCGCCAGCTGCTGCAGCGCCTGCGCGTTGACCATGGTGAATACGTTGAGAATTTCCGCCGGTTTCTCCGGCGCGACGTTGTCGTCGGTGGAGGTTTGGCGGAACAGGCGCGCGCGCTCGGTATAGTTCACCGTCTCTTCCATCAGATGCTGACGGAACACCTGCTTCATTTCGTTGAAGCCGCTGAAGCCGAAGGCGTTGGCGAAACGGATCAGGGTGGAAGGCGGCACGCTGGCCTGTGCGGCGATGGAGGCAACGGTATCGAAAGCGATGCTGTTACTGTTATCCAAAATATAGCGCGCCACCTGCTTCAAACGCTTGCTCAGCGTTTCATAACGGTGGCGGATCTCGTCCTGTAACAGCGAAAGTTGAGTTGGGTTGTTCATCCATTCGGCTCGCAGTGGGGTGAAGGCGCATTGGCCTGACGCCTGAAATATTGACAGGGTATTTTAACAGACGGAGCGGAAATTTCATTTCCTCAAAAAGCGATTTATTCGATCGCACATTGCGCGACTTCACAGAAAATAGGCAAAAAAATCCCCTTAAAGCGGCGAAATGGCCTTAAGGGGACGTGAACCTGCTCTCGCTGTCAGTGCGCGCCGCCCGCCTGCGGGCGGTACTGGCGCCAGAAACCGATCAGCGTCAGGTATTTTTGTTTCACCTGCTCGATCAGGGCGGCGTCGTCGATTTCCCCCTGCAGCCAGCGGCGCGAAGGTTGGCCGAAGATAGTGCGGCCGACGGCGAAACCCTTCACCCAGCGCGCATCCGCGGCGGCGGCAAAGCCCGCCTTCAGAACCGCTTCCGGGGAGTCGAGCCCCAGGATCAGCACGCCGCGGCAGTAGGGATCGTAGGTGTCGATCAGCGCACCGACCCGCCGCCAGTTTTCCGCGCTCAGCGGCGGCAGTTTCCACCAGTCCGGCTGAATGCCCAACCGGTAGAAGTGTTCAATCATCTCCAGGTAATGGCGTTCGTCCTTGTCGGGGTTGTTGTCCGGCAGGATCACTTCCAGCAGCAGCTCGTGGCCGGATTTGCAGCAGCCGCGGTAGACGTCGGCGATCAGTTCATCCTGCTCGCGACGCAGTTCCGCCGCGTCGTGCGGGTGATAAAACACCAGGCACTTCACCACGTGCTCCTGCGGCCAGTCGATCAATTGCGAGCCGATATTGCCGTGCTCCAGGCGCAGCGGGCGCGAACTGGGCAGCTCTACCGGCCGGCCGATCCACCATCCCTGGCCGGTGATCTCGTTCAGCGCCGCCTGCCCGTAGGTGGTGTCGGCCAGAATGCCGCTGTTGCCGTTCAGGCCGGCCTGCGCGGCGGCCTGTTGCGCCGCGGTCAGCAGCAGGGTTTTCAGGCGCGGAATGCGCTCCTCGCCGACGCCGGCTTCGCGTGCCATGTCCGCCAGCTGCTTGCGGTGATCGAAGGCGAAGACGCACAGTTCCGGCCACTGTTGCTTGCGGGTGGTGACCCGGTGCAGGTGGTTCAGGCGCGCATCGCGGTCCGGGCGCGTGACCTGCCGTTCACGCAGCAGGTAGTCGTCCAGCTCCCGTTTGGTCGGCATCGCCGGCGCGCAGCCGTGGCGCGAGACCACCAACGCGCCGCAGGCGTTGGCGTAGCGGCAGGCCTGATCCCAGCCCTCATCGTTCAGGTAGCCACGCAGCAGGCCGGACATAAAGGCGTCGCCGGCCCCCAGCACGTTCAGCACCTCAACCCGCACGCCGGCGTGCAGTTTCACCTGTTCCCAGCCATCGGCGATTTCGCCCTCGAACACCGAGCAACCCTGCGCGCCGCGCTTGCACACCAGCGTGGCCGCCGTGGCCCGGCGCACGTTTTTCAGCGCCGTCAGCGTGTCGGTGCTGCCGCCGGCGATATGAAACTCTTCTTCGGTGCCGACGATCAGATCGAAATGGTGCAGCACCTCCTGCAGCTCGCGCGTGACCTGGTCCGATTCCACAAAGCGGGTTTCTCCGTCGCCCAGCGACGTCAGCCCCCACAGCACCGGGCGGTAATCGATGTCCAGCGCGGTGCGCAGGCCGTGGCGGCGCGCGTATTCCAGCGCCTTCAGCACCGCGGCGCGGGTGTTCGGGTGCGACAGGTGCGTGCCGGTGATGGCCAGCGCGCGCGCGGAGGCGATGTAGGCCTCATCGATGTCGTCCGGCGTCAGCGCCATGTCCGCGCAGTTTTCGCGGTAGAAGATCAGCGGGAAGGTTTCCTGATCCTTGATGCCGAGGATCACCAGGCCGGTTAATCGCTGTTTGTCGGTGATCAGGCAGCGGGTATCGGCCCCGACGCGCTGCAGTTCTTCGCGCAGAAAGCGGCCCATGTGCTCGTCGCCGACGCGCGCCAGCATGCCGGATTTTAACCCCTGAATGGCGGTGCCGTAGGCCACGTTGCCGGAAGAACCGCCGAGGTACTTGGCGAATGTGCCGGCGTCTTCCAGCCGCGCGCCGATCTGCTGAGCATAGAAATCGACGGCGATGCGCCCGAGACAAATGACATCAAGCTGTTTTTCTTGTGTAGCCATACCCGTTTCCTTCTGTTTAAGCAAAACTCCGGCGGCGGCCCGAGCGTGGCGCCCTGCAGGAAGCATGTGGACAGTATGGGGAATGAAAATTTCAATTTCAATATAGAATGAAATTTACACCCCAAAAATGTGATGCGTTTAAAACATCGACAGAGGCGTGGGAAAAGGCGGTGAAACGGCTACGGGAGGGGGGCCGGGGCACGCATAAAAGAGGGGAAATGACAGGGTAAAAGGCGGTCAACCCATGAGCCAACGGCTTTTATTGGCCGGTGCGTGGCGCGAAGCCAGTGAAGGCTGAACCACGAGATGAAACGGGCTTTTCATGCATTATGCGATCTTTATCGCAAAATGAAATGTTTCTTCTGTAATGTGATTTTATGAAAAATATATTTGTTTATAATCGCTTCACGTTTCAGGTTGTCGACTTCGTGAGCAGCGGGCATCGCCTGCTCAAGATAATAGCTGCCGCCGCGTAACACAAACACGGAATTGTCGGCTCGGCGCGAGCCCTTTCCGGGGCGGCCCTCAATCTAAAGGGTGAGTAAATGGGCAAGATCAGGCTAACCATGGCGCAGGCGCTCGTCAGATTCCTCGATAACCAGTATCTGCTGGCCGACGGCGTGGAAACCAAATTCGTCGCGGGCATTTTTGCGATTTTCGGCCACGGCAACGTGCTGGGGCTGGGGCAAGCGCTGGAGCAGGATAGCGGCGATCTGCGGGTGCATCAGGGTCGAAACGAGCAGGGGATGGCCCATGCGGCGATCGGCTTCGCCAAACAGAAGCTGCGCCGGCAGATCTACGCCTGCACCTCATCGGTCGGCCCCGGCGCCGCCAATATGATCACCGCCGCGGCCACCGCCACCGCCAACCGCATTCCTTTATTACTGCTGCCGGGCGACGTTTACGCATCCCGCCAGCCGGATCCGGTGCTGCAGCAAATCGAGCAGTCTTACGATCTCAGCATCAGCACCAACGACGCGTTCCGCGCGGTGAGCAAATACTGGGACCGCATCGTGCGGCCGGAACAGCTGATGAGCGCCTGCATCAACGCGATGCGCGTGCTGACCGATCCGGCGGAAACCGGCGCGGTGACGCTGTGTCTGCCGCAGGACGTGCAGGGTGAAGCCTACGACTATCCCGACTATTTCTTCCAAAAACGCGTGCATCGGCTCGATCGCCGCCCGGCGACCGACGGCATGTTGGCGGACGCGTTGGCGCTGCTGGCGGCCAAACGCAAACCGCTGCTGGTGTGCGGCGGCGGCGTGAAATACTCGCAGGCCGGGCGGGCGCTGCGCGAATTCGCCGAGCGCTTCGGCATTCCGTTCGCCGAAACCCAGGCCGGCAAAGGCACGGTGCCGAGCGACCATGAATTCAACCTCGGCGGCATTGGCGAAACCGGCTGCCTGGCGGCCAATACGCTGGCTCGTCAGGCCGATCTGGTGATCGGCATCGGCACCCGTTACACCGATTTCACCACCTCGTCCAAATGGCTGTTCCAAAATCCGGACGTCAGCTTCCTCAATATCAACGTCAGCGCCTTTGACGCCGGCAAGCTCGACGGCGTGCAGGTGCTGGCGGACGCCCGCGAGGCCCTGAGCGAACTGGGCGCGCTGCTGGCGCAGGCCGAGTACCGCGCCGGCTGGGGCGACGCCATCGCCGCGGCGCGCAGCGCCCAGCGTGAAGAGACCGAGCGCGTTTACGCGGTGGAATACGGCGGCGCAGGCTTTGTGCCGGAGATAGACGATCACCTCGATCGCGAGCGGGTGTTCGCCGAATTTATCGCCCAGACCGATTCCGCGCTGACCCAGAGCCGGGTGCTGGGGGTGCTGAACCGCGAGCTGCCGGCGGACAGCGTGATCGTCGCCGCCGCCGGCAGCCTGCCGGGCGATTTGCAGCGGGTGTGGCACAACCGCGGCGAGCACGGTTATCACGTGGAGTACGGTTACTCCTGCATGGGGTATGAGGTGAACGCCGCATTGGGGGTCAAGCTGGCCGAGCCGCAGCGCGAGGTGTACGCGATGGTGGGCGACGGCGCCTTCATGATGCTGCATTCCGAACTGGTCACTTCGATTCAGGAAGGCTGCAAGATCAACGTGATGCTGTTCGACAACATGACCAACGGCTGCATCAACAACCTGCAGATGGAACACGGCATGGACAGCTACACCACCGAATTCCGCTTCCGTAATCCACAGGGCGGCAAGCTCGACGGCAAACTGGTGCCGGTCGATTTCGCCATGCTGGCGGCGGCTTACGGTTGCAAAACCTATCGCGTCACCACCGAGCAGCAGCTGCTCGATGCGCTGGCCGACGCCCGCAGGCAGACCGTGTCCACGCTGCTGGACATCAAGGTGCTGCCGAAGACCATGGTGCACAAGTATCTCAGCTGGTGGCGCGTGGGCGGCGCTCAGGTGGCCGACAGCGAGAAAATCGTCGCAGTGGCGCGCAAGCTGCAGGAAAACATCGATAAGGCGCGCGATTACTGATTCGTTTTCATACATAAATCTCGAGGGTAGCGAAAATGACATTGAACATTGGGGTTATCGGCACCGGCGCCATCGGCCGCGATCATATCCGTCGCTGCAGCAAAGTGTTGCAGGGCGCACGGGTGGTGGCGGTGAACGACATCAACCGCGACAACGCCGCCAAGGTGGTGAGCGATCTGCAGCTGGATGCGCGGGTGTATGACAACGGCCACGATCTGATCAAGGCCGCCGACGTACAGGCGGTGCTGGTGACTTCCTGGGGGCCGAGCCACGAAGAGTTCGTGCTGGCGGCCATCGCCGCCGGCAAACCGGTGTTCTGCGAGAAGCCGCTGGCGGTGACCGCACAGGGCTGCAAAAACATCGTCGATGCCGAAGCGAAGCACGGCAAACGGCTGGTGCAGGTCGGCTTTATGCGCCCCTATGACCAGGGCTATCGCGCGCTGAAACAGGTGCTGACCAGCGGCCAGATCGGCGAGCCGCTGATGCTGCACTGCGCGCACCGCAACCCGACGGTCGGCGAGGCCTACACCACCGATATGGCGATCACCGACACCCTGATCCACGAAATCGACGTGCTGCGCTGGCTGCTCGACGACGACTATGTGTCGGTGCAGGTGGTGTTCCCGCGCAAGAGCCCGAAGGCGTTCCCACACCTGAAAGATCCGCAGATTGTGCTGTTCGAAACCGCTAAAGGCACGCGCATTGACGTCGAAATCTTCGTCAACTGCCAGTACGGCTACGACATTCAGTGTGAAGTGGTAGGGGAAACCGGCATCGCCAAACTGCCGGAGCCGTCTTCGGTGCAGATGCGCAGCGGCGCCCGCCTGTCGACCGAAATCCTGACCGACTGGAAGGATCGTTTTATCGACGCCTATGACGTTGAGCTACAGGGCTTCATCAACGACGTGGCCGCGGGCAAGTTGACCGGGCCTTCCGCCTGGGACGGCTACGCCGCCGCGGTGACCGCCGACGCCTGCGTGGCGGCCCAGCTCAGCGGCGAGATTGTGCCGGTGACCTTGCCGGCGCGCCCGGTGTTCTACAACAAATAATCGGCTTGTCCCCCATACCTACGATTGCAGAGGAGTGACCATGAAGATCGCTTTTGATGTCGACGTTATCCGGGATTTGGGCGTCACCAAAATGGTTCAGCAGGTGGCGGACTGGGGCTACAAATACATCGAGCAGTCGCCGCACCCGCAGATCAACCCGTTTTACAAGCATCCGAAGGCCAGTCGCGAAATCATGGCGGAGTATAAAAACGCCCTGAAAGCGACCGGCGTGGAGATCTCCTCATTTATCGTGGTGTACCGCTGGTCCGGGCCGGGGGAGGATCGCCGCCAGGCGGCGGTCAAAAACTGGCGGCGGATGATCGAAATCGCGGTGGAAATGGGTGTGCAGGTGATCAACACCGAACTGGCGGGCAACCCCAACGAACCGGAGATCTGCGAGGAGCTGTGGTATCGCTCGATGGAGGAGCTGCTGCCGATCGTCGAGCGCGAGGGCATTCGTATGGAGATCCAGTCGCACCCGTGGGACTTCTGCGAACTGAGCAACGAAACCGCCGATCTGGTGAAATCGCTGCGCAGCGATCACGTCAAATACCTCTACAGCGTGCCGCACACCTTCTACTACGATAAGGGGCAGGGCGACGTGGCCGGCATGCTGCAGTACGCCGGGGACGATCTTTCCCACGTGCTGATTGCCGACACCATGAACCACACCAAGCATTGCCGCTATATCGTCAACCCGCCGGGGGTAGACGCCGCGGTGCACCAGCACGTCGGCATCGGCGAAGGCGAGGTGAATTTCGACGCCCTGTTCCAGACGCTGCGCGACATGGAGTTTGCCAACCGCAGCTTCAAGGTCGGCGGCGAATCGATCATCTGCACTTCGCTGTTCGGCTACCCGGAAAAGATGCCGAGCCAGGCGGTTGCGACCAGAGAGCGCATCGAAAGAGAGCTGTTGGGCAAATAATCTTATTCGGCTCGCCGGCGGCGTTTGCGCCGGCGGCCCTCCAAGCACCGAGGCAGACCATGAATAAAGACAACGTGAAATTGGCCATTGCGCCGATCGGCTGGACCAACGACGACATGCCCGATCTGGGCAAGGAAAACACCTTCCAGCAGTGCGTCAGCGAAATGGCGCTGGCCGGCTTCACCGGCAGCGAAGTGGGCAGCAAATACCCGCGCGATCCGGCGGTGCTGAAACCGATGCTGGACATTCGCGGTATCCAGATCTGCAACGCCTGGTTCAGCACTTTTTTCGCCGACGGCCAGAAAGACAAAACCATCGATGAATTTATCAACCACATGAATTTCCTGCATGCCATGGGTGCCAGGGTGATCGGTTGCTCCGAGCAGAGCAAGAGCATTCAGGGCACCACCAAAGGCGTGTTCGAAGAGAAACCGTACTTCAGCGATGAAGAGTGGCAGCGGGTGGCCGACGGTTACAACGAGCTGGCGAAGATCGCCGCCGGCAAAGGCATGCAGGTGTGTCTGCACCACCACATGGGCACCGGCATTCAAACCACGGCCGAAATCGATCGCTACATGAGCATGGTCAACGACGACGTCTACCTGCTGTTCGATACCGGCCACGCCTACTATTCGGAAGGCAGCCAGCAGGCGATGATGGCGATCCTGGAGAAGTATCTGCCGCGCATCAACCACGTCCATCTGAAGGACGTGCGCGATGAGGTGGTGGCGGAAGTGAAGGCCAACAAGCTGAGCTTCCTCGATGGCGTGAAGAAGGGCACCTTCACCGTGCCGGGTGATGGCGTGATCGACTTCAGGCCGGTGTTCAAGCTGCTGGACGAGCGCGGTTACAAAGGGTGGATGGTGGTGGAGGCCGAGCAGGATCCGGCGCTGGCCAACCCGTTCGAGTATGCGGTAAAAGCGCGCCGTTATATTCGGGAAACCGCCGGCATTTAAGCGGCGAGGGTCAATAAAGCTCGAGGGGAGCCGCCGGCGCCCCTTTTTTGGTGGCGGCGTGTTAGCCGCCGAGCGTTTGCCAGGTTGCGACCTGGCTGCCTGGCCAGGGCGTGGCGGCATGCACGCCACGGGCGATCGCCCGGGCCAGGGTGTCCGCCGCCAGCGCGCCGATTTGCAGCACCGCCAGTTCGCGGCTGCCCTGAACCTCGCGCTGCCCGGTGGACAGGGCGAACACCACGTCGCCGTCAAACGGGCTGTGCAGCGGGCGAATAGCGCGCGCCATGCCGTCTTGCGCCATGATGGCCACCCGTTTCAACTCCACTCGCGTCAGCGCCAGATCGGTGGCGATACAGGCCAGGGTGGTATTCTTTCTGCCGCCCTGCGGCTCTTGTTCCATCCAATCTTCGCCCTGGGCGCGCAGTTGCGCCAGCGCCGCCGTGCCGCCGTTGCCGAATTCACCGTCAATTTCATAGGGCGTCGCCCAGAAGGCGCGGGTGCCGGGCGCTACCACTGCACCCAAACTGTTGACCGCCACCAGCGCGCCGACGGTAGCGCCATTGGCGGCAATGATAGATGCCGAGCCGAGGCCGCCTTTCAGCTTGCCCATGCCGGTCATGGCGCCATAGCCGGCGCCGACGGTGCCGAGCGGAAAATCCAGCCCGGCCTTGCCGACCGCATCGATGCCCAACTGGCGATACGGCGGCGTGAGCTGCCAGTTTTTGTCGCCGCCGTTGGCCAGATCGTACAGGCAGGCGGTGGGAACGATCGGGGAGACCGGCACGCCGGGCGTCGGGCGCAGCGCGTAGCCTTTACCCTGTTGCCCCAGCCAGGCAGCGACGCCGTC
The DNA here is from genome assembly GCF_052168875.1 of Serratia sp. CY38905. Lineage (NCBI taxonomy): Bacteria > Pseudomonadati > Pseudomonadota > Gammaproteobacteria > Enterobacterales > Yersiniaceae > Serratia > Serratia sp. CY38905. The sequence continues at coordinate 127,890 of NZ_JBJNLV010000008.1, read as the reverse complement.
CGCTGCCGCCAGACCGTAAACCGAGCCGCCGCTGAACGTCAGCGCATCGACGGTCTGCACCAAATTGTCTTCGCCCAGCGCGTCGGTTTCCCGGGTGGCGGGGCCGCCGCCGCGCACGTCCACGGCGGCGATCGCCGGGCTGTCCGGCAGGATAACCGTCGCGCCGGTGCGCACCCGGCTGTCCTGCGCCACGCCGACCTTCAGGCCCGGCACATCGGTAATCAGGTTGCGGGCGCCTGGGCGCCCGGCGGCGGAAGTTGGCATAGCGGCACCTAATGGGGTGAGAGGAGAGAATATGCCGACGGCGGCGGTCAGGCCGGCCAGCGCTTGTAAAAAGGTTCGGCGGTTGATGTTCAGGGGCCGGCGCAGCGGCCCCTGCGGGTGGGGACGATTACGCATCGCCGTGCGGCTGCCCGGAACGCAAACGCGCCATATGGTAGGCATCGACCAGTACGCCGTCGCGCATGGCATAGGCGCGGCTGGTGCCCTCTATCTCGAAACCGAATTTGCGGTACAGCGCGATGGCCGCCGGGTTGTCGGTGAACACCGTCAGCTCGATGCGTTCGATGGCCGCCCAGTTGTCGCACAGGTCGATCATCGCCTGCATCAGGCGGCTGCCGACGCCTTTACCGTGGTAGTGCGGATCGACGCCGATGCCGAAGGTAGCCACGTGGCGGCGGCGCACGCGCTGATTCAGCATCACAACCAACTGGCCGGCAAGCTGCCCGTCGATAACGGCCGCCAGGTTATACGTGCCCGGTTCGGGATTGGCGAGGCGCTTCTGCCAGGACTCGACGGACGGTAGCGGTAGCTGCAGCGTATCGCGGTAGACGGGCGCCAGAGAATAAAGATGATGCAGGGCCTGCGCATCCGTTGTTTCCACGTGGCGTATCACGATCTCGCTCATCTCGCTGCTCCTGTTGCTTACCGGTTGAATAACCTCTGAATTTATCCGTTTACTGCCTTGAGTCAATATTATTTCAACGGGTCAAAAAAAACGCTTTACAGGTGCGAATGATAATGATTATTATTGCGATGCGTTCCGGGGAGGGCATCAACCCTTGATACTCTCGCTGCGAAGGCACGACATTGCTCACATTGCTTCCAGTGTTTACTTAGCCAGCTCGGGTGCTGGCTTTTTTTTTGCCCTTTTTCAACCGCTTCCGCCTTCAACAAATCCGTTGCCCATCCGCCGTTTCATTCCATCGAAATTTTTGAACAGAGGCATGAGTTTTTTACGCTTTCTTATTCTGCCCGCAGGACTAGACTGTAAAAAAACATTGAGGAGAGTTGAATATGATTTATGTACGTAAAGCGGAAGACCGCGGCCACGCCAATCATGGCTGGCTGGATAGCTGGCACACCTTCTCATTTGCCGACTACTACGATCCGAACTTTATGGGGTTCTCGGCGCTGCGTGTGATCAACGAAGATGTGATCGACGCCGGGCAGGGTTTCGGCACCCACCCGCATAAGGACATGGAAATCCTGACCTATGTGCTGAGCGGCACGGTGGAGCATCAGGACAGCATGGGCAACAAGGAGCAGATCCAGGCCGGCGAATTCCAGATCATGAGCGCGGGCACCGGGGTACGTCACTCCGAGTACAACGCCAATCAGGATCGTCCGCTGCACCTGTACCAGATTTGGATCATTCCGGATCAGGTCGGGCTGGAGCCGCGCTACGAGCAGCGCATGTTCGACGCGCCGCAGGGCCGTCAGCTGGTGCTGTCGCCGGATGCGCGCGACGGTTCGCTGAAGGTGTTCCAGGATATGACGTTGTCGCGTTGGGCGCTGAATAAAGGCGAGCAGGGTGAGTATCCGATCGCCGCCGGCCGTCGCATTTGGATCCAGGTGGTGCGCGGCAAGGTCTCGGTCAACGGCCAGGCCGCCGGCATCAGCGACGCGTTTGCGGTGTGGGATGAATCGGGTCTGACGATTCAGGCCGACGAAGAGAGCGAAATCCTGCTGTTCGATCTGCCGCCGGTGTGATTAGGCGGTAAATATCAAGTTGTTGCCTTCCGCTGATGCGGCTGGCGGCGCAATATGACCAACCTGGTGCTTCAGGCTTAGCCTGGAGTGCGGGTTGGTTTTCTTGTTATGGCCCGGTTATTTCCTCGGTTTTCTGGCGTTTCCTTCGCGCCAGGCTGCAAAAAGTGTTTGCCTTCTTTTGAGTAAAAAAGTTAATTCTGGAGCCGCTGTGTGATTTTTATACGCCTGACATAAGAGCGGCAACGATTAAATTAAGCTGGCTTTACATTATTGATAATAATATTTACAGCCTGTCTGTTTATCGAGCGATTTAATAAAGGATTTAGAATTATTATATAAATAAATTATTTCCTGATAACGTATTAATTGCAAAGGCAATGCCACTGTTTGTGTTTGCATGATGTTAATTTCAGGTGGGGTATCTGTGAACTGAAGGTCAAATAATATTGACGGGCTGAAATACGTAAATAAAACGGTCCGGAAATGAGTGCCAGAGCGGTGGCTGATTTTTGACTTGGACGATAGCCGCTCAGTGGGTTGCGTGCTAAATATATTTTTAATTTCTTTCGTCAGTTTATTTTTTGGTTTTCCAATCGCGCCACAGAGGGGCGTCCGAGCTCACGCGCACGGGCTTTCGACACGCTGAATGCCATTGCAGAAAACAATCTCATACCTGGAGATAGAGGAAAAATGATGAAAATTAAAAATGAACGTAACGGCACTTATGATGATTTCTTAAATGCGATACTCACTTTCGAAAGCACGATCGATCCGCAAAAAGCGCAATATTATGCGGAAAATTATGATAATCCAACCGCGACATCTTATCAGGATGTGGAGTATCCCGGCCGGGTTATTCGGGCCCAGGATGGTACGACAACCAAAAGCAATGTCTCGATAAGAGAATATTTCGAGCGTTTGGGTATCGGCAAATACTATACTCAAGGTTCAACGGATCCTCAGATGTTCAAGCAAATGCAGTATGCGACGATGAACTATCTCGGTTTTATCGGTTACCAGCTCAGCGAACAAGACTTCTGGGATCTGGGATATTACACGCATTATGATGAAAACCATCTCCCTAAATATTATTCCGACGTGCCGGTGTCAAATTGGGCCAACGGCGTGCGGGATAAGGTCATGAATCTGCCTGGCAAAGGCGAAGTGCATGTCACGGATGTGAATACCTGGCAAGGGACCTTTACCGGCAAACACGGCATTAATAGTTTTGACGATGTTCTCGATCCGGATAAACAGGACTATGTCGCCAAAGATCATTTTGTCGATAAGTACGAGGGCATGGTGCGTTTGCTGGCGGAGAGAGGCAAAACCCTGAATGATTATTTGGGCACCACTATTCGTTGGTCTGAATGCCATCCCGTGTTGACGCCGCCGCCGGGCGTACCGGATGCGGTGGAAATCACGCTGTCGGGTTTACTCGGCGGCGCCCATCTGCGCGGCGCGGAGGGCATTACCGCCCTGCTGGTCGATCGTGAAAATCGGGCGGATGAAAACGGCACGGCGATTTTGCAGTATGTCTATCAGTTCGCAGGCTATGACACACCGTTTAACCCCTAATGCTCTTCCATAGTCGCCGCGGAATGGCATGATTCCCCCGCGCGCAAGCGCGGGGGAATCGACGCGGGCTAAGGGTCAGCGTTCTTCCGTTTGCTGCTGCAACAGCCGATCTATCTCTCGTTTTGCTTCCCGAAATTGCTGCTGATATTCCGCGCTGGCTTGCAATCGAGCAAAGGCACCGGCCGCCAACACGCGGCCGGCTTCGACATCGCTGGCCCAGTGTACGCCGCAAATCAGCCGGCTGCGGCCAAACTCATAACCCTTGCGCATGAGCTCCGTCGCACGTTGCGGCACCATGGCCGTCAGCGTCATCGCCCATACGAAACCGGTTACGGCATGCCCGGAGGGATAGGAACCGCCATCGTTGCTGAGCGCACTGTGCTCTTGCGGGGTACAGCTCTCCACCCGCAGCGCGGAGTAGGGGCGAATGCGGGCGTGGGCCTTTTTCGCGCCGTTGGAAGCATAGCCGGCGTCCGTGAGCAGGCGGCTCAGCAAAAGGTGGGTATGCGGCGTGCGCTGGCGCGATATCTCCGTACCCAACGCTGCGGAGAAAGCCCGACCGATGGTATTGAAGGACAGATTGGCATCCTCCACCGCCAACCTGCCCCGGGGCGTATCGCGCAGTTTGCGAAGCTGGTAAAAGGTTTCCACGTCGGCTTTCCAGGCCGCGCTGCCTTCAATCGGCGGGGCCGGCAGGATTGCCGCGCCGTCCGGATAGTCTGCAGGCGTAAGATAACCGTTGATCCAGCCTTCTATGTAGGGAGAAAAGCCTACATTCGGATAGCCGATATCCGAATAGTCTACCCGCCACCGCTCGCGGGTATCGCTGTTGGGCGCGATGGACTCGGCATGCGCCGGCGCGTTTTGCAGACAAATCAGGGCGAGCCCTGTAACGGCGCTTCGTTTTATGTTCAGAGTGAATATAGCCATCGTTATATATTCCCTTCCTGGCATGACGCTGTTTCAGTAATGGCGACGGTTTGATCACTGCGGCACAAACAGGCCGATCCAGCCGAAAATATTGAGCAGAATGCCGGTGATAATGACCGCCACCACCGGCGCGGCGATTTTCAGCACCGGGCGGCCGAGCGCTTCGTTAAGGAAATAGAGCGCCGCCGCCATGCTGAAGCCTGTGTACCCGGCCATTTTGATGGCCGCGAAAGTGGAGCCGATCAACAAGGCGAATTCCATCAGCATATTCATCGCGTTGCGGATATTGTCGGATGCATTGCGCACCGAAGGATATCGGCCCAGCCATTTGCCGATATAGCGCAGCAGCAGGATTTCCAGCGTGATGACGATGGCGCCCGCCGGTGCGGCAAGCCAGGGCGAGGGGGAAAGGTAACCGACGACAAAGACGAACGTGAAGCCCGCCACCGCATATACCCCGGTCGCCAGCGCGGTAGTGGCGATCAGCGGAATGAATCCAAGCCCGCGCATGAATTCGGCCAGCGCCGCCTGGTGCAGAAGGGCGTCTGATTCTTCGGGCGAGATGCCGGGCGCGTAGGCTTTCGCCAGCGTATAAATCGAGACTTCGGAGCCTCCGAAGATCTTCATGCTGGCGACGGCAGAAATCAGCGCGCCGGTTACGGCAATAAGCGGCAGGTTGTTGATAATGCGCTGTGTGCGCTCCTCAAACATCGACGGGGCCGAAGCCTCTTCACCCGTTGGGGAAGTCCGCCGATCTCTCAGATCGCGGAAAATCGCGATGCCCAACAGCAAAACCATACCGACGAAGATTTCGATCGACTCCGGGAACAGATGCGGGAAATAACGCACGACGATCAGGCGCGACAGCAACACCAGCAGGGCCGCGACCACGCTCTGTTTCCAGCCGAACTGGTAGAAAATGGCGACCAGGGGAAAGAGCGCGAAGGCCGACACGACCGGGTTACTCAGTTCCCCCAGCGCGCCAATGATGTCTACCGGCAGCGAGGTCAGGAGTTGGTTGATGGGCTGCAGGCTGGTGAAGACCAGAATGCCCCAGATGGCGCCGAGAATGAATGCCAGCCACACGTTGACGGCCAGCACGCCGATGATGTCGGTAGGCAGAAACAGCAGCCAGCTGTTCAGCAAGCCGGTGGACAAGGTAAATGAAATGCCGACGGAGGCCACGAACCCTATGCTGAGGCCAAAAGCGATGCTGCCCGCTTCCCGACGGTTCATATGGCCTTCCACCAGTTGCGGAAGGATAGGGCGAATGCCGTCATGAAAGACTGCCGCCGAACGGTGAGATAACAGCGCCGTCATGCCCGTCAACAGGGACACCAGAATGACGGAAAGGATAGGGTCCATTTTCGCCTCCTTATGACAGTTGCCGAATCAACAGCGGGATCGCATGTTCGACGTGCTCGACCGAAAGGCCAAACGCGACTTTTCCTTCCGCCACCCACTTCGTTATTTGCTCTTCTTTCGCACGAATGCCCGGCTTGGCGATCGTGCAGCATTTGTTGAAGCCGATGATGGCTATCGCGATGGACAGCGCAGCGCCGGCGCCGGTATTGCAGGCGCCGATGAAATAGTCCAGTTCGCCGTTTTTGACTCGGGCGGCGGCGTCCATGTCGCTTAAGATGCTGACGTCAAAAATGCCTGGGGCGGCGCTCTCGATGGCCTGTTTGATCTGTTCCCGCTGTAAACCTGCAATTCCGATTTTTTTCATGGCTATCACCTTATTATTTGAAGAACCGATTTGGGTTGTGTTGCAGCATTGCGGTCACGGCTTGCTGACCGATCCCCGCCTCCAGCAACAGCGGAACGAAACTGTCCATGAGGTAGCTGAAGCCGGGGCCGCCGTTGCCGCGCAGATGCGAACGGCGCGTGATGTCCATCGACAGCATCACCCGATCGAGCAGGCCGCGTTGCGACAGCGCGGTCAGCATCGCCACGCGTTTTTCATCCGGGTAGTAGCTGTTTTTGCCAATGGTGTCGAACTGCACCCACGCGCCCCGATCGATCAGGTGCAAGACAGTTTCCAGATTGTCTTTCAGATCGCAGTGGCCAATCACGATGCGGTCGGCCGGCACGCCGTAAGATTGCAGCAGGGCGAGCTGCTCCGGCCCCATGGTGCTGAAGCTGGTATGCGTGGAGATTGGCCGCCCCGTGGCGTGGTGAGCGAGGGCGGCGGCGTGGAACATTTTTGATTCGTCGGGCGTGATTCGGCCCTCGCTGCTGCCGATTTCGGCAATCACGCCAGCGCACAGGCCGCTGCCGTCGATGCCGCATTCAATTTCGGCAATCATTTCGGCGGCCAGCGTTTGCGCGTCTCGGGTGGCGACGTGTTCGGGATAGAAATCCTGTTGGTAGTAGCCGGTGGAGAGCAGCACGTTGATACCGGTGTCGCGCATCAGGCGCGCGATGAAGTGGACATCACGCCCCATATAGCGGTTCGTTACCTCGACGATGTTGCGGACTCCCCGCGCCATCAACGCCTCCATTTCATCGCGCAGCAGAGCATAGCTGTCGAGGCGACAGTCATCGTTATGCTTAAATGGTGAAAGATCGATGTGCAGATGTTCATGCGCATAGGTGTAGCCGTCGGCGTTGAGCCATTCAATCTGATCAGCCATGAGAATTCCCCTGCAATAATGAGAAAAAAGAGGTGCCGTTCTGCGGTGCGGGAGCGCCGAAGGCGTCGCAAACGGAGGCGCCCACGTCGGACAGCGTGGCCCGATCTCCCAGCCGGACGCCAGTAACGCCCGGGCGCCAGACCAGCAGGGGCACGCACTCGCGCGTGTGCTGTGAATGCCCGATCGTCGGGTCGTTGCCATGATCGGCCATGACCACTAACGCGTCGTCCTTATCCAGCAGCGACATGAGATGCGCCAGATATCCGTCCACCAGTTGCAGGCGCTCCGCATAACGCGCCACATCCTGCGCATGCCCGGCCAGATCGGTTTCCTGAATGTTGGTGCAGATAAATCGCCGGCCCGGTCGTTGCGCTTCGCTCAGGGTCAGCGCCATGATTTGCGCGGAATCGACAATCCCGCCGAAGTTATCGCCGTCGGGATTGGCGACGATATCCGCCACTTTCCCTATCAGGGATGTCGGGATGCCTTGACGTTGCAGACAGGCGGGAACCTGTACGGCCTCATCGACGCCGTAACCCAAATGAACGACCCGGAAGCCTTGCCGGTAGACGCCCGAACGCGGGGCATCGATGCCGGCGTACATGTCTTGCCGGCTTTGCGCCGCTGCGGCGATGGCTTCGTTGCTGGTGCTTTCTCCGCCGAAGACAATGACGCGGCTCACGGGCGCGCATCGCCTAACGATGGCGCCGATTTTTCTGACCGTGTCGTAATCGATCAGGTTCAGATTGGCGGTCACGTTGTAGACCAGGCCGGGGTCGGTTTCAAGGTTATCGCCGATGGCCACGGCGTCGTTGACCCAAAGGTATGCCGTATTCGCCGTCACCGGGAGCCGCTGCACCCGGTAGCCCGCTTTCCGCAGGGCGCCAGCCGTTTTATCCATGATTTCGCCGAACGGCATTCTGAAGGGCTGTTTGGGCTGAGTTCCCATAATTTCCTGATGCCCCATGAACGAGTCGGCGCCTTCATGTTGCAGAGCCGCTTTGCCGACGTTTGCCTGCGGATTGGGCTCCATCACGTTGGCCCGGTATCCCAGCGCGTTGATCAGGCCCAATCTTTCCATTGCGGGCAGGCGCAGGTCGGGACATTGCTGCAAGATATGGCCGCAGGTATTGGCGCCTGCGTCGTTCGGCCTGACTTGCGGCACATCCTCCATGGCGCCGACGCCAAAGCTGTCGATCACCAGGACTACAAATTTGTTCATGCTGTGTTCCCCCCTGATATTGGCGGCTAAGACGCCGACGGCGTTTGGCTATTGCCGCGAGACGATGGGATTGCCCAGGCTGTCGTAGAGCCCGGCCAGCGTTGGCCGGCCTGCGCTGATGCCCTGGATAAGCGCTACGTCGCTGCGGGTGACGAAGATCTGCGTGCGGAAACACATGATTACCGGGCTGCCAACCGCGAAATTGCCCTCCAGCCCCAGGTAGTAATCGATATTGTCCGATTGGAACGGCAGTGTCCGCGTTTCGCTGGGGGTATCCCCGGCGAAAACCAGCGCGTTTCGTAGGCGGCCGCGGCGGTAATAGCCGCCGCCGAAGCACAGGCTGTTCGATCCTGCGTTATGAGACACTTCCGACAGATACAGCATGGCGATGCGTTCCGGTTGATCGCCGTATTCATTGGCCGGAATGGTGCCGGTAAACGCGTGGCCAGGTTCAATATGCGTCGCGCCACCGCGGGCAAGCGCAGGGATGGTGTTGCAGCTATTGGCCGACGGGGCGTTAACCTGCTCGATAGGAAAGCCCGCCGCGCGCAGCGTTTTCGCCGCGTTGACCAGCGTGGTAAAGTTCGGCGTGGTGAGGCTTTCGCCCGCCGTTGCCGACGCCAGGGCGCAAGGAAAATTCGTGACGCCGACGATCTCCACGCCGCCAAGCGCGGCGATGCGCGCCGCGACATCGACCAGCTCGTCAGGCAGGAAGCCGCCTTCCTGACCGGGGTAGACGATATCGCCGGTCTGGCATACTTTCAGCAGCAGGCGTTGCCGCATGCCGAGACGCCGGGCGCATTCGGCGATCCTGCGCGCTTTCTCAAATGAGAAAACCGTGATGACTTCCGGCCGGCATCGCAGCGCGCTTTCGATTTCCCCGTCCGGAATTTGCACTAAATGCCCCAGATGGCGAAGCGGCACGCCGTTATTGGCCAGGCATCGCGCCTCGCGGAAATCCACCGCTACCGCTCCGCTGAACCCCTGGTCGATAATTTGTTGGGTTAGCCAGGGATTGCGGCCGAACTGCTTGCTCATCACATACGGCGTCACACGATATTCTTCCGCCGTTTGCAGAATGCGGCGCGCATTCTGTTTCACCATATCCACATCGATCACCCAGGTGTCCGGCGTGAGTTTGTGCTGGCGCAGCAGCCCGATCGACGCGTCAATCAGCGGCTGATTTTGTTTGCGTAGCGCATCTAAAAACATAGGGTTGGCGACTCCTTAAGACAGCGGTTTCCGGAACATCAGATTGGCCGTCGTTTAAATATTCATTTTTTTGAACATTTGTTGCGAAAAAATCAATGCCGCTGTTGGGGAGACAAGCCGAACAGGTTGGCCAAGAGATAACCTTCTTCGTTGGGATGCAGCCGTACGCTGAACTTTGCCAGCAGCCCATCATTCAGCCGCCGCAGGCGGGGCAGTTCACCCGATGCGGCGATCTCCTGCAGAAAATCCTCGCCCAGCGGTGCGATGATTTCGCCGCGCCGTGAACGCATCAGCGCGTTCGCCATATGCGCGATGGCCATCCATCCCTGTTCCTCGGGCAGCGGGCGCCCCCAGCGCGTTTCCAGATCGTCAATGACTTGCAACATGCCGCGGAAGATATCTTCATCTATCACTCCGGCCTGGCAAAGCAGCTTCATCTTCTCTTCCACAATCTCTCCTTCAATAGCTGGGCTCAATCTCTTCTGACACCACGGCGCGCTGATGCTGGCGAACCCGATGCGTATCGACAAAAGTATCCAGCAGTTTCCCGGTGCTTCGGTCATCGCTGCGGATTAAAATGGTAGCTTCCGTTGCCAGCACGACGCGTTGATCCCCTTCCAGGGGCACGGCCTCCAGCCCGTAGCGAGCCAACACCTGGCGATTCTCGACGTTCCAGACGACGGCATCGATGGTGCCGTTTTCGAGCCGGCTCAGGCAGTCGTGGTAAGGAATTTCCACCCGTGCGACCGCCGCCGGGTCATAAATCATATCCGTCAGCAGCTTTTGGTCCATCGAACGGCAGTCCACGCCGACTCTGCGCACCGCGCCGTGATCCCCGCGGCGGCGAATGATTTGATGCGATACCCAAGAATGCTCTCCAAGCGTCGCCGCGATCTTCACCCCGTTTTCCGGCCGGCTTACATACTCTTCGGCGGCCAGACGCGAGACGACCGCCAGGTCATAAATGCCATTGCGCAAACATTCCACGCGAATATCCGCTCCCCGCATATGTGCAAAGTAGAACGGTACGTCGGAAAACTCGCGCTTCAATCCGCTGGCGAGCCCCTCGTACTCGCGGGTATAGGGTAACGGCATGGCGCAAACAACGCGGGAAATGTTGGCGTAATCCAGCAGCGACCTATAGTCCACATGGGTTAAGAAGCTGCCGTTGCGCCCGCTGCGTTGTACGGTTATGCAGCCTGCGTTTTCCAGTGTCTTGAGCGCCGCCTGCATCAAACCGATGGACAGGGCGTTGTCGCGGGCCAGTTCGCCAATCGTTTTTAATCGCTCCCCCGGTTGGCATCCCAGCAAGTACATCGCCAGACAGCTCAGCGATAACCCTTCTTTTTTTATAAATTGACTGCGGCTCATTTAAATATTCATTTAAGTGAAGATTTATGTCAGGGATACACCAAAAGCGTGGAGAGATCCAAAAATTACGGCGAATGTGTGATGAAGTGCACGTAGCGGTTATCGGTTTCCGCTTGGCGCGGAGAATCTGTGAGTTCTGTTGGCCGTCGCATAACCGACAATATCGGCCCGCCGTTTTTTTTGCTAAAATGACTGCCCATTCACGGTTAGTCAGTTCATTGATAATGAAGAAAAAACGGCCGGTACTCCAGGATGTGGCGGACAAGGTGGGCGTGACCAAGATGACGGTGAGCCGTTATCTGCGCAATCCCGACCAGGTTTCTGCCGCCCTGCAGCAAAAAATCGCCGTCGCGCTGGATGAGCTGGGCTACATCCCCAACCGCGCGCCGGACATCCTCTCCAACGCCACCAGCCGGGCGATTGGCGTGCTGTTGCCGTCGTTGACCAACCAGGTGTTCGCCGAAGTGCTGCGCGGCATCGAAAGCGTCACCGACGCGCACAACTACCAGACCATGCTGGCGCACTATGGCTACCTGCCGGAGCGTGAAGAAGAGCGTCTGACTTCGCTGCTTTCTTACAATATCGACGGCCTGATCCTGTCTGAGCGCCATCACACGCCACGCACCCTGAAAATGATCGAGGTGGCGGGCATTCCGGTGGTGGAGCTGATGGACTGCGTCTCGCCGTGCATCGATCTGGCGGTGGGCTTCAACAACTTCGAGGCGGCGCGCCAGATGACCCAGCAGATTATCGCGCACGGCCACCGTCACGTGGTCTATTTCGGCGCCCGACAGGATGAACGTACCATCATCAAACAGCAGGGGTATGAGCAGGCGATGCGCGAATCCGGCCTGGAGCCGTACAGCATCATGACCGCACGCTCTTCCTCCTATTCCGCCGGCGGCGAGCTGCTGCGCCAGGCGCAGCGCGACTACCCGCAGATCGACAGTATCTTCTGCACCAACGATGACCTGGCGATCGGCGCGGCCTTCGAGTGCCAGCGGCAGGGGTTGTCGATCCCGCAGGACATGGCGATCGCCGGTTTCCACGGCCATGATATCGGCCAGGTGATGGTGCCGAAGTTGGCCAGCGTGCTGACGCCGCGCGAACGCATGGGGCAGATCGGCGCCGAGCGCTTGCTGGCCCGGCTGCGCGGCGAAACGGTGTGCCCGCGCATGGTGGACGTCGGTTTCACCGTGATCCCCGGCGGCAGTATCTGAGCCATTTTAACGTTCTGTTTTAACACCCTTTCTTTTTGCAGCGCGCCCTGAGGCGCGCGGGTTATCCCGCCTGTAAGCCCGCCGCTCGTTGCCGGCATAAGTTTGATCTCTGTCCCAGAACGCGAATTTTAGCCGCTTACCCGGTTCCGGCGCTCATGTTGTTACCGGTATCATGATACCGGTAACAACGAGTGTGCGGTCATCTTGCTGCAAGACTGAACCTCTGACTCAACAACACCTACAGCTCTTCTTATAACACCGGGAAAGAGCCTAAAAATAAAACAACCGCACGCTTTACGCCTATCGTAAAGAGAGTCGCGATAAAAGGTTGGAGAAAAATTATGCCATTAGTGATTGTTGCAGGCGGCGTAGCGCTGCTGCTGCTGCTGATGATCCGCTTCAAGCTGAACGGCTTTATCTCTCTGGTGCTGGTTGCCCTGGCGGTCGGGATCGCACAGGGCATGCCGGTCGATAAAGTCATCGGCTCCATCAAGGCCGGCGTGGGCGGCACGTTGGGCAGCCTGGCGCTGATCATGGGCTTCGGCGCCATGCTCGGCAAGCTGCTGGCGGACTGTGGCGGCGCGCAGCGCATCGCCACCACGCTGATCGACAAGTTCGGCAGAAAACACATTCAATGGGCGGTGGTGCTGACCGGCTTCACCGTCGGCTTCGCGCTGTTCTACGAAGTGGGCTTCGTGCTGCTGCTGCCGCTGGTGTTCACCATCGCCGCCTCCGCGCGCATCCCGCTGCTGTACGTCGGCGTGCCGATGGCCGCCGCGCTGTCGGTGACCCACGGCTTCCTGCCGCCGCACCCGGGCCCGACCGCCATCGCCACCATCTTCCATGCCGATATGGGTAAAACCCTGCTGTACGGCACGCTGCTGGCGATCCCGACGGTGATCCTGGCCGGCCCGGTTTATGCCCGCTTCCTGAAAGGCATCGACAAGCCGGTGCCGGAAGGCCTGTACAACCCGAAAACCTTTACCGAAGCGGAGATGCCGAGCTTTGGCGTCAGCGTCGCCACGTCGCTGGTGCCGGTGATCCTGATGGCACTGCGCGCGGTCGCTGAAATGGTGTTGCCGAAGGGCCACAGCCTGCTGCGTTTCGCCGAGTTCTTCGGCGACCCGGTGATGGCGACCCTGATCGCCGTGCTGATCGCTATCTTCACCTTCGGCCTGAACCGCGGCCGCACCATGGATGAAGTGATGGGCACCATCACCGATTCGATTAAAATCATCGCCATGATGCTGTTGATCATCGGCGGCGGCGGCGCCTTCAAGCAGGTGCTGGTGGACAGCGGCGTCGAGCAGTACATCGCCGGCCTGATGGAAGGCAGCAACGTTTCGCCGATTCTGATGGCCTGGTCAATCGCCGCCGCGCTGCGTCTGGCGCTGGGTTCCGCCACCGTAGCGGCGATCACCGCCGGCGGCATCGTCGCCCCGCTGATCGCCACCACCGGCGTCAGCCCTGAGCTGATGGTGATTGCGGTCGGTTCCGGCAGCGTTATCTTCTCGCACGTTAACGATCCGGGCTTCTGGCTGTTCAAGGAGTACTTCAACCTGAGCATCATGGAAACCATCAAATCCTGGTCGGTGCTGGAAACCATCATCTCGGTGTGCGGCCTGGTGGGCTGCCTGCTGCTGGCGACGGTCGTATAATCTTTATCCGGCGCCCTGCGGGGCGTCGGCGTTCCAGAGTATCTTTATCAGTCGGGACGCATTTGGCGCGCTCGCGCCAGTTCCCATAAGGGCATGACACAATGAGTAATCCGCAGAATCACGTATTTATCCTGATGGGCGTATCCGGCAGCGGCAAATCCGCCGTGGCCAGCGCCGTCGCCCACGAGGCCGATGCCGCCATGCTGGACGGCGATTACCTGCACCCGCGCGCCAACATCAACAAAATGGCCGCCGGGCACGCGCTGGACGACAACGATCGCGCCCCGTGGCTGGCGGCCTTGAACGACGCCATCTTCGCCATGCAACGCACCAATCCGGTGTCGCTGCTGGTGTGTTCGGCGCTGAAAAAAAGCTATCGCGACCGCCTGCGCGAAGGCAATCGCAACCTGCATTTCCTCTACTTGAAAGGGGACAAGACGGTGATTGAGGAGCGCCTGAAACAGCGCAAGGGCCACTTCTTCAAACCGCAGATGCTGGTTTCGCAGTTCGCCACGCTGGAAGAGCCGGGCGAGCAGGAGCCGGATGTGCAGGCGATCGACATCAACCAGCCGCTGGACGGCGTGGTCGCCGACACGCTCGCCTGCATCAACCGCATCACCGCCCGCTGAGCGCGGGCCGTCGTCGGCGCCGCCAGGCGCCTACAGCTTCATGTAAGCCCGTATGCCGTCCAGGAACATCTGGGTCGACAGCATCACCAGAATCAGCCCCATCAACCGTTCCAGCGCGCTGACGCCTTTGCTGCCCAGCAGGCGCAGGAACAGGTTCGACATCAGCAAAATGGCCGCAGAGAGGCCCCAGGCGATCAACAGCGCCGCCACCAGATGGGGCAGCTGATGCGGATACTGGTGCGACAGCAGCATCAGCGCCGCCAGAATCGACGGCCCGGCCACCAGCGGGATCGCCAGCGGCACCAGGAAGGGTTCTTCGCCGGCGGACAGCCCGGAGCTGTTCCCCTCCTGCGTGGGGAAAATCATCTTGATGGCGATCAGAAACAGGATGATGCCGCCGGAAATGGAGACGGTTTCGGTGCGCAGGTTGAGGAACGCCAGAATTTTCTCGCCGGCGAACAGGAAGATCAGCATCAGCAGCAGGGCGATCAGCAGCTCGCGGATCAGCACTACCCGGCGGCGGCGCGGTTCCAGATGCTTGAGCACCGACATGAAAATCGGCAGGTTGCCCAGCGGATCCATAATTAAAAACAGCAATACCGTAGCGGAAATCATCTCTGTCATGGTGACCTCGTGATCGGGAAAACGCCTCGGCCTTTCCGGCCGCGTCCTTGCCTATAAGAAGGATTGCTGAGAAATCCCCAGCCATCGAATAAATTCACTTTGCGCCCGCGCCGACATTTTGTAAGGTGAGGAGATATTGCACACAACTCGTTATCACCTACATAAGCCCTTATCCGGGCGGGACACAGATATTATGAAAAACGTTGGTTTCATCGGTTGGCGCGGAATGGTCGGCTCGGTTCTCATGCAACGCATGACGGAAGAGCGCGATTTCGACGCCATTCGCCCGGTCTTTTTCTCCACCTCGCAGCACGGTTCCGCCGCGCCGGCCTTCGGCGGCCAGCAGGGCACGCTGCAGGATGCGTATGATATCGACGCGCTGAGCGCGCTCGATATCATTATTACCTGTCAGGGCGGCGATTATACCAACGAAGTGTATCCTAAGCTGCGCGCCAGCGGTTGGCAGGGGTACTGGATTGACGCGGCCTCTTCGCTGCGCATGCAGGACGACGCCATCATCATCCTGGATCCGGTCAACCACGCGGTGATTCAGCAGGGCCTGGACAACGGCATCAAAACCTTCGTCGGCGGCAACTGCACCGTCAGCCTGATGCTGATGTCGCTCGGCGGCCTGTTCGCCAACGATCTGGTGGAGTGGGCGTCGGTCGCCACTTATCAGGCGGCCTCCGGCGGCGGCGCGCGCCACATGCGCGAACTGCTGACCCAGATGGGCATGCTGCATGCCGACGTGGCGAAAGAGCTGCAGGATCCGGCTTCCGCCATTCTGGATATCGAGCGTAAGGTGACCGAGGCCACCCGCAGCGGCAAACTGCCGACCGATAACTTCGGCGTGCCGCTGGCCGGCAGCCTGATCCCGTGGATCGACAAGCAGCTCGACAACGGCCAGAGCCGCGAAGAGTGGAAAGGCCAGGCGGAAACCAACAAGATTCTGAACACCGGCAGCGTGATCCCGGTCGATGGCCTGTGCGTGCGCGTCGGCGCGCTGCGCTGCCACAGCCAGGCGTTCACCCTGAAGCTGAAAAAAGACGTGTCGCTGCCGGAAATCGAGCAGATGCTGGCGACGCACAACGACTGGGTGCGCGTGATCCCGAACGACCGTGAGCTGACCATGCGCGAACTGACGCCGGCGGCGGTGACCGGCACGCTGAATACGCCGGTCGGCCGTCTGCGCAAGCTGAATATGGGGCCGGAGTACCTGTCGGCGTTCACCGTGGGCGACCAGCTGCTGTGGGGCGCGGCCGAGCCGCTGCGCCGCATGCTGCGTATTCTGCTGTAAACCCGCATTTCCTGGGGGCTGGCTACTTTCAGCCCCCTAAAGCCTTATTTTCCGCTTTTTTGTTCGCCGCGTCCGCGTCGGGCAACGTCATCGCAAGCCCTGCTTCAATGAGCTGTACCCCGCATATCTCCTCGTCGGCCGCCGCATGCCGGCGCCGCCAGGCTGGCAGTTTTCTTAATGAAGAATTTTCCTGAGCAATGCTGAGCAGTTTTTAACAGACATTGGCTATGCTTAACGCATGGGCGAACAATTTTTCACCATGACTGAAATATTTCTAAAAATAAGCATAAAGAGCGAAATTCAGGTCGGCAGAGTAAAGATTGGTCAATAACCGACCGCAATCACGCTTTGGATACCGAATGCATTGCATGATGACCAAAACGGCCAAGGAATAACCAACAAGCCGTGCTTAGATCATGCTGTTAATCTAAGGAAGAAGACTATGCCTGTACTTCCCGATCGTGACGTGATTGATCAGATCATCTCCGGCCATTACGCCGACCCCTTTGCTCTGCTTGGCATGCATGCGACCGATAACGGTCTGCAGGTGCGCGCGCTGCTGCCGGACGCTGGCGCAGTCTGGCTGGTGGAACAGCAAACCGGCCGGCGGCTGGTGCAGTTGAACTGCGACGATCCGCGCGGCTTCTTCAGTGCCGTGGTGCCGCGGCGCAAAAATCCTTTCCGCTATCAGCTGCAGGTCAGCTGGCGCGATCACCAACAGACCGTCGACGATCCCTACCGGTTCGGCCCGCTGCTGCAGGACATCGACAGCTGGCTATTGGCCGAGGGCACGCACCTGCGCCCCTATGAACGCCTGGGGGCTCACCTCGCCACGCTGGATGACGTCGACGGCGTCAGCTTTGCCGTTTGGGCGCCCAACGCCCAGCGCGTCTCGGTGGTGGGGGAGTTCAACTTCTGGGACGGCCGCCGCCATCCGATGCGTCTGCGGCGTGAAAACGGCATCTGGGAGCTGTTCCTGCCCGGCGTGCGGGCCGGCCAGCTGTACAAATATGAAATCGTCGATTGCTACGGCAATACCCAGTTGAAAGCCGATCCTTACGCCTTCGAGGCGCAGATGCGCCCGGACACCGCCTCGCTGGTGGCGCCGCTGCCGGAGGTGGTGCCGTCGACGCAGGCGCGCCGCCGCGCCAACGATTTTGACCAGCCGATCGCCATCTACGAGGTGCATCTCGGCTCATGGCGCCGCCACACCGACAACCATTTCTGGCTCAGCTACGGCGAGCTGGCGGTGCAGCTTATCGACTATGTGAAGGACATGGGATTCACCCATATCGAGCTGCTGCCGATCAACGAGCACCCGTTCGACGGCAGCTGGGGCTACCAGCCGCTGGGGCTGTATGCGCCGACCCGGCGCTTCGGCACGCCGGCCGATTTCCGGGCGTTCGTGGCGGCGGCGCATGAGGCGGGCATCAACGTGATCCTCGACTGGGTGCCGGGGCACTTCCCGAGCGACGCCTACGGCCTGGCGAATTTTGACGGCACCGCGCTGTATGAATACGCCGATCCGCGCGAAGGCTACCACCAGGACTGGAATACGCTGATCTACAACTACGGCCGCCACGAGGTGCGCAACTACCTGGCGGGCAACGCGCTGTATTGGCTGGAGCGTTTCGGTATCGACGCGCTGCGGGTCGATGCGGTGGCGTCGATGATCTATCGCGATTACAGCCGCGCCGACGGCGAGTGGGTGCCGAATTACTACGGCGGCAACGAGAACCTGGAGGCGATCGCCTTCCTGCGTTATACCAACCAGACTATCGGCCAGGCGCAGCCGGGTGCGGTGACATTGGCGGAGGAGTCCACCGACTATCCCGGCGTCACCCTGCCGCCGGACGCCAACGGCCTGGGATTCCACTACAAGTGGAACCTCGGCTGGATGCACGACACGCTCAATTACATGAAGTGCGATCCGGTGCACCGCAAGTATCACCACAACCAGATGACCTTCGGCATGCTGTACGCCTACACCGAGAACTTCGTGTTGCCTATCTCGCACGATGAAGTGGTGCACGGCAAAAAATCGATCCTCGACCGCATGCCGGGCGACGCCTGGCAAAAGTTCGCCAACCTGCGCGCCTACTACGGGTTTATGTGGGCGCATCCGGGCAAAAAGCTGCTGTTTATGGGCTGCGAGTTCGCGCAGGGGCGCGAGTGGAATTTCGATACCAGCCTCGACTGGCATTTGCTGGAAGGGCTGGATAACTGGCACAACGGCGTGCAGCGGCTGGTGCGCGATCTGAACCACTGCTACCGGCAGCAGGCGCCGCTGTATGAGCGCGACTACCGCCCGGACGGCTTCGAGTGGCTGGTGGTCGACGATCACGACAACTCGGTGTTCGCGTTCGCGCGCTACGATTCGCAGGGCAATGAGCTGATCGCCATCAGCAACTTTACCCCGGTGCCGCGCTACCGCTACCGCATCGGCCTCTCACGCGCCGGCGACTATCGCGAGATCCTCAATACCGACTCGCACCACTATCACGGCAGCAACGCCGGCAATCAGGGGCGGGTCTCTTCCGAAGCGGTCGGCAGCCACGGCCGCGACTTTTCCATCTGCGTGACGCTGCCGCCGCTGGCGACCATTTATCTGCTGCGGGAGGCGCCATGACGGAGCTGACGGCCGGCCTCGCCGCGCCGCTGGGCGCCCATTACGACGGCGAAGGCATCAACTTTACCCTGTACTCGGCGCACGCCGAGCGGGTGGAGCTGTGCCTGTTCGACGGCCAGCAGCGCGAAGTGCGCCTGCCGCTGCCGGCGCGCAGCGGCGATATCTGGCATGGCTACTTGCCGGGCGGCAGACCGGGGCAACGTTACGGTTACCGGGTCTACGGCCCGTTCGACCCGGCGAACGGGCAGCGTTTCAACCCCAACAAGCTGGCGCTCGATCCGGCCGCGCGCGCGGTGGAGGGGCCGGTGGCGGATCACCCGCACCTGCACGGCGGTTACGAACAGCCTGATCCGCACGACAGCGCCGAGCTGATGCCGAAATGCGTGGTGGTGGACGAACAGTACGACTGGCAGGACGATCGCCCGCCCGCCACGCCCTGGGGGCAGACGGTGATTTACGAAGCGCACGTGCGCGGCCTGACGCTGCTGCACCCGAAGATCCCGCCGGCGCTGCGCGGCAGTTTCGCCGCGCTGGGGCACCCGGTGATGATCGCCCACTTCAAACGCCTCGGCATCACCGCGCTGGAACTGTTGCCGGTGCAGCAACATACCTCCGAACCGCGCCTGCAGCGGCTGGGGCTGATCAACTACTGGGGCTATAACGTGCTGGCGCCCTATGCGCCGGACAACCGCTACGCCAGCCTGAGCACCGACGGCACGCCGCTGAACGAATTTCGCGATGCGGTCAAGGCGCTGCACCAAGCCGGCATCGAGGTGATCCTCGACGTGGTGTACAACCACAGCGCCGAGCTGGACAGGGACGGGCCGATGCTGTCGCTGAGCGGCATCGACAACCAGAGCTACTACTGGCTGACGCCGGAGGGTGACTACGTCAACGACACCGGCTGCGGCAACACCCTGCGATTGGATCAGCCGCAGGGCGTGGCCTGGGTGATGGATTGCCTGCGTTTTTGGGTGCGGGAGTGCCACGTCGACGGTTTCCGCTTCGATCTGGGCAGCGTGCTCGGCCGCACGCCGGGGTTCGATCGCGATGCGCCGCTGTTCCAGGCGATGCTGGCGGACGATGTGCTGTCGCGCTGCAAGCTGATCGCCGAACCCTGGGACGTTGGCCCCGGCGGCTATCAGGTGGGGGCGTTCCCCGGCCGCTTCGCCGAATGGAACGACCATTATCGCGACGACATGCGCCGTTTCTGGCTGCAGAGCGGCGTGTCGCTCGGCCAGTTCGCCCGGCGTTTTGCCGCCTCCAGCGATCTGTACAACCAGCGCGGACGGGCGCCTTACGCCACCGTCAACATGCTGACCGCCCATGACGGTTTTACCCTGCAGGACGTGGTCAGCTTCAACGAGAAACACAACCAGCCGAACGGCGAAGGCAACCGTGACGGCAGCGATCGCAATTTCAGCAACAACCACGGCGTGGAAGGCCTGGTCGCCGACGACGCCATTGTGCAACGCCGCAGGGCCAGCCAGCGGGCGATGCTCGCCACGCTGTTGCTGTCCCAGGGAACGCCGATGCTGCTGGCCGGCGATGAACAGGGACACAGCCAGCAGGGGAACAACAACGCCTATTGTCAGGACAACGCCATCACCTGGCTCGATTGGGCCACGGCGGATGACGCGCTGACCGACTACGTCGCGGCGCTGATCGCGCTGCGCCGCCAGATCCCCGCGTTGCAACAGGATCGCTGGTGGCAGCAGGACGACGGCAGCGTGCAGTGGCTAAACGCGCAAGGGCAGCCGCTCGACGCGCAACAGTGGGAGCAGGGCGATCTGCTCATGCAGATCCTGCTGTCGCAGCGCTGGCTGCTGCTGGTCAACGCCACGCCGCAAACGGTGGAGATGAGGTTGCCGGAAGGCGATTGGCAGGTTGTCGCCCCGTTCACTCAGGAAGACTCACGGGCGGTGTTACCCGCCTGGCACCAGGCCGCGCGCTCGCTTTGCGTTCTGGTACGGAAATAATAAAAGGAGTCCGCTATGGTTAGGTTTGAAAATAAAGACCCCCTGATGTTGGCGCGCCAGCTGCCGATTAAATCCGTAGCGCTGATCCTAGCCGGCGGCCGCGGCTCGCGCCTGAAAGATTTGACCTCCACCCGCGCCAAGCCCGCCGTCCACTTTGGCGGCAAGTTCCGCATCATCGATTTCGCCCTGTCGAACTGCCTGAACTCCGGCATTCGCCGCATCGGCGTGATCACCCAATACCAGTCGCACACGCTGGTGCAGCACATTCAGCGCGGCTGGTCGTTTCTCAACGAGGAAATGAACGAGTTCGTCGATCTGCTGCCGGCCCAGCAGCGCCTCAGCACCGAGCATTGGTACAAAGGCACCGCCGACGCGGTGTATCAGAACCTGGACATCATCCGCCGCTATGAGGCCGAATACGTGGTGATCCTGGCGGGCGACCACATCTACAAGATGGATTACTCGCGCATGCTGATAGACCACGTCGAGAAGGGCGCCCAGTGCACCGTGGCCTGCCTGCCGGTGCCGCGCAGCGAAGCCGGCGAATTCGGCGTGATGAAGGTGGATGAAAGCGACCGCATCATCGAGTTCCTGGAGAAACCCGCCGATCCGCCGGCGATGCCGGGCAACCCGGATATGTCGCTGGCCAGCATGGGCATCTATATTTTTAATGCCGCCTACCTGTTTCAACTGCTGGAAGAGGATATGTCGACCCCCGGCTCCAGCCACGATTTCGGCAAGGATCTGATCCCGAAAATCACCGCGCAGCAGGCGGCGTGGGCGCATCCGTTTACCTTGTCCTGCGTGACCTCCAACCCCGATCTGCCGCCGTACTGGCGCGACGTGGGCACGCTGGACGCCTACTGGCGCGCCAACCTCGATCTGGCGTCGGTGACGCCGGAGCTGGACATGTACGACCGCGCCTGGCCGATCCGCACCCACATGGAGCCGCTGCCGCCGGCCAAGTTCGTGCAGGATCGCTCCGGCAGCCACGGCATGACCATGAACTCGCTGGTGTCCGGCGGCTGTATCGTCTCGGGCTCGGTGGTGGTGCATTCGGTGCTGTTCCCGCGCGTGCGAGTGAACTCGTTCTGCACCATCGACTCTACCGTATTGTTGCCGGACGTGAACGTCGGCCGTTCCTGCCGCCTGCGGCGCTGCATCATCGACCGCGCCTGCCACATTCCGGAAGGCATGGTGATCGGGGAAAACGCCGATGAGGACAGCAAGCGTTTTTATCGCTCGGAAGGCGGCATCGTGCTGGTGACGCGCGAAATGTTGTCAAAATTGTGAGTTAACGTGGGCGGCAGAACGATAGCCTGCCGCCTGATGAACGGTTCGATGGCTTGCGCAACGCGGCACGCATAACAGCGGCAAGCCTGCTTTATTTCTTATCCAGAGGCCTTCGGCCGACTTTCAGGAGTGATAATGCAGGTCTTACACGTATGTTCTGAAATGTTCCCCCTGCTGAAAACGGGTGGACTCGCAGACGTGGTTGGCGCGCTGCCGGCGGCGCAAATCGCCGAAGGCGCCGATGTTCGGGTGCTATTGCCCGCTTTCCCTGACGTACGCAACGGCATCCCCGACACCTCGCTGGTGGCGGAAATCGACTCGTTCGCCGGCCGGGTCGGCCTGCGTTACGGCACTTACCATGGCGTGGGCATCTATCTCATCGATGCGCCCTGGCTGTATGACCGGCCGGGCAGCCCGTACCACGATCAGTCCATGTACGCCTATCCCGACAACCACCGCCGCTTTGCGCTGCTGGGCTGGATGGCCTGCGAACTGGCCAAGGGGCTGGATCGCTACTGGCGGCCGCAGCTGGTGCATGCCCACGACTGGCACGCCGGCCTGAGCTGCGCCTATCTGGCCGCCAACGGCCACCCGGCGCGCTCGGTGTTTACGGTGCACAACCTGGCTTATCAAGGGCTGTTCTCCGCCCATCACGTGACCGAGCTGTGGCTGCCGGCGTCGTTTTACGATGTTTATGGCCTGGAGTTCTACGGCCAGATGTCGTTCCTCAAGGCCGGGCTGTTTTATGCCGACCACGTGACCGCCGTCAGCCCGACCTATGCGCGCGAGATCACCCGGCCGGAGTTCGGCTACGGCATGGAGGGGCTGCTGCAGGAGCGGCAGCGGCAGGGCAGGCTGAGCGGCATCCTCAACGGGGTGGACGACAACATTTGGGATCCGGCCCGCGACCCGCGGCTGAGCGCCCGCTACGACGCTGACGATCTGAAAAGCAAGGTCAAAAACAAGCTGCATCTGCAAAAGGCCATGGGGCTGAAGGTGGATGAATCGCTGCCGGTGTTCGCGGTGGTGAGCCGATTGACCAGCCAAAAAGGCCTGGATCTGGTGCTGCAGGCACTGCCTGAACTGCTGGCGCAGGGTGGGCAGCTGGCGCTGCTGGGCGCCGGCGATGCGGTGCTGCAACAGGCGTTTCTGGCCGCCGCTGCCGATTATCCCGAGCAGGTTGGGGTGCAGATCGGCTATCACGAATCCTTCTCCCACCGCATCATCGGCGGCGCCGACGTGATTCTGGTGCCGAGCCGCTTCGAGCCCTGCGGCCTGACGCAGCTCTACGGCCTGAAATACGGCACGCTGCCGCTGGTGCGCCGCACCGGCGGGCTGGCGGACACGGTGGTGGACTGCGCGCTGGAGAACCTGGCCGACGGCACCGCCAGCGGCTTCGTGTTCGACGATTGCGACGCCGTCGCGCTGGGCAACGCCATCCGCCGCGCCATGGTGCTGTGGAGCCGGCCGAAACACTGGCGCCACGTTCAGCGCCACGCCATGAGCGTGGACTTCGGCTGGCCGGTGGCGGCGAAAGAGTATTTATCGCTTTATCAACGTTTGTAGCCCGCGTTTCGCGTCTCGGGTTGACGCGCGGCGGGCAGCCGTTTGGGTTGATTGTCGGGGCGCGGCGTGCCGCGTCCATGTTCAGCGGAGCCCGCTATTCCGCGGCGAATGGCTGGGCTCCCTACAAGGGATTAAAAAGCCATGACTTCACCGTTTAGTTACACCTCACCTACGGTCAGTGTGGAAGCGCTGAAACACTCCATCGCCTATAAGCTGATGTTTATCGTCGGCAAGGATCCGGCCATCGCCAACCGGCACGACTGGCTGAACGCCGTGCTGTTCGCGGTGCGCGATCGCATGGTTGAACGCTGGCTGCGTTCCAACCGCGCCCAGCTGTCTCAAGACGTGCGGCAGGTGTATTACCTGTCGATGGAGTTTCTGATCGGCCGCACCCTGTCGAACGCGCTGCTGTCGATGGGCATCTATCAGGATATCGACAACGCGCTGAACGAAATGGGGTTGAGCCTGGGTGAACTGCTGGAAGAAGAGAACGACCCTGGCCTCGGCAACGGCGGTCTGGGCCGCCTGGCGGCCTGCTTCCTCGATTCGCTGGCGACGCTGGCGCTGCCGGGGCGCGGCTACGGCATTCGCTACGAGTACGGCATGTTCAAGCAGAACATCGTCAACGGCCAACAGATGGAGTCGCCGGACTACTGGCTGGAGTACGGCAATCCGTGGGAGTTTCCGCGTCATAACACCCGCTACAAGGTGCGCTTCGGCGGCCGCGTGCAGCAGGAGGGCGCCAAGGCGCGCTGGCTGGAGACCGAAGAGGTCGTGGCCATCGCCTACGATCAGGTGATCCCCGGTTTCGACACCGATGCCACCAACACCCTGCGGCTGTGGGGCGCGCAGGCCAGTAACGAGATCAACCTCGGCAAGTTCAACCAGGGCGATTATTTCGCCGCGGTGGAAGATAAAAACCATTCGGAGAACGTGTCGCGCGTGCTGTATCCGGACGACTCGACCTCCTCCGGGCGCGAGCTGCGGCTGCGGCAGGAGTATTTCCTGGTGTCGGCGACGGTGCAGGACATCCTCAACCGCCATTGGCTGATGCACAAAACCTTCGACAACCTGGCGGACAAGATCGCCATTCACCTCAACGACACTCACCCGGTCTTGTCGATTCCCGAGCTGATGCACCGGCTGATCGACGAGCACAAATTCAAGTGGCTCGACGCCTGGGAAGTGGTGGAGCAGGTGTTTTCTTACACCAACCACACGCTGATGAGCGAGGCGCTGGAAACCTGGCCGCTGGACATGATTGGCCGCATCTTGCCGCGCCACCTGCAGCTGATTTTCGAAATCAACGATCACTTCCTCAAGATGGTGCAGGAAGTGGCGCCGGGCGACAACGACCTGCTGGCGCGGGTCTCGATCATCGACGAAACCAACGGCCGCCGGGTGCGCATGGCGTGGCTGGCGGTGGTGGCCAGCCTCAAGGTCAACGGCGTTTCCGCCCTGCATTCCGAACTGATGGTGCAGTCGCTGTTCGCCGACTTCGCCCGGCTGTTCCCTAATCGTTTCTGCAACAAAACCAACGGGGTGACGCCGCGCCGTTGGCTGGCGCTGGCCAACCCGCCGCTGGCGGCGGTGTTGGACGACTGCATCGGCCAAACCTGGCGCACCGATCTCAGCCAGCTGAGCGAGATCAAAGCCAACGTCGATTACCCGAGTTTCCTGCAGGCGGTGCAGCGCGCCAAGCGGCAGAACAAGGAGCGGCTGGCGCTGTACATCGCCAAAACGCTCAACGTGGTGGTCAACCCGGATGCGCTGTTCGACGTGCAGATCAAGCGCATCCACGAGTACAAACGGCAGCTGCTCAACGTGTTGCACGTCATCACGCTGTATAACCGTCTGCTGGACGATCCGGAGATCGAGCGCGTGCCGCGGGTGGTGATCTTCGCCGGCAAGGCGGCCTCGGCCTACTATGCCGCCAAGCAGATCATCCGCTTGATCAACGACGTGGCCAAAGTGATCAACAACGATCCGCGCGTGCATACCCAGCTGAAGGTGGTGTTCATTCCGAACTACGGCGTCAGCCTGGCGCAGATCATTATCCCGGCGGCGGATCTGTCCGAACAGATCTCGCTGGCGGGCACCGAGGCCTCGGGCACCAGCAACATGAAGTTCGCGCTGAACGGCGCGCTGACCATCGGTACGCTGGACGGCGCCAACGTCGAGATGCGCGAGCACGTGGGGGAGGAGAATATCTTTATCTTCGGCAATACCGCCGAGCAGGTCGAGGAACTGCGCCGCAACGGTTACAACCCGCGCCAGTACTATGAGCAAGACCCGGAGCTGCATCAGGCGCTGACGCAGATCGCCACCGGCGTGTTCAGCCCGGAAGAGCCGAAACGCTATGGCAATTTGTTCGACTCGCTGGTCAACCTCGGCGATCACTATCAGCTGTTGGCGGATTACCGCAGCTACGTGGACACGCAGGACAAGGTGGACGAGGTGTATCTCAATCAGGACGAGTGGACGCGGCGCGCGGTGCTGAATATCGCCAACATGGGCTACTTCTCCTCCGATCGCACCATTCAGGAATATGCGGATGAAATCTGGCACATTCAGCCGGTGAAGCTGTAAAGCGTGCGAGGAAGAGCAAAGAAAAGGGCCGGATAACCGGCCCTTTCTTTGTTACGCTGCGGCTCAGGAAGCCAGAGACAGCGTTTTCGTTTTCGCGTGTTCCGCCAGCCAGGCTTTCACTCGCGCCTGCTGCGCTTCGTCCAGCCACATGCCCAGCTTGGTGCGGCGCCAGATGGCGTCGTCCAGCTCTACGACCCACTCTTTCTCGGTCAGGTAGCGCAGTTCGGCTTCATACAGACCGTGGCCGAAATCTTCGCCCAGATCGGCGAGGCCGTTGGCGCCGGCCAGGATCAGCTCGCTCTGGCTACCGTAGGTGCGGGCATAGCGGCGCGCCAGCGCTTCCGGCAACCAGCCGTGGGCGCGGCGCAATTTGGCCGCGTAGCCGTCGCGATCGCCGCCGATGTCACCGCCCGGCAGCGTGGCGTTTTTGGTCCACGCCGGGCCGCAGCCTGGGTAGTAGTGGGCCAGTTTTTCCATCGCGTGCTCGGCCAGCTTGCGGTAGGTGGTCAGCTTGCCGCCGAAGACCGACAGCAGCGGCGCCTTGCCTTGTTCGTCGTGCACGTCCAGCGTGTAATCGCGGGTGATCGCCTGCGGCGAATCGGATTCGTCGTCGCACAGCGGACGCACGCCGGAGTAAGTCCAGACGATGTCGTCGCGGCCCAGCTGCTTCTTGAAGTGATCGTTGTACACTTTCAGCAGATAAGCGATTTCGTTCTCGTCGATCTTCACGTCCTTCGGATCGCCTTTGTACTCCACGTCGGTGGTGCCGATGATGGAGAACTCGTCATTCCACGGGATCACGAACACGATGCGGTGGTCTTCGTTCTGCAGAATGTAAGACTGCGGCTGATCGTGTACGCGCGGCACCACGATGTGGCTGCCTTTGATCAGGCGGATGCCGTAAGGCGATTTCAGCTTCAGGCCGTCGTCGAAGAAGTTTTTCACCCACGGGCCGGTGGCGTTCACCAGGCCTTTGGCGCGCCAGGTGAAGGTTTTGCCGCTGTCGATATCGACCGCTTCCACCATCCACATGCCGTTTTCACGCCATGCGCGGGTCACTTTGGTGCGGGTGCGCACTTCGCCGCCGCGTTTTTCCACTTCCTGCGCGTTCAGCACCACCAGGCGAGCATCGTCGACCCAGCAGTCGGAATATTCGAAACCGCGCTTCAATTCAGGCTTCAGCACCGACTCTGGTCCAAAGCGCAAGCCCTTGCTGCCCGGCAGGCTGGTGCGTTTGCCCAGGTGATCGTACAGGAACAGGCCGATACGGATCATCCAGGCCGGGCGCAGGTGCGGCTGGTGCGGCAGGCGGAAACGCATTGGGAACGCGATGTGCGGCGCCAGCTTCAGCAGCACTTCACGTTCGGCCAGCGCTTCGCTCACCAAACGGAATTCGTAGTGTTCCAGGTAGCGCAGGCCACCGTGGATCAGTTTGGAACTGGCGGAAGACGTAGCACAGGCCAAGTCTTGCGCTTCCAGTAGCAGTACCGACAGCCCGCGCCCGGCAGCATCCGCCGCGATGCCGGCACCGTTGATGCCGCCACCGATAACGATCAAGTCTTTGGTTTCCACGTCATCTTCCTCCAGATGTTCGAAATAGCTCTTTCATGTTCGTTTTCGCTCATGATTGTAATCAAAAACCAACAAGCAAGCCAAGACTTAACCAAACAAAAACATTTAGGCGTGATAAAGGTAACAGTTTGGTGATGATAGGCACATAAATTATAAGGATATGGCGCGGGCGGGCAAACGGCTGTCGAAAAGGGGGCGTCGGGGGTGGGAAACGGGGCGGCGGCGCGCCCCGCGGATTAACGGCGGATCAGCACAGCTCCAGCTGCACGTCGTACTGCTCGATGATTTTCATCACGCTCGGCGGCGGCAGCTGGTCGGTAAACAGGTAGTCGATCAGGTTCATGTTGCCCAGGTTGACCATGGCGTTGCGGCCGAATTTGGAGTGGTCGGTGACCAGCATTACGCAGCGGGAATTTTCGATAATCGCGCGTTTGGTGCGCACTTCGTGATAGTCGAATTCGAGCAGCGAGCCGTCCATATCGATGCCGCTGATGCCGAGAATGCCGTAATCGAGGCGGAATTGAGAGATGAAGTCCAGGGTGGCTTCGCCCATGATGCCGCCGTCGCGGGTGCGCACTTCGCCGCCGGCCAGGATCAGACGGAAGTCTTCCTTGGCGGTCAGCAGGGTGGCGACGTTGAGGTTGTTGGTGACCACGCGCAGGTTCTTGTGGTTCATCAGCGCATGGGCCACCGCTTCCGGCGTGGTGCCGATATCGATGAACAGCGTGGCGCCGTCCGGGATCTGGCTGGCGACGCGCTGCGCGATGCGGGCCTTCTCTTCCGACCACATCACCTTGCGATCGTTATAGGCAGCGTTGACCGAGCTGGAAGGCAGCGCCGCGCCGCCGTGGTGACGCTGGATCTTGTTCTGGTCGGCCAGGTCATTCAAATCGCGGCGAATCGTTTGCGGGCTGACGTCAAAATGTTCGACCAGCTCTTCCGTGCTGACGTAACCCTGCAGGCGCACCAGCTCGATAATTGCGTCATGACGCTGTGTTTGCTTCACGATAATCCCCTAAAACGCCCGCTATGCCCGCTGGGCACAGCTCCCGGCTGTTATTGTTCGTTGTGTGCGCGATGGCGCGTATCCCAAAATGCCATCAATAACCCTAACACTAAACCGGCTACGTGTGCCGCGTTGGCGATCGACATTCCTAAAATATCGAAATATCCGGCCACCAGCCACAGCACCGAGAACGCCATCAGGCCGCGCGGCAGCATCAGGCCGCGCTCCGGCGCCCGTTCGCCCGTTAGCCACACATAGCCCATCAGCGCATAAACCACGCCCGACAGCCCGCCGAACAGCGCGCCGCTGAACAGCGATTGCGCCCAGCCGCTGAAGAAGGCCGACACCACCGCCAGCACGAACAGCTTGCCGGCGCCGAGGCGTTTTTCCATCTGGCCGCCGAGATACCACCACCACATCAGGTTAAACAGAATATGCAGCAGGGAGAAGTGCAGGAACGCATGGCTGACCCAGCGCCACAGCTGTGTGTATTGGCTGCTGTTTTGCGGCCAGGAGAGCCAGTACATCACGGTGTCGTCGCCCAGCGCCTGCATCAGAATATAGACCGCGATGCACAGCACCATCACGCCGAGCGTCAGCGGCCCGGCCTTGCTGCGCAGGGTGTGCAGATAGGATTCGCTCTGATAGTGCAGGCCGGCGTCGGTATGGCCGGTCTGCCAACTGGCGGCCTGATAACGGCGGTTGAGCGGATCGGTCAGAAACTGCTGCAGCTCGTGTTGCACCTGCTCGAGGTGAACGTCGTCGGCCAGCCAGATTTCCGCCGCCTCGCCGCTGTTGCGCAGCTCAAGCCGGATGCCCTGGGTCGCCATATAGTCGACAAAGGCCAGCGCCAGGCGCGGGTTGGATACGGCGATTACTCTAACCATTGCTCTTCCGTCGTAAGTGAATGATTTTGGCCGCGGCTTGCCCGCCGGCGACCCTGACGGCCGATTATAACGTCGAAATCCTGAGCGCTGGCAAACGGATCTGCGAAAAACCCGCGAAAACGCGCACAAAATCGAAGGGGAAGCCCGCCGACGCACGGCGGGCGGCGGGGATCAGGCAGAGGTTTCCACGTCTTGCGGATACTGGCGGGCCCAGGCCTCGAAGCCGCCGTCGATACTGTAGACCGCGTCGAACCCCTGGTGCAGCAGGTACTGCGCCGCGCTGCGGCTGCTGTTGCCGTGGTAGCACATCACCATTACCGGCCGCTCGAAGTCGTTTTGCTGCATAAAGGCCGACAGGGTGGCGTTGGTGAGGTGAAAGGCGCCCGGCGTATGCCCGGCTTCAAAACTTTGCGGATCGCGGATGTCGACCAGGGCGGCGCTGCCCTCTTTCCAGCGGGCGTACGCTTGCTCAACGTTGATCGCTTCGAACTGTTCCATACTGCTGACTGCCTCGTAATTGGGGGACGCCGCTATTGTAACCAACTCTGCGGCGTTTAAGACCAGAGCAAGGGTGTGGTTTTGTCACACCAGCAGCACTTCAACGCCCTGTTGACGCAGTTGCTCAACGATCGCCGGATTGGCAGCGCGGCCGGTGATCACCATGGCGATTTGCTCGGTGCGGCTGAACAGCATGCCGGCGCGTTGGCCGACTTTGCTGCTGTCGACCAGCACCACCAGTTTACCGACGTAGTTGAGCATCTTTTGCTCCGCCATGGCGGTCAGCATATCCGTTTTATACAAACCCTCGGCGGTAAGGCCGATACCGCTGGTGAACATCCTGTGCCCGGCGTACAGCGTCGCGTCGCCGTCCTGAGGCGCCAGGGTAATCGACTGAGTCTTGTTGTACTGGCCACCCATGATCACCACGCTGTCATGGTCCTGTTCGATCAGGTAGTTGGCCAGCGGCAGGTAGTTGGTGATCACCTGAACCGGCTTGCCGCAAATTTCACGCCCCAGCAG
Source organism: Serratia sp. CY38905 (assembly GCF_052168875.1). Classification (NCBI taxonomy): domain Bacteria; kingdom Pseudomonadati; phylum Pseudomonadota; class Gammaproteobacteria; order Enterobacterales; family Yersiniaceae; genus Serratia; species Serratia sp. CY38905. The sequence goes on along the minus strand of NZ_JBJNLV010000008.1, from coordinate 96,980 downwards.
AAATGCGGTGGAACCGCAGTTGATCACCACGCTTTCGCCCGGCTGACAGAGTTGCGCCGCCGCTGCCGCGATGCGCATTTTTTCGTCGAGATGCTGGGTTTGGTGGATGTTGAGCGGCGTCCAGGCCGGGCGCGGGGTTTGCGTAGCTTCGGCGCCGTTGCGCACTTTGCGCAATTTGCCAATTTCATTCAGTTTGTTGATGTCCCGGCGCGCGGTGGCCGGAGAGATGTCAAACGCCGCGATCACGTCCGCCACGGAGATTTGCCCCTTGCGATGCAAGAGATCGAGAATGGCATTGTGGCGTTGGGACTCTGTCATGCGGGCTCCATCAGGGTGAGAAGAACGTCGTTGCCTTCGATTATATGCGCGCCGTTTGACGATTTGAATCATTGCCGTTCAAAAGCGCGCATCAGTATGCAACACCGGTTGATTACAAGAAAGACTTGAAGGGCAGGTCGGGTTCCTGGGTGAAACAATCATCGAACCCGCGCGGATAGTGATATTCCAGATTGTCTTTGTCCTGCGGCCAGATGAACTTGCCGCCAACCTGCCAGATAAAGGGTTTGAAACCGTACTTGAGCCGATCCTTTTTCATGTCCCACAACACGCGGATCTCCTGCGGGTCTGCCTGGAAATTCGACCAAATATCGTGGTGGAAGGGGATCACGACCTTGGCGTTCAACGATTCCGCCATGCGCAAGATGTCGGCGCTGGTCATCTTGTCGGTAATGCCGCGTGGGTTCTCGCCGTAGGAGCCGAGGGCGACATCAATGTGGTGATCGTTGCCGTGCTTGGCGTAATAGTTGGAGTAGTGAGAATCGCCGCTGTGATAAAGGTTGCCGCCCGGCGTTTTGAACAGGTAGTTGACCGCACGCAGATCCATGCCGTCCGGCAGTACGCCCGCGGCCTTTTGTTCCACCGGTAATGTGATCAGCGCCGTGCGATCGAAAGCATCCAGCGCATGAATTTCGACGTCTTTGATTTTTATCACGTCGCCAGGTTTGACGGTGATGCAGCGCGCCGGCGGCACGCCCCAGCCGATCCAGATATCCACGCAGCTTTTCGGCCCGATAAACGGGACGGATTCGGGACAGTTCTGCAACACGGCCGCCGCGACGTTCACATCGATATGGTCGTTGTGATCGTGCGTGGCCAGCACGGCGTCGAGCTGGGTGATGGCGAACGGGTCGAGTACGAATGGGGTAGTGCGCAGGTTCGGCTGCAGCTTCCGCACCCCGGCCATGCGCTGCATTTGATGGCCGGTTTTCATCAGCGGGTTGCCGTGGCTCTGCTTACCGGTGCCGCACCAAAAATCGACGCACAGATTGGCGCCTTCTTCAGACTTGAGCCAGATGCCGGTGCAGCCCAGCCACCACATGGCGAAGGTGCCGGGCGCGACTTTCTCCTGCTCTATCTCTTCGTTCAGCCAAGTGCCCCATTCGGGAAAGGTGTTCAATATCCAGGACTCGCGGGTGATGTCGTTGACTTTACTCATGGGTTTTTCCTCATTGTCGGTGATGATAAAATCATAAATAATCACATTAAGATTTTATGTGACTTGTTTTGATTGAATCTAGCATCGTTTTTTTCACCTGACAACGATCTTAACTCCCGTTAACGCCGCCTTATTCGCGTGCGACACTGCCCATGGCGCTTATGCTTCTCCTGGTTACTGCTATTAAATTCAATGGTTAATAAAATGAGTGTTGCCTAATTCATTGAATGTTAGTGGAATTGATTTTTATCTTGCGAGGTTGTTCACAAATAATCATTTATGATCTTTTTGTGATTGTTGGTGATTGATATGGTGAAAGCGTTACCTGCACGCCAACCTTTCCGGGAGAGCCGTATGGAAACCCTTTACACCATCTTCACCGTCTTTTTTAACCAGGTGATGACCAATGCGCCGCTGCTGCTGGGGCTGGTTACACTGCTGGGTTACACGTTGCTGCGCAAAAGCGCGGCGGTCATCATCAAAGGCACCATCAAGACTATTATCGGTTTCATGTTATTGCAGGCCGGCTCCGGCATCCTGACCGGCACGTTCAAACCGGTCGTGGCGAAGTTGTCCGAGGTATACGGCATCAACGGGGCGATTTCGGACACCTATGCTTCGATGATGGCCACCATCGAACGTATGGGGGACGCCTACAGCTGGGTCGGCTACGCGGTATTGCTGGCATTGGCGCTGAACATTCTCTACGTACTGCTGCGGCGTATTACCGGGATTCGTACCATCATGCTCACCGGCCACATCATGTTTCAGCAGGTCGGGCTGATCGCGGTATTTTTCTACATTCTGGGTTACGGCATGTGGACGACGGTATTGTGCAGCGCGCTATTGGCTTCACTGTACTGGGGCATCACCTCCAACATGATGTTCAAGCCGACGCAGGCGGTAACGGAAAACAGCGGCTTCTCGATCGGGCATCAACAGCAGTTCGCTTCGTGGCTGGCATACAAGGCCGCACCGTATCTCGGTAAAAAAGAGGACAGCGTGGAAGATCTGAAGCTGCCCGGGTGGCTGAACATTTTCCATGACAACATCGTGTCCACCGCCATCGTGATGACGCTGTTTTTCGGCATCATTCTGTGCTCGTTCGGCTTGGACACTCTGCAGGCGATGGCCGGTAAAACCCACTGGAGCATCTATATCCTGCAAACCGGGCTGATGTTCGCGGTGGCGATTTTCATCATCGTGCAGGGCGTGCGCATGTTCGTCGCCGAATTGACCGAGGCCTTTAACGGCATATCCCAACGTCTGATCCCCGGCGCGGTACTGGCCATCGACTGCGCCGCCATTTATAGCTTCGCGCCCAACGCCGTGGTGTGGGGTTTTATGTGGGGCACTATCGGCCAACTGATCGCCGTCGGCATACTGTTGGCGCTCGGTTCTTCCATCATGATCATTCCCGGTTTCATTCCCATGTTCTTTTCTAACGCCACCATCGGCGTATTCGCTAACCACTTCGGCGGCTGGCGCGCGGCGATGAAGATCTGTCTGGTGATGGGAATGATAGAGATCTTCGGCTGCGTGTGGGCCATCAAACTGACCGGGCTAAGCGCCTGGATGGGCATGGCGGACTGGTCGATTCTGGCGCCGCCGCTGATGCAGGGGCTGAGTCTGGGCCTGTGGTTTATGGGTGTGGTGATCGTTATCGCCCTGCTGTACATGTTCTTCGCCGGACGCACCCTGCGTGCGGAAGAAGATGCTGAAAAACAATCGGTTGAACCAGCGTCACGTTAATAGGAGTGCAGATTATGACGGTACGAATCCTGGCGGTATGCGGTTGCGGGCAAGGCAGTTCCATGATCATGAAAATGAAAGTCGACCAATTTTTAACGCAGCAAGGTGTGAATCATTCGGTCAACAGCTGTGCGGTGGGGGAATACAAATCCGAGTTGAACGGGGCCGACATCATCATCGCTTCCACCCATGTCGCCGACGAAATCGTCGTGAGCGGCAACAAATATGTGGTTGGGGTGCGCAATATGCTCTCGGCGGCGGACTTCGGCCCGAAGCTGATGGAAGTTATCGGCACGCATTTTCCGCAAGATTTGAAGCAGTAAGGAGCGAGTGATGAAGCTGAGCGATTCGTTGGCGCAAAACAACGCCATCCAGCTGCAGGCGGAGGCTACTGACTGGCGGCAGGCGGTGCGGTTGGGCGTCGATTTGCTGGTGGCTGCCGGGGTGGTGGAACCGCGCTATTTCGACGCCATTTTGGCCGGCGTCGAACGGCACGGCCCTTACTTCGTGCTGGCGCCGGGCCTGGCGATGCCGCACGGCCGGCCGGAGGAAGGGGTGCTGAAAACCGGCTTCGCCTTGGTCACCTTGAAAACGCCGGTGTGTTTCGGCGATGAGGACAACGATCCGATAGACATCTTGATCACCCTGGCGGCGGTGGACGCCAAAACGCATCAGGAGGTGGGGATCATGCAAGTGGTGAATCTGTTTGAAGATGAGGCGAACTTCGATCGCTTGCGGGCCTGTCGCCACGCGAGCGAGGTATTGGCGTTGATCGACAAAACGTCTACGGCGGCGAATTGATTGAAGGAGACAAACAATGAACACGCAGTTACCGATGTTGCAGGTGGCGCTGGATAACCTGTCCATGGCCGCGGCTTACGATACGACTCGCCTGATCGCGGCCGAAGTCGACATCATCGAAGTCGGCACTATTTTGTGCGTGGCGGAAGGCGTGCGCGCCGTGCGCGATCTGAAAGCGCTGTATCCGGATCGCATCGTGTTGGCGGACGCAAAAATCGCCGATGCGGGTCAGATTTTGGCGCGAATGTGCTTCGAGGCGCATGCCGATTGGATCACGGTGATCTGCTGTGCCGACATCAATACGGTCAAGGGCGCCCTGCAGGTGGCGCATGAGTTCGGTGGCGACGTGCAGATCGAACTGACGGGGTTCTGGACCTGGGAACAGGCGCAGGCGTGGCGTGAAGCGGGAATGGGTCAGGTGGTGTACCACCGCAGCCGCGATGCGCAGGCCGCAGGGGTCGCATGGAGCGAAGACGATATCCGCGCGGTGCGCCGCCTGAGCGAGATGGGTTTTAAGGTGACGGTCACCGGCGGTTTGGCGTTGGAAGACTTGCCACTGTTCCAGGGCATTCCCATCCACGTCTTTATCGCCGGACGCAGCATTCGCGATGCCGCCGATCCGGTCGCGGCGGCGCGGGAATTTAAATCCGTCATTGCCCAGCTGTGGGGCTGAGGAGCGGTTATGTTGCACAAATCCGTGCCGTTGGGCATCTATGAGAAAGCGTTGCCGCCGGGCGAGGACTGGCTGACGCGTCTGCAGCTGGCGGGTGAGTTGGGATTCGATTTCGTTGAAATGTCGATCGATGAAAGCGACGGCCGCCTGGCGCGGCTGGACTGGAGCGCTGAACAGCGGCTCGCCTTGGTTAGCGCCGTTGCGGCGAGCGGTGTGCGCGTCCCTTCTTTATGCCTCAGCGCCCACCGGCGTTTTCCGTTGGGCAGTGCAGACGACACCACGCGCGACCGGGGACTGGAGATCGTGCGAAAAGCTATTCGGCTGGCGCAGGATACCGGCATCCGGGTGATCCAACTGGCCGGGTATGACGTTTATTACCAGCAGTCAACTGCGCAGACCCGCGCCCGGTTCCGCGCCGGATTGGCGCAGGCGGTGGAGATGGCCAGCCGTGCGCAGGTCATGCTGGCGATGGAAATCATGGACTATCCGCTGATGAACTCGATCAGCAAGGCGCTGGGCTATGCCCACTACCTGAATAACCCGTGGTTTCAGCTTTACCCGGACATCGGCAACTTGTCTGCCTGGGACAACGATGTGCCGATGGAGCTCATGGCCGGGCGCGGACATATCGTGGCGGTACACGTTAAGGATACGCGGCCGGGGGAGTTTAAGAATGTGCCGTTCGGCGAGGGCGTGGTCGATTTCGTGCGCTGTTTCGAAACGCTGTTGCAGAGCGGCTATCGCGGCCCCTATCTGCTCGAGATGTGGAGCGAGAAAGCGGACGATCCGCTGCGGGTGGTGCGGGATGCGCGAGCCTGGGTGGTTGAACGCATGGTCGAGGCCGGGTTGGAAATAAGGGGGGAGCATGCTGGAGCAACTGAAAAGTCAGGTGTACCGAGCCAATATGGCGTTGCCTGAGCACGGGCTGGTGACCTATACCTGGGGCAATGTCAGCGGCATCGATCGGGCCAGTGGGCTGGTGGTGATCAAACCCAGCGGCGTACCTTATGAAACGATGCGGGCTGAGGATATGGTGGTGGTGAATACGCGAGGTGAGGTTGTCGAGGGGCAACTGCGGCCTTCGTCCGATACGCCGACGCATTTGGCGCTGTATCGGGCGTTCCCCCAACTCGGCGGTGTGGTGCATACGCACTCTACCCATGCCACCGCCTGGGCGCAGGCGGGTGAAGCGATACCGGCGCTCGGCACCACCCACGCCGACTATTTTTCCGGCGACATTCCTTGTACCCGCGGGCTGACGGCGGAAGAGGTGGCGCGGGAATATGAGCTGAACACCGGTCGGGTGATTATCGAAACCCTGAAAGGGCGTGAACCGCTGCACATTCCCGGCATCCTGGCGTATCAGCATGGCCCGTTCAGTTGGGGAAGGACGCCGGATGAGGCGGTGCATAACGCCGTGGTGTTGGAGGAGGTGGCGAAAATGGCGTGGATCAGCCGGGATATTAACCCCGGCCTGAAACGGATCGATGACTATCTGCTGGAAAAGCATTTCAGCCGCAAACATGGCGCCGGCGCCTATTACGGCCAGCGCTGACTCTCAGGCGCCGTACCCCATCATCTTCAACAGCTGCTGCGCTTGCTGCACCGCTTCCTGGCGATGGGCCACGCCCAGTTTCTGATACAGGTTGCGGATGTGCGTCTTGATGGTGGTGGCCGCCACGTCCAACTCGCCGGCGATCTGGTCGTTGCTGTAGCCGGAATAGATCAGCCCCAGCACCTGCCATTCGCGCTGGGTGAGCGGGCTGGTGCGGATCAGCTCCGGCACCTGCGGATGGGTCAGCAGCTTATCGACGAAATTCTCGTCAAAATGCGCGAACTTGTGCCGATGATGCTGGTTGATGTCGCGCAGGATGCGCTGGGCGCGATGCTGTTCCAGCTCCGGCAGCGTGTTGAGCTGGATCAGCTGTCGCAGCTGCTGCGCCATCGCTTCGCCCTCGATGACGAAGTGGCTGATAAAGCCGGTGCGGTTGGCCAGCGACAGCGCTTCGATCAGCGCCTGCTGCGCTTCGCCCTTGCGCTCTTGCAGCCAGTAGAGCTGGTTGCTGAGCAGCAGGTTGCGGTTGAGATCGCTCACCAGCCGCAGGCGGCGGGCGTTTTCGTTCAGCTCATCCAGCACCACGCCGGCCTCTTCATACTGGCCGAGCAGGATCTGCACCCGCGCGATGTTGCGCCACTGGCCCTGCGTGAAGTGGTTGTCCGCCATGCCGGGCTTTTCGGTGTGGCGCAGCCACTGGGCAGAGGCGGCGGTGTCGCCGGTCATCTGCCAGTGGATCACCCGCGACTTGTCGGTGTTGGTCAGCCAGTCGCGATGGTAGTGGGCGCCGTGCAGCAGGGTTTCGCAGCGCTGCAGATGGGTATTGGCGTTGTCCAGATCGCCGCGCGCCAGCGAGCATTTGGCCAGCATGGCGATGCACTGCAACTGTTGCTGCGGCTGGTAGTTCGCCAGGATTTTCAGCCCGGTGCGCGCCGCGTCTTCCGCCTCGTCCAGCCGCGACCACGACCACAGGATCTGCGCGCGAATGCGCAGCAGGAACTCGTGCATCGGCAGCTGTTCCAGGTGCTGTTCGCGGATCAGTTCGAACGCCTTGTCCTGGGTTTCGTAAGCGGCCTGCAGGAAGCCCTGGGCGATGAGGATTTCGCTCTGCTGCAGCAGCGCCCAGAGCGCGTAATGGTTGGCCTGATGACGACGCGCCATCTGCTCGGTTTGCTGCATCATCGGCAGCGCGCGCGCCAGTTCGCCCTTGCAGTGGTGCACTTCGCCGGTCACCGAGGTGGCGACGATGCGGCTGTAATAGCTGGACAGCGGCAGGAATTTCAACGCTTCGGTCGCCAGCCGCTCGGCCTCTTCCGGTTTACCGGCGTTGATCGCCACCTGGGCGCGCAAGGCGTCGAACTCGGCGTGCAGCGTTTGGTCTATCTCGATTTTCTGCTCGCGCATGGTGCGCTCGGCGCGCTCCAGCAGGGTATTGACCTCGCCGTAGCGGTGCTGGCTCTGCGCCAGCCAGGCCTGCAGCAGCGCCAGCTTGGGATTTTGGATCAGGCGCTCATAAGGCAGCGCGTTGAGGCACTCCTCCAGCAAGGCCAGTTCGCTGTGGTGGAACAGCGACCAGGCGTGTTGCAGCAGGATATCGCGCAGCATGCTGACGTCGCTGGCCGCCAGCGCATGGTGAATGGCCTCCGCCGGATACCCCAGCGCCAGCCAGCCCTCGGCGGCGGCGCGGTGCAACCCCGGCAGCTCCAGCGCCAGCTCCCACTGGCAACGCTGGCGCAGGAAAGAAGCGAACAGCGGATGGAAGTTGAACCATTCGCCGGTGTCGTCCATGCGGTGGATAAACAGCCCCTGGCGCTCCAGCTCCTCCAGCCGCTGCTGGCCGTTGTCTTCGCCGGTCAGCCGCACGATCAGCGCGTCGTTCATCGAGCGCAGCACCGAACAGCGCAGCAGGAAGGCGCGCGCCTCGGCATCGACGTGATCCAGCACTTCGTCCACCAGATAGTCGGACAGGTGGCTGGCGTTCAGCCCCGCCAGCCGCTTGGCCGACAGCTGAGCCGACGAGGCGGACTGGCGGGCCGACAGCGCGATCAGCTGCAGCGCGGTGGCCCAACCTTCGACTTCGTCGCACAGGCGGCTGCTGTCCTGCTGTTCCATCGGCGCCGCCAGGCGGCAGTCGAAGAATTGTTTGGCTTCCTGATGGGTAAACGCCAGCTGCTGCGTGCCCATTTCCAGCAGCTGATCGCGCACCCGCAGATTGGCGATGCCGAGCGGCGGCAGGGTGCGCGAGAGCAGGATCAGCGTCAGGTTTTCCGGCTGATGGCGCAGGAAGAAGCGCATGGCTTCGTGAATGGCGTCGTTGGTGATCAGATGGTAGTCGTCGATCACCAGGTACAGCGGCTGGTACCAGTCGGCCAGCTCGATAAACAGCTGGGCGAACAGCGCCGACAGGCTGGCGTACTGGTGTTTCTGGCTCAGCGCCTCGCTCTTGACGCAGCGGCCGCCGCTGGCCTGCTGCAGCGCGGCGATCAGGTAGCTGGCGAAGCGCTCCGGCTGGTTGTCGCTCTCGTCCAGCGAATACCAGCCCAGATCGGCCTTGCCGGCCGCCCATTGGGCGATCAGCGTGGTTTTTCCGTATCCCGCCGGGCAATTGACCAGTGTCAGGCGATAGTTGCCCGCGCTGGCCAGTTTGGCCAGCAGGCGATCGCGGATCACGGTATTTTGCAGCCGTACCGGGCGGCTCAGTTTTGATGGGATCAGCATAGTATTCCAGGGTATAAATCGCGGTTCCCGCCGGGATTGGAGTGGCGCTAATTATTTTATGGTTCGTAATTAATAGCTCCCCCTAACTTCTGCCAACCCTAAACGTATTGCAACAAGCTTCCGCATCGGCTTGGAGTTAAGTTGCTATCGATCACACTTTTTTACGTTTGGCGTCGGCGCGCGGCGTTGCGGTTGCAGATCGCATTTCCGGCCATGCACAAAACTTCAGCAGTGCGAATACTTGTGCTAACGTCATGGCTAACGTTCTCAGTGCTCGCCGCACGCGTTGGCGGGCTTTTTTGCATCGTTGCAAGGGAGTCAAACAGTGCCTGAGATCACAATTCCAGCTACGCCCCAATCCTCCTCCCCAGCTAATCCCCAGGCGGGATGATGCCGTCAGGCTTTCTCACCGGCACGATAGCGGCAATTTGACCCACTTACTGGATAGAGAGTTTTCCTTATGTCACAGCCTACGCTCAAGAAGGATGCTTTTCTGGCGGCGCTTGCCCGTCAGTGGCAACGGTTCGGCCTCAGTTCCGCACAGCAGATGACGCAACATCAATGGTGGGAAGCCGTCAGTGCGGCGCTGGCCGAGCAGCTGGCCGCACAGCCGGCGCCGCGCAAAAGCGCCAAACCGCTGCGCCACGTGAACTACATCTCGATGGAGTTTCTGATCGGCCGGCTGACGGCGAACAACCTGATCAACCTGGGCTGGTACGACACCGTCGAGCAGGCGCTGGCGGAGCAGAACGTCAAGCTGGCGGATCTGCTGGAGCAGGAAACCGATCCGGCGCTGGGCAACGGCGGGCTGGGGCGGCTGGCGGCCTGTTTCCTTGACTCGATGGCGACGGTGGAGCAACCGGCCACCGGGTATGGGCTGAACTACCAGTACGGGCTGTTCCGCCAGTCGTTCCAGGGTGGGCAGCAGCAAGAGGCGCCGGATAACTGGCAGCGCGAGAGCTACCCGTGGTTCCGCCACAACGCCGCGCTGGCGGTGGACGTGGGCATCGGCGGCAAGCTGGAAAAGCAGGCCGACGGCCGCGAACTGTGGCGCCCGGCCTTCACCCTGCGCGGCGAAGCCTGGGATCTGCCGGTGCTGGGGTATCGCAACGGCGTGGCGCAGCCGCTGCGCCTGTGGCAGGCGACCCATCAGCATCCGTTCAACCTGAGCGATTTCAACGACGGCAAATTCCTGCAGGCGGAGAAGCAGGGCGTAGAAGCCGACAAGCTGACCAAGGTGCTCTACCCGAACGACAACCATCAGGCCGGCAAGCGCCTGCGCCTGATGCAGCAGTATTTCCAGTGCGCCTGCTCGGTGGCGGACATTTTGCGCAAGCACCATCAGGCCGGCCGCAAGATTGAAGAGCTGCCGAAGTACGAAGTGATCCAACTGAACGACACCCACCCGACCATCGCCATTCCGGAAATGCTGCGCATTCTGCTGGACGAACACCAGCTGGAGTGGGAGGCGGCCTGGGCGATCACCAGCAACACTTTCGCCTATACCAACCACACCCTGATGCCGGAAGCGCTGGAGTGCTGGGATGAAAAACTGGTGCGCAGCCTGCTGCCGCGCCATTTCTCCATCATCAAACAGATCAACGCCAGGTTCAAAAAGCTGGTGGATAAGCACTGGCCGGGCGACGAGGCGGTGTGGGCCAAACTGGCGGTGCACCACAACAAGCAGGTGCGCATGGCCAACCTGTGCGTGGTCAGCGGCTTTGCGGTCAACGGCGTGGCGCAGCTGCACTCGGATTTGGTGGTGAAGGATCTGTTCCCGGAATATCACCAGCTGTGGCCGAACAAATTCCATAACGTCACCAACGGCATCACGCCGCGCCGCTGGCTGAAACAGTGCAACCCGGCGCTGTCGGGCCTGATCGACGAGACGCTGAAGGTGGAATGGGCGAACGATCTCGACGCGTTGCGCGGGCTGGAAAAATTCGCCGACGACGCGGCGTTCCGCCAGCGTTATCAGCAGATCAAACGCGACAACAAGGTGGCGCTGGCCCATTACGTGCACGGCGTGATGGGGTTGACGCTCGACCCGGACGCGATTTTCGACGTGCAGATCAAGCGTCTGCACGAGTACAAACGCCAGCACCTGAACCTGCTGCACATCCTGTCGCTGTATCGCCAGCTGCGCGACAACCCGAATCTGGACATCGTGCCGCGCGTCTTCCTGTTCGGCGCCAAGGCGGCGCCGGGCTACTACCTGGCGAAGAACATCATTTACGCGATCAACCAGGCGGCCGAGAAGATCAATAACGATCCGCTGGTGAAAGACCGCCTGAAAGTGGCGTTCATTCCCGACTACCGCGTGTCGGTGGCCGAACTGATGATCCCGGCGGCGGATATCTCTGAGCAGATCTCCACCGCCGGCAAAGAGGCCTCCGGCACCGGCAATATGAAGCTGGCGCTGAACGGCGCGCTGACGGTCGGCACGCTGGACGGCGCCAACGTCGAAATCGCCGAGCAGGTGGGCGAAGACAATATCTTTATCTTCGGCAATACCGTGGAGCAGGTGAAGGCGATACTGGCGAAGGGCTACGATCCGCTCAGCTACCGCAAGAAAGACAAGCACCTGAAGGCGATTTTGGATGAGCTGGCGAGCGGCGCGTTCAGCCACGGCGACAAGCACGCGTTCGACATGATGCTGCACAGCCTGCTGGAGGGCGGCGATCCCTATCTGGTGTTGGCGGACTTCGCCTCGTATTGCCAGGCGCAAAGCCGGGTCGATGAACTGTACCGCGATCGGGACGAATGGACGCGGCGGACTATCCTTAACACCGCGCGCGTCGGCATGTTCAGCTCGGATCGTTCGATCCGCGATTACCAGCAGCGCATCTGGCAAGCCAAACGTTAAGGAGAACGAATGGATCGCAAGCGTATCGATCAGGCGGCGGCACAGGCGGGGATCGCCGCCGATTTCATCAATGCCCACGGCAAGCGGCAGGCGATTGAACCGGAGACCAAGCGCAAGCTGCTGGCGGCCATGAATCGGGCCGAAGCCGCGCAGGAAGGGGCGGCGTCGCCGTTACCGGCGGTCAAGGTGTTCTATCAGGGCGCGCCGTTGGCGTTGACCCCGGCGGGCGAAGGCGAGTACCTGTGGGCGCTGCAGCGTGAAGACGGCGAATGCCTGCAGGGGCGCGTCGGCGCGCGCAAGACCCTGACGCTGCCGGGCGATCTGCCGGCGGGCTACCACCAATTGACGCTGAGCCAGGGCGCGCGGCAGTGGTCATGTCGAGTGATCGTCGCGCCGAGGCGCTGCTTCGAGCCGAACGCCTTGCTGACCGGCAAGAAGCTGTGGGGCGCCTGCGTTCAGCTGTATACGCTGCGTTCCGATCGCAACTGGGGCATCGGCGATTTCGGCGATCTGCGCCTGATGGTGGAGCAGGTGGGGGAACGCGGCGGCGCTTTCGTCGGCCTCAATCCGATCCATGCGCTGTATCCGGCCAACCCGGAGAGCGCCAGCCCCTACAGCCCCTCGTCGCGCCGCTGGCTGAATCTGGCGTATATCGACGTCAACGCGGTGGAGGATTTCCAACGCAGCGACGCGGCTCAGCGCTGGTGGCAGAAGCCGGCGACGCAGAAGCAGCTGGCCAAGGCGCGCGTCGCGGAGTGGGTGGATTACACCGCCGTGATGCAGCTGAAGCTGACGGGGCTGAAGCTGGCGTTCCCGCTGTTTCAGGCGCGCAAGCCGAACGACGCGCAGCGTCAGGCATTCGAACGGTTCGTGACTGAGGGCGGCGAAAGCCTGTATCAGCAGGCGGCGTTCGATGCGCTGCATGCCCACCTGGCGGCCAAAGACGCCAGCCAGTGGGGGTGGCCGGCCTGGCCCGAGCGCTATCGGCGTGGGCAGAGCGAAGCGGTGCGGCAGTTCTGCGATGAGCATCAGGACGCGGTCCGCTTTTACCTGTGGCTGCAGTGGCTGGCGGCCACGCAGTTCGCGCAGTGTTTCGAACAGAGCCGGCAGCAGCAGATGCCGATTGGCCTGTATCGCGATCTGGCGGTCGGGGTGGCGGAAGGCGGGGCGGAAACCTGGTGTGACCGCGAACTGTACTGCCTGAAAGCGTCGGTCGGCGCGCCGCCGGACATCCTGGGGCCGCTCGGGCAAAACTGGGGGTTGCCGCCGATGGATCCGCACGTGATGGCGGCGCGCGGTTATCAGCCGTTCATCGATCTTTTGCGCGCCAACATGACCAGCTGTGGCGCGCTGCGCATCGATCACGTCATGGCGCTGCTGCGGCTGTGGTGGATCCCGTATGGCGAAACCGCCGATCGCGGCGCCTACGTCAAATACCCGGTGGACGATCTGCTGGCGGTGCTGGCGCTGGAAAGCCAGCGCCACCGCTGCATGGTGATCGGCGAGGATCTCGGCACCGTGCCGGTGGAGATCGTCGGCAAGCTGCGCGACAGCGGCGTCTATTCCTACAAAGTGCTGTATTTCGAAAGCGACGGCGAACACCATTTCCGCGCGCCGCAGGCCTATCCGGTGCAGGCGATGGCGACCATCACCACCCACGATCTGCCGACGCTGCGCGGCTACTGGCAAAGCGACGATCTGACGCTCGGCAACCGGCTGGGCCTTTACCCGGATGCGGAGATCCTGCGGGCGCTGTTCGCCGATCGGGAACGCGCCAAGCAGGGGCTGCTGGACGGGTTGCATCGCTATGGCTGCGTGCCGCAGAAGGTGGGCAAGAAGGCGGCGCTGCTCGGCATGAGCCCGCTGCTTAACCGCGGCCTGCAGCGCTATGTCGCCGACAGCGCCAGCGCCCTGCTCGGCCTGCAGCCGGAAGACTGGCTGGACATGGCCGATCCGGTCAATATTCCCGGCACCAGCGATCAATACCCTAACTGGCGGCGCAAGCTGACCGAAACGCTGGAGGAGATGTTCGCCGATCCGCGGATAAACCGGTTGCTGAAGGATTTGGACAAACGGCGGCGCAAGGTGTCGGTGGGCTGAAAACGACAATGCCGGAACGGGTTTCCCCCTTCCGGCATTGTGTTATCCACCGCGGCGCGAGCGCCGGGGATCAGTAATAGGAGTGCTCGCCGCGCTGGTGCTCGGTCAAATCGCGCACGCCTTTCAGCTCCGGGAATTTCTGCAGCAGCTCTTTCTCGATGCCTTCTTTCAGCGTGACGTCGACCATCGAACAACCGTTACAGCCGCCGCCGAACTGCAGGATCGCCATGTTGTCGTCGGTGATCTCCATCAGCGTCACGCGGCCGCCGTGGCCCGCCAGCTGTGGGTTGATCTGCGACTGCAGCACGTATTCCACGCGCTCCATCAGCGGCGCGTCGTCATCGACCTTGCGCATCTTGGCGTTTGGCGCTTTCAGCGTCAGCTGAGAACCCAGCTGGTCGGTCACGAAGTCGATTTCGGCGTCTTCCAGATACGGCGCGCTCAGCTCATCGACATAGGCGGACAGTTTGTCGAACTTCAGTTCGGTATCCGTCGCTTCTACCGCGTCCGGCGGGCAATAAGAGACACCGCATTCGGCCGTCGGCGTGCCCGGGTTGATCACGAATACGCGGATTTGGGTGCCTTCTTCTTGATTTGCCAGCAGTTTGGCAAAGTGTTCCTGTGCAGCATCTGTTATACGGATCATAGCATTAGCTCAATAGTTGACTTCTATAGTCGGTTATAATACGCCCATTGCCGTGGCACTACAACGTGCGGCAAACGCACCATATCTGCACCGAGGCGGCGCCTTGCCGCCGCAACAGCGCCGCGATTTCCGCGACGGTGCTGCCGGTGGTCACCACGTCATCCACCAAGGCGATATGCCGGCCGGCGACCGGCACCGTGCAGGTGAAAGCGCGCTGCAAATTGCGCCTGCGCGCTCCGGCGCTCAGCCGCTGTTGCAGGGCTGTCTTGCGCACCCGGCGCAAAGCGGCGGGCCAATAGGCGCAGCCCAGCCAGCGCGCCAGCGGCCGGGCCAGCAGATCGCTCTGGTTATAACCACGGCGCCAACAGCGTGATGTATGCAAGGGTACCGCTAAAATCAGGTCGGGTCTGTTCAGATTCTGCTCTCTGCGCGTCTGCTGCCACCGCAACAGCATCAGGCGCGCCAGCGTCGGCGCCAGCTCGGGCGCGCGGTGAAACTTGAACCTCTTTACCAGTTGGCTGAGGGGCGCAACGTAGTCGCCGACGAACACCAGCCGCTGCCAGGGCGGCGGCCGTTGCAGGCAGCGGCCGCAGGGGGTTTGCGTCTCCCCGGCGGGCAATCCGCAGCGCGGGCAACACGGCGGGTGGGCCGGCAGATGGCGCAGGCAGCAGCTGCAAATGCCATGACGCATCAGGCTCAACGGCTGTCGGCATAGCCAACAGCGGCTGCGGATTGATAGCATAGAGCCTCCGAGACGGATAAGCATGAAAGGACAATAACCAATGACAGCGCTGTACTGGCAAACAATAGGTGAGGGCGAACGCGATCTTGTGCTGCTGCACGGCTGGGGCTTGAACGCCGAAGTGTGGAGTTGCATTCAGGCGCGACTGGCGCCACATTTTCGCCTGCACCTGGTCGATCTGCCGGGTTATGGCCGCAGCCAGGGGTTCGGCGCGTTGTCGCTGGTGCAGATGACGGAAATCGTGCTGGCGGCCGCCCCGCCGCAGGCCTGGTGGCTAGGCTGGTCGCTCGGCGGACTGGTGGCCAGCCAGGCGGCGCTGATGCAGCCCGAGCGGGTCAAGGGGCTGATCACCGTAGCCTCCTCGCCGTGCTTTGCCGCCCGCGATGAGTGGCCGGGGATCCGCCCGGACGTGCTGAGCGGTTTCCAGCATCAGCTGAGTCTGGATTTCCAGCGCACCGTCGAGCGTTTTCTGGCGTTGCAGACGCTGGGCACCGAGAGCGCGCGTCAGGATGCGCGCCAGCTGAAAGCGGTGGTGCTCAGCCAACCGACCCCGAGCGTCGAGGTGTTGAACGGCGGGCTGGAGATCCTGCGCACCGCCGATCTGCGCGTGCCGCTGGCGGAGTTGAATCTGCCGCTGCTGCGGATCTACGGCTATCTGGACGGGCTGGTGCCGCGCAAGGTCGCCGAGCTGCTCGATGCCGCCTGGCCGCATTCTGCGTCGCAGATCGTGGCCAAAGCCGCCCATGCGCCGTTTATCTCTCATCCCGATGAATTTGTGACGATGATCGAAGCGTTTATTGCAGCACATTGAATCCGGTGGGAAATCGCACGATAGGGCGCTAAAAAAAACGCCGCCGGGTGGATAAAAGACAAAGCTGTTCGATACTTAGTGAGTCAATGCGTTGGCTGCAAAATGAAAAGACCGCGTGCGGCGCTTTTCATTTTGGCGTTTCGTCTCTGGGAAACAGGCCCCGTCAGGGAAAGCAACGAGGCCTGAGGATGTCGCGGCAGCCTGCGGTACTACGCATGGATTCTTGACGGCTTTCATAACAGATAAATTATCCATTGAGAGGTTAGTGTCATGAAATCATTGAAGATGATTATTGCAGCGGCAGTGCTGGGTTCGGTGTCTTTCGGCTCCATGGCGGCAACCCTGCTGACCAAGGAAGATCTGGATAAGAACCCGGGTAAATACGAGAAGATCGGCACCGTCACCACGACGGCGGAAACCACGTCACCGATGGATGCCAAGGAAGAGCTGTCCAAACTGGCTGACGAAAAGGGCGGTCAATACTACGTGATCCTGGCAGGCCGCGAACACGGTAAATTCAGCGCCATCGCCGAAGTTTACAAAGACAAGCAATAAGCCTTGAACGGCAAAGGGGCGCCCGTCATGGCGCCCCTGATCGTCAGGCCTTCAGCCGATAGAACACCGTGCTGCACCCCTCCCCCTGCGGGCAGCTTTTGCAACTGCCGCTCAGACAGGCGCCGTCATCCTGTTCGATGCGTTCCACTTTTCCCATCGCCGTCAATCGATCCAGCATCGCCTGCACCAGCGGCAGTGGCGTCGCCAGCGAGTGGCTGAGCTGCTGCGCCTGGGCGCTGCCGCGCAGCGCCAGCGCATCGCGCACCTGCAGCAGCCCGGCCATCAGTGACAGCTCCCTTTGGCGCTCTGGCAACAGGCCGCCGGCGTGGCGTTGCCCAGGCGCACCGTGACGCGGCTGCGCGCCCGGCGCAGGCCGAACAGCACCAGCAGATTCACCAGCACCACTGCCAGGATCGCCGTCAGGCTGTACTGCGGGTGTTGGTTGAAGGTGGCCGCCTGATAGAACAGCGTCGCCAGCGAGTAGGCCACGTTCAGCCCCCACAGAATAGAGAAGGTCATCCAGCCGCGGCTCGATTCACGGGCGATGGCGCCCATCACCGAGACGCAAGGCACATACAGCAGCACGAAGATCAGATAGCTGTAGGCGGAGATGCCGGAGCCGAATTTGCTGCTCATCACGCCCATCGAGCCGACGCCCATCTCGCCGTCGCCCTTGCTGGCTTCGATCGGGTTGGAGAGCACGCTCAGGCTGAAGGTATTTTTCAGGCCGTCCCAAGTTTCGTTCAGCGCGCCGCCCAGTTCATCGAGCAGGTTGAAGTTGGCGGCGTCGAACGCCTCTTTGTTGATGCGCTCGGCGGTGTACAGCGTATTCAGCGTGCCGACCACCACTTCTTTCGCCATCGCGCCGGTCACCAGCCCGACGGTGGCCTGCCAGTTATCGCTGTGGACGCCCATCGGCTGCAGCAGCGGCGTCAGCACCCTGGAAACCGAGGCCAGCGCGGAGTCGTTGATGTTGTCGACCGTCTTGCCGCTGAACGAGAAGCTGTTCAGGCCGCCGATGAATATGCTGGCCACCACGATCACCTTGCCGGCGCGCAGCACGAAGCCTTTCAGCCGCTGCCAGGTTTGCAGCAGCAGGCTTTTCAGGTGCGGCACGTGGTAGACCGGCAGCTCCATCACGAACGGCGAGGCTTCGCCGCGCATGAGGGTGTATTTGAGCACCAGGCCGGTAAGGATCGCCACCGCAATGCCGAGCATGTACAGCGAGAACACCACCCCGGCGCCGTCCTGGCCGAAGAAGGCGGCGGCGAACACCGCGAAGATCGCCAGACGGGCGCCGCAGGACATGAACGGCGCCATCATGATGGTGATCAGGCGCTCGCGCTGGGCATCCAGCGTCCGGGCGCCCATGATGGACGGCACATTGCAGCCGAAGCCGACGATCAGCGGCACGAAGGATTTGCCCGGCAGCCCGAGCGCCTGCATCAGGCGATCCATCACGAACGCCGCGCGCGCCATGTAGCCGGAATCCTCCAGGAACGACAGAAACAGGTACATCATGCCGATCTGCGGCACCAGCGGCAGCACGGTATTGATGCCGCCGCCGACGCCCTGCGCCAGGAAAACGGTCAGCCAGTCGGGGAAGTGCAGGGTGTAGCCGAGCCACTGAATGCCCTGAATGAAGATCGCCGCCGAGCCGATATCGAAGATCGGCTGCAGCGCACCGCCGATGTTGATCGCCAGCAGGAACATCAGGTACATCACCAGCAGGAAGATCGGCACGCCCAGCCAGCGGTTGAGGATCACTTTATCCAGCAGCTCGGTCAGACGGTTGGGCATCGCCTGCTGCGAGTTGCTGACCTCATCGCACAGGGCGGCGATGGACTGGTAGCGCGCGTCGGCGATCACCAGCGCCGGATCTTCCTGCTGCTGCTGTTGCAACGCCTGGGCAGCCGCAGGCAACAGCGCGACGGCGGGACCGGCCAGCCGGTGGCTGTAGATGTCGCCTTCCAGCATTTGCAATGCCAGCCAGCGGCGCTGCACCGCCGGCAGCGTTTGCGGCATGGCGTCGCTCAGCGTGGCGACCGCTTTCAGCAACAGCGGTGGGTAGTTCACCAGCGCCTGCTGTTCGTTGATGTGATGATTGTCGATCATCTGTTTCAGCACGCCGATGCCGTCGGCGCGGGTGGAGACCATCGGCACTACCGGGCAGCCGAGGCGCGCCGACAGCGCGGCGACGTCGATATCGATATGCTGACTTTTGGCGATGTCGAGCATGTTCAGCGCCACGATGCAGGGAATGCCCAGCTCCAGCAGCTGCAGCGTCAGGTAGAGGTTGCGCTCCAGGTTGGAGGCGTCGACCACGTTGATCAGCAGATCGGCATCGCCGCTCAAAATGTAGTGGCAGGCGATCTGCTCGTCGAGCGAGGTTTGCTCTGAAATGGTGGTCAGGGAGTAGGTGCCGGGCAAATCGACCAGCCGCACGTCGGACTGCGGGGTGGTGAAATGGCCTTCTTTGCGTTCGACCGTCACGCCCGCCCAGTTGCCGACCCGTTGGCGTGCGCCGGTCAGCTGGTTGAACAGCGTGGTTTTGCCGGAGTTCGGGTTACCGATTAAGCCGATGGTGAGTTTTTTCATAGTTCAGCGTGTCGTCTTCAAGGAGAACAGCGCCGGCGCAAAGGCGCGTCGGCAAACGGAGAGCGTGTCGGCTCAGGGCTGGCCGTCGAGCTGCAGCAGCGCCAGATCCTTCCTGCGCAGCACCAGGCTGACGCGGCGAGTTTTAATTTCTATCGGATCGCCTAGCGGTGCGATGCGCACTACGTCGAACGAAGAGCCGGGCAGCATGCCGAGCGATAACAGTTTCTGGCGGTAGGCCGGCGCAATTTCACCGGAAAAGCCGACAATCTTATACGTGCGTTTAGGTTGGAGCTGCATGTGATTAACCTTCCGGGTGCCGATGAGCATCGGGCTGATGATAATTGGACGTTGCCGGCGAAAATGCCACGCCGTCGGCGGTATTCATCCATAAGGTCATGCAATAAAGTGAGCGCAAATAATAGTAATTATCATTATCGCGTTCAATACAAAAAGTAAGGGTATTGTAACCAATTATTATGGCGTCGACAGTTTTTGATGGCGTTGTCTTGATTAACGACGTTTTACCACCGGTTGCGCTGGGGAACAAATGAGAATGGCGAGTTAAATCAGTTACGTATTTGTAGCCGAGTTTTCTTGTTTGCAAATATAGATGGTTTTTTCCCTTTATTTATTTCCACCGAAAGGCAATTCGATAACATTATTCCGCCGTAATGCGAGCGGTAACCATTTGTGTTTCTCTCACAATTCGCGAGATGAAAAATGCGTGTTAACGAAGTTGTTAATAAATGGCTGCAGAAGGGATTGTTGTTGCCTGAATAATGGGAGGGTGGTCACGCAGGCGCGGGAAATAAAAAGATGACGGTTTATTGAGGCGGGTCAAGAAATGCCGCAAGTTTTATTCATCAGAAAGGGGCGGAGCAGGCTCCGCCCCCTGTTGGATCTGACTTAGCGTTTCTTGCCGAATGCCGCCGCCAGCGCGTCGCCCATGGCGCTGTTGCCGGCCGGCGCCGCGTTGCGCGGTTTGGCCTTGTTGCCGCCCGCCGAACGGTTGGTGTGGTCGCGCGTCTGTGCAGGCGCGTTGCCGCCGCGGCGCGGTGAACCTTCGCCCGGCTGCTCATCCAGGCGCATGCTCAGCGCGATGCGTTTACGCTGCAGATCGACTTCCATCACCTTCACTTTGACGATGTCGCCGGCCTTCACCACGGTGTGCGGATCTTCAACGAACTTGTCCGCCAGCGAGGAGATGTGCACCAGGCCATCCTGATGCACGCCGATATCCACGAAGGCGCCGAAGTTGGTGACGTTGGTGACCGACCCTTCCAGGATCATGCCCACCTGCAGATCGTTGAGGGTTTCCACGCCTTCGGCGAAGGTGGCGGTTTTGAACTCCGGACGTGGATCGCGGCCCGGCTTCTCCAGCTCTTTCAGGATGTCGGTGACCGTCGGCACGCCGAACTTGTCGTCGGTGAAGTCGACCGCTTTCAGGCTGCGCACCGCCGAGGCGTTGCCCATCAGGTCCTGCAGCGCCTGCTCGGTGGCGGCCAGGATGCGCTGCACCACCGGGTAGGCTTCCGGGTGAACGGTGGAAGCGTCCAGCGGGTTGTCGCCGTGGTTGATGCGCAGGAAGCCGGCGCACTGTTCGAAGGCCTTCGGCCCCAGGCGGCTGACTTTCAGCAGTTGCTCACGGTTGCTGAAGCGGCCGTTCTCGTCGCGCCAGTTGACGATGTTCTGCGCCATCATGCGCGTCAGGCCGGCCACGCGGGTCAGCAACGGCACCGACGCGGTGTTCAGATCGACGCCGACGGCGTTCACGCAGTCTTCCACCACCGAGTCCAGCTTCTTCGCCAGCTGGCTCTGGCTGACGTCGTGCTGATACTGGCCGACGCCGATGGATTTCGGGTCGATTTTCACCAGCTCCGCCAGCGGATCCTGCAGACGACGGGCGATGGACACCGCGCCGCGCAGCGACACGTCGAGATCCGGGAACTCCTGCGCCGCCAGTTCGGACGCGGAATACACCGACGCGCCCGCTTCGCTGACGATCACTTTCTGCGCCCGGACCTCGCCGAACTGCTTTTGCAGGTCGAGATAGAAACGCTCGGTTTCACGCGAAGCGGTGCCGTTGCCGATGGCCACCAGCTCCACGTTGTGTTTGATGCACAGCGCCGCGACGATGGCGGCGGCTTTGGCCGCTTGCCCGGTGTGCGGGTAGACGGTGTCGGTGGCGACCAGCTTGCCGGTCGCGTCGACCACGGCGACTTTCACCCCGGTGCGCAGGCCCGGATCGAGGCCCATGGTGGCGCGCATGCCGGCCGGCGCGGCCATCAGCAGATCGTGCATGTTGCGGGCGAAAACGTTGATCGCTTCATCTTCCGCGCGCTCGCGCACCGTGCCCATCAGCTCGGTTTCCAGGTGCAGCAACACCTTGATGCGCCAGGTCCAGTTGACCACCGCCTTGCGCCAGGCGTCGGCCGGGGCGTTGTTCAGGCGCAGGTTGAGGTGATTGATGATGATCAGCTCCGCCTGGCTTTCGCGCGGCGCTTCCTCAAACTGCGGATCGGCGTTCAGCGCCAGCTGCAGCACACCTTCGTTGCGGCCGCGGAACATCGCCAGCGCGCGGTGCGAAGGCACCTGGGAAATCGGTTCGTGGTGATCGAAATAGTCGCGGAACTTGGCGCCTTCTTCTTCCTTGCCCTCGACCACTTTGGACACCAGATGGGCGTTTTTCCACAGGTAGTCGCGCACCTTGGCCAGCAGCGAGGCATCTTCGGCGAAGCGCTCCATCAGGATATAGCGCGCGCCGTCGAGGGCGGCTTTGACGTCCGCCACGCCCTTGTCGGCGTCGACGTAGCGTTCAGCCAGCTGTTCCGGCTGCTGTTGCGGATCCAGCCACAGCGCGTCCGCCAGCGGTTCCAGACCGGCCTCGATGGCGATCTGGCCGCGGGTGCGGCGCTTCGGTTTGTACGGCAGATAGAGGTCTTCGAGTTCGGTCTTGCTCAGCGTGGCGTTGATCGCCCCCGCCAGTTGTTCGGTCAGTTTGCCCTGTTCATCGATCGACTTCAGGATGGTCTGACGACGATCTTCCAGTTCACGCAGATAACCCAGGCGGGTTTCCAGCTGGCGCAGTTGGGTGTCGTCCAGGCCCCCGGTGACTTCCTTACGATAGCGTGCAATAAAGGGCACGGTATTACCTTCATCCAGCAGACGGATGGCGGAGTCGACTTGCTCCGGCCGGGCCTGCAGTTCTGTTGCAATAATGCGGCTCAGTGGGTCATTCATAGGTCTGGTATCTGTATTGAGAACGGTGAATAAACAGGGGACAGTTATACGGATTGATCGGGGAAAATGCCAGTGGAGCGGGCCGCCGCCGCGCGGCCGCCGCGTGGAGAACTGCGCAGGCGGCGGCGTTGGCGGCGGTTCGGAAAAAGCTGAAAGCTTACTTCGGGTAGTCTATCTCGTTAACGTACCACTGCGCCTCGCCCAGCGGCGTATTGACGGTGGCGACGTCGCCGACCTCTTTTTTCAGCAGGGCGCGCGCCATCGGCGCGTCGATGGAGATGTAATCCTTGCGGCCGAAGATCTCGTCGTAACCGACGATGCGAAAGCGTTTGGTCTCGCCGTCGTCGTTCTCCACTTCCACCCAGGCGCCGAAGAACACCTTGCCTTCCTGCTGCGGAGAGTAATCGACGATCTTCAGCTGCTCCAGGCATTTGGTCAGATAGCGGACGCGGCGGTCGATCTCGCGCAGCCGCTTCTTGTTGTACTGGTAGTCGGCGTTTTCGCTTCTGTCGCCCAGGCTGGCGGCCCAGGTCACTTTCTTGGTCACCTCGGGGCGTTCTTCGCGCCAGAGGTAATCCAGCTCTTGCTTGAGCTTGTCATACCCTTCACGGGTTATCAGTTGAGTTCTCATGGTGATTTATCTTTATGGGGCCACCGCCACAGTGTACGTGAATGCGGGGGGCTTTAGAAATGGCGCGCGGGCCTGCGCGTTGCCGCACGGTTGTTATTCAGTTTGCGCAGCTTTTAACAATCGGGAGTATGCTTAGCGATAGCGGAAAAGGAATGTGACGAAAGGAGGATATCTGGCGAGAGAGACAAGGAATTTTGGCGCACAACCCAACACATTGAAGGTATTACCGCATGGAATTTAAAGATTACTACGCAACGATGGGCGTTGAGCCCAACGCCGATCTGAAAACCATCAAAACGGCCTACCGCCGGCTGGCGCGTAAATATCACCCTGACGTGAGCACCGAAGAAGACGCCGAGAGCAAATTCAAGGAGCTGGCCGAAGCCTATGAGGTGCTGAAGGACGAAGAGCGCCGCGCCGAGTACGATCAGATCCGGCTGCACCGCAACGATCCGAACTTTGGCCGCCAGGCGCGCGGCGATCGCGGCGGCTACCAGCAGAGCGCTTCATGGCACGGCGGCGGCGCCGACGCGCAAGACTTCTCCGATTTCTTCGAAAGCATGTTCGGCGGGCGTGCGGCGGGCGGGTATCGCTCCGCTTCGCACTCGCACGGCGGGCATGGCTTCCGCGGCCAGGATCTCGAGATGGAGGTGCCGCTGTTCCTCGAGGAAACGCTGCATGGCCAAAGCCGCGAGATCTCCTACAAGCTGCCGGTGTACGACGAGCTGGGGCGGCAGGTGAGCGAAGCCAGCAAAACGCTGAACGTGAAAATCCCGGCCGGGGTGGGCGACGGCGAGCGCATTCGCCTCAAGGGGCAGGGCGTTGCCGGCGTGGGCGGCGGCCAGAACGGCGATCTGTATCTGGTCATCCGCCTCGCGCCGCATCCGCTGTTTGAGATCGACGGCCACAACCTGAGCATCGTGGCACCTCTCGCCCCTTGGGAGGCGGCGCTCGGCGCCAGCATTGAGGTGCCGACGCTGACCGGCAAAATCGCGTTGACCGTGCCGGCCGGCAGCCAGAGCGGCAAACGGCTGCGGGTCAAGGGCAAGGGGCTGGCGGGCAAGAAAGAGCCCGGTGACCTGTATGTCATTCTCAAGGTGGTGATGCCGCCGAAGCCGAACGAGAAGGCCAGCGCCCTGTGGCGAGAACTGGCTGAACAGGCGGCGTTCAACCCGCGCGCGGAATGGGAGTAAAGCACATGATGAAGAAAGAGATCACTTTCACCGTGGTGGAACTGTGCCAACGGGTGGAGATTTCAGAGGATGAGCTGGTCGAGATCGTTGGCCTGGGCGTGATCGTGCCGCTGGAGCCGGCGCAGCCGAGCTGGGAGTTCGACTACCCGGCGCTGAGCCATCTGCAGCGTGCGCGCAGGCTGCGGGCCGAGCTGGATCTGGATTGGCCGGGGATCGCCATGGCGCTGACGTTGCTCGATCGGGTTGAGGCGCTGCAGCAAGAGAACCGGCAGCTGCGCCGGCAGCTGGCGCGTTTCCTGCAGACTTCCTGACTCGCCGTCAAAACGCCACCGTGCGGTTTGCCGGTGGCGAAATTGCGTAAAATTGGGCCGCGGCCCCACATTGCGCTGATAAAGGGCGATATTTTGACGAACCCCCGTCGACATTCACTGAAAATTGTTGATAAATGGGGAAAAGAATAAGCTTTGTAACAATTTCGTCTAGAATACATACCATTAAACGCTGTCTCAAATGGCAAGGTTTTCTAACAATATTCGAGTCAGGCAATAAAGCCTTTGGGAGTAATACCATGCAAGAGAATCATAAGATCCTGGTTGTCGATGATGACATGCGCCTGCGCGCACTTTTGGAACGTTATTTAACCGAGCAGGGCTTCCAGGTTCGCAGCGTTGCCAACGCTGAGCAAATGGATCGCTTGCTGACCCGTGAATCCTTCCATTTGATGGTGCTCGATCTGATGTTGCCGGGCGAAGACGGCCTGTCCATCTGCCGCCGCCTGCGCAGCCAGAGCAACCCGATGCCGATCATTATGGTCACCGCCAAAGGTGAAGAGGTCGATCGCATCGTCGGGCTGGAAATCGGCGCCGACGACTACATTCCTAAACCGTTTAACCCGCGTGAGCTGTTGGCTCGCATTCGTGCAGTGCTGCGCCGCCAGGCTAACGAGCTGCCGGGCGCGCCTTCGCAGGAAGAAGCGGTGATCGCGTTCGGCAAATTCAAACTGAACCTCGGCACCCGCGAGATGTTCCGCGAAGACGAACCGATGCCGTTGACCAGCGGCGAGTTCGCGGTACTGAAGGCGCTGGTCAGCCACCCGCGTGAACCGCTGTCGCGCGATAAGCTGATGAACCTGGCGCGTGGCCGCGAATACAGCGCCATGGAGCGCTCCATCGACGTGCAGATCTCTCGCCTGCGCCGCATGGTGGAAGAAGATCCGGCGCATCCGCGTTATATCCAGACCGTTTGGGGTCTCGGCTACGTGTTCGTCCCGGACGGCAGCAAGGCATGAGGCGATTACGCTTTTCACCGCGTAGCTCGTTTGCCCGAACCCTGTTGTTGATCGTCACCCTGCTGTTCGTCAGCCTGGTGACGACCTATCTGGTGGTGCTGAACTTCGCCATCCTGCCCAGCCTGCAGCAGTTCAACAAGGTATTGGCCTACGAAGTGCGTATGCTGATGACCGATCGGCTGCAGCTGGAGGACGGCACGCTGCTGGAAGTGCCGCCGGCGTTCCGCCGCGAGATCTACCGCGAACTGGGCATCTCTCTCTACACCAACTCGGCGGCGGAGGAGAGCGGCCTGCGCTGGGCGCAGCACTACCAGTTCCTCAGCCAGCAGATGGCGCAGCAGCTCGGCGGGCCGACCGATGTGCGGGTGGAGGTGAACAAGAACTCCCCGGTGGTGTGGCTGAAAACCTGGCTGCAGCCCGATATCTGGGTGCGCGTGCCGCTGACGGAAATCCACCAGGGCGACTTCTCTCCGCTGTTCCGCTATACGCTGGCGATCATGTTGCTGGCGATCGGCGGCGCCTGGCTGTTTATCCGCATTCAAAACCGCCCGCTGGTGGAGCTGGAACATGCGGCGCTGCAGGTGGGCAAGGGGATTATTCCGCCGCCGCTGCGCGAGTATGGCGCTTCCGAAGTGCGGTCGGTGACTCGCGCATTCAATCAGATGGCGTCGGGCGTCAAGCAGCTGGCGGATGACCGCACCTTGCTGATGGCCGGGGTTAGCCACGATCTGCGCACGCCGTTGACGCGTATCCGGCTGGCGACGGAGATGATGAGCGCCGAAGACGGCTATCTGGCCGAGTCGATCAATAAAGACATCGAAGAGTGCAACGCCATCATCGAGCAGTTCATCGATTATCTGCGCACCGGGCAGGAGATGCCGACCGAAAGCAGCGATCTGAACGCCATTTTGGGCGAGGTGGTCGCGGCGGAAAGCGGCTATGAGCGGGTGATTGAAACCGCGCTGTCGCCGGGTGAACTGATGATGAACGTGCACCCGCTGTCGATTAAGAGGGCGGCGGTGAACATGGTGGTGAACGCGGCGCGTTACGGCAACGGCTGGATCAAGGTCAGCAGCGGCCGCGAGCTGCAGCGCGGCTGGTTCCAGGTGGAAGACGACGGCCCGGGCATCAAGCCGGAAGAGTTGAAGCACCTGCTGCAGCCGTTCGTCCGCGGTGACAGCGCGCGCAGCACCAGCGGCACCGGTCTGGGGCTGGCGATCGTGCAGCGTATTATCGATGCGCACGACGGTGAGTTGGAAATCGGCACCAGCGAACGCGGCGGGCTCTTGATCCGCGCGTATATTCCGTTGCCGATGGAGAAAAAAGAGTCGGCCAACGGCCATCAAACCGCCAGGGAAAACGCCTGACGCGCTTGGCGCGGGCCGCGTCGTTGCGGCCCCGTCAGGACTTCCTGCTCATCACGTAGTATTCCGCCGCATCCTCATGCAACCGACGGCCGGTCGGCGCCTGCCACGGATCGATTAACTCGATGCCGCAGTGGAGGAAGTCTTTGGTGTTGCGGGTGGCCAGGGCGGCGCCGTAATGCAGGCAGGTGGCGGCGATTTGGGCATCCGGCACGCTCATCGCTTTACCCAGAAGCCGATTCCTTGCCGTCAATTCCGCGTATTGCATCGCGCACAGCCCATCAAACGGCAATATCTGCCCCTCGAACTTCAATTCAAGAGCGTCCGCCAATTTGAGCTTGAGATCCCGCTGGCGCTTGCCGTCAGGCATGCAGGCGACGCCGCTGAACAGTTCGGCCAGGACAATGGCGCTCAGATAGAGATCGTCATTGTCCTTTTCATTTAGCCAGTTAATGACGTTGTAGTACGGGCTGGGGCGCAGCGTTTCTGAAATGACGTTGGTGTCGAGAATGATCATGCGTTGTCATCTTCATCATCAAAGGTGACGATGCGTGGTGGCACGGCGTCACGCGGTGGGATCTCCAGCTCGACGCCGCCAAATTCGGCGAAGTGCTGATGCATCCAGGTACCCAATCCATAGCGCGGCGGCTTTTTCACCAGCGCCTGTTTCAGGATCATGCGCGCTTCCTCTTCCATGGAATGGCCGTTTTTCGCCGCTGAAATACGCAGCAGCTCTTTGATTTCGTCGTCCAGATTTCTGACGGTGATAGTAGCCATTGAAACCTCCTTTGCTATCAATGATTGCATTGACTTATTTTCTCGCCTTGCTGGTTAAAAAGCAATCGCTGAAAATAAAAAAAGGCGCGGGATCCGCGCCTTAGCTGAAGAGGTAACGCTACCGAATTACAGCTTAGGGCCGGCGCTGACCAGCGCGGCGCCCGCAGGCGTGTCGGTGTATTTGTCGAAGTTGGTGATGAAGCGCTCGGCCAGATCCTGCGCTTTTTCCTGCCACTGCTCGAGGCTGGCGTAGGTATTGCGCGGATCGAGGATCTCCGGGTTCACGCCCGGCAGCGCGGTCGGCATCGCCAGATCGAAGATCGGCAGGGTGACGGTTTCCGCCTTGTCGATTTCACCGCTCAGGATGGCGTCGATGATGCCGCGCGTATCTTTGATCGAGATGCGCTTACCGGTACCGTTCCAGCCGGTGTTGACCAGGTAAGCCTGGGCGCCGGCGGCCTGCATGCGTTTCACCAGCACTTCGGCGTACTGCGTCGGGTGCAGCGACAGGAACGCGGCGCCGAAGCAGGCGGAGAAGGTTGGCGTCGGTTCGGTGACGCCGCGCTCGGTGCCGGCCAGTTTGGCGGTGAAGCCGGACAGGAAGTGGTACTGAGTCTGGTTGGCGGTCAGGCGCGATACTGGCGGCAGCACGCCGAAAGCGTCGGCGGTGAGGAAGATCACCTTGGTGGCGTGACCCGCCTTGGACACCGGCTTGACGATGTTTTGAATATGGTAGATCGGGTAAGAAACGCGGGTATTCTCGGTTTTCGAACCGTCGTTGAAGTCGATGCTGCCGTCGGCCAGCACGGTGACGTTTTCCAGCAGCGCGTCGCGTTTGATGGCGTGGTAGATGTCCGGCTCGGCTTCTTCAGACAGCTTGATGGTCTTGGCGTAGCAGCCGCCTTCGAAGTTGAACACGCCGTCGTCGTCCCAGCCGTGCTCGTCATCGCCGATCAGCTGACGCTTAGGGTCGGTGGAGAGGGTGGTTTTGCCGGTGCCGGACAGGCCGAAGAACACCGCCACGTCGCCTTTCTCGCCCACGTTGGCCGAGCAGTGCATCGAGGCGATGCCTTTCAGCGGCAGCAGGTAGTTCATCATCGAGAACATGCCTTTCTTCATTTCGCCGCCGTACCAGGTGCCGCCGATCAGCTGCATGCGCTCGGTCAGGTTGAAGGCGACGAAGTTCTCCGAGTTCAAGCCTTGCTGCTGCCAGTTCGGGTTGGTGCATTTGGCGCCGTTCATCACCACGAAGTCCGGCTCGAAGTCAGCCAGCTCTTCGTCGCTCGGGCGGATGAACATGTTTTTCACGAAGTGCGCCTGCCAGGCGACCTCGGTGATGAAGCGCACTTTCAGGCGCGAGTCGGCGTTGGCGCCGCAGAAGGTATCCACCACGAACAGGCGCTTGCCGGAAAGCTGTTCGGTGACCAGGTGTTTCAGATCGGCCCACACTTCCGGGCTGAGGGGTTTGTTGTCGTTTTTGCCTTTGCCCTGATCGGCCCACCACACGGTATCGCGGGTGATGTCGTCGCGGACGATGTATTTGTCTTTCGGCGAGCGGCCGGTGAAGATGCCGGTATCGACGGAGACGGCACCCAGCTTGGTGACTACCCCACGCTCAAAACCTTCCAGAGATGGGTCTGTTTCTTCCTTAAACAGCAGTTCATAGCTCGGGTTGTGAACGATTTCGCTAACGTCGTGAATGCCGTAAGCGGCCAGATCCTGAGGGGTTATACCTTTAACGCGCATGTTACTACTCCTTGGTCACAGAATTTCTGGCGGCAATTGTAGGGATCTAACGGTGCGTAACAGCGATGGGTATCAAATATTTAACGTTTTAGGCGGTATTTCGTTACGATCTGAGAGATAGCACACGGAAAAAAGCAAACGTGCAAACGGCGGGCGTTGGCGGGCGCCGGGCGCGCCCGCCGAAGGGGGTATAACTTAGTGCAACCTGTCGCTTTCGCCGGTATTACCCGCATACAAGGCGGCAACATCAACCGGGTCAAAGACATAGTGGCTGCCACAGTAGTCGCAGTGCATGTCGATATTGCCGTCCTGCTCCAGCATGTCCGCCACTTCATCGGTCGGCAGGGTCAGCAGTGCGTCGGCGCAACGCTGGCGTGAACAGGTGCAACGGAACTGCACGTCCTGCGGTTCGTACAGGGTGACTTCTTCCTGGTGATACAGGCGGTACAGCACTTCGTTGGCCGGCAGGCCGAACAGCTCTTCGCTTTTTACCGTGTTGGTCAGTTGCACCAGATGATCGAAATCATCGAGGTTGCCGTCCTGCGCCGGCAGCACCTGCAGCAGCATACCGGCCGCTGCGGCGTGGCCTTCCGCTTCGCCGGTGCGGATGAACAGGCGGGTTGGCAGCTGTTCGGACTGGCGGAAGTAGGCTTCCAGGCACTCGGCCAGGGTTTCACCTTCCAGGCCGACCACGCCCTGATAGCGCTCGCCTTCCGTCGGGGAAATGGTGATGACCATGACACCGTTGCCGATCATCTGATGCAGGGTGCTGTCGTCGGCGATAGGCGCCTGGGTGCGCGCAACGCCGCGCATCTCCTGGCGGTTGTTGCCGTTGATCACCGCCAGCTTCAGCGGGCCGTCGCCCTGCAGCTGCACGGTGATGTCGCCGTCGAACTTCAGGGTCGCGGTCAGCAGACTGGTGGCGACCAGCAGCTCGCCCAGCAGCTTTTGCACCGGCGCCGGGTAGTCGTGATTATTCAGGATCTGCTGATAGGTTTCGCTGACGGTAACCAGCTCGCCGCGCACCGCGTAGTTTTCAAACAGGTAACGGTGCAATTGGTCATGGTTGGACATAATCTTCTCTCATTGCGGTGAGGGGTTATTCCGGCTCACCAAATTTAAATTTCATCAGGTCGCGCCGCTCCTTTTTGTCCGGACGGCGGTCCGGATGCGGCATGGTCAACGCGTTCATCTTGCGCGCCAGCGCCATTTTTTCGCGGTTGGCGATGCTGGCTTCGGTTTCCTGATACATTTGCTGCGCCTCGCCGGCGCCGCGGCGTTGGCTGCTCAGCGCCAGCACGATCACGGTTCGTTCTTCGTTACCCTGCCGCAGCTTGAGCTCGGCGTTGAGTTCGACAATCTTGCTCGGCTTACCGCGCTGGCCGTTGTAATGCACCTTGCCGCCGTCGATCATTTCGCGCGCCAGCGCGCGGGTCTTGTAGAAGCGTGCGGCCCACAGCCACTTGTCCAGCCGGACCGCGTCGTCGCGCGTCGCTTTTTCCTTCATGCTTCCCCCTTGGCCAGCGCCGGTATCAGCAGGCGATAGTCGCGCATCGACGGATGGCGCTGGAAGCTTTTTTCCGCCGTGCTGGAGTCCGGGTTTTGCACGCCCAGGCAGTAACGAATGCCGAAAGCGCGCGCCGCGTCGAGGATCGGCTCGCCATCGTCGACGAACAGCGTGCGCTGCGGATTGAATCCGGTGTGCTGCTGCACCGCCTGCCACAGACGCTGATCTTCTTTCGGATAACCAAATGTGTGGGTGGAAAACAATAAATCAAGGTGCCGATCGAGGCCGGTATGCTCGATTTTCACCGCCAGGCTGTGCGGATGCGCATTGGTCAGCAAAATGGTTTGCAGGCCGGCGTCGCGCAGCGCCTGTAAAAACGGCTCGGTGTCTTCGCGCAGCCGGGCGCGGCTGCCCACTTCGCTGGTCATGCGGTAGATATCCAGATCCAACCGCTCGCTCCAGTAATCGAAGCAATACCAGTTCATGGTGTGCTGCACCGCATGATATTCCCGCTCAATGATATTGCGGGCTTCGTCGAACGGAATGGCGCGCCTTTCGCTCAGCGCCTGCGGCACCAGGCTGAGCCAAAAGTGGCTGTCGAACTCCAGATCCAGCAAGGTGCCGTCCATATCCAGCAGCACGGTATCGATCTGCGGCCAATCAAACTCGGGAACCATAAAAACTCCACGGGCGGACCGACGGGCGGTCCGCAGATGAGAATAATAGCGTTAGCGTAGCATAAGCAGATGACAGGGCGGAGGCCCCGACGCCAGGTTCAGGCCATCGGCCGCATCGACATCGGATTGAGCTGCGGATTGAAGCAGCTGTCGTAGTAACGCTGGATATCGGCGACGCGGTGCTGATTGATGCGCCGACGCTGCACCAGCCGCCAGGCGTTATAGCCCAGGCTGATGACCACCGCCAGCAACAGCAGGCTGGTACCGAGGTAGCGCCACAGGGTGATCATGTCCGGTTCGCTGTGCAGCGCCACGTGGCGGGTGCCGTTGGCGTCGACGCTGAGGCTGGTGATCACCCCCTGCGCCTGGAACGGGGTATGCAGCAGCAGAGTGGAAAGGCGCTGCAGCTCATTCCACTGGTCGAGGGCGTTGTATTCGCTCTGCGGCGCCGAGGATTGCGGGTGGCTGACCAGTTGGCGGCCTTCGTCGCTGCGGATCAGGAAACCGCCCGGCGGCGGGCTGTTGAGCGCCGCGGCGGCCAGACGCGTTTCATTGAAGATGAACGACGACGTGGCCACTTTGGTCAGGCTGTCCAGCGATTCGGCACTCACCGGGCGCAGCAGCACGTTGACGCCTTGCAGCGCGCCGGACCTGGCGCGTTTCACCAAACCGCTCCAGTTTTTGGCGTTACCCAGGTTGACCAGGGCGTTTTTCAACCGCACGCAGTCATTTTCTGCCTGACACAAATCCTGTGTTTTCAGAACGATATCAGAGAAGTCATCCAACAGGATCATGCCGGATTTCTCGATGGCGCTGGCCAACTGCGGGTTGACCTTCTGATCGGCGCCGCTCGGATGCAGCTGGCTGTTGACCGTAGCCAGCAGGGCCGTCGCTTTGTCTATGACTTCCGATTCCGGCTGCGGCAGCGGGGCGGCGTTGTTCCAATAAATGCCGGAGCAGTCGAACGGCGCGAAATTGGCGGCGCCGCCACCGTTGGCCGGCGGCGGCACATAGCACATGCCGCTGCCGCGCACTTTCAGCGTGTCGCCGATGCGCAGCGGCGTGGCCTCCAGCGCCTGTACGCTGGTCACTTCCACTTTTTGCGCGCCCTGCAGCCAGGCCATGCTGAGGGTCAGCGGCAGGTTGAGCGGGATATAGATCAGCAGCAACAGCAGCACCAGCGCCGAGCTGGCGACCAGCACCGCGTTGCGGCCCCACTGCTGCAGCGGGAAGTTCTTCACTTCGTCATGCAGCGAGAGGAAGCGCCCCTGGCGCACCACCTGCCGATTGAGGTAGACGTCCACGTCGGTGGTCTTGCCCAGGTCCTGCGTCAGGTAAGGCTGCCAATGCGGCGGGTAGATAAGATCGATGATGCCGAGCGAAATGTTGCTGATCTGCCCCTGGCCGGATTCGCCGAACAGGCCCCAGCGCTTCGGCGTGCCGCGCAGACAGTGGATCTCCTTCAGCTCGCGTGAGGCCGGGCGACGGAACAGATTCCAGCATCCCCAGGCGATCATCAGCACCGCCACGAAAATCATCCAGGGGATCACCAGCACCGGGCTTATCAGGCTGAAGAACAGCAGCAGCAGCGCAACGGAGATGATAACGGCTTCACGGATGCCGTTCGGCCGGTTCAGCGCATGCTCTTCCGGCGTTTCCTTGCGAATATTGACCAGCTCGACATGCTCGCTCTCCTCCTTGCGGATGGACGCGTTTTTGGTCGGCGCGGCGGTTACCACCGGCGGCTGCGGCCGGTCGTGAATATGATCTTTCAGCGAATGCCCGTTGAGCGAAATCACCAGCGGCAGCGTCTGGGTTCTGATCACTTCCACATGGTTGTCGGCGGTGATATAGGGCTCCCAGAACGGCGGCAGATGCACCTCTTCAGCGTCGAGGTAATAGCGCCATTTATTGGGATCGTCGCTGGCCAGCCCGTAGCGGGTGATGGCGTGCGTGACGGGATAAACGTTATCGCTTTGCGGGGTGAGCGCCAGCTTGGCCGCGGGCAGCGTAGCGCCGCCGCCGGGCAACAGTTTGTTGCTCAGCTTGTTTTGCTGATTGAGGTAGAATTCGACCGCGGCGCGCTCTTCGTCGGTCAGCTTGCGGTGGGCTGGTTTGATAAACGGCAGCGCGTGCGCCAGCGCCGACGGGTTGCGAGCCTTGAACCACAGGTACAGACCGGCGGCAATCAGACAGACAAGCACTAAGGCCAATATCAACACTATTGTGCTCATGCAATCCCCATCTCACACCGTGAATTTCGCCAACCTGATGAAAAGCTGAATATTATACGGAGTAAACCGCCAGGAGGCACCCAGAACTAATGAGGGAACAAACAGATTCTCGCTCTGGATCTCATTCCTTCATGACGCAAGGCCATTTTATCACTGATTCTTGCCTGCGTGATACTAGCAACCTGCCTCTGCCGTCGATATCGGCATTATCCTATTTTCTTGCACGCTGTTTGCTGAATCAGTACGGAAAATCGCCGGCCGCTGGCTACGCTTGTTAAAAGAAAGTAAATTACTGCTCATGCGCGTTGCAGCGGAGCTTGCCCTTAACGCACAATGTGATCAGGATCGAATTTGGTCAGCGTTTGAGCGCCTACGAGCCGTGCGTTACGCCAATCATTATTTCGGTTGCCCCGTCCACGTCTGGGTAACCTTTTTGAGGCAATCATGGATAAACACCTGCAAAAACCTAAAATTCTGAAAGTGGAAACCGTCGCGCGTTCGCGTTTGTTCAACGTCGAGTCGGTCGATTTGGAATTCAGCAACGGGGTTCGGCGGGTGTATGAGCGCATGCGGCCTTCGGATCGCGAAGCGGTGATGATCGTGCCGGTGATTGGCGATGATCTGCTGCTGATCCGCGAATATGCGGTGGGCACCGAATCCTATGAGCTGGGGTTCCCGAAAGGGCTGATCGATCCCGGTGAGGGCGTGCTGGAGGCGGCCAACCGCGAGCTGATGGAAGAGGTGGGATTCGGCGCGAAGCGCTTTGATTTTCTCAGCAAGCTGACGATGGCACCATCCTACTTTTCCAGCAAAATGAATATCGTGCTGGCGCACGATCTCTATCCGCAGAGCCTGGAAGGGGATGAACCAGAGCCCCTGCCGCAGGTGCGCTGGCCGATCGCCAACATGATGGCGCTGCTGGCGGAACCGGATTTCCGTGAGGCGCGCAACGTCAGCGCGCTGTTCCTCTCCGA
Source organism: Serratia sp. CY38905 (assembly GCF_052168875.1). Lineage (NCBI taxonomy): Bacteria > Pseudomonadati > Pseudomonadota > Gammaproteobacteria > Enterobacterales > Yersiniaceae > Serratia > Serratia sp. CY38905. The sequence continues at coordinate 62,037 of NZ_JBJNLV010000008.1, read as the reverse complement.
GGCGTTTTTGCGCGCATCGCGCTGATACGCTTCGCGCCGAACAAAAAAAGGGCCAGATTTCTCTGGCCCTTTTCGATCAGAACAGCTCGTGGCTTTCACCGCCCGGATCGGTCAACGTGGTGCCGGTATCGCGTGATGGGTAGTCCGTCGGCTGCGTTCCTTCGATGAAGTACTCGGAACGGCTGCCGCCGCCACCGCCAGAGAGCTTGCCGCTGCTCTTGTCGATGGTGACGCTGATGATGCCCGGCGGCGGCGTGACTTTCTGCTCCGGGATGCCTTCCAGCGCGGTCTTCATGAAGTCGTCCCACGCCGGCTGGGCGCTCTTGGCTCCGCCTTCGCCGCCGGAGATCTGATCCGGGATGGCGCCGGATACCGTCGACCGGCCCAGATCGCGGCGGTGATCGTCGAAACCGATCCACACCGAGGTCACGGTATCCGGGCCATAGCCGGAGAACCAGGCGTCCTTGGAACTGTTGGTGGTACCGGTTTTGCCGCCGATATCATGACGCTTCAGATCGCGCCCGGCGCGCCAGGCTGTACCCATCCAACCCGGTTCGCCGAAGATGTTGCTGTTCAGCGCGTCGTGGATCAAGAAGGCCAGCTGTGTGCTGATGACGTGCGGCGCATACTGTTGGTCGCCGTCCTGCTGTACCTGAGCCGGGGTAACCTGCTCCAGCTGCGGCATCGGCACCGTGCTGTTGTTGCCTTCCTGCGAGGTGGCGACGTTTTCGATGTTGTCGTCGGACAGCACCGCCGAGCGGTGGGTGTCGCCGTAGATCACCGGCAGGTTGCAGCTGCTGCACACCACTTTCGGTTTGGCTTCGAACACCGTATTGCCGTTGTCGTCTTCAATTTTGGTGATGAAGTACGGATCGACCAGGTAACCGCCGTTCGCCAGCACCGCGTAGCCGCGCACCAGCTGCATCGGGGTGAAGGAGGCGGAACCCAGCGCCAGCGATTCGGTATGCACGATATTCTGCGCCGGGAAGCCGAAGCGCTGCAGATATTCCGCCGCGTAGTCGACGCCCATCGCGCGCATCGCGCGCACCATCACTACGTTCTTCGATTGCCCCAGCCCCTGCCGCAGACGAATCGGGCCGTCGTAGGTCGGCGGCGAGTTCTTCGGCCGCCAGTCTGTGCCGGCGCCGGCATCCCAACGGGTGATCGGCAAGTCGTTCAGGATGGTGGCCAGCGTCAGGCCTTTATCCATCGCGGCGGTGTACAGGAAGGGTTTGATGTTCGAACCTACCTGGCGCAGCGCCTGTGTGACGCGGTTGAATTTGCTCTGGTTGAAATCGAAGCCGCCGACCAGCGCTTTCACCGCGCCGTCGTTCGGGTTGATCGAGACCAGCGCCGAGTTGACGTCCGGCACCTGCGACAGCCACCAGGCGTCGTTCACTTTGCGCACCCATACCTGCTGGCCGGCCTGCACCACGTCGGTGACGCGTTTCGGCGTAGGGCCTTGCTGAGTGTCTGAGCGATATGGCCGCGCCCAGCGCATGGTCGCCATCGGCAGGGCAATGCTGCTGCCGTCGGCCAGCATCGCCGTCGCTTCCTGCGGGTTGGCGGCGGTAATCACCGCCGGCGCCAGCGGGCCGTAGTTCGGCAGGTTTTTCAGCGAATCGACAATCTGTTTGCGATCCCAGGCCGCTTCGCCGACTTTCCACAACACGTTGGACGGGCCGCGATAGCCGTGGCGCATGTCATAGGCCAGCACGTTGTTGCGCACCGATTCCTGCGCCGCCAGCTGCAGCCGTTTGGTGACGGTGGTGTAAACCTTGTAACCGTCGGTATAGGCGTTTTCACCGTAGCGCTTGATCATCTCCTGACGCACCATCTCGGAGAGATACGGCGCGGAGAAGCTGATTTCCGGCGCATGGTAATTGGCGACCAGATCTTCGGAACGCGCCTGATCGTACTGCGCCTGCGTGATGTAGTGTTCGTCCAGCATGCGCGACAGCACCACGTTGCGACGGGCAACGGCGCGATCGTGCGAATAGAGCGGGTTGAAGGTGGACGGCGCTTTCGGCAGGCCGGCGATGGTCGCCATTTCGCTCAGGGTCAGCTGGCTGACGTCTTTGCCGAAATAGACCTGCGCGGCGGCGCCCACGCCGTAGGCGCGGTAACCCAGATAGATCTTGTTCAGATACAGCTCAAGGATTTCATCTTTGGTGAGCATCTGCTCGATGCGCACCGCCAGGAAAGCTTCCTTGATTTTACGCATCAGGGTGCGTTCCGGGCTTAAGAAGAAGTTACGCGCCAGCTGTTGGGTAATGGTACTGGCCCCCTGTGAAGCGTGGCCGGAGACCAGCGCGATGGAGGCGGCGCGGAAGATGCCGACCGGATCGACGCCGTGGTGATCATAGAAGCGGCTGTCTTCGGTGGCGATGAATGCGTGCACCATCACCGGCGGAATTTGATCCAGTTTCAGCGGAATGCGGCGCTTCTCGCCGTATTGGGCGATCAGTTCGCCATCGGCGCTGTAGACCTGCATCGGTATCTGCAGCCGCACATCTTTCAGCGTTGCAACGTCGGGCAGCTGTGGCTCGACATATTTGTACAAGCCAAAAATCGAGGCTGCTCCCAGCACGATGCAACATACTGCAAGGATTAGAAAATACTTTACGAACTTCACCTGAGATTTCCCATTTCTAAGTCATTTGGGCAGTTTATAAACAACCGCGCGGTAGTATAAAGGCAAGCCTGCGACATGGATATGTTCTTTTATCATCTGATGTTATGGAGGCTTGCGAAACATGTTCCCTCAAGCATGGCAGGTAGGGCTGGATATACAAATCGACTGCGTGCGGGCGGTGGCGGCCCAACGCCGCCGCAACGGCTGGCAGTTGCGCCACTGGTGGCAGCAGGCGCTGCCGCAGGCAGTTTTGCGCGATGGCTGCCTGCAACCTTCCGAATTCCTGATCCGGGTGCTGCGGCAATGGCGCGTCCAGCTGCCGCGACATATTTCCTTACGCATTGCTCTACCGGCGCAACGCGTGTTACAGCAGCGCATGACGCAGCCGGACGCGCGGCTGCGCGAGCCGGAACGCAGCGACTATATCGGTGGCCACGGTTTGAAGCAGTTCCCGCTCGACGGCCAGACGTTGGTGCTCGACTATCGCGCCGTGCCGGCGGATGAGGCGGCGCTGCTGTTGACCGCTGCGCGGCGGCAGGAGCTGCAGCAGTGGCTGCATTGTCTGCGTCAGGCTGGCCTGCATCCGCAAGCGGTCGATATCACCCCCTGTGCGCTGCGCATGATGGCGACGGCGGCAGGCGTGCCGCCCGCTGCGGGGTTGATGCACCGTCTCGAACGAGAATGGCTGTGGGTGGCGCCGGCCGACGGCGCGTTCGCTTTTGGTCTGGCGCCGGGCGACGATGACGCGCAGGCGCTGCGGGCGCTGCAAGCCCAGATGCCGGTGGGCGACGATCGGCCGGTCTATGCCGGCGGTGTGCTGGCGGGAGCCTTGCCCGCCGGTTGCCTTGGTTGGTCGCCGCTCAGCGCCTTCACGCAGCTGCGTCCGCCGTTGCCTGCGCATCCTTCGGCGTTCGCGTTGGCCGGTGGTCTGGCGCTGCGCGAGGAGGATCGCTGATGTATCAGGTCAACTTTCTGCCCTGGCGCCAGCGCCGCGAGCGGCGGCGCGGCTATTTCTGGCTGGGCGTGCTGCTGTTGCAGGTAGCGGCGCTGCTGCTGGCACTGTTCCTGATCGCCGGCCAGCTGCGGCATCAACAGGCGCAGCGGCAGGCGCGGCTGGCGATGCTGGGTGAAGAGCTGGCGGCATTGACGTTGCTCGTCCGCCAGCAGCAGCAAGAGCGGGCGCAACGAGCGTTGCACAGTGTCCGCGCCGAACGGCAGGCGAGCAACGCCCAACATAACCGGCGTTATTTGCAGCTGCTGCAGCAATTATCCTCCAGCGTTCCTCCCCTGCTGTGGCTCACGGCGCTGGACAGCGATGCGGCGAACGGCCTGCGGCTGCGTGGATTGAGCCGCTCTCCTGCGGCCATCACGCAGTTCGAACGACGGCTGGCGGGGATGCCTGCGTTGCCACGGCTGCGTTTGGCTGAGGTGGCGCAACGCGAAGACGGCCTGTACTCCTTTCACCTGGCGGCGCGCTGGGGGCGTGATGGATAGCCGTTTGTCATCCGGGCTGCGCTTCTGGCTGAGCTTGCCGGGTTGGCTATTGCTGGTGGCGCAAGGGCTGGGCATCGGCGCGTTGGCGCTGTTGGGCGGCGGCTGGATGCTGCAAGACGAATGGCGTCAGCGGGAAAGCGCGGCGGAGCGGCAACAGCGCCTGTTGCAACAGATCGCTATGGTGCAACGCCAACTGGACGAGGTGCCGCAAACCGCTATCCCGGCGGCGCCGCTTGCGCCGATCGCCACCGGCGATCTGGCGAGCGTGCTGCAACGAGCGGGGGGCGCCCTGTTGCGCTGGCAGCGGCAGGAAAAACCGCCGCGGCAAACGCTGAGCTTGCGCATTGACTACGCCGGTTTGCTGGTGCTGCTGGAGGCGCTGCCCGCCGATTTGCGCCTCCAGCAGCTGAGCGTGGAGACACCGCCGCAGGGCATGACGGCGAGGTTGGTTTTACAGGATGCCGCCGAGGAGCAGGCCGATGAGTAAAAGACCTGGCCGTTGGTGGTGGCTGCTATGGCCGTGGGCCTTATGTGCTGAGCCGCGCGATCCGTTTGCGCCGCCTCCGCTGCCTGCTTGTGCCCAAACGGAGGCATCGCCGGCGGGCTGGCGACTGAAAGGCGTCATCGGGCACCCGGCGCTGCGCTATGGCTGGGTGGTGACGCCGGCGGGGCAATGGCTACGCCTGCGGCCGCAGCAGCGGGTACTGGCCGAGCGCTGGCAGGTGACGCAGGTGCAGGCGCGCAGCCTGACGTTAACGGCGCTGCTGGCCGAACCGGATTGCCCGGCGAGCCAGGGCGACATCTCGCTCATGATGGACAACAACAAGGATGGCAAACCATGAAAGGACGCGCTGGATTGGGCGTGGCGCTGTGGTGCCTGGCGCTCGGCGCCGCGCAGGCGCAGGATAAGCAGCGGGTTTCCCTGGAGTTTCAGGATGCGCCGGTGACGGTCATCCTGCAGGCGCTGGCGGATTATCGGCAGATGAACCTGATCGCCGCGCCCGGCGTGAGCGGCAACCTGACGCTGCGGCTGGAGAATGTGCCCTGGCCTCAGGCGCTGGCGCTGACCCTGCGTATGGGCAAGCTGACGATGACGCGGGAGGGGAGCGTAATGCTGATCGCCCCGGAGCCGGACGCGCAGGAAAAAAGACAGCAGCGAGAAGCGTTGGCGCAGCGGCAACCGCTGCACAGCCTGAGCCTGACGTTACAAAACGGCGATGCGGCGGAGATTGCCGAAAGCCTCAATGCCCAACGCGGCGCCTTGCTCAGCGAACGTGGCAGCGTGCTGGCGGATAAGCGCACCAATACGCTGCTGCTGCGCGACACCGCGCCAATCCTGGCGCAGTTGAAAAAACGGGTGACGGAAATGGACGCGCCGCTGGCACAGGTGCAGCTGGCGGCGCATATCGTGACCATCAACAGCGAAAGCCTGCGTGAACTCGGCGTGCGTTGGGGATTGGCGCCCGACGACAGGCCGACGCGGCCGCTGCGGCCGGGCAATCTCGGCGTCAACCTGCCGCTGGAGCGCAGCGCGGTGAACGCCGGTTTCCACCTGGCGCGCATCAGCGGGCGTTTGCTGAGCCTCGAGCTGACGGCGCTGGAGCAGGAGAATCAGGTGGAGATCATCGCCAGCCCGCGCCTGCTGACGGCGCATCTGCAAACCGCCAGTATCAAACAGGGAACCGAGATCCCTTACGAAGTGTCGAGCGGCGCCAGCGGTGCGACCGCGATCGAGTTCAAAGAGGCGGTGCTGGGCATGGAGGTGACGCCCAAGGTGTTGCCGGACGGACGCATCACGCTGACGCTGCACATCAGCCAAAATATGCCGGGGCGCGCCATCAGCCGGGGCGCGGGGGAAGCGCTGACCATCGATAAACAGGAGATTAAGACGCAGATCACGGTGAAAAACGGCGAAACCCTGGTGCTCGGCGGTATTTTTCAACGGCATAGCGGCAAGACGGCGGACAAGGTGCCGGGATTGGGCGATGCACCACTGCTGGGGGGCTTGTTCCGGCAAAGCGGCGCGCAACAGAAAAAACGCGAGCTGGTGATCTTCATTACGCCGACCCTGATTAAGGGATAAGCGGCTGCCTGTCGGCCGGGCGGCAAATCTCCTAAAGTTGATGAGCAGATACACTTTTTTATCCCCTTGGGGGGATCTGCGTTTGACGCTGCGGCCGATTTAGCTTACAAGGGTTACCGAATTGAGCACCGAGGTTTTTTGTTAGCGTCAAGACGCCGTTAAAAACATATGGTTTCCCTCCCGCGGCGTGGATTGCGATTTATTCGGTTGCCAAACTACCAAGAGTGTTGAGATAATTTTTCGTCTGATCTCGCACTATCGCTCATGAGGTTTCAGTTTAGGTCCCGCCGCTGATTTGATTGGCGGGGCGGGTTAACATTAACGAATTGTCTTAGTAATACCGAAAAACATGGCAGAGAAACGCAATATCTTTCTGGTTGGGCCTATGGGTGCCGGCAAAAGCACTATTGGCCGTCAGTTAGCTCAGCAACTCAATATGGAGTTCTTCGACTCCGATCAAGAAATTGAGCGACGTACCGGAGCTGACGTGGGCTGGGTATTCGACGTGGAAGGGGAAGAAGGTTTCCGCGATCGTGAAGAAAAAGTCATTAATGAACTGACGGAAAAACAAGGGATTGTGTTGGCGACCGGCGGCGGTTCGGTGAAGTCGCGCGAAACGCGCAACCGTCTGTCCGCGCGCGGCGTGGTGGTCTATCTGGAAACCACGATCGAGAAGCAGCTGGCTCGTACCCAGCGTGATAAAAAACGCCCGCTGCTGCAGGTTGATTCTCCGCCGCGTGAAGTGCTGGAAGCCTTGGCGAAAGAGCGCAATCCGTTGTATGAAGAGATTGCCGATGTCACCATCCGCACCGACGATCAGAGCGCTAAAGTGGTTGCCAACCAGATCATCAACATGCTGGAAAGCAACTGATTGCCGATTTTCGCGTTCGCCGTCGGCCAATGCGGAAAACTGATTTGTGTTCCCCGCTGTTGCGGGGATCAACCACCGCCGCACCATACAGAGAACTGAGCGCGACATGGAGAGAATTACTGTAACGCTTGGGGAGCGCAGCTACCCGATTACCATCGCCGCCGGATTGTTTAACGATCCGGCTTCTTTTATGCCGTTGAAGGCGGGTGAGCAAGCGATGTTGGTCACCAACCAGACCCTGGCGCCGCTTTATCTGGAGCGTGTCCGGCAGGTGCTGGAGCAGGGGGGCGTCGTGGTGGATCAGGTGATCCTTCCCGATGGTGAGCAGTACAAATCTCTGGCGGTGTTGGAGCAGGTGTTTTCGGCGCTGCTTGAAAAACCGCACGGGCGCGATACCACGCTGATCGCCCTCGGCGGGGGCGTGGTCGGCGATCTGACCGGCTTCGCCGCCGCGTGCTATCAACGCGGCGTGCGCTTCATTCAGGTTCCCACCACGCTGTTGTCGCAGGTGGACTCCTCCGTAGGCGGCAAAACCGCCGTCAACCACCCGCTCGGCAAAAATATGATCGGCGCTTTCTATCAACCCGCTTCGGTGGTGGTTGATCTGGATTGCCTGAAAACGTTGCCGACGCGTGAACTCTCTTCCGGCCTGGCTGAAGTCATCAAATACGGGATCATCCTCGATCGCGAGTTCTTCGTCTGGTTGGAAAACAACATTGATGCGCTGATGGCGCTGGATATGCAGGCGTTGGCGTACTGTATCCGCCGCTGCTGCGAGTTGAAGGCCGAGGTCGTGGCCGCCGACGAACGCGAAAGCGGCCTGCGCGCCTTGCTGAATCTGGGCCATACTTACGGCCACGCCATCGAAGCCGAAATGGGCTACGGCGTATGGCTGCACGGCGAAGCGGTGGCTGCGGGCATGGTGATGGCGGCGGAAACCGCGCACCGTCTCGGCCAGTTCTCGGTTGAAGATATCGAACGCATCAAAGCGCTGCTGCTGCGGGCCGGCTTGCCGGTCTGCGGGCCGCAGGAAATGACGCCGGAATCCTATCTGCCGCACATGCTGCGCGACAAGAAAGTGCTGGCGGGTGAACTGCGTCTGGTGCTGCCGACCGCGATAGGTGCGGCGGAAGTGCGCGGCGGCGTAGGGCATGAGCTGGTGTTGGCGTCGATCGCCGCCTGCCTGCCTGAGCAGCAGCGTAATTAAATCGGACTAAGTAACAGTGGCTTAGCCGCCATTTGCATCTATATTAATACAGTGAGCAGAGCACGACGGGTGTCGCTTTGCCATCATCGGGTTAATCTGCCCGTGCCACGGTAGGTCTACGGTGGTGGGCTTTTGCCTCTAGTTGGAGGGTTTCAGATGGACGAGTTTAAACCGGAAGACGATCTCAGACCTGATAGCAGCGATCGTCGTCCTACGCGTTCGCGCAAGCCGGCCGCCGCGCCGCGCTTCGCCGTTTCGCGCCAGCATTTGATGATCGGCATCGGCATTTTGGTGCTGTTGCTGCTGATTATCGGCATCGGTTCCGCCTTGAAGGCGCCGACCAAGCATGAAGCGGCTCAGGATAGCGGCGCGCAAAACGGCGCGGCCCGCGATATCAACCTGTCCGGTTCTTCGTCGCTGACCACCGCCAATAACGGCGTGCCGGGCGGCACCACGGATACCCATGACAACAACGGCGTGAGCGCGACTCAGCCGCAGCAACCGCAGAACGTCAGCGTTCCGCCGATCTCCGGCACGCCGACCGAAGCGCAAACTCAGCCTCAGCAGGGCGGTGCGCAGCAGCGCGTCGATCTGCCTGGCAACATGGCGGATGCGCTGTCGCAGCAGCAAGGGCAGGTGGATGCCGCGACCCAGGGCATGACCGGCGCAGCCTCGACGCTGCCGACCGCACCGGCGACGGTGATGAGTGGCGCCGCGGCGCGCGAAACGACTCGCCCTGTGCAGGGCACCGCGCAGCAACAGCATAAAACGCCGGCGAAAACCGCCGCCAAGCCGAGCGCGACGCAGCATAAATCACCGACCACGGTGTATACGCCGCCTGCCAAGCCGTCTTCTACCGCGAAAGCGGGAGCGGTCGCCAGCAGCGGCAGTTCGCTGCAGTCTGCGCCAGGCAGCCACTATACCTTGCAGCTGAGCAGCGCTTCGCGTTCCGATACGCTGAACGCCTACGCCAAACAGCAGAAGCTGCAGAACTACCTGGTGTACGCCACCAAGCGTGACGGCAAACCGTGGTACGTGCTGGTAAGCGGCAACTATGCGTCTTCCGCAGAAGCGAAGCGCGCCATTGCTTCGTTGCCGGCGGATGTGCAGGCGAAAAAACCGTGGGTCCGACCTGTACACCAAGTGCAGCAAGATCTTAAAAAATAAATCATTTAAATTTGTGCGCTGATGTGCTGTCTGAAACAGAGTACAATCCGCCGCTCTGAATTGTATAAGTAGCTAATTGACGGCATGAAGAAAAACCGCGCTTTTTTAAAATGGGCTGGTGGAAAATACCCGCTGGTAGATGAGATTCGTCGCCATCTGCCGGCGGGAGACTGCTTAATCGAGCCCTTCGTGGGTGCGGGATCCGTCTTTCTGAATACGGATTACGACGCCTACATTCTCGCCGACATCAATAGCGATCTTATCAACCTGTATAACATCGTTAAGCTGCGCACGGATGACTTCGTGCGCGATGCCCGCACGCTTTTCGCCGATGAATTCAATAACTCGGATCAGTTTTACCTGCTGCGAGAAGAGTTCAATACTAGCACCGAGCCTTACCGCCGGGCGCTGCTGTTTCTGTACCTGAACCGCCACTGCTATAACGGCCTGTGCCGCTATAACCTGCGCGGCGAGTTCAACGTGCCGTTTGGCCGGTACAAGAAACCGTACTTCCCGGAAGAAGAGCTCTACTGGTTTGCCGAAAAATCGCGCAATGCCACTTTTGTCTGCGAGCATTACCGCGATACCATGGCGAAGGCCGTGGCCGGCGCCGTGGTGTATTGCGATCCGCCTTATGCGCCGCTGTCGGCGACGGCGAATTTCACCGCCTACCACACCAACAGCTTCAGCATCGCCGATCAGCAGAGCCTGGCGCATCTGGCGCACCAGCTCTCGGTAGAGAGCCAGGTACCGGTATTGATCTCCAATCACGATACCGAGCTGACGCGCGACTGGTACCAGCATGCCGCGCTGTATGTGGTGAAAGCGCGCCGCACGATCAGCCGCAACATTCTCGGCCGCAGCAAAGTGAACGAGCTTTTGGCGCTGTATCGCTAAGCCGGGGGCACCCCGGCGCATAACAACTCGACCCTACGTTTGGAGAAGCGGATGAAAAAGTTTTTGATTGCCCCGTCCATTCTGTCGGCAGATTTTGCCCGGTTAGGTGAAGATACCGCCAACGTGCTGGCCGCAGGCGGCGACGTGGTGCACTTCGACGTGATGGACAACCACTACGTGCCCAATCTGACCATCGGCCCGATGGTGTGCGAAGCGCTGCGCAACTACGGCATTACCGCGCCGATTGACGTGCACCTGATGGTCAAGCCGGTGGATCGCATCGTGCCTGATTTCGCCAAGGCCGGCGCGTCTTATATCTCTTTCCACCCCGAAGCTTCCGAGCATGTCGATCGCACCATTCAACTGATCAAAGAGCACGGCTGTAAAGCCGGCCTGGTGTTCAACCCGGCCACGCCGCTGAGCTACCTCGATTACGTGATGGATAAAATCGACGTGATCCTGCTGATGTCGGTTAACCCGGGCTTCGGCGGCCAGTCGTTCATTCACGGCACTCTGGACAAGCTGCGCCAGGTGCGCAAGCTGATTGACGACAGCGGCCGCGATATCCGCCTGGAAGTCGACGGCGGGGTGAAGGTGGACAACATCGCCGAAATCGCCGCCGCGGGCGCCGATATGTTCGTCGCCGGTTCCGCCATCTTTGGCCAGCCGGACTACCGCAAGGTGATCGACGAGATGCGCAGCGAGCTGGCGAAGGTTACCCATGGCTGATTTCGGCGCGATCCGCGCATTGGCCTTCGATCTGGACGGCACGCTGGTCGACAGCGCGCCGGGTCTGGCAGCCGCCATCGATATGGCGCTGGAAGAGACGGGCCTGCCGCAAGCGGGTGAAGAACGGGTCGGCACCTGGATCGGCAACGGCGCCGACGTGCTGGTGCAGCGCGCGCTGCGCTGGGCGGAAGCGGAAGGCACGCCGGAGCAGTGCAGCCGGCTGCGTGAACGCTTCGACCATTTCTACGCGCAGACCGTCGACAGCGGCAGCCGCCTGTTCCCGCAGGTGCAAGAGACGCTGGCCCGGCTGGCCGCGCACGGTTACCCGATGGCATTGGTGACCAACAAGCCGACGCCGTTCGTGGCACCGCTGCTGGCGGCGCTGGGCATTGGCGACTATTTCTCGCTGGTGATCGGCGGCGACGACGTGACGGAAAAGAAACCGCACCCGGCGCCGCTGTACCTGGTGCTCGGCAAGCTTGGGCTGCGGGCGCATGAACTGCTGTTCGTCGGCGACTCCCGCAACGATATTCAAGCCGCGCAGGGTGCCGGTTGCCCGAGCGTCGGCTTTACCTACGGTTATAACTACGGCGAATCGATCGCCCTGAGCCACCCCGATCGGGTGTTGGAGCGCTTCGCCGATTTGTTGCCCGCTCTTGGGCTGTCATCTTTAGAGAATCAGGAAATTTAAACATGAGTAAGCCCATCGTATTTAGCGGCGCGCAGCCGTCCGGCGAACTGACCATCGGCAACTACATGGGTGCGCTGCGTCAGTGGGTGCAGATGCAGGACGACTACGACTGCATCTACTGCATCGTCGATCTGCATGCCATCACCGTGCGCCAGGACGCCGAGAAGCTGCGCAAGGCCACGCTGGATACGCTGGCGCTGTACCTGGCCTGCGGTATCGATCCGGAAAAAAGCACCATCTTCGTGCAGTCGCACGTGCCTGAGCACACGCAGCTGAGCTGGGTGCTGAACTGTTACACCTATTTCGGCGAACTGAGCCGCATGACGCAGTTCAAGGACAAATCCGCGCGCTACGCGGAGAACATCAACGCCGGGCTGTTCAGCTATCCGGTGCTGATGGCGGCCGATATCCTGCTGTATCAAACCAATCAGGTGCCGGTGGGCGAAGACCAGAAGCAGCACCTGGAACTGAGCCGCGACGTAGGCCAGCGTTTTAACGCGCTGTACGGCGACGTGTTCAAAGTGCCGGAGCCGTTTATTCCTAAATCCGGCGCGCGCGTCATGTCGCTGCAGGAGCCGACCAAGAAGATGTCCAAGTCGGACGACAACCGCAACAACGTGATCGGCCTGCTGGAAGATCCGAAAGCGGTGACCAAGAAGATCAAACGCGCAATGACCGACTCGGAAGAGCCGCCTGTCGTGCGTTACGACGTGGTCAACAAGGCGGGCGTCTCCAACCTGCTGGATATCCTCGCCGGCGTGACCGGCAAGAGCATCGCGCAGCTGGAAGCCGAGTTCGAAGGCCAGATGTACGGCCACCTGAAAGGCGCGGTGGCGGAAGCCGTCTCCGGCATGCTGGGTGAGCTGCAGGAGCGCTACCACCGCTTCCGCAACGACGAAGCCTATCTGCAGCAGGTGATGCGCGACGGCGCCGCCAAGGCCCGCGCGCGCGCGCAGGAAACCCTGGCGAAGGTCTATCAGGCCGTCGGTTTCGTACCGCCGCAGGCGTAACGCCGGCGCGAATAGAAAAAGCGGCCAAAGGCCGCTTTTTTTACGTCGGTATCACGCCATTTGCGCCAGGCCGGCGGGCGGTTCCTCGCTGGCGAACCAATTGAGCTTGCTGCGCAGGCTGACCACGCTGCCGACGATGATCAGGCTGGGGCTGGCGGCCTGCAGGGACAAGGCGCCCAGTTGGCCGAGCTCGCCTTCGATCACCCGCTGGCGGCAGGACGTGCCGTTTTCCACCAGCGCTACCGGTGTGGCGGCCGGCAAGCCGTGTGCGATCAGCTGGCGCTGGATCTCCGCTGCCTGCGTTAGCCCCATATAGAACACCAGCGTCTGCTGCCCGGCGGCCAGCGTCGCCCAGTCCAATCCGCCGTCGGCCTTGGCGTGGCCGGTCACCAGGCGCACGCTCTGCGCATGGTCGCGGTGGGTGAGCGGGATGCCGCTGTAGGCGGAACAGCCGGAGGCGGCGGTAATGCCCGGCACCACCGAGAACGGCACGTTGGCGTCCGCCAGCGTCTCCAGCTCTTCGCCGCCGCGGCCGAAGATAAAGGGATCGCCGCCCTTCAGGCGCACCACGCGTTTGCCTTGCAGCGCCTGCTGCAGCAGGATTTGGTTGATTTGCTCTTGCGGCACGCAGTGGTGGCCGGCGCGTTTGCCGACGAAGATGCGTTCGGCGTCGCGGCGCACCAGCGTCATGATCTCTTCGGAGACCAGCCGGTCATAAACCACCACGTCGGCCTGCTGGATCTGCTGCAGCCCTTTCAGCGTCAGCAAGCCGGCATCGCCCGGCCCGGCGCCCACCAGCACCACTTCACCGCGATCTTCCGGCCGTTCGCTGAACAGCTGCTCGAGCTGGCGTTCGGCCAGCGCGGCGTCGTCGTTGGCCAGCGACTGCGCCAGCCGATCGTGGGCGAATAACCGTTCCCAGAAGCGACGGCGCGCGCCGAGGCTGCTGAAGCGTTGTTTTACCCGCTGCCGCAGCGAGCCGCCCAGCTGGGCCAGCTTGCCGAGGTGCTGCGGCAGCATCGCTTCCAGCTTCTCGCGCAGCAGCCGCGCCAGCACCGGCGCTTTGCCGCCGGAGGACACCGCCACCATGATCGGCGAACGGTCGATGATCGACGGCATGATAAAGCTGGCGCGTTTTGGATCGTCCACCACGTTGCAGAACACCCGCTGCTGGTTGGCGCACTGATACACCAGTGCGTTGACTTCCAGCCGGTCGGTAGCGGCGATCACCAGCCATTTTTCCGCCAGCAGGGCCGGGCTGAATTCGCCCTCGGCCAGCGTCAGCAGGCCTTTTTCAGCCCAGTGGTGGAACTGTGGGCTGAATGCCAGGGCGTTGACGGTCAGCGCCGCGCCGGCGTCCAGCAGCAGCCGCGCCTTGCGTTCGGCGATCTCGCCGCCGCCCACCAGCAGGCAGGCTTTGTGTTGCAGTTGGCAGAAAATCGGCAGGTAGTCCATCGGCACTCCTCGGGAGAATCAGTATGGGGGCAAAATGCGCCCCCGAAAACTCAGGCGGTCTGACGTGCGGCGGCTTTCGCCGCCTGCGGGCGTTCGGCGCGCGGCGTAGCGTACCAATACCCCAGGCCCATCAGCACCGAGCCGGACAGGATGTTGCCCAGCGTCACCCACAGCAGGTTGTGGCCAATGCCGGCGAGGGTGTAGGCCTCGCTGTGGTTGCCGAACCAGGAGAGGGCGAACAGCGTCATGTTGGCGACGGAGTGTTCGTAACCCGAGGCGATAAAGGCCAGCAGGCACCACCAGATGGCGATGAATTTGGCGGCGCCTTCGACGCGGATCGCCATCCAAATCGCCAGGCAGACCAGCCAGTTGCACAATACGCCCTTGAAGAACAGCACCTCGGCCGGCGCGGTGGTTTTCGCCAGCGCGGCGCTGTGCACCAGACTGGTATCCACCGGCAGCAGGCTGCCGCCGCCGTAGTAATACATCAGCGCCACCAGCACCGAGCCGAGCAGGTTGCCGAGCCAGGTTTGCGGCAACACTGCCCACATCTGGCTCTGGCGGATGGTGCCGGCCTTGACGCCGAGCGTCAGGAACATCGTATGGCCGGTGAACAGCTCGGAACCGGCGATGATCACCAGCGTCAGCGCGATGCCGAAGGTGGCGCCCATCACCAGCGGCCGCACGCTTGGGTCGACTAGGTTGCCGAGGGTGAAGATCAGGATGATGCCGAGGCCGACGTAGGCGCCCGCCATCGCCGAGCTGATCCAAAAGCCGAGCGGGCTTTCTTTCGCCAGGCGGACGATGCGCGCCGCGTTGGCGGCGCATTTGTTGATCGTGTCGGTAAACATGTTGCCTCCCGAAAGGTTATGCCGCGACTTGCACGATGCCGTCGACCACCCGGCTGGCGAAGCTGGCGACGGAGCGGCTGTCGTCTTCCAGACAGTGGCCGTCGTACAGGCGGAAATGCTGTTTCTTCAGCGGGCTGGCGACCCACAGCTCGCCCTGATGCTCGGCGATCAGGCCGCGCGACAGCACGCTGGCCTGGGCGAACGGGTCGATATTGCTGATGGCAAAAACCTGCTCGTCGGCATAGGGGCGGAACACCGCCACCTGCCGATCGCCGATCAGGGCGCACACGCCGGTGCCGGGCAGAATGTCGGCGACGGGACAAACGGTAATCCACTGGCTCATGCGTGGCTCTCCTCGGTATCGATCAGGGTGACGGGAATGCGCTCGTCAGGGCGCGCCGGGCGGTGCTGGTCGCGTTCGGCCACCACCTGCACGTTCGGATCGCGCAGCGGGCTGTTGACGAAGTGGGCGAAGCGCAGCTGCGTTTCCGGGTGCTCGACGGTCTCTTTCCACTCGCAGATCACCGCATCGCGCAGGCGGGCGATCTCCGCTTCCAGCTGGTCGTTGATGCCGAGCTTGTCGTCGATGATCACCTTGCGCAGGTAATCGATGCCGCCTTCCAGGCTCTCCAGCCACACCGAGGTGCGCTGCAGCTTATCGGCGGTGCGGATATAGAACATCATGAAGCGGTCGAGGTAGCGCACCAGGGTCTCGCGATCGAGGTCGGCGGCCAGCAGATCGGCGTGGCGCGGTTTCATGCCGCCGTTGCCGCAGACGTACAGGTTCCAGCCGTTCTCGGTGGCGATGATGCCGACGTCCTTGCCCTGCGCTTCGGCGCATTCACGGGTGCAGCCCGAGACGCCGAACTTCATTTTGTGCGGGGTGCGGATGCCTTTGTAGCGATGCTCCAGCGTGACGCCGAAGCCGACGCTGTCGCCGACGCCGTAGCGGCACCAGGTGCTGCCGACGCAGGTTTTCGCCATGCGCAGCGCCTTGGCGTAAGCGTGGCCGGTTTCAAAGCCGGCGGCGAGCAGCTTGCGCCAGATGGCCGGCAGGTCGTCTTTCTGCGCGCCGAACATGCCGATGCGCTGCGAGCCGGTCATTTTGGTGTAGAGGTTGTACTCCTTGGCGATCTGGCCGATGGCCAGCAGGCCGTCCGGGGTGATTTCGCCGCCGGCGGAGCGCGGGATCACCGAGTAGGTGCCGTCTTTCTGGATATTGCCGAGGAAGTTGTCGTTGGTATCCTGCAGCGGCGTATGCTGCGGCTTGAGGATGTATTCGTTCCAGCAAGAAGCCAGCAGCGAGCCGACGGTCGGCTTACACACTTCGCAGCCGTAGCCTTTGCCGTATTTGGCCAGCAGCGCCTCGAACGACTTGATGCCTTCGACGCGGATCAGGTGGAACAGCTCCTGGCGCGAGTAGGCGAAGTGTTCGCACAGGTGATGGTTGACCTCGATGCCTTGCTTGCTCAGCTCGGCGTTCAACACCTGGGTGAGCAGCGGGATGCAGCCGCCGCAGCCGGTGCCGGCCTTGGTTTCGGCCTTCAGCGCCGCCACGGTGTGGCAGCCTTTGTTGACCGCCTGGATGATGTCGCCTTTGCTGACGTCGAAGCAGGAGCAGATCTGCGCGCTTTCCGGCAGCGAATCCACGCCGATGGCCGGTTTGCTGCCCGCATGAGCCGGCAGGATCAGGCCGTCCGGGTTTTCCGGCAGCTCGATGCCGTTCAACGCCAGCTGCAGCAGATTGCCGTAATCGCTGGTGTCGCCCACCAGCACCGCGCCGAGCAGGGTTTTGTTGTCGGCGCTGACCACGATGCGTTTGTAGACTTCTTTGCTTTCATCCAGATAAACGTAGCTGCGGGCGCCCTCGGTGCGGCCGTGAGCATCGCCGATGCCGCCGACGTCCACGCCCAGCAGCTTCAGCTTGGCGCTCATGTCGGCGCCCTGGAAGCCGTTTTCGCGGCCGAGCAGGTGATCGACGGCCACCTGCGCCATTTTGTAACCCGGCGCCACCAGGCCGAAGGTGCGATCGCGCCAGGCGGCGCACTCACCGATGGCGTAGACGTCCGGATCCGACGTCTGGCAGCTGTCGTTGATGGCGATGCCGCCGCGGCGGCCAATCTCCAGCCCGCACTGGCGCGCCAGCTTGTCCTGGGCGCGGATGCCGGTGGAGAACACGATGAAATCCACTTCCAGCAGGCTGCCGTCGGCGAAATGCATGGTTTTGCGCGCGGTGCCGCCGCCGTTGACGATCTCCTGGGTATTTTTGCCGGTGTGTACTTTGACGCCCATGCGCTCGATCTTGCGGCGCAGCTGGTCACCGCCCATCGGGTCGAGCTGTTCGGCCATCAGCATCGGGGCGAACTCGATCACGTGCGTTTCCACCCCCAGGCTTTTCAGCGCGCCTGCGGCTTCCAGCCCCAACAGCCCGCCGCCGACCACCGCACCGCGTTTGCTGCGGCGCGCGCAGGCTTCGATGGCGTTCAGGTCTTCGATGGTGCGGTAAACGAAGCAGTCCTGGCTATCCGAACCTTTAATCGGCGGGATCCACGGATAGGAACCGGTGGCCATGATCAGCTTGTCGTAATAGACGGTGCGGCCGGTGTTGGAGTGGATGACCTTCTCGTCGCGATTGATGGTGATGGCGCGCTCGCCGACCAGCACCTTCACGCCGTGTTTTTCGTAAAAGCCTTCGCGCACCAGCGACAGCTCTTCGGCGGTGTGGTGCGAGAAGTAGGAAGAGAGGTGCACGCGATCGTAAGCGATGCGCGGCTCTTCGCAAAATACGGTGATTTCGAACTGGTCTTTGTCTGCTTTATCCAACAGATCTTCGATGAACCGGTGGCCGACCATGCCATTGCCGACGACGGCAAGTTTGACTCTGCTCATTATTGCCTCAAAATTCTGGTTTCCTAGGCTTACCTTATCTCTCCCAATGGGCAATTTATTGATGCAAATCAATCACACCCTCATATACCTCTAACGTGGTATATGGATGATTTTTCACGTTTTTTGATAAGTTGCGGATTTTATTCACCTTTAGCTGAAGCGAGTCAGTTTGCATGCAAACTACCCCGCAGAGAGTAAACACAGGGGGTAGGCAGGCAACGGTGACTTTGTCAGCGCGATCCGCTGCCAGTATGATGAAGAAAACCAGCGCAACGGCAGAGGTGAAGGGTGGCGAAACGTCCATTGAAGTTTATCGATAACCTGCGTTTGAGCGGGCATGAAGGATTGTGGCAACTGGCGATTGAGCAGGGGCGCATCGCGCATCTGGTGCCGCAGCCGGAAGGGCAGGAGTGGCGCAGCGACGTGTTGGATGCGCAGGGCGGGCTGGCGCTGCCGGCGTTCGTCGAACCGCATATTCACCTGGATACCACGCAAACCGCCGGTCAGCCGGCCTGGAACCAGTCCGGCACGCTGTTCGAGGGCATTGAGCGCTGGGCCGAACGCAAAGCGTTGCTGACCCATGAAGACGTCAAACAGCGCGCCTGGCAAACGCTCAAGTGGCAGATCGCCAACGGCGTGCAGTATGTGCGCACCCACGTCGACGTTTCCGATCCCACGCTGACCGCGCTGCGCGCCATGCTGGAGGTGAAACAGGAGGTGGCGCCCTGGGTGACGCTGCAGATCGTCGCCTTCCCGCAGGAGGGGATCCTTTCCTACCCCAACGGCGAAGCGCTGCTTGAAGAGGCGCTGCGGCTGGGGGCCGACGTGGTGGGCGCCATTCCGCATTTCGAATTCACCCGCGAGTACGGCGTGGAATCGCTGCATAAGGCGTTTGCGCTGGCGCAAAAATACGATCGGCTGGTGGATGTGCACTGCGATGAGATCGACGACGAACAATCGCGCTTCGTCGAGACCGTGGCGGCGCTGGCGCTGAAGCTGGAGATGGGGGCGAAAGTCACCGCCAGCCACACCACGGCGATGCACTCTTACAACGGCGCTTACGCCTCGCGGCTGTTCCGCCTGCTGAAAATGTCCGGCATCAACTTCGTCGCCAATCCGCTGGTGAACATTCATCTGCAGGGCCGTTTCGACAGCTATCCGAAACGGCGCGGCGTAACGCGGGTGAAGGAGATGCTGGAGGCGCAGATCAACGTCTGCTTCGGCCACGACGACGTGTTCGATCCCTGGTATCCGCTCGGCACCGCCAACATGCTGCAGGTGCTGCATATGGGGCTGCACGTGTGCCAGCTGATGGGCTATTGCCAGATCGACGACGGGCTGAAGCTGATCACCAGCCACAGCGCGCGCACCCTTAACCTGAGCGACTACGGCCTGGCGGCCGGCAACAGCGCCAACCTGGTGATCCTGCCGGCGGAAAGCGGCTTCGACGCGGTGCGCCGCCAGACGCCGGTGCGCTACTCGATTCGCCTGGGGGCGGTGATCGCCGAAACGCGGCCGGCGGAAACCACGCTGCATCTGCAGCAGGATGAAACGGTGGATTTTCGGCGTTAGCCAGTTCTTTTGCCCGCGACAATAATGGTGAACATTATATGTTGTGGGCCGTTCTCTCACGATAATTCCGGCAACGCGTTGTACATTATTGATCGGTCGATTAAGAACTCTCTTTATAATTTGAATATCTAACAATCATTCATTGAAATAATTCTATACGCATTGTTCTTTATCACGAAATGCCACGCTTCGGCTATTTATAGTCTATATCCCTAACCTTGTTGGATAATAGAGTGTTGATATTGATCTTAATCAATGACTTTTATTGTTTTACTTTGATTTGTGGATATTTATAAGGTTTTGATCTAGTTGTTTGTGATTGATTATTAACTTTATTGGTGTCTGATATGCAAGGTTTAATGATATCTTTCCGCCGAATAGCATTGTTTGGTTTTCTGGCTTATGGCGGGGCATGCTATGCGGCGTTGGCCGGTGAAGGTAGCGTTACGGATCCGACCAATGAATTTGATGATATAAATATTCAGGATCCCAATTGCGATGAACGTGCCACGGAGAAGTATTCGGCTAACAGAGATAGGTATGCCATGTTCACGATGTGCGAAAAGTATGTCGATGGGAAGATGGTTTTAATTCTATGGGTGAACAAGTATCAGGATTATAGTTCGGGCTTTTGGTATGACTGGGAAGAGCCTTATAAACTGAGCATGCTGGTCGGGATAAAACATGATGAAACAGGGAGAGAAAGTCAGCAGCTCTTTCAGTTATACGGATTTGGCAGAGATAAGCGCTTCGTCAAGGTGATACCAACACCAAGGTCTGGGAGATATACGTTTACGCTCAACGCGACCGTACATGCTGATAAAATAGGCAGCGCTAATGATATCTATGTTCGTTTAAGTAAGGAAGTAAACATCGACCCTGATGGTGCTGAAACCTTAATGAAGCTAAATGATGAAATAGAGAAGCATAAAGATGAACCGTTTGCTTATATTTTTGATAAAGACCATCAAATTCCCATGCGCTCAAACGTTGATAGATATTATGCCAATAATCAAAATGGTGTGTTGTTGGTGATTCCTGATGTGAGAAAACGAGTGCCGTCATTGCTTCTGGATATGAAAAAAAGGACGTCGTTGCGTTGTGAGATGAATAACAATGCGGTAACGGATGACGGGAGGCGGCAATCATCTGAAATTTATTATCCGGTTGGCGCATGGGGGCGGTTAGCTTTCCCTGACATTGTGCTAAACGTTAATTATTTTGATATCAGGGCGCAAAGAAACGGTACTACCTGGCTGAGTAATGCCTGTGCAACGCCGCTTGGTATGTATTATGACAATATTAGCGGTGGTTCAACACAGCCTGAGCAAGAAACCAGTGATTATTTCCCTGGGCTGCGCCATTTTGTTGATGAGCATAATAAAGCCGCGCCGGTTGACACATTTTTTTGGGAAATGAATCAACCTGGAGTTCCGTTGCATATTGTAATAAATACCGATCGTTTCAGCACAGAGGCTACGAATTACGCTAATAAGCTAACTAATATGAGAGGCCAATTTGTGGCCTTTTCCGGTACCTCGTTGATTCCACGGCGTGATGATGGTCCGGAAGGGCAGCCGGATAATGGGCCAGCCCAAACGACCCGGATTGCCCTGGGTTACCATAACAAGCAGGATCGTCTTTATATTTTTCACGGCGGTGCTTACCGTGACGGCATTGACCGTGGGGATCTGACCGCGTTGTTCCGGGCATTGGAGGCCAAGGTAGCGATAGAACTGGACGGCGGCGGCTCCGCCGCCTTAGTGATTAAGGACGGCGCGGCGAAATGGGGGGCGGCGAGTTACCCAAGAGCAGTTGTTCTAACTCTGGCGCCTGGTGTTCGCCGATAAAACAACCTGACGGCAATGCCCGCCCTGTACCTTCCTGGTTGGGAATTGAGCTGAGCCAGCCCTGAGCAGTGAATCGAATCCCGGATGGCGCCGCCCATCCGGGAGCACGCTATCAGTTTAGCGAGAATTCAGGTGCGGCAGAAATCATATACAATCCATAGGCGCGCAGCGCATCACGATAGATACCCAGTTTGCGTTTCCCTTCGAATTTCATTTCTTCTTCGGAGGCGTCAGGGGCTGCGACGGTAGTGATGTCATAATGTTCCCCTTTGGCCAGAGCGAGGGATTGTAAAATGACATGGCACCTGCGCACATGGGTTGCGGAACTGACGATGACAATGTTATTTCGTTTTTCTTGTTTGATGATGTAACGCGAATAAATAAAATTTTCTACGGTATCTGTCGCGTAGTTTTCGGCAATTATCCGGTTTTCATCTATGCCTTGGTGAATCAGCCATTGCTTCATTTCGATGCCTTCGCTTTTATCATGTTTCGGCACGCCGCCTGTTACGACAATTTTAGCCTCAGGCAGCATTTTAGCCATGGCTAAGGTTTTTTCCAGCCGGTCGATCAAGATGCTATCCATGGTGCCATCTTCTTTTAATGCATAACCCAAGGTGATAATTAGTGCTGGGTTGTTTTTGTTATAGCCGGCGGGAAGTTTTTCCGCTATTGGCATGGCTAATTGCTCGTTGATATTACCGATTATTGTCGCCACATCTTTTGCTCGTTGCTCACTGATTTTCTTTAGGGCTGACATTTCATTGGTAAATGGTTGCCCCAGATAGTGTTTGTACATCACCAGATAGGTCAGCGCATCAATATCACCACCGGTTTGGATATTTATTCTGGCATAGACGTCTAGTGCCTTATGAATATCTCCTTGCAGTATGTAGGTATTTCCCAGGCTAAATAGGACATCCAAGCGTTGTGGCGCACTCTGGTGAGCCGAGGATAATGCATTTTCCAGTTTTTCCAGGTTATAAATCTCATAGGCGTTTTTCGCACTTAAGAGGAATTGATGTGTTGTGTTACGCGCATTAATGGCCGACGCTGTTGTGAATGACGTATTTTTACCATAGACGGGGGCGTTGCTTATCAACATTAAGAATAAGGCATAAACTATCTTTTTCATTTATGATATTCCTTTATATATATTTGATGGTGATGCTTGAGCGCTGAGTGAGTGAAAATGATAAGTGAACAGCCGCCGGTAGGGCTGCGCTGTTTCTCATTAATCGGAGTTTTCAAATATAAGGAGTGTTGGCATTTTATACAATGCCCATTTAATTATGTTCCGTCACAGCGCGGATTGGAAATGAAACTCGGTTATGCCACCGGCCCAGGGCGCGTTGGCCCAGCTTATGGAAAAGAGGAGAGAATAAAAAATGCCGGCCAGGTAGAAGCGGCCGGCATTTATCTAAGGAGAGGGGCATTATCAGTCAACGACGATGAATTCAGCCCTGTGTGCGGATCAGTGCGTCACGTGGCCGTGGCTGCGGTGCTTGGTCACGAAGCCCAGCAGCAGGCACATCACGAACACCGCCAAATACAGGCCGTTGGCGGTGGTCAGCGCCGCGTGCGCGCCGCCTTTCGCCACGATCGGGCCGGTAACCACGAAGGTCAACATGGTGCCGATGGTGCCGCAGGTCAGGATAAAGTTGACCAGCTTCGGCGAGGAGACCTTGGTCTGCAGCGAGCCGAGGGTGATCAGCGTGGTGTAGATGGCGCTGGAAACGAAGCCCAGGGCCATGATGTAGTAGCCCAGGTGCTCCGGGTTGTCGGTGCTGACGAACAGGTACATCGCGCCGGTAGCCAGTGCGGCCAGCACGGTCACGATGCGCTGCAGATCGAAGAAGCGCAGGATGAAGCTGAACACCCACATGCCGACCATGTAAGAGGTCCAGAAGTCGCTCACCAGCTTACCGGCCTGGCCGATGTCCATGTTGAACGACTTGGTGGCGTACTCAGGCACCCACTGAATGAAGCCCAGCTGGCCGAGAATGTAGCACAGCGCGGCGATCGACAGGAACAGCACGCCGATGCCCCATTTTTCTTTCTCGACCGGCTGGCCGGCGTCGGCGCCTTTCTTGCCCAGCACCGGGAATTCGGAGCACAGGGTCAGCACGAAGATCCCCACGTACAGCAGGCCGATGCAGGCATAAACCCAGTACCAGCCGATATGGCGGGCCAGCAGCATCGCGGCGACGATCGGGAAGATCATCCCGGCCATGCTGAAGAAGGAGTCGGTGAACAACAGGCGCGAACCGCGCTGGCGGCCGGCATACATGTGGGTGATCAGGAAGGTGCCGATCGACATGGTGATACCGCTAACCACGCCGAGGATAAACATGCACAGCGAGAACATGGTCAGGCTCTTGCCGAGCATCAGCCCGGCGACCGCCAGCACCATCAGGACAAAGCCGAAGATCAGCTGACGCTTCAGCGGGATGATTTCCATCAGCCAGGCATTGAGGAAGATCGAAATCAAAATGCCGGCGTTGAGGAAAGTAAAGGTGTTGCTCATGCTGGAAACCGGCAGGTTAAAGTACTCTGCAATGTTTCCCATCACCATCCCTGTGACGATCACTAAAGCACCGGTCAGCGCGTACGAAAAGAAGCTGATCCAGGTAAGCCGTATGCGGTTACTGTCATTCATTGTATAGGCCTGAATATGTCTGTTAGAGGTTTTAACGCTGGCATAAGGCCGCTGGCTTTTCCCGGCAAACGCAGAAAAAGTCCCGATCAGGCCACCAGGGGGCGGATCCTAGCACAGACAACGGGATTTTTTGTGATGGCTGTCGATTTTTTGATGTAACCCATGAAGGGCTGGTGTGCATTATTGTGATCTATTTGCGTACCGTCACAACGGAATCACGGTTGACGATCGTCGGCTCAAACCGGTGCGCCGGGGTGGCGGGGTCGATCAACCTGCGCGCCGCGTATTGGGCCATCTCGCTGATGGGAAAATGTACGCTGCTCAACGCCGGGCGCACGAAAGGCGCGCGTTCGCCGCTGTCGTAGCAGATCAAGGAGATATCCTGCGGTACCCGCAGGCGGTGTTCGTTGATCGCCAGCAGCGCGCCGATCGCCATCTCTTCGTTGCAGCAGTAGATGGCGCTGGGCCGCGCGGCTTGCCGCAGCAGCCGATCGGCGCAGCGGTAACCGCTTTCCAGATCGTAGACGCCCTCCAGGCAGGCCACCGGCTCGATATTCGCCGCCTGCATCGCCTCTTCAAATCCCTGCAGCCGCAGGCGGCTCGACGGGCGTTCACGCGGGCCGCTGATACAGGCGATGCGCCGGTGCCCGGCATCGAGCAGCTGCTGCGTCGCCATGCGGCTGGCGAGCGGGTGATCGAAGGTGACGCAGCGGTCTTCCAGCCCCGGCACCAGACGATCGAGCAACACGAAATCACGTTGCTCCGCCGCCAATTGGCGCAGCCGATCGTCGCTGAGAAAACGCACGTGCAGGATCACGCCGTCGCAGCGCAGGCTAAATAGCCGCTGCACCGCCTGCCATTCGTTTTCGGCGCTGTTGCGGCCCTGGGTCACCAGCAGCTGTTTGCCGTGGGATTCGGCCTCGGTCTGCACGAAGTCCATCAGCGCGCCGAAAAAGCCGCCGCGGTACGAGGTGGTGACCAGCCCAAGGGTATTGCTGTGGCTGGAGGCGAGCGCGCGGGCCGCCGGGTTGGGGGTGTAACCGAGCTGGGCAACGGCGCGTTCAACCTTCTCGCGGGTCGGCGCCTTGACGTTGCTGTCGCCGTTCACCACGCGCGATACGGTGGCGCGCGAAACGCCCGCCAGCGCTGCGACATCTTCCAGTGTCACCATCGTCCCACTCCTGAATTACGGCTAAAAAAATGGGTTCGGCGCGCCGAACCCCTGTCTGGCTGCGTATAGCCGCTTACCTGAACTGCGGCAAATACGGCGCGTTTATCGTCAACACCTCTTCCAGCAGCGGCTGCGCCAGGTTGGCGTTGCCCACCAACGGGTTGGCGATCAGCGCCAGCAACCCGCTGCGGCGATCGCCGTGCACCGCCGCCTCGATGGTCAGGCGTTCGTAGGCTTTCACCTGCTGCGTCAGGGCCTGCATCGGCTCTGGCAGCGGGCCGAAGGTCAGCGGGTGCGCGCCCTGAGCATCAACGATACAGTTGATTTCTATCACAGCATCGTCCGGCAGGCCATGGATAGCGCCGCGGTTTGCGGTGTTGACCACTAATTGCGTGCCGAGATTATTATGGATAGCACGAATCAGCTCCAGCGCAACTTCGGAATAGAAAGAACCGCCGCGGAAGCTGAGCTGCTCCGGTTTCGTGTTCAGCTGCGGATCGGCATACAGCTCGAACAGCTCTTTCTCCACCTGCATCACCTGCTCGGCGCGGGTGCCGCGCTCGCCGGCGGCGGCCATCTCTTCCGCCAGCATCTCGCGGGTCTGGTAAAAATAGCGGTGGTAGGGGCAGGGGATGGCGCCGAGCGCGCGCAGGAAGTCCGGCTGCCAGGGCTCTTCCTTGATGTTGTTCATGGTCAGCGCCGCGCCGTCGCACAGCATGTCGATCACCTTGGCGGTGACGTCGCGCCCCTGCTGCGTGGCCTGATGCACCCAGACCATGTGGTTCAGGCCGGCGAAGCGCAGCTGCACGTCGGCGTAAGGCGCCTGCAGCATGTTGGCGATCATGTGATGCATGCTGATCGGCACGTTGCACAGGCCGATGATCTTCGCTTTGGTAAAGCGGGACACCGCCTCGGTGACGATGCCGGCCGGGTTGGTGAAGTTGATGATCCAGGCGTCCGGCGCCAGTTTTTCCACCCGGCGAGCGATGTCCAGCATCACCGGGATGGTGCGCAGCGCCTTGGCGAAGCCGCCGACGCCGGTGGTCTCCTGGCCGAGCAGCTGGTATTTCAGGCCCAGCCGTTCGTCGGCGGCGCGCGCCGGCAGTTGCCCGACGCGGAACTGGGTCAGCACGAAGGCGGCGCCGCGAATGGCGTCGTCCAGCGCGAAGTGCACGCTGACCTTCACCTGCTCCAGCCCGTGGCGCGCCAGCATGCGGCGGGTCAGGGCGGCGATGGTTTCCACTTTTTGCCGGCCCGGTTCGACGTCCACCAGCGCCAGCTCGGTGACCGGCAGCTCCTCGATGCGCTGGATCAGCCCATCGACCAGTTCGGGGGTGTAGCTGCTGCCGCCGCCGATCACGGCGATTTTAAGCGTGCTCATGGGCGGCCCTCCGTCTGCGACTGACGGCGATAGAGCTCGATCATGTCGTCGGCCAGATCCTGGATCACCATGGCGTTCATCAGATGATCCTGCGCATGCACGGTGATCAGGTTGATCGCCAGTTTGCCGCAGCCTTCGTCCAGGCCGATCAGCTCGGTCTGGATCAGGTGTGCTTTCTTCACCCACTCTTTGGACTCAGCCATGTGCTTGGCCGCGGCGGCGAAGTCGCCGGCGCGCGCTTGCCGCAGCGCCGTCAACGCATTGCTGCGCGCGCTGCCGGAGAACACCAGCAGTTCCATGATGGTGCTTTCAAACTCGGGGCTGACTTCAGTCATCAGTTCACTCACGTCATTTCTCCAGGGGTTGCGCGGCGACGCCGCCGTGGGATGCTTCAGTATCCGCTCTTTTTATAATGAGAGCGCTCTCATTTATATAGAGTAACGGCAATGCGTGTGCAAACTGGGAGGCAGATCGCAAAAACCAACCCAGGGCGGCGCGGGGCAAAAAATGCGTGATGCGGTTGGCAAAAAAGCCTTCTGCGCCCATACTTTCCGCAGCAAAATTCAGGGCCGCCTAGGATATGTCCCGTAATTGGGTAAATATAGGTAAATGGCTGGTACTTGCCGATATAGCTCTTTAGAATCAAAGCGCTTTTCCGTTGTTTGTCTCTCAGAGAAAGGACCCGTTAATGTTCAAACGTACTTTAGTGACCTTCGTCGCGCTGTGTTCCCTCACAGCGATGGCGCCAGCCGCACTCGCCGCCGGTGAGACCCACGTCATGCTGACGACCTCGGCGGGGAATATCGAGTTGGCGCTCGACAGCCAGAAGGCACCGGTTTCCACCCAGAACTTCGTCGATTACGTGAACAGCGGGTACTACAACAACACCATTTTCCATCGCGTGATCCCTGGCTTTATGATCCAGGGCGGCGGTTTCACCGCTGACATGCAGCAAAAATCCACCAAGGCGCCGATCAAGAACGAAGCCGACAACGGCTTGCGCAACCTGCGCGGCACCATCTCGATGGCGCGCACCGCCGACAAGGACAGCGCCACCAGCCAGTTCTTCCTGAACGTGGCGGATAACGCCTTCCTGGATCACGGCCAGCGTGACTTCGGCTACGCGGTGTTCGGCAAAGTGGTGAAAGGCATGGACGTGGTGGACAAAATTGCCCAGGTGCCGACCGGCAACGTCGGCCCTTACCAGAATGTGCCGACCAAACCGGTGGTGATTCTGTCGGCCAAGGTGCTGCCGTAAGTTTTTTGGCCGATCCCGTTGGGGTCGGCCGCTCCTTCCTCCCGAAGCCTTGCCTTCATCACTGTTTTCTCCCGCGCCTCATGCTCTAATCGGCAGACAATAATCAGACCGGAAATCCGGCGTTCGCCCTTTGTTGTCTCTGGATGAGTTGCTGCCATGTATGAATTTAACCAGGTGCTGTTGCTGTTGCAGCAGATGTGCGTCTATCTCGTTATCGCCTATCTGCTGAGCAAAACCCCGCTGTTCATCCCGCTGATGCAGGTGACCATCCGCCTGCCGCACAAGCTGCTGTGCTACGTGATCTTCTCGGTGTTCTGCATCATGGGCACCTACTTCGGGCTGCACATTCAGGATTCGATCGCCAACACCCGCGCGATAGGCGCGGTCCTGGGCGGGTTGCTGGGCGGGCCGTCGGTGGGCTTTCTGGTCGGGCTGACCGGCGGTCTGCACCGGTATACGCTCGGCGGCATGACCGACGTGGCCTGCGCGATCTCCACGGTGTCGGAAGGCCTGGTCGGCGGCATCGTACACAGCATCGCCATGCGCCGCGGGCGCATCGAGCTGCTGTTCAATCCGCTGTTCGTCGGCGGCGTGGCGCTGGTGGCGGAAGTGCTGCAGATGGCGATCATCCTGGCGGTGGCGCGCCCCTACGACGAAGCGTTGCAGCTGGTGGAGCACATCGCGCTGCCGATGATGATCGCCAATACCGTCGGCGCGGCGATGTTCATGCAAATCCTGCTGGATAGGCGCGCGATGTTCGAAAAATACACCAGCGCCTTCTCTTCCAAGGCGCTGAAGATCGCCGAGCGCACCGAGGGCATCCTGCGGCAGGGCTTCGATCAGGAGAACAGCATGAAGGTCGCCCGGGTGATCTATCAGGAGCTGGGCATCGGCGCGGTGGCGATCACCGATCGCGACAAGCTGCTGGCGTTTATCGGCATCGGCGACGACCACCACCTGCCGGGCACGCCGATCGCCTCGGTGCATTCGCATCGCGCCATCGACAACAACGAGGTGGTGTACGCCGACGGTAATCAGCTCTCTTACTGCTGCTCGATCAATCCTACCTGCAAGCTGGGATCGACGCTGGTGATCCCGCTGCGCGGCGAAAATCAGCGGGTGATCGGCACCATCAAGCTGTATGAGCCGAAAAGCCAGCTGTTCAGCACCATCAACCGTACGCTGGGCGAAGGCATCGCCAGCCTGCTGTCGGCGCAGATCATGGCCGGACAGTACGAGCGCCACAAGCAGCTGCTGGCGCAGTCGGAGATCAAGCTGCTGCATGCGCAGGTCAATCCGCATTTCCTGTTCAATGCCTTGAATACTCTGGTGGCGGTGATCCGCCGCGATGGCGAACGCGCCTGCGATCTGGTGCAGTCTCTCTCGACCTTCTTTCGTAAAAACCTCAAACGCTCGGATGACGAAGTCAGCCTGGCGGACGAGATTGAACACGTGAACGCCTACCTGCAGATCGAGAAAGCGCGCTTCGCCGATCGGCTGGAGATCGCGGTATCGCTGCCGGAGGCGCTGTTGGCGGTGCGGCTGCCGGCGTTCTCGCTGCAGCCGATCGTCGAGAACGCCATCAAGCATGGCACCTCGCATCTGCTGGGCGTGGGCCGCATCGAAATCGGCGCCTGCTGCGAAGGGGAGCATCTGCTGCTGCAGGTGACGGACAACGCCGGGCTGTTCCAGCCGAAGCCGAACTGCAGCGGGCTGGGGATGAACCTGGTGGATAAACGCATTCGCGTGCGCTACGGCGAAGGCTATGGCGTGCAGGTGGATTGCCGACCGGACGCCTACACCCGCATTACGCTCAATGTTCCCATGGAGAGGGCCGCCTGATGTTAAACGCACTGATTGTTGACGATGAACCTTCCGCCCGCGACAACCTGCGCCATCTGCTGGAGGCCGAAGCGGAGATCGCGATTATCGGCGAATGCGCCAACGCCATTGAAGCCATCAGCCAGATCCACCGGCTGCAGCCGGACGTGGTGTTTCTCGATATCCAGATGCCGCGCATCAGCGGGCTGGAAATGGTCGGCATGCTGGATCCCAACCGCATGCCGCACATCGTGTTTCTGACCGCCTACGACGAATACGCGGTGCAGGCGTTCGAGGAGCACGCCTTCGACTACCTGTTGAAGCCGGCGGAGCCGAAGCGGCTGAGCAAGACGCTGCAACGCCTGCGGCAGCGCACTGCGCCGCAGGACGTGACGGCGCTGGAAGAGAGCGCCGGTTACCTGAAATACATTCCCTGCACCGGCCACAGCCGCATCTATCTGCTGCGCTTCGACGAAGTGCTGGCGATCCGCTCCAAACTGAGCGGGGTCTTCGTGGTGCGCAGCGACGGCATGGAGTGTTTCACCGAGCTGACGCTGCGCACGCTGGAAAGCCGTACGCCGCTGGTGCGCTGCCATCGGCAGTATCTGGTCAATCTGGAGCAGGTGCGCGAGATCCGCTTCGAAGAGGGCGGCGCGGCGGAGATGATCATGTCGGCCGGCGATCCGGTGCCGGTCAGCCGGCGCTATTTGAAAGCGCTGAAGGAGCAGCTGGGGCTGCGGCGGTGACTATGCCGGCGGCCACCGACGGCGAGTATGCACGATGGCCAATACGATGACGCGTTGAGCCGCCCATTCATAGACCAGCAAATAGGACGGGGAGATGACCAGCTCGCGCGTACCGGCTATCCGCCCCGTTTTCCCGCTGGCGGATGATGCACGAGGCGTGCCGCCGCGTCAGCGATTTTTGCATCATTTTCTGCGGCGGCGGCCGGATTTTTAAGTTCCAACCATTCATAAATCGCCAGACGATCGGCGATGGCGGGTTCCGTCCATGTCAGTTTCACAAAAGTCCTTTTGTGTTTTATCGCGTTGATTTGGCTCTGCGTTCGGCGAAATAAGCGGCCACCTCTTCATCGTCGGCGAATTTGCCTTCACGCAACGCCTTGCGGCTTACCTCGACCTTTTCCTTTAACCACTGGTTGTACTCTTCCTGTTGCGCCTGGCGGCTGACAAACTCGCGCATGAAATCACGCAGCAGTTGCGAAGCCGTGCGATCGGCGGCCTTTGCCGCGCTGGCGAAAGCGGTTTTTAACTCTTCATCCACGCGGATTACCACGGTAGATTCAGACATGGTATTTACCTCGTATATACAGCGTAATGCTCACTATAGCACTGGTGCTTTATTGTTCAAGCAAAGGCGCTTTGACGCTAAGCGCAATCTGAATTCATCAGGCCCCGACGGCACCCATTTTGTTTGTCCTTGACGGGGTTACGCGGCGCTTATAGCTTTATTGCATCCACAGGCGCGTTTCGCGCCGCGTCAGCGTCAAAGGAACAGAAAATGAGTGAACCACGGATTATCGCCAAAGCGATGAAAGACGGAAAACCGGAGCAGGATCTGGTGATTTTGCCGGCGTTGGCCAACCGCCACGGGCTGATCACCGGGGCAACCGGCACCGGCAAGACGGTGACGCTGCAGAAAATGGCCGAACAGTTCTCGCGCATCGGCGTGCCGGTGTTCCTGGCGGACGTGAAGGGCGATCTGTCCGGCATCGGCGCCGAGGGCGTGCCTTCCGAGAAACTGCAGGCGCGCCTGGCGGCGATCGGCGTCAGCGACTGGCAGCCGCAGGCCTGCACCATTATCCCGTGGGATATTTACGGCGAAAAGGGCCACCCGATCCGCGCCACGATTTCCGATCTCGGGCCGCTGCTGCTGGGGCGCCTGTTGGATCTGAACGAGGTGCAAAGCGGCGTGCTGCAGCTGGTGTTCAAGATCGCCGATGACAACGCGCTGCTGTTGCTGGACATGAAGGATCTGCGCACCATGCTGCAGTTCGTCGGCGACAACGCCAAACAATTCCAGACCCAGTACGGCAATATCTCTGCCGCGTCGATCGGCGCCATTCAGCGCGGGTTGCTGACGCTGGAAGAGCAGGGCGCTGACCAGTTCTTCGGCGAGCCGATGCTCGACATCAACGATCTGATGAAAACCGACGCCAACGGCCACGGCGTGATCAACCTGCTGGCGGCGGACAAGCTGATCAATCAGCCGAAGTTGTATTCGGTGTTCCTGCTGTGGCTGCTGGCTGAGCTGTTCGAGCACCTGCCGGAAGTGGGCGACCCTGAACAGCCGAAGCTGGTGTTCTTCTTCGATGAGGCGCACCTGCTGTTCAACGACGCGCCGGCGGCGCTGCTGACCAAGATCGAACAGGTGGTGCGCCTGATCCGCTCCAAAGGCGTCGGCATTTACTTTGTCACCCAGAACCCGCTGGACATCCCGGACAGCGTGCTGGGCCAGCTGGGTAACCGCGTGCAGCATGCGCTGCGCGCCTTCACGCCGCGCGATCAGAAGGCGGTGAAGACGGCGGCGCAAACCCTGCGCGCCAATCCGGCCTTCGATGCCGAAACGGCGATCACCGAGCTGGGCGTGGGTGAAGCGCTGGTGTCATTCCTCGACGAGAAGGGCCGGCCGAACGTGGTGGAGCGGGCGATGGTGATCGCGCCGGAATCCAAAATGGGCATGCTCGGCGCGGAAGGGCTGAACAGTGCGATCAACAAGTCGCCGCTGTATGGCCGCTATGAGGATATGATCGACCGCGAGTCCGCCTACGAGAAACTGTCGTCGGGCGGTTTTGCCACCGTCGGCACCCCGCAGCAGGGGCAGCAACCGCAGGCGCAACAGCAACAACAGCAGGCGGGCGGCGGCCTGATGGACGGCCTGAACGAGCTGCTGTTCGGTTCCACCGGCCCGCGCGGCGGCAAGCGCGACGGCATCGTCCAGACCGCTGCCAAGAGCATGGCGCGCGATCTCGGCCGCCAGATCCTGCGCGGCGTGCTGGGCTCGATCACCGGCGGCCGTAAAAAGTAAGCGGAAATTATCGTCGGCAGCGGCGGGTTAAATCAGTACACTGTGGCGGCATTTTTCTCTGCCGGACCTAACATGCTGCTGCTGATCGATAACTACGACTCCTTTACCTATAACCTTTACCAGTACTTCTGCGAATTGGGCGCCGAGGTGCTGGTGAAGCGCAACGATGAGCTGCAGCTGGCCGATATCGAGCGGCTGGCGCCGCAGCATCTGGTAATTTCCCCTGGCCCCTGTACCCCGAACGAAGCGGGTATCTCGCTGGCCGCCATTCGTCATTTCGCCGGCAAGCTGCCGATCCTCGGCGTGTGCCTGGGGCACCAGGCTCTGGGGCAGGCGTTCGGCGCCGAGGTGGTGCGCGCCCGCGCGGTGATGCACGGCAAAACCTCGGCGATTCGTCATCTGGGCGTCGGCGTGTTTCGCGGCCTGAGCGATCCGCTGACCGTGACCCGCTACCACTCGCTGGTGCTGAAGGCCGATACGCTGCCGGACTGTTTTGAAGTGACCGCCTGGAGCGAACGCGACGGCGTGTGCGACGAGATTATGGGCATCCGCCACCGCACTTTGGCGCTGGAAGGCGTGCAGTTCCATCCGGAAAGCGTGCTCAGCGAGCAGGGCCATCAGCTGCTGGATAATTTCCTCCAGCGTTAATCCCGATGCGTTTTTTTTGCCCGCCAGGCGTTTTGCGTTTGCGCTTGATTGGTTTTTTATGCATATTTCGTGATTATGTTTTCAATTTGATATTACGATAGCGCTGAAAAACCTTCAGGGTGGAGCCGAAAATGACTGAAAAATCCGCAGTGAGCCGCAGCACCTTTGACCAGGTGATCCTGCCTGTTTATGCACCTGCCCAGTTTGTGCCGGTGCGCGGCCAAGGCAGCCGGGTCTGGGATCAACAGGGAAAAGAGTACATCGATTTTTCCGGCGGCATCGCGGTGACGGCGCTGGGGCATTGCCATCCGGCGCTGGTCGAGGCGCTCAAACGCCAGGGCGAAACCCTGTGGCATACCAGCAACGTCTTCACCAATGAGCCTGCGCTGCGCCTGGCGAGCAAACTGATCGACGCCACCTTCGCCGATCGGGTGTTCTTCGCCAACTCCGGCGCAGAGGCCAACGAGGCGGCGTTCAAACTGGCGCGTCATTACGCCATCACCCGCCACAGCCCTTACAAAACCAAAATCATCGCCTTCTATAACGCGTTCCACGGCCGCACGCTGTTCACCGTGTCGGTGGGCGGGCAGGCCAAATATTCCGACGGGTTCGGGCCGAAGCCGGCCGACATCGTGCACGTGCCGTTCAACGATTTGGCGGCGGTGAAGGCGGTGATGGACGACCACACCTGCGCGGTGGTGATGGAACCGATTCAGGGCGAGGGCGGCATTACGCCGGTCGATGCCGGCTTCCTCAAAGGCGTGCGCGAGCTGTGCGACCAACATCAGGCGCTGTTGGTGTTCGACGAAGTGCAAAGCGGCATGGGGCGCAGCGGCAAACTGTTCGCCTATATGCATTATGGCGTGACGCCGGACATTCTCACCACCGCCAAGGCGCTGGGCGGCGGTTTCCCGGTCAGCGCCATGCTGACTACCGAAGAGATCGCGTCGGTGATGCAGGTGGGCACCCACGGCACCACCTACGGCGGTAACCCGCTGGCCTGCGCGGTGGCGGAGGCGGCGCTGGACGTGATCAATACGCCGGAGGTGCTGAGCGGCATCGAGCAGCGTCATGCGCTGTATGTGCAGGCTTTGCAGCATATCGGCGATAAATACGGTATTTTCACCACGATTCGCGGCATGGGGTTGCTGATTGGCGCCGAGCTGACGCCGCATTATCACGGCAGAGCGCGCGACTTCCTCACCGCCGCCGCCGCGCGCGGCTTGATGATCCTCAACGCCGGGCCGAACGTGATCCGCTTCGCGCCGTCGCTGGTGGTGGAGCTGCAGGATATCGAGGCCGGCATGGCGCTGTTCGAGCTGGCGGTGCAGGATGTGATCAACGCCTGATGCCCGCGCGGCATATAACGGGGCGCGGCATGCCGCGCCCTTATTGATCGCGCAGTTTGCGCTTGAGCCAAATGCCGTGGTGCGGGCGCTGGCGCCAGGCCAGCGAAGAAATGGTGTGCATCACGCTCAGGTGCGACAGAATGCGCCGCAGATGGCGCTCCATCTCGGTAACGGGCATCTCCGGATGCAGATCCGGCGGCTGCATGATGCCGCTGTTGCCGCTGCTCGGGCCGTCGTATTCCAACCGCTGTTGGCAGCTTTGCAGCGCGATTTCACAGGCCTGCAGATACGCTTCCGCCAGTTTTGGCGTCAGCATGTAGTGTTCGCGCGCCAGAATGGTCATGGCGTTCAGGTGCTCGACGATGAACTGGCTATGCGTGACCCACAGCCGCATGTCCGCCAGATAGTCCGACGCGAACCCCGGCTCCTGCATCGCCTGATTGAGCGAGGTGAATAGCGCATTGTGCGCCTGGTTGACCTGCATGCGGGTATAGGCCAACGCGGTGGCGTCCGGTTCCGGCTGTTCCAGCATCAACCGCAGCGCGGTTTGATCGTGCTCCAGCGCCTGATGGGCATTCTTGCGCAGCAGCCCGCTTTGCCACTGCGGCCACAGCCAAATGGTGCCGCCGAACGCCAGCACGCAGCCGATCAGCGTATCGATCAGGCGCGGCACCAGAAAATGCGAGCCGTTCAGCGCCAGCAGCTGCAGGGTGTAAACCGCCGTGACCGTAAAGCCAATCACCGACAGCCCGTAGTTCTTGCGCGAAACCAGGTAGGCCAGCAGCGTGATCACCAACATGATGCTCAGCGTTTCGCCTTCCGGCAACTGCAGCTGCAGCAGCCCGGCCGCCAGCAAAAGCCCGGCAATCGTGCCCAACGCACGGTGCTGAATACGCACCCGGGTGGCGTTATACCCGTTTTGGCTCACCAGCATGATGGTGAGCAGGATCCAGTAAGGCTTCGGCAGATTGAACACCGCACCCAGGCTGCTGCCGACCGCCAGCGTCACGCCCAGCCGCGCGGCGTTGCGCAGGGCGGTGGACTTGAACGACAGATAGCTGGCCAGCGCCGGCCAAAACGGCAGGCGGTGCTGGCCGGGCATCAGGTCGCGGCGGTATAGCGGATGCTGGGTGCGCAGCAGGCGGGCGATGCGGCTGAAGTGGTAATAACAAAACTGGCCGACCGGGTTATCGGGATGCTGCGCCGCCATTTTTTCCAGCGCCGCCAGCTCGTGGGCCATGGAGAAGCGCTTCGAATGTTGATGATAGAGAATATCGTGCGCCACTACGCGCAGCCGGCCGGCGATCACCTGAGCGTTGCGGCGAATGATCGCTTCGGCCTGGCTCTGCTCCACCAGTTTTTGCACCTCTTCCGGCAGATGCAGGCTGACGGTGATGTGCTCCTGCAGGTCCATCGCCACCTGAAAGGCGCGCTGCAGGCGCTTTTGCTCGAGGTTGTTGGCGTGCGGCAGGAAATTAAGCTGTTGGTACAACAGGCTGATCAGATCCATCACCTTTTGCTGGCGCACCAGCAGCGGCGGCAGCGCGGTTTGCGGATCGGTGTGCTGGGTCAGCAGCGAGTATTTGGCTTCGAAATAGTCCGCCAGTTCCAGGTAGAGCTGGCTCAGCGTCTCGCGCATCGGCTGCTCTTTCCACAGCTTAAACCAGAACCAGGTGAATAAGCCGTACCAGACGGTGCCGATGGCGTATAGCAGCGGCGCCTGCCAGATGGGTACTGTGCCGGCCGTGCTGAGGGCGAAGATGGCGGCCACCAGCGCCGCCGGCAACAGCCGGGCGTGCAGCGGGCTGATTTCACCGGTGACGCCGAGCAGCAGCGCCAGGCCCAGCATCAGCGCCGGCAGCGGCACGTGCCACAGCAGTGCCTGTTGCAGCAGCACGCTGCTGAAGGCGAACAGCGAGCCGCCAACCACCAGCCGTTTAAAGAAGCGCTTATGCGGCGTGTCCAGACCGGCGATATTGCAGCAGGCGGGCACCAGAGAGAACATCAGGCCGAGCTGCAGCTGGCCTATCAGCAGGCCGAACAGCACCGGCAGGCACAACACCAGCGTTTGTCGCAGTGCGTAGTTGATTTCCGGGTGGTAGATCAGGCGGCGCCACATGGCAGAGAGCAGATAAAAAAAACGGCGCAGATTGCGCCGTTTCTTCAGGGATTAACGGGTGCCGTAGACGACAATGGTTTTGCCGTGGGCGGAAATCAGGTTTTGATCTTCCAGCATTTTCAGAATACGGCCAACGGTTTCGCGCGAGCAGCCGACGATCTGGCCGATCTCCTGGCGGGTGATCTTGATCTGCATGCCGTCCGGGTGAGTCATGGCGTCGGGTTGCTTCGCCAGATTCAGCAGGGTTTGCGCGATGCGGCCGGTAACGTCCAGGAAGGCGAGGTTGCCCACTTTTTCGGAGGTGACCTGCAGGCGGCTCGCCATTTGGGCGGACAGACGCATCAGGATGTCCGGGTTCACCTGGATCAGCTGGCGGAATTTCTTGTAGGAAATTTCGGCCACTTCACAGGCGGTTTTCGCGCGAACCCAGGCGCTGCGCTCCTGGCCTTCTTCGAACAATCCGAGCTCGCCGATGAAATCCCCCTGGTTGAGGTAGGACAGGATCATCTCTTTACCTTCTTCATCCTTGATCAGCACCGCGACGGAGCCTTTCACGATGTAGTAAAGCGTTTCGGCCTTTTCACCTTGGTGAATCAGCGTACTCTTCGATGGATATTTGTGGATATGGCAATGAGACAGGAACCATTCGAGAGTAGGGTCTGTTTGCGGTTTGCCGAGAACCATTCGCTGTTATCCTCTGTTGTTATCGCTGCCTTGTGTCACAGGGGTCAGAGTTCCCTGTAAAACCCGCCTGTAGCCGCAGTCATGAGCGAGGGCTACCGGCAAGTTTTGAGGCGTGTCATAAAAATACGCTGTCGCTCTAGCATATTAACTTGCCGTAAGCGCTGCAAGCTACATTCTGTTAACATACCGGTAAAGGAGCCTTTCTCTGGGCGTTTCCCTGAAATTCAGTGTCCCGGAAAGATTTATTGCGGCTCTGTTTGTAGCACAGAGTAAGGCGGGTGTCTCGTGTTGTCTCGCTTCAGCATGATTAGCATCAGGTTACGTTGCCTGTTTCTATGCGAAAGCGTACTCTGATTTTAAGAAATCAACCGGAGTGACCAGAATGCAGGCAAGAGTTAAATGGGTGGAAGGGTTAACGTTTTTGGGTGAATCGGCCTCCGGCCACCAGGTGCTGATGGACGGCAACGCCGGCGATAAAGCACCCAGCCCGATGGAGATGGTGCTGATGTCGGTGGGCGGCTGCAGCGCGATCGACGTGGTGTCCATCCTGCAAAAAGGGCGCAACGACGTGCGCGACTGCGAGGTGAAGCTGACCTCCGAGCGCCGCGAAGAAGCTCCGCGGTTGTTCACCCATATCAACCTGCATTTCATCGTTACCGGCCAGGACCTGACCGACAAGATCGTCGAGCGTGCGGTGAACCTGTCGGCGGAGAAATATTGCTCGGTGGCGCTGATGCTCAACAAGGCCGCCACGGTGACCCACAGCTTCGAGATCCGCCAACCGGCGTAATCGAGGCGGAGCGCGGCCCGGCGCCGCGCTCAACGCGTTTATTCGATCTTCTTGCCTTCCAGCAACCGCTGCACCAGCGGCGCCATGATCAGTTCCATCGCCAGCCCCATCTTGCCGCCCGGCACCACTAACGTATTGATGTGCGAGATAAACGAGCCCTGCAGCATCGCCAGCAAATAGGGGAAGTCAATTTGATCCAGCCCGCGGAAGTGGATCACCACGAAGCTTTCGTCCAGTGAGGGAATCGCCTTGGCGGCGAACGGGTTGGAGGTGTCCACCGTCGGCACGCGCTGGAAGTTGATGTGGGTGCGCGAGAACTGCGGCGTGATGTAGTTGATGTAGTCTTCCATCGAACGCACCACCGAATCCATTACCGCTTCGCGGGAGTGGCCGCGCTCGCCGGTATCGCGGATCAGTTTCTGGATCCACTCCAGGTTGACGATCGGCACCACGCCGACCAGCAGGTCGACGTGCTTGGCCACGTCATGGTGCTCGGTGACCACGCCGCCGTGCAGCCCCTCGTAAAACAGCACGTCGGTCGGCGCCGGCAGCGGTTCCCACGGGGTGAAGGTGCCCGGCACCTGATTGTAGGGCACCGCTTCGTCGTAGGTGTGCAGATACTTGCGCGAGCGGCCGGTGCCGTTCTTGCCGTAGTCGATGAAGCTCTGCTGCAGCAGGCCGAAGTCGTTGGCCTCGGGGCCGAAATAGCTGATGTGTCTGCCCAGATCGCGCGCCTTGCGGATCGCCGCGTCCATTTCCGGCCGGGTGTAGCGGTGGAAGCTGTCGCCCTCCAGCTCGGCGGCGCGGATGTTGAGCTGTTGGAATATTTTGCGGAACGCCACGCTGGTGGTGGTGGTGCCGGCGCCGCTGGAACCGGTCACCGCGATAACGGGATGTTTGGCAGACATGGTGGTTGTCACTCCGTGTTGAATGCGCCGGCGTCAGGGGATTATTGTGGCTCTTGTTGACGCTCTCTATCTCGGGAAAAAATGGCGCGCGCTGGTTTGCAATGCCCCATTGTTACCTGATTTTTTCCGTCAGTCATAGAACCGATCGCCACTAAATTTCTTCCTGCCCGGCGCGGAACTGGCCGCGCGGCATGATGTTGACGCTCTCGTGCAGTTCCGACCACACCAGCACCACTTCGCCGTTTTTCAGCTGGCGGCGCACGTCCTCCACCTTCTGTTCCAGCGAGCGTTCGTGCTCGCCGTAATCGGTGCCTTCGCGCAGTACAAAAGATTCGATCAGGCTGTTGAGGGTGTCGGTTGCCAGTTCTTGCCAGGGAATGATCACGTCGGGATGTCCAGATAAGGGGAAAGCCAGGCCGGAATGCGATGCTCCAGCCACATGTATGGTTTTTTCAGCGTGCCGCCGACGAAGCCGACGTGGCCGCCGAACTCGGTCAGCTGATATTCGATATTGCGCGGCAGGCCGGCGACGTCGGGGATCACCTCAGGGGTCATGAAGGGATCGTCCTTCGCATGGATGATCAGCAGCGGCGTTTGGACAGCCGGCAACAGCGGCAGGGCGCTGCAGCGGCGATAATAGTCGGTGGCGTCACTGAAGCCGTGAATACGCGAGGTGATGGCGTCGTCGAATTCGCGGATGCGCCGCAGACCGTTCAGTTGGGACAGCTTGAGCGGCAGGGTGTCCGGGTAGTGCAACAGCTTGCGGGTGGCGTTTTGTTTCAGCTGCCCCAGCAGGTAGCGCTGATAAACGCGGGAAAAGCCTTGCTCCATGCGGTAGGCGCAGGGCTCCAGCATCAGCGGCGCCGAGACCACCACGGCCGCCTGCAGCAGGCTGTCGGCGCCTTGCTGCGCCAGGTAGCAGGCCAGCATGTTGCCGCCGAGCGAAACGCCGACCGCCGCGGTCGGCACCTCGCCGTAGCGGTCGCGCAGCCAGCGCAGGAAGAAGCGCGCGTCTTCGGTTTCACCGGAGTGGTAGATGCGCTGCTTGCGATTGGGCACGCCGCTGCAGCCGCGAAAGTGCATCACCACGCCGAGCCAGCCGCGCTCGCGCCAGGCGTTGAGCAGGCCATGCGCGTAGGGGCTGTAGAAGCTGCCCTCCAGGCCGTGGAACAGCACCGCGCGCGGTTTGTCGCGCGCCTGCGCCGGATCCTCGCTCCAGGCGAGATCGACGAAATCGCCGTCGGGCAATTCCAGCCGCTGCCAATGCGGTTTCAATAATACGCGGCGGCGCACCAGCCGCGGCAACAGCGTTTGCAGGTGCGGGTTACTGGCCCCGGTCAGAGGGCGAAAGGTGTTAGGCATAGGCTGAGTAAAATGTTGTGGGCGGCTATTGTGAGATCCCTAGCGCACTGTTAGCTTCAATACCAAGAATTAACAATGATACTGCAAAAAAGCGCCTTGGGTGAGGAGCACCCGTGCCATGGAACCGAGTTTATTCCTTTCGATGCTGGGCTTCCTGTGGGTCGCCGCCATCACGCCCGGCCCCAATAACCTGCTGCTGACCACTTCCGGCGCCAACTTCGGCTTTATGCGTTCGCTGTGGCTGATGATCGGCATCATGCTCGGCATGCAAAGCATTTTGCTGCTGGTGGCCTTCGGCGTCGGCAGCCTGATCCTGGTTTATCCGTCGCTGCACCTGATCCTGAAAATCCTCGGCAGCCTGTACCTGCTGTGGCTGGCATGGAAAGTCGCCACCGCCGCCTATGAAAAACTGGAAACCGACGTGGCGCCGCCGCAGCCGGTGCGGCTGTATCAGGGCTGGCTGCTGCAGTTCCTCAACCCGAAAGCCTGGCTGATGGCGCTGGGGGCGGTGGCCAGCTTCAGCCTGGCGGGCGATAAGTACAACGGTTCCATTGCGGCGATCGCGCTGGGCATTTTGGCGGTCAACATCGTCGCCGGCATTATCTGGCTGGCGTTCGGCACGGTGATCGGCCGCCTGCTGCGCAGCAAAAAGGCCTGGGTTATCTTCAACGTTTCCATGGGGTTGTTGACCGCAGCCTGTGTGTTACTGATCTGGCATTAAGGAGCGAACGATGGCGGAAAATTATTATCACGTGGTTGCCTTTACCGGCGAAGGGCTGCGCGGCAACCCGGCCGGGGTGTGCCTGCTGACGCAGCCGCTGCCGGCGGCGCGGCTGCAGGCGATCGCCAACGAGATCGGCCTGCCGGAAACCAGCTTTGTCTGGGATGACGGCGACATGACCGCCATCCGTTGGTTTACCCCGCAGCGCGAGGTCGATCTCTGCGGCCACGGCACCCTGGCGGCGGCGCATGTGATGTTCAGCGTGGTTAACCCGGCGCTGCAGGATATTCGCTTCCGCTCGGCCGGCGGCGAACTGTTCGTCAAGCGCGATGCGCAGGACGGGGAACGGCTGGTGCTCGACTTCCCCGCCCGGCCGCCGCAGAAGGTGGCTGAGCCGGCGGGCCTCGCGGCGCTGCTGGGCGTGCAGCCGCAGGAGGTGTGGCAGGCGAAAGCGCTGCTGGTGGTGCTGGAAAACGAGGCGCAGGTGCGTGCGCTGCGGCCGGACATCCCGGCGCTGATCGCGCTGGCCGGGTGTGCGGTGATCGTCACTGCGCCGGGTGACACCGTGGACTTCGTGTCGCGCTATTTCACGCTCGACGGCGGTGAAGATCCGGTCACCGGCTCCGCGCACTGCACGCTGATGCCTTACTGGACGGCGCGTCTCGGCCGCCATCGGCTGCAGGCGCAGCAGGTCTCGGCACGCGGCGGCGAACTGTTCTGCGAACTGCAAGGGGATCGTACGCTGCTCGGCGGCTATGCTCACGTGTTCCTGCACGGGACGATCGCGCTGTAATCCGCGTTTATATTACGCAGGGTAATAAAGAAGACTTTTTTATTCTTTTATCGCCCGTCACCGCTCAGATAAAACTGTCAGCAACTGAACAGATTTTTATCAACGGAGCGGAACATGGCGGGCAAACTCTTTTCCTTACGCAACGCGGCGCTGTTGGCGCTGGCGCTCAGCGCAGCCAGCGCCTACGCGGTGGACGTGACCGTGGCGTACCAGACGTCGGCGGAGCCGGCCAAGGTGGCGCAGGCGGAAAACAGCTTCGCCAAACGGTCCGGCGCGACCGTCGACTGGCGTAAGTTCGACAGCGGCTCCAGCGTGCTGCGTGCGCTGGCCTCCGGCGACGTGCAGATCGGCAATATCGGCTCCAGCCCACTGGCGGTGGCCGCCAGCCAGAAACTCCCCATCGAAGTGTTCCTCATCGCCTCGCAGCTCGGCAGCTCCGAAGCGCTGGTGGTGAAAAATGACATCAAAAGCCCGCAGGATCTAATCGGCAAGCGCATTGCGGTGCCGTTTATCTCCACCACCCATTACAGCCTGCTGGCCTCGCTCAAGCATTGGGGCATCAAGCCTGAGCAGGTGAAGATCCTCAATCTGCAGCCGCCGGCCATCGCCGCCGCCTGGCAGCGCGGCGACATCGACGGCGCTTACGTCTGGGCGCCGGTGGTCAACGAACTGGCCAAACAGGGCAAGGTGTTGACCGACTCCGCGCAGGTGGGCGAATGGGGCTCGCCGACGCTGGACGTGTGGGTGGTGCGCAAAGACTTTGCCGAGAAACATCCCGACGTGGTGACCGCCTTTGCCGCCAGCGCCCTGCAGGCGCAAAAGGCCTACCTGGCGGCGCCGGAGCAGTGGCTGAAAGATCCGAGCCATCTCAGCACGCTGGCGCGCCTGAGCGGGGTGCCGGAAGCGCAGGTGCCGGAGCTGGTGAAGGGAAACCGTTATCTGCCGGTGGCGGATCAGGTTGCCCAGCTCGGCCAGCCGGTGGACAAGGCGATCCGCGATACCGCCGAATTCCTCAAGCAGCAGGGCAAGATCCCGCAGGTCGACAGCGACTACAGCGCTTACGTGACCGACCGTTTTGTGAAACAGGTGCAGGCTGCGCCGCAGTCGTAAGGAAGCAGGATGCTAAACGTCAATCATCTTTCAGCAGAGTATCAGGGGCGGCCCGCGCTGCGTGACGTGTCGTTCCAGATTGCCGCCGGGCAACTGGTGGTGGTGCTCGGCCCGTCGGGCTGCGGCAAGACCACGCTGCTGAATTTGATCGCCGGGTTTATCGAGCCTTCAGCTGGCAGCATCACGCTGGATGGAACGCCCGTTCACGGCCCGAGCGCCGAACGGGGCGTGGTGTTCCAGCATGAGGGCTTACTGCCGTGGCGCAACGTGGTGGACAACGTCGAGTTCGGCCTGCAGCTGGCCGGCGTCGGCAAGGCGCAGCGCCGCCAGGTGGCGGAGCAGATGCTGCAGCGCGTGGGGCTGGCGGGCTATGAACAGCACTTTATCTGGCAGCTTTCCGGCGGCATGCGCCAACGCGTCGGCATCGCCCGCGCTCTGGCCGCCGATCCGCGGCTGTTGTTGCTGGACGAACCGTTCGGCGCCCTGGATGCGTTCACCCGCGAGCAGATGCAGGAGCTGTTGCTGACCATTTGGCGCGATACCGGCAAACAGGTGCTGCTGATCACCCACGATATCGAAG
Organism: Serratia sp. CY38905; assembly: GCF_052168875.1. Classification (NCBI taxonomy): domain Bacteria; kingdom Pseudomonadati; phylum Pseudomonadota; class Gammaproteobacteria; order Enterobacterales; family Yersiniaceae; genus Serratia; species Serratia sp. CY38905. The sequence continues at coordinate 18,234 of NZ_JBJNLV010000008.1, read as the reverse complement.
AGGCGGTGTTCCTCGCCAGCGAGCTGTTGCTGCTGTCGCCGGGGCCGGGGCAGGTGGTGGAGCGGCTGTCGCTGAACTTCGGCCAACGCTATGCCGACGGCGAAGCCTGCCGCGCCATCAAGTCCGATCCTGAATTTATCGCGCAGCGCGAATACGTGCTGGGCAAAGTTTTCCAACAGCGCGAGGCCTTGCTATGAGCCTGCATTCCACTCTGAAGGCCGCGGCGCAGCCGCAGGGCAAAGCGGCGCGCCGTTTCAGCGTGCCGCGCAACGTTTGGCTGAGCGGCGCCACGCTGTTGACGGTGTTGATCGTCTGGTGGGGCGTGACGGCGCTGCAGCTGATCAGCCCGCTGTTTTTGCCGGCGCCGCAGCAGGTGCTGCACCAGCTGATCACCATCGCCAGCCCGCAAGGCTTTATGGACGCCACGCTGTGGCAACACCTGGCGGCCAGCCTGGGGCGCATTCTGGTAGCGCTGTTGGCGGCGGTGATCGTCGGCATCCCGGTGGGCATCGCCATGGGGCTGAACGACACGGTGCGCGGCATTCTCGATCCGCTGATTGAAATCTATCGCCCGGTGCCGCCGCTGGCCTATCTGCCGCTGATGGTGATTTGGTTCGGCATCGGCGAAACCTCAAAGATCTTACTGATTTATCTGGCGATCTTCGCGCCGGTGACGCTGTCTGCCGTGGCCGGCGTGCGCAGCGTGGCGCAGGTGAGGGTGCGTGCCGCCCGGGCGTTGGGCGCCACGCGTTGGCAGGTGCTGCGTTTCGTGGTGCTGCCGAGCGCGCTGCCAGAGATCCTGACCGGTATTCGCATCGGGCTGGGCGTCGGCTGGTCGACGCTGGTGGCCGCCGAACTGATCGCCGCCACGCGCGGCCTGGGATTTATGGTGCAATCCGCCGGTGAGTTTCTGGCGACCGACGTGGTGTTGGCCGGCATCGGCGTGATTGCGGTGATTGCATTTGGGCTGGAGCTGGGGCTGCGTGCTCTGCAGCGCCGATTGACCCCGTGGCATGGAGTACAGCAATGAACGAACGTCTGAATATCACCCCGCTGGGGCCTTACATCGGGGCGCTGGTGGAAAACGTCGAGTTGGCGCGGCCACTGGGCGACGGCCAGTTTGAGCAGCTTTATCACGCCTTGCTGAAGCATCAGGTGCTGTTCTTCCGCAATCAGCCGATCACGCCGCTGCAGCAGCGCGATCTGGCCGGCCGCTTCGGCGATCTGCATATCCATCCGGTCTATCCGCACGCCACCGACGTGGAAGAGATCATCGTGCTCGATACCCACGACGACAACCCGCCGGACAACGATAACTGGCACACCGACGTGACCTTTATCGACAACCCGCCGCTGGGGGCGATCCTGGCGGCCAAGACCTTGCCTTCCACCGGCGGCGATACGCTGTGGGCCAGCGGCATCGCGGCCTACGAGGCGCTGTCGGCGCCGTTCAGAACGCTGTTGGCGGGGCTGCGTGCGGAGCATGACTTCACCAAGTCGTTCCCGGAACACAAACATCGCGGCAGTGTAGAGGAGCATCAGCGCTGGCAACAGGCGGTGCAGAAAAACCCGCCGCTGCTGCATCCGGTGGTGCGCACCCACCCGGTCAGCGGCCGGCAGGCGCTGTTCGTCAATGAAGGGTTTACCACGCGGATCGTCGATCTGGCGCCGAAAGAGAGCGACGCTTTGCTGAACTTCCTGTTTGCTCACATCACCAAACCGGAGTTTCAGGTGCGCTGGCGCTGGCAGGAAAATGACGTGGCGATCTGGGATAACCGCGTGACGCAGCACTACGCCAACGCGGATTATCTGCCGCAGCGGCGCATCATGCACCGCGCGACCATTCTGGGGGATAGGCCTTTTTACAAGGCCTAAGGCTTAGGCTTCGAACGCCTGCGTTAACTGCTCCAGCTGTTCCTGCGCATCCAGCCAGGTCATCTCCGTCTCTTCCAGCGCGGATTTGGCCTGGCTTTGCTTTTGCAGGCAGTCGGTTAACTCGGCCTTGCGGCTGATGTCGTACAGCGCGGGATCCGCCAGCTGTTCCTCCACCGCCGCCAGTTCGGCGCCCAGTTTTTCCATCTGCTGTTCCAGCCTGGCGATCTGCTTGCGCAGCGGTTGGGTCTGCGTACGGAACTCCGCCTCGCGGCGTTTTTGATCCTTGCGCGCCTGCGCGCTGTTGCCGCCGCTCTCTTTTTCCGGCGTGTCCTGCTGGCTTTCCTGGCGCTGCAGGTCGACAAGCCACTGCTGGTAGTCGTCGAGATCGCCCTCGAAAGGCTCGACCTGGCCGTCGTGCACCAGGTACAGATCGTCGGTGGTGGAGCGCAGCAGGTGACGGTCGTGCGAGACCACCACCAACGCGCCTTCGAAATCGATCAGCGCCTCGGTCAGCGCCTGGCGCATGTCGAGATCCAGGTGGTTGGTCGGTTCATCGAGCAGCAGCAGGTTAGGGCGCTGCCAGACGATCAGCGCCAGCACCAGCCGCGCCTTCTCGCCGCCGGAGAAGCGTTCGGTCACTTCGCTGACCTTGTCGCCCTGGAAACCGAAGCCGCCCAGATAGTCGCGCAGCTGCTGTTCCAGCACCCGTGGTGCGATGCGGCTCAGGTGCTGCAGCGGCGATTCGTCGGCGCGCAGGAATTCCAGCTGGTGCTGGGCGAAGTAACCCAGCTTGATGCCTTTTGCCAGGCCAATCTCGCCGCTCAGCGGCTCCAGGGTGCCGGCCAGCAGTTTGATCAGCGTGGATTTACCGGCGCCGTTGCGGCCGAGCAGGCCAATGCGCGAGCCGGGCACCAGGTTCAGCTTGATTGACTTCAGGATCACTTTATCGCCATACCCGGCGCTGACTTTGTCCATGCGCAGCAGCGGGTTCGGCAGGCTTTCCGGCGGACGGAAGCTGAAGGTGAACGGGTTGTCGACGTGCGCGGGGGCGATCAGCTCCATGCGCTCCAGCATCTTGATGCGGCTCTGCGCCTGCTTGGCCTTGGTGGCCTGCGCGCGGAAACGGTCGATATAGCTTTGCAGGTGCGCCACTTTCTCTTGCTGGTGCTGATACAGCGACTGTTGCTGCGCCAGCTTGGTGGCGCGCTGGCGTTCGAACGACGAATAGTTGCCGGTGTATTCATTGATCGTCTGCTGTTCGATATGCAGGATCTTGTCGACGATCGGATCGAGGAAGTCGCGGTCGTGCGAGATCAGCACCAGCGTGCCGGGATAGCTTTTCAGCCAGCGCTCCAGCCAGATCACCGCATCGAGATCCAGGTGGTTGGTCGGTTCGTCGAGCAGCAGCAGGTCGGAACGGCACACCAGCGCCTGCGCCAGGTTGAGGCGCATGCGCCAGCCGCCGGAGAAGTCGCGCACCGGGCTTTGCAACTGTTCGTTGGAAAAGCCGAGGCCGTGCAGCAGGCTGGCGGCGCGGGAACGGATGGTCCAGGCGTCGATGGCGTCCAGCTTGCCGTGCAGGGTGGCGATGGCGTGGCCGTCGTTGCGGTCGTTGGCCGCCTGCAATTCGGCTTCGAGCTGGCGAAACTCGCGGTCGCCGTCGATAACATACTCGATCGCCGGCACGTCCAGCGCCGGCGTCTCTTGGTTGACCCAGGCCAGCGCCCAGTTGCCGGGGAAGGTAAAGCTGCCGCCATCCGCCGCGATCTCGCCCTTCAGCAGCGACAGCAGCGTGGATTTGCCGCAGCCGTTTTTGCCCACCAGGCCGACCTTCTGACCTGGATTAACCGTCGCCGTGGCGTTGTCCAGCAGGACGCGGATGCCGCGTCGGATTTGTAGCGAGGAGAATACAATCATAAAGCGCCGTATGTTCAGAGTATGTTAAATTATCATTAAGGTAACAGAACGCGCACCGCGCGCTGTTTTTGTCTTTGCGATGCATGGTAACGGAAAACCGCTACCCTGACGACGCTTTGGAGGGGAATGATGTCGCAGCCGCCCAAGGTCTTGCTGCTGTATGCCCATCCGGAATCTCATGACTCGGTGGCGAACCGGGTTTTGCTTCGACCGGCGCAGCAGTTGGAACATGTCACCGTGCACGATCTCTACGCGCACTATCCCGATTTTTTTATCGATATCCATCACGAACAACAGCTGCTGCGTGAGCATCAGGTCATCGTGTTTCAGCACCCGCTGTATACCTACAGCTGCCCGGCGCTGCTGAAGGAGTGGCTGGATCGCGTGCTGTCGCGCGGCTTCGCCAGCGGGGTGGGCGGCAATGCGCTGGCGGGTAAATACTGGCGCTCGGTGATCACCACCGGTGAGCCGGAAGGCGCCTACCGCACCGGCGGTTATAACCACTATCCGATGGAAGATATCCTGCGGCCGTTCGAGTTGACCGCCGGGATGTGCCATATGCATTGGCTGACGCCGTTCGTGGTCTATTGGGCGCGGCGGCAGAAGCCGGAGGTGCTGCGCAGCCATGCGGACGCCTACGGCGAGTGGCTGAGCCACCCGCTGCCGCACGGAGGGCGGTGACGATGGAAGGATCGACCTTACTGACCGCCATTTTGCTGTTCCTGTTCGCCGCGGTGGTGACGGTGCCGATCGCCCGTCGCCTGGGGATCGGCGCGGTGCTGGGCTATCTGATCGCCGGCATCGCCATCGGCCCCTGGGGATTGGGCTTCATTCGCGACGTCGACGAGATCCTGCATTTCTCCGAGCTGGGCGTGGTGTTCCTGATGTTCATCATCGGCCTGGAGCTGAACCCCAGCAAGCTGTGGGAGCTGCGGCGCTCGATCTTCGGCGCCGGCGCCGGCCAGGTGTTGATCACCGCTGCGGTGCTGGGCGCGTTGCTGTATCTGACGCACTTCGCCTGGCAGGCGGCGGTGATCGGCGGTATCGGCCTGGCGATGTCTTCCACCGCCATGGCGCTGCAGCTGATGCGCGAGAAGGGCATGAACCGCAACGAAGGGGGGCAGCTCGGCTTCTCGGTGCTGCTGTTCCAGGATATGGCGGTGATCCCGGCGTTGGCGTTGATCCCCATTCTGGCCGGCGCCGGCGGAACCAGCGACGACTGGGCGAAGATCGCGCTCAAGGTGGCGGCGTTCGGCGGCATGCTGATCGGCGGCCGCTTCCTGCTGCGGCCGCTGTTCCGCTATATCGCCGCTTCCGGCGTGCGCGAGATCTTCACTGCCGCGGCGCTGTTGCTGGTGCTCGGCTCGGCGCTGTTTATGGAGACGCTTGGCCTGTCGATGGCGCTCGGCACCTTCATCGCCGGGGTGCTGCTGGCGGAGAGCGAATACCGCCACGAACTGGAGATTTCCATCGAGCCGTTTAAAGGGCTGCTGCTGGGGCTGTTCTTTATCTCGGTGGGCATGGTGTTGAATATCGGCGTGCTCTACACCCATCTGGCCGAGGTGTTGATCGGCGTGCTGGCGCTGGTGGCGATCAAATCCGGCGTGCTCTACGGGGTGTCGCGTCTGTTCGGCCTGCGCAGTTCGGTGCGCCTGCAGTTCGCCGGGGTGCTCAGCCAGGGCGGCGAGTTCGCCTTCGTGCTGTTTTCTGCGGCGGGCGCGCAAAAGGTGCTGCAGCCGGATCAACTCTCCTTGCTGCTGGTGGTGGTGACGCTGTCGATGATGACCACGCCGCTGCTGATGCAGGCCATCGACCGCATTTTGGCGCGTCGCTATAACGCCAAGGGCGAAGAAGAGGAAACGCCGTACGTAGAGGACGACGATCCGCAGGTGATCATCGTCGGCTTCGGGCGTTTCGGCCAGGTGATCGGCCGCCTGTTGATGGCCAACAAAATGCGCATTACCGTACTGGAGCGCGATGTCAGCGCCGTCGGCGTGCTGCGGCGTTACGGTTACCAGGTTTATTACGGCGACGCCACCGAGCTGGAGCTGCTGCGCGCGGCGGGCGCCGAGAAGGCCAAGTCGATCGTGATCACCTGCAATGAGCCGGAAGACACCATGGAGATCGTGCGGCTGTGCCAGCAGCACTTCCCGAATCTGAGCATTCTGGCGCGGGCGCGCGGCCGCGTGGAGGCGCATGAGTTGCTGCAGGCGGGCGTGAAGCAGTTCAGCCGCGAGACCTTCTCCAGCGCGCTGGAACTGGGGCGCAAAGCGCTGATGGAGTTGGGCATGCATCCGCATCAGGCTTTCCGCGCCCAGCAGCATTTCCGCCGCCTGGATATGCGCATGCTGCGTGAACTGATGCCGCCGCATCAGGGCGACGTGGCGCAAATTTCCCGCGTGAAAGAGGCGCGGCGCGAGCTGGAAGAGCTGTTCCATCGCGAAATGCAAAAAGAAAGTCGCCAGTTCGACGGCTGGGACGAATACGAATAAGCGGGAGCATAACGATGTCTGCAACACGTAAGAGATTTATCGCCGGGGCGGTGTGCCCGAGCTGCAGCGCCATGGATACGCTGGCGGTATGGCGGGAGGATCAGGTGGAGGTGGTGGAGTGCGTCAAGTGCGGCCACCATCAGCGCCAGACCGAACAACAGGTGGAAAAACACGTTCGCCCGCAAGAGCAGGTGATCGGCATTTTCCAGCCGAAGTAGCGTTTTTTTATCCCGGAGGGTACAGCGAGGCAGATTTCCGTTACAATCTGTCCGGAAAAGGCGCGCATCCCGATAACGGTGTGCGTCCTAGTAGCCAACGGTAGGAGATATCATGAAAGTAGCAAAAGACTTGGTGGTCAGCCTGGCTTACCAAGTACGTACAGAAGACGGTGTTTTGGTTGATGAGTCTCCGGTGAGCGCACCGCTGGACTATCTGCACGGGCATGGTTCTCTGATCGCAGGTCTGGAAAAAGCACTCGAAGGCCACGACGTTGGCGATCGTTTTGACGTTCACGTCGGCGCGAACGACGCGTACGGCAACTACGACGAAAACCTGGTGCAGCGCGTACCGAAAGACGTCTTCATGGGCGTTGACGAACTGCAGGTCGGCATGCGTTTCCTGGCTGACACCGATCAGGGCCCGGTACCGGTTGAAATCACCGAAGTTGACGGCGACCACGTGGTGGTTGACGGCAACCACATGCTGGCCGGCCAAAACCTGAACTTCAACGTGGAAGTTGTCGCGATCCGCGAAGCGACCGCAGAAGAACTGGCGCACGGTCACGTACACGGCGAGCACGACCATCACCACGAACACGGTGACGGCTGCTGCGGCGGTCACGGCCACAGCCACGATCACGACCATGGTCACGACCACGGTAAAGGCGGTTGCGGTAACGGCGGCTGCGGCTGCCACTAAGCAGATCGCAGTGACGAGACAAGAGGGCGGCCATCGGCTGCCCTTTTTTATGCGCGGCGCACCGGGCGCCGAACGGCACAACAGGACATGCCATGGCCACCATGAAAGACGTGGCGCGGCGCGCCGGCGTTTCCACGGCCACCGTCAGCCGGGTGATCAATAATACCGCCTACGTTGAACCGGTGACCCGCGAACGCGTCGAGAAAGCGATGCGCGAGTTTAACTACCACCGCAACGCCGCCGCGCTGGCGCTGGCGAAAAGAAGCGGCAATATGCTGGGGTTGCTGACCGGCAATCTTGACGATCCGTTTTTCTCGCGTCTGGCGCGGGGCGTGGAAGACATCACGCGGCAGGCCGGCGTGCGTTTGATGTTGTGCAGCGGCGGGCATCAGGCCGAGCTGGAAAAAAGCGGCCTCGATTTTCTCATCAATCAGGGATGTGAAGCCATCGTGGCGCACGTCACGCGCATGGGGGAGGAGGCGCTGCTGCGCTACGCCGCCCATACGCCCGCGCTGGTGCTGATCAATCGTTATCTGCCCGCCATCGCCAACCGTTGCATCTGGCTCGACAACGCCAATGCGGCGCAGACGGCGACCGAGCTGCTCATACGCCAGGGGCATCGAAGAATTGCCTGCGTGACGGCGGATCTGCCGATCGACGATCGCGCGCAGCGGCTAGCGGGTTACCGCCAGGCCATGGCCGCCGCCGGCATTGAGGTGCCCGGCAGCTGGATCATCAGCGTGCCCTTCAACGAGCGAGGGGGCGAACTGGCGGCCGAGCGCGTTCTGGCCAGCGACCAACGCTTCACCGCCGCAGTGACGTTCAACGACGTGATGGCCGCCGGCATGATGCGCACCTGCCATCAACGGCAAGTTCAGTTGCCCGAGGCGCTGTCGATCGTCGGCTTTGATGACATTGCCCTGGCGAAATATCTCCATCCTTCGTTGACCACCGTGCATTACCCGATCGAGAAAATGGCCCGACGCGCCGCGCGCCTGGCGCTGCAGATCCACAGCGGCAGCGACGTTGCGCCGCAGAACAACCGCTTTTCGGCCGAACTTATCCTGCGAGACTCCGTAACCGACGGTGAGGCGCATGCGCAAAGCAAGCGCGGCGAATGAGAGACGGCTCACACAACGCTACCTCATGAAACCGATTACATGGCCGATTGCCTGCGCTCACATCCTCCGATTATCGAAGCCATTACGCTGTTGCAGTACCCCATCTTCAACAGGAGCCGTATATGGATAATAAGAAAACGCTCAACCTTGGGTTGGCGACGCTGCCGATTGTGGCCATGCTGTTGCTGCTCATCATCGGCTATGGTCAGTTTGGCCTGCGCATTGAACCGCTGCTGCTGGTTTCCGCCGCCATCGCCGCCGCGTTGGCCTGGTGGCAAGGCTACCGCTGGGACGACATCATCGAGGCCATCGTGGCCAAACTGGCGAAGGCGATGCCGGTTATCCTGATCCTGATCTGCGTGGGCGGCCTGATCGGCACCTGGATGATCAGCGGCACAATCCCTTACATGGTGTACTGGGGGCTGAAGCTGATCAGCCCGCAATACATTCTGATCGCCGCATTCTTCATCACCAGCGTGATCTCGGTGTGCACCGGCACTTCCTGGGGAGCGGCCGGCACCGTGGGCGTGGCGCTGATGGGCGTGGCCGCCGGTCTGGACGTGCCGCTGGCCGCCGCGGCCGGGGCGGTGGTGTCCGGCGCTTACTTCGGCGACAAAATTTCGCCGTTGTCCGATTCGACCAACTTCGCGGCCATCGTCGCGGATACCGATCTCTACAGCCATATCCAGCATCTGATGTACACGACGCTGCCGAGCTTCATCCTGGCCGCCGTGGTGTACCTGATCGCCGGCCACACCGGTGCGGTGGGCAGCGTGGCAACGCCGGAAAAAGTGACCGAAATCGTCGGCGCGCTCGAGGAGCTGTACCACTTCAATCTGCTGCTGATCCTGCCGCCGGTGCTGGTGCTGTGGGGCGCGGTGACCAAACGGCCGGTGATCCCCGTCATGCTGGCTGCCTGCGCGCTGGCGATCGCCATCGGTGTCGCGCTGCAGGGCTTTAGCCTGCAGCAGGGGCTGAATGCGTTGATGGACGGTTTCAATCTGTCGATGTTCGCCGCTCAGGGCCATAACGTCGAAGGGATCGTCGCCGATGTGCCGCGCCTGCTGAACCGCGGTGGCATGTTCTCGATGATGAGTACGATCCTGCTGGTGTTCTGCGCCTTTTCCTTCGCCGGCGCTCTGACGCTGACCGGCGCGCTGACGGTGATCATCAGCCGGCTGCTGAACGTGGTGCACACCACCGGCCAGCTGATCGCCGCCACCGTTGCCACCACTATCCTGGTGACCGGCGCGACCAGCGACGGCAAGCTGGCGCTGCTGATCCCGGCGGAGCTGTTCAAAGGGGCCTATCGACGCATGGGGCTGGACAACAAAAATCTGTCGCGCACCGTCGAAGATGCGGGCACCGTCATCGAACCGCTGATCCCGTGGACGGCCGCCGGCATTTACATGGCCACCACGCTGGGGGTCAGCACCCTCGATCTGCTGCCGTGGGCGATCCAATGTTATGCCGCGGTGGTGTTCGCCCTGATTTATGGGTTCACCGGCTTCGGTATCGCCAAACTCCAACCTCAGAACGACTTGCAGCGTAAGGAAGCCTGACATGACGAGTCATTTCAACGCCATCATCGATCGCCACAACACCGGCTCCGTGAAGTGGGACTTCATCGACCGCTATCTGCAACTGGACGGCAGCGAACTGTTGCCGATGTGGGTGTCCGATTTCGACTTTCCGTGCCCGCCAGAGGTGCAGCAGGCGCTGCATCAGCGGGTGGACCACGGCGTCTTTGGCTACAGCGAACGCGACGACGCTTACTATGAGGCAGCGATCGACTGGTTTGCCAAGCGGCACGGCTTGCCGCTGCGGCGCGAGTGGTTCACGTCGATTGAAGGGGTGGTGCCGGGGCTGGCGATGCTGATCCAACTGCTCAGCAAGCCGGGGGACGGGGTGGTGGTGCAGGGGCCGTATTATGGCTCGTTCGCCAAGATAGTCACCATGAACGGCAGAGAGGTGATTGAAAACCCGCTGCGGGAAACCCCGCAGGGATACCGGATCGATTTCGACCAGCTGGCCGCCTGCCTGGCGCAGCGTAAACCGCCGCTGTTGTTGCTGTGCAACCCGCACAATCCAACCGGCCGTTGCTGGCGCCGCGATGAACTGGAGCGGCTCATGGCGCTCTGCCACGCCCATGACGTCACGGTGATCTCCGATGAAATTTGGGCTGACCTGCTGCTGCCCGGCGAGACGTTTACGTCGGTGTTGCATCTGGGCGAGGAATATCGCGAGCGGGTGATTGCGGCGACGTCCGCCAGCAAAACGTTCGGCCTCTCCTCGCTGCGCATTTCGAATTTCCTGATCCCCAACGCCCGGCTTCGGCAGGCGTTTGTCGATCGGCTGAACGCCCACGGGCTGGATGTATTCAACGCGCTGTCGATGACGGCGGCGACCGCGGCCTATCAACGGGGCGCTGCCTGGCTTGATGAGCTGCTCGACTACCTGGCGGAGAATCGGCGTTGGTTTGAGCAGGCGCTGGCGGCCGCCGCGCCCTGGTGCGCGATGACCCAGGCTGAAGGGACCTATCTCGCCTGGCTGGATTGCCGCTCGCTGGGTTTGAGCGATACAGACTTGCAGCAGGCGCTGGTGGCGGTGGCGAAGCTGGCGCCGTCGATGGGCAGCGGTTTCGGCCCGCAGGGGCGCGGTTTTATCCGCATCAACCTGGGGTGCCCGCGCCGGTATCTCGAGCGTGCCGTCGAAGGGTTGGCACGCCTGAAATAACCGCATGGTGAGCCCTCAATAGTGCGGCGGAGGGGTTTCTTCCGACTGCGAGGCGATCATTGAGGTTTGGGTCGAGCGCAGCTTGTCGGTCAACATGCGCAGATGTTCGCGCATCTTCAGCATTTCCATTTGATGCTGGATGACGGTCTGGTTGAGCTCTTCGATGGTGAGCTCTTGGAAGGCCTGACGGCTCTCCAGTTCTTCAAGCCGCTGTAGCAGGCGTTGAGTGTCGGCGTTGTGCATGAGGCTACCTCTGACGCGATAAAATCCTGATTCGGCGCTATGGTAACAGCTGGCGCCGGGTTTGCTCGCGCTATTTCTCCAGACGGCGCGCAACGTTGCGATCGGCAGTGTAAAGTGCTGAAAAGTTGCACGCTCGATCTGCCGTTTTTTGCGAGCCTGGCCGAATATTCCGCAAGAAAAATCTGATTTATCATGGGAGTAGCACGCAGGGGGAAACTTCTTGGCAAAGCGGGAGTCACACTTTGACTCGATTGGTTACCTGTGCGACTGTTTTGTTTTGTTTCAGGCAGCTATAGTAGCCCGGTTATCTTACCTAATGATTGTTTGGGGCATTGCTTCAGACACTGGAGAAATGGATGAAATCTTTGTTTAAAGTCACGCTTCTGGCAACCACCATGGCTTTTGCTCTGAATGCGACCCAGGTCATGGCAGCCGATGCCGCCAAACCGGCAGAAGCCGCTAAACCAGCGGACGCGGCAGCAGCACCGAGCACCGGCAAGTTCAAAAACGACGACGAGCAAGCGGCCTACGCACTGGGCGCCTCTCTCGGCCGTTACATGGACAACTCTCTGAAAGAGCAAGAGAAGCTGGGCATCAAGCTGGACAAAGATCAGCTGATTGCCGGCGTTCAGGACGCGTTCGCCAACAAGAGCAAACTGAACGACGCCGACATCGAGAAGACCCTGCAGGGCTTCGAAGCGCGCGTGAAGGCTTCCGCTCAGGCGAAGATGGAGCAGGACGCCAAGGATAACGAAACCAAAGGCGCCAAGTACCGCGATAGCTTCGCTAAAGAAAAAGGCGTGAAGAAAACCGAATCCGGCCTGCTGTACCAGGTAGAGAAGCCGGGCGCGGGTGAAGCGCCGAAAGACAGCGACACCGTGGTGGTGAACTACAAAGGCACCCTGACCGACGGTACCGAGTTCGATAACTCCTACACCCGCGGCGAGCCGCTGTCGTTCCGTCTGGACGGCGTGATCCCAGGCTGGACCGAAGGCCTGAAGCACATCAAGAAAGGCGGCAAAATCAAGCTGGTGATCCCACCGGCGCTGGCCTACGGCAAAACCGGCGTTCCGGGCATCCCGGCTAACTCCACGCTGGTCTTCGACGTTGAGCTGCTGGACGTGAAAGCGGCGCCGAAAGCCGACGCTAAAGCCGAAAAACCGGCGGACGCGAAAGCAGACGCCAAAGCGAAATAACATCGCCGCTTTGTTTGCCACCGCCGCGGATGCCCTCCGCGGCGGTTTTCATTTCGGCAGCCGCCGCCTCTCTCTCCATTGAACGCTTGACGCCTGCCGGGCATCGGGCTTAACGTCAATACCACGCGCAAACGCAAGGACTTTGCTCCGGCCGCTTTGCTAGACTAATAATTCTGACTTATCAGTCATGCGTCTGCCCCTTAGGGCGTGTACCTAAAATTGTTCCCGGCCGCCTCGCCCGCGGATGTCATCGTGCCGTTTGATGGCGCTCTCAGCCGGCCGCGCTGCGGCGTGCCGATGACGGCAGCGATCCGGTTCGAGCGGTTTTAGCTGCGCCCCCTGGCACAGGCGATCTATGAGGGTGGTATCTTCGATGTCGAATTCGCTTTTATCCAGCGAAGCCAGCGAACTTGATTTGCTGAATGAACGTCCGTTTACTCAAACGGATCATGAAATCCTGAAATCCTATGAAGCGGTGGTCGACGGGCTGGCGATGTTGATCGGCGGCCACTGCGAGATCGTACTGCACGCGCTGGAAGACCTGAACAGCTCAGCGGTACGCATCGCCAACGGTGAACATACCGGGCGTAAAATCGGCTCGCCGATCACCGATCTGGCGCTGCGCATGCTGCACGACATGGCCGGCGACGACAGCAGCGTGTCGAAAGCCTACTTTACCCGCGCCAAGAGCGGCGTGTTGATGAAGTCGGTGACCATCGCCATTCGCAATCGCGAGCAGCGGGTGATCGGCTTGCTGTGCATCAACATGAACCTCGATGTACCGTTTTCGCAGATCATGCAGACCTTTATGCCGCCGGCCACGCAGGACGTGCCGTCGTCGGTGAATTTTGCGTCTTCCGTCGACGATCTGGTGGCGCAGACGCTGGAGTTCACCATCGAAGAGGTGAACGCCGACCGCTCGGTGTCCAATAACGCCAAGAACCGCCAAGTGGTGCTCAACCTCTATGAGAAAGGCATCTTCGACATCAAGGATGCGATCAACCAGGTGGCGGATCGCCTGAACATCTCCAAACACACCGTGTATCTGTACATCCGCCAGTTCAAGAGCGGCGATCTGTTGGGAAGCGACCGTTGATGCTCGATTATTGCCTATTGGTCACCGGCCCGGCTTACGGCACGCAGCAGGCCAGCAGCGCCTATCAGTTCGCTCAGGCTTTGTTGGCGAAAGGGCACCGGCTTTCCAGCGTCTTTTTCTACCGTGAGGGCGTGCTGAACGCCAACCAGCTGACCGCGCCCGCCAGCGACGAGTTCGACCTGGTGCGCGGTTGGACGCAACTGGCGCAGCAACACGGCGTAGCGCTCAACGTCTGCGTAGCCGCCGCGTTGCGCCGTGGGGTCACCGACGAGAAGGAGGCGGCGCAACAGGGGCTGGCAAGCGCCAACCTGCAGCCTGGCTTTACCCTGAGCGGGCTGGGTTCCCTGGCCGAAGCGTCGCTGAGTTGCGACCGTCTGGTGCAGTTCTGAGGATATGATGAAACGAGTCGCTTTTGTTTTCACCCACGGGCCGCACGGCGGCGCCGGCGGCAGGGAAGGGCTGGATGCGCTGCTCGCCACGTCGGCGCTCAGTGAAGATTTGGGGGTGTTTTTTGTCGGCGACGGCGTATTGCAGCTGTTGCCAGGCCAGCAACCGGAAAAGATTTTGGCGCGCAATTACATCGCCACCTTCGGCGTGCTGCCGCTGTATGACGTGGAGCGGTGCTATCTGTGCCAGGCTTCGCTGCAGGAGCGTGGCCTGAGCCAGGTGACCGATTGGGTGCTGGATGCCGAGGTGCTGGCACCGGACGAACTGCGCCGCGAACTGGCCGGCTACGACGCCGTGATGACGTTTTAGGATCCTCTGATGCTGTATACCCTGAGCCACTCGCCAAACCAATGTGACTTGCCTGCGCTGCTGCGCCTGACGGCGGAGGGTGACGCGCTGCTGCTGCTGCAGGACGGCGTGCTTGCCGGCCTTGCCGGCAGCGCCCATCTTGAATCGCTGCTCGCCGCCCCCATATCCCTTTATGCGCTGCAGGACGACCTGGAAGCCCGGGGATTGGTTGGTCATTTTTCGCACAAAATCACTGTCGTCGGCTATAATCACTTCGTTGAATTAACCGAACAACACCGCAGCCAAATGGCCTGGTAATGAGAGTGATGTTGTATATTTCTTGACACCCATACTGGTCAGCCCTAAAATTCTGCGTCCTCGTACTTTGCCAATAGTGCATACGAGGGGATTTATCACATGTTTACGAAGCTAGTACGAAGCAAAAACCAGGAGCTTTTTTAATGGCAACAATTAACCAGCTGGTTCGCAAACCACGCTCTGTGAAGGCTGCTAAAAGCAACGTTCCAGCGCTGGAAGCCTGCCCGCAGAAACGTGGCGTATGCACCCGCGTATACACCACTACCCCGAAAAAACCAAACTCCGCACTGCGTAAAGTTTGCCGTGTGCGTTTGACCAACGGTTTCGAAGTGACTTCCTACATCGGTGGCGAAGGCCACAACCTGCAGGAACACTCCGTAATCCTGATCCGTGGCGGTCGTGTAAAAGACCTGCCAGGTGTGCGTTACCACACCGTCCGTGGTGCACTTGACTGCTCCGGTGTTAAAGACCGTAAGCAAGCTCGTTCAAAGTACGGCGTGAAGAAGCCAAAGGCTTAATGGTTCTCCGTTAAGTAAGGCCAAACGTTTTAACTTTAATGTCAAAATAAACTCGTAGAGTTTTGGACAATCCTGAATTAACAACGGAGTATTTCCATGCCACGTCGTCGCGTAATCGGCCAACGTAAAATCCTGCCAGATCCTAAGTTCGGATCTGAGCTGCTGGCCAAATTTGTAAATATCCTGATGGTAGACGGTAAAAAATCTACTGCAGAAGCAATCGTCTATACCGCGCTGGAGACCCTGGCTCAGCGTTCTGGTAAAGATCACCTGGAAGCTTTCGAAGTCGCTCTCGACAACGTTCGCCCGACTGTAGAAGTTAAGTCGCGTCGCGTTGGCGGTTCTACTTATCAGGTACCAGTTGAAGTCCGCCCGGTTCGTCGTAATGCTCTGGCAATGCGTTGGATCGTTGATGCTGCACGTAAACGCGGTGATAAATCCATGGCTCTGCGCCTGGCGAACGAGCTGTCTGACGCAGCAGAGAACAAAGGTTCTGCTGTTAAGAAGCGTGAAGACGTTCACCGTATGGCCGAAGCCAACAAGGCGTTCGCCCACTACCGCTGGTAATCACCCGGCTGTAGTCATGCTAACCAAGCGGGCGCGTCAAATCGGCCCGCTTGGGTTAACTGAACTTGAACGCCCTAGGAATAGAGGAATCAAATGGCTCGTACAACACCCATTGCACGCTACCGCAACATCGGTATCAGTGCTCACATCGACGCCGGTAAAACCACCACTACCGAACGTATTCTGTTCTACACCGGTGTAAACCACAAAATCGGTGAAGTTCATGACGGCGCTGCCACCATGGACTGGATGGAACAGGAGCAGGAGCGTGGTATTACCATCACTTCTGCAGCGACTACTGCTTTCTGGTCTGGTATGGCCAAGCAGTTCGAACCGCATCGCGTAAACATCATCGACACCCCAGGGCACGTTGACTTCACCATCGAAGTAGAACGTTCCATGCGTGTGCTGGATGGCGCGGTAATGGTTTACTGTGCTGTTGGTGGTGTTCAGCCACAGTCTGAAACCGTATGGCGTCAGGCTAACAAATACAAAGTGCCACGTATCGCGTTCGTTAACAAAATGGACCGTATGGGCGCTAACTTCCTGAAAGTTGTTGGCCAGATCAAATCTCGTCTGGGCGCCAACCCTGTTCCTCTGCAGCTGGCTATCGGCGCAGAAGACAAATTCACCGGCGTTATCGACCTGGTGAAAATGAAGGCGATCAACTGGAACGAAGAAGACGCAGGCGTAACCTTCGAATACGAAGACGTCCCGGCTGACATGATGGATCTGGCTGAAGAATGGCGCCAGAACCTGATCGAGTCCGCTGCGGAAGCTTCCGAAGAGCTGATGGAAAAATACTTGGGCGGCGAAGAGCTGACCGAGGAAGAAATCAAAACTGCTCTGCGTCAGCGCGTACTGAACAACGAAATCATCCTGGTTACCTGCGGTTCTGCGTTCAAGAACAAGGGCGTGCAGGCGATGCTGGATGCGGTAATCGAATACCTGCCGGCACCAACTGACGTTCCTGCGATCAACGGTATCCTGGACGACGGTAAAGACACTCCGGCTGAGCGTCACGCAAGTGATGACGAGCCGTTCTCTGCTCTGGCGTTCAAAATCGCTACCGACCCGTTCGTAGGTAACTTGACCTTCTTCCGCGTGTACTCCGGCGTTGTTAACTCCGGCGACACCGTGCTGAACTCCGTTAAGTCTGCGCGCGAGCGTTTCGGCCGTATCGTTCAGATGCACGCCAACAAGCGTGAAGAGATCAAAGAAGTTCGCGCAGGCGACATCGCCGCTGCGATCGGTCTGAAAGACGTGACCACCGGGGACACCCTGTGTGATCCAGACTCTCCAATCATCCTGGAGCGTATGGAATTCCCTGAGCCGGTAATCTCTATCGCCGTTGAACCGAAAACCAAAGCTGACCAGGAAAAAATGGGTCTGGCTCTGGGCCGTCTGGCTAAAGAAGACCCGTCATTCCGCGTATGGACTGACGAAGAGTCTAACCAGACCATCATCGCCGGTATGGGTGAACTGCACCTCGACATCATCGTTGACCGCATGAAGCGTGAATTCAACGTTGAAGCTAACGTGGGCAAACCTCAGGTAGCTTACCGCGAAGCGATTCGCGCGAAGATTACCGATGTTGAAGGTAAGCACGCCAAGCAGTCTGGTGGTCGCGGTCAGTACGGTCACGTTGTGATCGACATGTACCCACTGGAGCCGGGCTCTAACCCGAAAGGTTACGAGTTCATCAACGACATCAAAGGCGGCGTAATTCCTGGCGAATACATCCCTGCCGTTGATAAAGGCATCCAGGAGCAGCTGAAGTCTGGTCCGTTGGCTGGTTACCCGGTAGTAGACATGGGTATTCGTCTGCACTTCGGTTCTTACCACGACGTTGACTCCTCTGAACTGGCGTTTAAACTGGCCGCGTCTATCGCCTTTAAAGAAGGCTTTAAGAAAGCGAAACCAGTTCTGCTTGAGCCTATCATGAAGGTTGAAGTTGAGACTCCAGAAGAGAACACCGGTGACGTTATCGGTGACTTGAGCCGTCGTCGCGGCATGCTGCGCGGTCAGGAATCTGAAGTGACTGGCGTTAAGATCCACGCTGAAGTACCGTTGTCCGAAATGTTCGGCTACGCAACTCAGCTGCGTTCTCTGACTAAAGGTCGCGCATCATACACCATGGAATTCCTGAAGTATGATGATGCACCGAACAACGTCGCTCAGGCCGTAATCGAAGCCCGTGGCAAATAAGCCGCAGGGTTAAAACCAAAGTCCCGTGCTCTCTCCAGAAGGGGAGAGCGCTATAGTAAGGAATATAGCCGTGTCTAAAGAAAAATTTGAACGTACAAAACCGCACGTTAACGTTGGTACTATCGGCCACGTTGACCACGGTAAAACTACCCTGACTGCAGCGATCACCACCGTTCTGGCTAAAACCTACGGCGGTTCTGCACGTGCTTTCGACCAGATCGATAACGCGCCAGAAGAAAAAGCTCGTGGTATCACCATCAACACCTCTCACGTTGAGTATGACACCCCGACTCG